>CAZRBV010000038.1:16998-22891 GCA_964598425.1 uncultured Isosphaeraceae bacterium | reverse complement strand
CGGGCTTGTAGCTCAGTTGGTTAGAGCGCACCCCTGATAAGGGTGAGGTCGGAGGTTCGAATCCTCCCAGGCCCATTACTGGACCCCGCTGCAGCAGCGCCGCATCGGGGTCCGTTCTTTTTTCATCCCTGGGTCGCAGACAAAGGCAAAGAAGCCCCGTTATCACTCGACATCTCTTTGAATAGGCGGTTTTCTGAAACCCGCCTCTGGCAGATGCCGTACGGTGGGTGTGTGGGGGCCGGTGTTTGGGAAGACTGGTCCGAGTGGGTACAACAGGCAAGCAGGCAGACACGCGTTCGCTGCGCCACCGCGGTGCCCTCAATCGGCGTACCCTCAATCGGCCCCGCCACCACACACTGACACTTGAGTGGGAGGAGCAACACCCATGATCCCGGTATCCGGAAGCGTGATAGTCGCAGCCACAATGTGCTCCTCCGAGTACGTGGTGAACCCATATTGGGCATCCATTACTGAGCCGTCCTATCAGGTCGACGACATTGCGCTGGAGGGTGCTGACGTTCTGGGAAGCTACGGCTGCGAACTGATTGGGCTCGGTTCGGTGCAGAGCATCGAGCTCGTCAATGGTGACGTCATCGCTGGATTGCCCGGTGCCTGGCCATATGGATCATGCGTCCAGAATCTGCTCGCGATTGGGATGGCTGCACGTATTCGATCTTCAGAAACGCCAAGCGTCATCCAGTGGTTGTATGAATCCAATCCAACTGACGATTTCAACGCGTTGGCAACAAGTGTTGGAGCAGCTGGAGGATTCCTGGCACTCGGAGCGCCACGTCACATGGTGGACAGCACAGAGGTTGGTCGAATCGACCTGTTCAGCTTCAATGCTGAAAGTGATTCGTGGGCGTTCGCGTATCAGGTTCTGTCGGGCGATGATCGGGTTCACTTTGGACAGCGACTCGCGGGAAGCGACAACTGGCTCGCCGTCGGCAACACCAACCCGTCTTACGCACCGCCGGATGCCGCGGCCATTTCCATTCTTCAAGCGCCGTCATTCACAAGTGGTGTGACGATTGATGCACCACCGGAGAGTGGTCCATATTTCGGCCTCTCTCTGGACATCCATGAGAGAGCTGGCACAAGTGACGAAGCTTTCCTCCTCGCTGGCTCACCGGCTAGTGCGTGGAGTACCGACGAGTTCAATGGAGCCTACGTCTACCGCACCACCAATGGGCAATGGTCGCCGACACCAACACTCCTCACACCGGAGGAGTGGCATGTCGGGCAGATCGGTGATGCCGATCATCGCACCGATTGCTTCAAGTATGGCTTCTCGGTCGCCCTGACTGAGGCTGGCGGATCTGTCTGGGCGTTTGTCGGCGATCCACACTTCGACGCCCCTGGCTGTCACACCTTTGACACCGAAGACTCCAATGAGGCTGGCTGTGTCTACGTGTACAGGTACGCCAACGAAGCGTGGACCCAGGTTCAGCGAATCCATGCGCCCGACTGCATCCTTGATGGTCACTTCGGGTGGTCGCTTGCTGCCGATGAGGGAATCGTTGTTGTCGGGGCTCCCGAGAGTGGGGGGCAGGACCCCAATGCGCCACCGGATCCACATGGCTCATACGATGGTGCTGTGTACATCCTCCGCTATAGCGATGGGGGATGGATCCTCGCTGAGCGCCTTGATCGGGTGTGTGGACCTAGCGACCACCACAGGGTCGGCCATGCGGTTGATGTCGAAGTCATGGATACCGGCGACATTCATATCGTCAGTGGGTCAGGGCTCGAGTCGCAACCAAGCATGACGGAGTGGATTATCGCCAGCGAGCTCGATGTGGAGGTTGACTGCAACGCAAATGGAATCCTCGACACTGCGGAGCTTGGGGCCGGGGTGGCACGAGACGCCAATGGGGATGACATCCTGGATCAGTGCCAGTTGGACGAGCTTGATCACAATGGCAACGGTGTTCCTGACGACTTCGAGCAAAGTGAGTCGAATCGGCTCGCGGTGGTGTTCCTCATCGAGGGCGCGGAAGCAACTTCGCAGCAGGCCTTTGATCTGCAGATCGCCGGGCTGATGAATTCAGTCGGGCAGGTCGAGTCTGCAGCGTGGCCGCTCGATGGCCGTGCTGTTGTCACTGTTGTCGATGAGCATGGTCCGATTGAGCCATTCAAAGAACCAGTTGTCGGTGGCGACTCTGTATTCCTACCCCTGTTGGTCTCACCTGATGACGACACCAAGACGACGCTTACGGACTTGATCGGTCAGCTTACTAAGGCGAATGCCATTGACAACTTCCGCTACTACAACAAGCGGATCGGCAAGGCCCGGGCAGCAATCGATGATCTTGCAGCAGAACTCGGGAACGACGGGGACGATGACACCTCCATCGATCAATACCGACGACTCTTCATCATTCTTGGCGACGACACGACTCCGGGCCTTGGCGCAGATGACGATTGCCCGTTTGAGAACATCAACGGCGTATGGGACGCGATGAGAGGTGCTGCACACATCCGATTCTCGGCTCCGCGAACACGCATATGCGCTGGGCTACTCGGCAGCAGCGACGTTCTGGAGTCAGATGCAGCCAAGGTCCTTCGCCTGATCACTAATATGTCTGAGTCGCCAACATTGCAAGTGACCGATGACGTTGGAGAAGTCCACGCTATCTCGGTTGCGGCGGATGTCCAAGAACTCTGCGCAATATGCGGAGACGGTCTGATCGGCTCCCCCGCATGCCAGTGGGATCTCAATGGTGACGGTGTTGTCAACGTCGATGACATCCTCATCGTCATCTCGGGTTACGGGGACATCTATACCGTCGACGACCTTCTCGCCGTACTCGCCGAATTCGGTTGTGCGGCTGACAGCCATGGATAGGAATGGCTATGCCGTACAGAAGCCAACTCACCCTCTGCAATGGTGCTGGGCCCCCGGGGGCACCAGATGCAGCACATCGACCGTGATGGACGAGCATCACCAAACCGAATTGTCAGATTGGTGATGTGTGGGACGAGGGTGCCCCCACCTGGCCCGATGATCTCGGCGCGGCGTGCGCCGATGGAATCATCGCCGAGTTGGCATGTCCGATGGACGATGCCCAGGACGACATTGTCGATGTCAATGATGTGCGTGCAGTCGCCGGGTTTGGAGGCCAGTCGATGATCTGCTGACCCTGCTGGCGCAGTTTGGCTGCAGTTCGGACTCGCAGCCTCCTCTACGCACCAGCTCCAGCACTGTCATAGGCCGCGGCGGGTACAATGCCCGGCTCGGCCGACTTTGCTCGTTGGCCGAATCCTGACCCTCAACCAGTCGAGACTGCACGTCATGCGTCGAGCCAAAATCAGCGTCATCGGAGCCGGAAACGTCGGAGCGTCCTGCGCCATGTGGGCCGCGGCCAAGGAACTCGGGGACATCGTCCTCGTTGACATTCCGGACAAAGTCGGTGTTGCGCAGGGCAAGGCGCTCGACCTGGCGTGCTGTGGCCCGATTGAGCGGTTCGACGCCGAGATCATCGGTACAAGCGACTACGCCGATGTCGCGGGCAGTGATGTCGTCATCGTCACCGCTGGTATTCCACGTAGGCCCGGCATGAGCCGTGACGACCTGATTGCCACAAACGTCAAGATCGTCCGAAGCGTAAGCGAGCAAATCGCCGCCAACGCGCCCGATGCCACCGTCATCCTCGTGAGCAATCCGCTCGACGCAATGGTCTACACAGCGTGGAAGACAACCGGTTTCCCAACACACCGGATCGTCGGTCAGGCCGGCTGCCTCGACGTCGCCCGCTTCCGAACCTTCATCGCTGACAAGATCGGCTGCAGCATCGAAGATGTCTCCGCCCTGCTGCTCGGCGGGCATGGCGACGACATGGTGCCGCTTGCGAGCTACACAAGTGTGCATGGCATTCCGGTGAGCCAACTCCTTCCTGCCGATGAAATCACCGCGTGTGTGGAGCGCGCCAAGATGGGTGGCGGCGAAGTCGTCAAGCTCATGGGCACGAGCGCCTACTACGCGCCAGCAAGCGGCAGCGTGCAGATGGCCGAAGCGATCATCAAGGACAAGAAGCGGATTCTCCCCTGCGCCGCCTACTGCGACAGCGAGTATGGCGTCGGCGGCTACTTCGTCGGTGCGCCAGCCATCCTCGGCGCCGGCGGCGTTGAAAAGGTCATTGAGATCGACCTCAACGAGGGCGAAAAGGCCCTCATGGACGAATCTGTAAGCCACGTCAAGGACCTCGTCGGCACCGTTCGCGAAACCTTCCCTGACCTGGCTTGAGGCGGCTGCTGGAGGTGGCATGTCGGCATAGACGCCATTCCAGGTGCGACAACCATCTGTTCAGGCGGAAACCGCCCGATTCGTTTCCGCCTTTCGGGATGTCGTCGCACGATCTGCATGACACCCGGTCGCTTGCAATTCTCCGCGATAGGCAGAATGATGGACATCCATGCAGTCGGGGAACGCACCTGCAGGCGCCGTCACGAACTGTCTCGACGAGATCGAGCAGGGGCAGGATGGGGCCGTCGAAGCACTCTGGTCGTTGGTCTCGGAAGAGATTCGCACCATGGCCGAGTCGGCATGCCGTCGAGAAGCCCGCATGGTGACCCTCCAACCAACGGCCGTCATCAACGAGGTGTTTCTGCGTCTGCATGGGGCGACTCAGGCCCAGACATGGAACAACCGCGCCCACTTCTTCGGCAGCGTGGCCCGCGCCATCGGACAGATACTCATCGACACCGCCCGCAAGCGAATAACCCGCAATCACGTCGAATCGGACTCACTGCGGCATGCCGATCTACTGGACCAGCCCTTTGGAACAAGCGTGTCGCAGCATCCCGATCACATGCAGATCGTCCTGGACGCCGTCAGCGAGTTGGCCCGCATCCACCCCCGAGCGGGAGAGGTGGTTCGATTGCGTTGGATGATGGACCTCGACCGAACGCTGACCGCAACACTCCTCGGCGTCACAACACGCACGGTCCGCTCGGACTGGCGTTTCGCCCAGGCGTGGCTTCGATCTCGGCTTGGCGATGTGATGTGATGAAAGTGGTTTCTCGTGGACCCTGATCGTATCAGGTCAGTTTTTGAACAGGCTGCGGGTGCACCACCAGCGGACCGCGCTGCGATTCTGGAGCGAGTGTGTGGCGACGATGCATCCCTTCGCGAGGAAGTCGCTCGACTTCTGCAGTTTGCGGTCGAAGAGGCGGATACCGCGCTCGGCGATGACGATCCGCTGATCGGCGCCGGAATCGGGCAGTGGTGCATCCACCGAGAACTCGGCAGCGGCGCATCCGGGCAGGTGTATGAGGCAACTTCCTGCAATGGCGATCGATGCGCCATCAAACTGCTCCGGAGCCATCGATCTTCAGAAGAGTCCAGGAGGCGATTCCTGCAGGAGGCGAAGATCCTCCGCGGGCTCTCGCACCCGGGAATATCACAGATCCTGGATGCGGGCATCGAAGACATCTCCGGTTGTCAACGGCAGTGGATCGCCATGCAACTCGTTGCGGGCGCGCGAACGCTGTGGAGTTGGGTGCTTGAGCATGATCCAGGCCGCGATGCTCGCCTCCGCGTGTTCTCCGAGATATGCCACGCAGTGGGCGCTGCGCATGCCGCTGGTGTCATCCACCGAGATCTCAAGCCGGACAACATCCTGATCGATCGCGAAGATCGACCCCACATCATCGACTTCGGAATCGCGCACGCCGCAGAAGGCCCCCTGCGTCATGAGAGCCTTGAAACGCGGCAGGGACAACTGCTCGGAACGCTGCAGTTCGTGGCTCCGGAGCTTACGGAGGGTGCGGGTGCGCCGACTGCGCAGAGCGATGTGTATGCGCTCGGTCTCATGCTCTACGAACTGCTGTCGGGGCAGCCCCCATACGTCGTCCACCCGACGAACATCGCCGCAGCCATTGACACGATTCG
>CAZRBV010000038.1:0-16898 GCA_964598425.1 uncultured Isosphaeraceae bacterium | reverse complement strand
CTGCTCTTTGCGGCACCGACGTTTCTTGCGCTCGCCATCATCGCCACAGTCTTCGCCTGGGACTCCACTAACAGCCGAAACGCCCTGATCGCCGAGGCGGATCGGCGTAATCGCTTGCTGGCGTATGCGGAGTCGATGCTGTCTATCCAGGATGAAATGGTTCGGCCACACACGATGTACTGGTCTACCGCAATCGAACAACATGTCGAACGCGCAAGGCGCCTGTCCGGCGATGATGGCGTGCTCTTCGCGCACATGCTCCTGTTGGCGGGGGGGCCGGAGCAATGGCAGGTCGACCGCAGGTCCATGCTCGACGAGGCTGCCGCGGCCGTGTCCGACCTCCCTCGAGCCGATCCCACTCGAATCGCAGTACAGCTCAGGAGGTTGCTCGCGACCAATCCGGTGCACGATGCAGCCCAGCAACTCAGATCGCTCGCCAACGATGCTCGTGACAGTCCCCCGGACCTCCGGGCGGATGTCCTCGCAGGCGCCGCAACCGCCCACCTCAACTCGCCCATCGGTGGGAGACTGATTTCGGACGGGCATGAGTGGTCCGCCCAAGCCGAGTCTGTCATCAACGATGAACTGAACGGAGACCCAGATCGGCTCACTTCGCTGCTGCACCGCCGCGCATGGGCGTGGCTCTTCCGGGGCGGCGAGCCGGCCGATCTCATTGCCTGCGAAGACGTGCTCCGATCGCGACTGATTCCGCTGACTGTGGACCACTTCGGGAGCCGATCGCTCCAGTCCATCGGTGCGCGGGGGCTGCTCGGGCTGTGCCTGCTGCAGCAGGGGAATACCCAAGGGGCGGTCGAAGCACTCCGATCGGTCGTCGAAGATGCCACAGCCAACATCGGGGTGTCCCACAACATCACCTGGCGACACATGAACAACCTCGGTCTGGCGCTCTGCGCTGCGGCGGAAAGTGAGCACGATCCGGCTGAGCAACGGGCCATGCGGGCCGAAGCCCAGCAGGCCTGGACTGAGCTGCTTCGAGCGGCCACCGCGTTTGGTGTTCGTGGAGAAGTCGACTGGTATGGCCGCTCCTGGGCCACAACCATGCCGGATCACGCCCCACCCATCGACGATCTCCTGGCGGCCTGGGATGACCTTCATGCGGGACAGGAGCCGGCTGCAGCCCCATGATGATCCGTTCCCGAGGCCACCCGGTCGCCTGCTAAGACCAATTCGCACAATCTCTTCCGGTATCCGCCGCCGCTCCGCACGCCTTCCGGGTGCCCTCATGGGGAGGTCCACTCGGAATGAGGAGCATGTGCAATGAAGATCTTGATGATGGGCACCGTGGCCGCTGGGATCATGTCAGCCTCGGCAGCCGGCGAGGCCATTCAGTGGAGTCAGGCCGATGGTGGGAATGGGCACTGGTATGAAGTGCTTGAGTTCGATCCCCCCATGGAGTGGGAGGCTCTTCTGGCGATGACGCAGGAGGGCCCCGGCCACCTCATCGTCTGCCCTGAGTATGAGGAGCGAGCCTGGTGCCGCAGCACCTTCTACGAGGGGCTCGGCTATGGCGAGACCTTCGCCATCGGCCTCTACCAGGATCTTGATGATCCCGACTACAGCGAGCCGGGTGGTGGCTGGGTCTGGGTGGATGGCACACCGCAGGACGGGGGCTTCTGGTGTGTCGGCGAGCCGGACGATGGAGGCGGGCAACACTGCGCACACGGGTTCTACGCAGCGCCAAACGCCTGCATTTCGACTGGATTCTGTGAGCCGTCCGCGCAGGCGCTCATTGAGTACGACGCCGACTGCAACGGCGACGGCATCGTGGACTTCGGTCAGATTCTCGATGGATCGCTCGAAGACGCCAATGCCAATGGGGTTCCCGATGTGTGCGAGGGCATCCATGTTCCGGCGGACTACGCGTCGATTCAGGACGCAATCGACGCGAGCCCTTCCGGCGGCACTGTGATCATCGCGCCGGGTTCATACAACCAGACGATACTCATCGATAAGGCGATCACCGTGCGCTCGTCCGGAGACACGTCCATCGACCTGTCCGATCTGGGGTCCGGGGCAGTTGCCATCACCGGCAGTGGAGATGAGGGCGTCCACTTTCAGGGCCTCACCTTCACGGGCGGCAACGCGCCGGGCGATGGAACCTGCGCCATCAGCACTGGTACGCCCGACGGCGTTGACTGTCACGTCTCCTTCGATGAATGCCGGTTCGTCGACAACACGGGCGGCTTCGGCGGCGCCTTGCAGTGCCACCCGAACAGCGTCGTCACTGTCTCGCACAGCCTCTTCAGCAACAACTGGGCCACCGGCCACGCCGGGGCGATTCGGGTGGATGGTGCCAACCTGACATGCCAGGACACCTGGTTCATTGGGAATGGGACAGGCCATGACGGCGGGGCGATTGAAGCAGGTGAGTGGGACGTCACCTCTCTGGTCACCGCGACACGGTGCGGGTTCATTGCCAACACGGCTGGCGTCGTCCAGGGCCAGATCACCATGACCTACGGTGGTGATCACCTCACCGTATCGGACTGCTGGTTCGGGGAGTTCGGCACAGCCATCGTGAACAGAGGGCTCGGAGGGGGCGACACAACCATCGACGTCTCCGCGACCTACTTCTGTGATGGCGGTATCAGTGGCGACTGGGTCGATCAGGGAGACAACACATTCGATGAGCAGTGCGCTGAGGGCGCCGACTGCGATGGCGACGGTGTCCGCGATGACGCCGCGATCTGGACAGGGCTCGTCTCTGACGAGAACAGCAACGGTGTCCCCGATGACTGCGATCCACCGGCCACCAACGCCATTCAGTGGAGCCAGGCCGATGGTGGGAATGGGCACTGGTATGAAGTGCTTGAGTTCGATCCCCCCATGGAGTGGGAGGCTCTTCTGGCGATGACGCAGGAGGGCCCCGGCCACCTCATCGTCTGCCCTGAGTATGAGGAGCGAGCCTGGTGCCGCAGCACCTTCTACGAGGGGCTCGGCTATGGCGAGACCTTCGCCATCGGCCTCTACCAGGATCTTGATGATCCCGACTACAGCGAGCCGGGTGGTGGCTGGGTCTGGGTGGATGGCACACCGCAGGACGGGGGCTTCTGGTGTGTCGGCGAGCCGGACGATGGAGGCGGGCAACACTGCGCACACGGGTTCTACGCAGCGCCAAACGCCTGCATTTCGACTGGATTCTGTGAGCCGTCCGCGCAGGCGCTCATTGAGTACGACGCCGACTGCAACGGCGACGGCATCGTGGACTTCGGTCAGATTCTCGATGGATCGCTCGAAGACGCCGATGGCAATGGGGTTCCGGATGTGTGCATCTGCCACGCCGATGTTGATGAAAGCGGGGATGTCGGGATTGACGACATGCTCTTCATCCTTGCCGCCTGGGGCACGCCCAACAGCGTCGCGGATCTCGACGGCGATGGGGTCGTTGCCATTGGCGACATCCTGATGCTTCTGGAATCCTGGGGCGATTGCTCCTAGCCCCCTGAGGATCCTCGGAAGGATCACGGATGGTGGTTGCAGCCACCATCCGTGATCCTGCTCTTGGCAAGCCACCCCGCATCATGTGACCAAGCCCCCAGGGCACCGTTCGCGAAACCTTCCCTGACCTGGCTTGAGGCGTCCCTGCCGCCATTCCTGTAATTGACGGTTGGTGCCACCCGGCGATGGGGGCATCATGGGGATACTCGCTCGCAGCGCCGTCGTACCACGCGGCGTGCCGGAGCGCGGCGGAGGACACCCATGTCGCTCACCTCATCACTCGTGTTCGCAGCGACTACGCTTGCCGACCCCATGCCCATCCAGTGCATCATCGATGTCCACTGCGACCCAATGGCGACCAGTGTGCCTGTTCAGGCAGCGCAGTATGAGGAGTGGGTGGAGTGGGTGGAGTGGGGCCTCACCGAGGCTGAAGGCCTCGGCGCCAAGATCTCCTTTCTCTCAACCGGCGAGTTCATGGACTGGGTGCTTGAGGATCCCACGACGGCTGGCGATCTCATTCCAAGGCTGGCGGCCAGTGGCGACGACTTCATCGGGACGCACTCGCACAACAGCGCGTACATCAGCCCGCACGTCTGGGGGCCGGTCGGAGCGAATCCCACCTATCAGGACCTCTTCGACCATTGGATGGACCACGTATCGCGCGTCAATCTCGTGATCGAATCGCAACTCGGCATCACGGTGCCCGAAGAAGTGCAGGCAATCAACGCAGCCCGTGGCGCGCACCTCCCGAGCGAAGACGACGAAGCGACATTTCGAACGCTCGCCGAAGCCTTCCACTTCGGTATTCGTGAGCAAGGCCCGGACGAAGCCTTCTTCGCGCTCTTCGAGCACTTCGTCTGGCATCCATACCGTCCGTCTGTTGACAATCTGATCGTGCACGACCCGGACGGGCCCATGATCCTCTCGCCCTTCGGCCCGGTCCTCGGCCGCGTCGGGTGGCATCACTCCATCTGGCAGGACATGAGCGCGCCCGCGGTACAGGGGCGGTTCACCATGGAACTGCTCAACTGGCTCGACGAAGCGCAATTCGGCGACACGCCCCACATCTGGACCACCGGCTGGGCGGCGCATTGCCACGATCTGCCGCCCGGGAGCGAGTCACATGATTCGTGGCAACCGATGATCGAGTGGATGGCCACCCACTTCGTCGATGAGCAGGTCGCCGGCATGCAGGCAGTCGAGTTCAGCACGATGAAGGCGTCAGCTGCGCTGCACGAAGCGTGGGAGGTCGAGTATCCCGACGAAGTGCCGTTCTCGTACGCCGAGGAAGGCACCGACATGGACGCCTACCCCTGGCTTCGGGCGCCGTATGCCTATCTGCTCGGCATGCATGTCGATGCCGCCATGCCAAACCTCGGCGTGGTGCGTTGGCACCATCTTGCGGTGCCCGACACCACCGCCGAGTGCTACGTGCTCTGGACAACGACGGGCGACACCCTCACGATCGACCTCTCAGCGTTCCTGACCGGTGATTGGACCGCCGTCGAGCCGCACCGCGGGCATTACCGCCACATCGATGTGACGCAAGTCCCCGTCCGTTTCGCCGGAACGATCGTCATTCCAGCGAGTCAAGTTGTCCAGTTTCCCTGGTTGTCTGATCTTGATGAAAGCGGCTCCACCGACATCAATGACCTGCTTTCCCTGCTCGGTGATTGGGGGCAGTGCGCCGACCTTCCCGCGACTTGTCACAGTGATCTCGACGGCGACGGTGATGTTGATATCGACGACGTACTTGGCCTCCTGAGCGGGTGGGAATAGGCCGGTACGACCGCCGACCTTGATGCCAGCGGAATCGTTGCCATCGATGACCTCTCCTGCACGACTCGATCTGTGGGGTAGGTCTTGCTGATTCACCCTGCTGGCCAGTTGCAATGCTGACTGTGGTTTGACCACTGCCCGCGTGGCATTCGGTATCGGTTGCCGGGCAATCAAGTCGGCGATGAGGGGTCAACCAACTGGAATCGCTATGGAGAACCGGAGCCCTGTTGGTGTCAGGTCGATGACGAACGCTCCATCGAGTTCGTGCTCGATGAATCCACGAACGAGCGTAAGTCCGATTCCCTCGCTTGGAATCTTCTCTGGGGGGAGTCCATCAACTTCGGTCCACGTCATATGCAGCGTGTCATCCCGAGCGGTCCATTTCAGAATCACATGTCCATTGTCGCAGGACCACGCCCCGTATTTGGCTGCGTTGATGCCGAGTTCGTGCAGCGACAAGGCCAGCGGCCCTGCATACCGGGCAGGCACACGAATCGGCTCACCGCTGAGACGCAAACGTGAGGACCCATCACAAAACGCATTCAAGACTGCATTTGCGAGCAGCTCTAGTTGAACGGGTCCCCATCCGCTCCTGGCGAGCAGGGTGTGCGACTCGTTGAGCGCCCGGACTCGCCGATCCAACTTCTGGTGATAGTCCTCGACGCTCGAAGCATCGGAAGCGGTCAGCGAGGACAGTGACAGAACCGCCGCAATATTGTTTTTGACGCGGTGATCCAACTCTCGAACCAGAACGCGTTGCCGCTCCATCGCCGTCTTGAGTTCCGCAAGCGTCAAGTCACGGGCGCGGATTGCAAAGAGCAAGTCGGTGACCGCGTCATGCACAGCGAAGTCTGTGATATGCAGATCGTGCCGCGTGAGATCATCCGGGCTCGTGAGTTGAGGCTCGGCCGATAGAAGCGCCCCGCCGCCCGAATGCAGCGGCAGAAAAGCTCCACGAAGCTGCATGCCGCACCCCGCCAACCGCATCAGCACGAGCCGCCCTTTGATCGCATGAATGTCTTCCATGCACTCAATGGGCGACTCGGGTCGCTCCAGCGTGATCCACCGCGACAGCGAATCGCCTCGCTTGAGCTCCGGGCATGACCGCCTGATGCTGCGACCAGCGCTCAGAATCGACATGGTGTCATCGACAACGAGATGAAACGGCAGCGGTCCATCCAGATCCTGCGGACGGATTTCTATCGGGTTGTCAGATCCACTGCACATGAAACACGGAGTGATCGTCGCCGGAAGCCTTTGCTGCGGTCTGCTCAACGGTGACGTTGACCTTGAACCGTTGGCCAAGCCCCTTCAGAAGGCCAATCACCAGGTCGTCGAGGCCGTCACGTGAAGATCGGTAGTGCAAGTTCAGTCCCGAGTCGGTGACGTCGGTGCACTCGAATGATGGTGGTTTGAAATCTGGATACATCGTCCCGACGCGCGTGTGCATCGCGTCGAGATTCTGTAGAAACTCGGGAAGAGTTTCCCCGGCCGCCGTAAGCAGCGGCCCGTATCCCTCCTCCGCTGTAAACGTCGTCCAATAGGCCCCGAAGGCCTGCAGCACCTCGCTCGCAGAGAGATCCAGGACTTCCGAGGCTGCCCCGACAAGCCCATAGGTCACCGCGTCGTCGTGCTGATCCATCCGCACGAACGCGTCCTCACCAACTCCACTCTTCTGCACAATGGAAGTCCATGTCTCATCCCCGAACTGAGCAAGAACCATGTCCCGGATCGCGACATTGATGAGCCCATACATGCCCACACCGTAACAGAATCAGCTCAATTGTCAGCCCGTCCCCAACAGACATCCCGGACGACTGCCACGATCATGCCCTGCAATCTCACTCAAAGAAGCCAGTTGTCGATCACAGCCAGCAGATCATCGACGTCCACCTCGCCGCCACCATCGAAGTCCGCTGGGCATGGAGCAGGACAAGGACCCCAGGCGGCGATGACCGCAAGGAGATCGTTCACATCAATCGTGCCATCGCCGGTCGCATCGCCGGGTGTCGGTGCAATGTCAACGGACACAAACCCCATGGCAGGGATGCTCAGCGCAAGCACGCCATCAACAACGGGGCCAAGATCGATCGTGTCTTGTGTAGGCGGGACCAGAAGATCGATGTCAGTGCCGGTCATCGTATCGGTATAGAAACGTACCGCTTCGCTCGCAGCGACAGTAATGCCCAGATCACTGACATGGAGCGACACGTTCATGTCTGACTCGGTTCGATTGACCGCGATCCACTGCCAGGCCCCATCACCCAGGAGCATGGCGTCGGCAAGCGCTGGCGCCACTTCGCCACCCCAGCCCTGCGGACCGCCGATACCGATCGGCGCAAGTACCTCACCACAATCAGAGCTCGTTGAGATTGCCTGTGAGTGAGAAGCGATGACAGCGTTGACATGCGTACACAATCCCCCCAAAGCGGTCGGCCCATCAAGACCAAGCGTTGGAATGAACCCGTGAAGGTTCGCGACTTCGATTTCAGAATGGCCAACCATCTCGATATACATCGACGCAGCCTGCACAATGCGAAGCGTTGACTCCCCGAAACTCCCGTCAAGAGCGCTTGGTATGCCGAGTACACCCCACTCGGTTATCCATGTCGACCGGCCTGGATACACCAATGCGGCATGCTCCAGCGAGGCGTCCATTCCGAGATCAACCTGCACAAACCAGTTGGTCATCACATCGGCGATGGTTGCGTTTCCCTGCAGATACTGGTTCAGCTCATACCAACCCGTGACATAGGCATGGAACACGATTGCTTGAAAATCGAGCGATTGGGGAACGATCCAATCTTCAATGCCGATGACACCCGAACTGCCATTGGTGTCTCTTCGAAAGACTTCGTCGAGCGGCAGTGACACCGCAAACGGTACGTCTGGGTACACCGCCTTGAGCTCTGGTGTGAAGGCGGTGATCCGTTGGGCATAGCCATCAACACCGGTGATCGCTGGCCACAGGTCCGTGATGTACAGCTCGTTGCTCAATTCGATGAACTCGGGCTCGAATCCCATCGCCGGAAGGGGCTCCAGGATGCTCCGAAGCCGGGCTGCCTCCTGGGCATATTCGGCTGGCGTCGTCATCGCTGCGCCGGTAGTACCGGTCGGGTCGGTTGGATCTGGAGCTGCGTACAGATTCGCGACGAACATCTGTGAATGCTCAGGAAGCGAAAGTGCCAGTGCAGCGTAATCTTCACACAGCAAGCCGCTCGGATGAAAGTCGTTGTAGTAGCCCCACCCATCGCCATCGCTGAGATTCTCGTACATCTTGCCAATCGCAGCGTTGTATCCGTTGCTGACGGTACCGCCAGGAAACCGCCACGCATGCACCCCCATCGCTTCAATGGCTGTGGCAAGGGCGGGGTCGTCAAACTCCAGGTTGGCGTAGGGAAAAATGTGGCCCTCGCGCCTGTGATCGCCCGCGCAACAGCATGACCCGTCGCGGCATCAAAGTGCACGTCGACCGCACGGGCGTTCGGTCCGATCAAAGCGGCTGTGATGAAAACAACTGTTTTCATGGGTATTTCCACTCTACGTCATACAACACACGGGGCATCCCTCAAAGCAGAAACAGTCACCAGTCAATCGAGATCATTCTTGGAGTTGCGGGTTTCACCCGTGCCTCCCGCTTCGTAAGGTCTAAGGACCATGCTTTCCCTATTGCTGTCCGTCCTGTTCGCCGCCTCACCGGCCGCCGAAAGGCCGCCTGGGGTACCGAATCACTTTGCGGCGTGGCTTGACTATGCGCCGAGTGGTACGACGTACTTCATCGCCGTCAACGAGTACAAGGCGAGCGACAACAATGATGGCCTCTCCCCGGTGTGGACCAGCGGAAACCACGGGCCATGGGAGTCACTCCGAGGTCCCGTGGTGCAGGGGGTGACGCTGCAACCCGGTGATGCAATAGCGCTTCGGGAAGGCACCTACGAAGTCGAAACCCCGGATGAAGAAATCTCGATCTTCTCGCCCGGCACCAAGCGCGAGCCAATCATGGTGTTCGCGTATCAAAATGAATACGTTGTCATCGATGGAGGATTCGATCTGGAAGCATTCATCGACGAGTGGGGCGATGACTACGAGGCGGCGTTTCACTCGATCTATCACAAGACTCGCGTCTTTCGCTTCGACGCGGCCTTTGCGATCGTTCGTGGTCTGCACTTCACCGGCTGCCCATACACGTGCGTCACGTGGCGAGCGTCGCATTCCATGATGATTGATTGCACCTTTGATACTGGCGTCGAAGATCAGATCAAGTTCACCGAGCAGCCCCAATCAAACACTCGATCCAACGACAATCTGGTGTATCAGTGCGACTTCACCGGCTTTGGCAACCAGGCCATTGATGCGTGGGGAACCCGAAACCTCTGGGTCACAGGCAACACCTTCCACCACAACAACTCCATTCAAAACACTCAGAATGAAGCTGGGCTGCCGATCTGCATCAAGGGTGGTTCCACGGATGTACACTTCGTTGGCAATCACTTCCATGACCTCGTCGTAGGAACGCATGCGCTGCTGCTGGGCGGGTGCTGCTGGCACAACTGGACGGAGCGTATGTACGACGAGAAGGGCAACCTCCTGCCTGTCGCGCAGCGGCTGGAGGCAATTGACAATGTACTCGAGCGCATCACGATCATCAATGACGTCGAGTATCGCGGCGCTCTTGGTGTGCAGGGTGCCCGAGGCGTTGTCGTCCAGGGCAACACAATCACCGAGTGCACATCCGCTATTGGGGTTCACAAGACGAGGCAAAGTGATGGTGGGATCGTCGTGTCAATGGATCCGGAAGACGTCTCGATCACCGACAACAGCGCCGTGAATATGAAACTCGGTGAGTTGATCATGGCCCCCCACCCCGGCAGCGGATTCACGGCGGATCACAACATCTGGTTTCAGCCGGGAGACCGTTGGTTTCGGCTGAAGAACCATCTGATTGAAGGGCTTGGATCCTGGCGACGCTTTGGTCTTGGTGAGGGATCGATCACACTCCCGCTGGAACCCTGAGACGATTGGTTTCGAACACTGAGCTGATGAGATCGGAGTCCCTTTCGGCTCATGTCCACAGACCAAGCAGTGCCAAGACGTCTCCGATTGCAATCACACCATCCCCATCAAGATCGGCCTCTCCACCGTCCTGTGAACCCCAGACATCGAGAATCACCAGCAGATCGCCAATGCCGATGCCGCCATCATGGTCGAGATCTCCGTAGTCAAACGGCCAGTCTGTGACTTCGTCGTTCTGGTTTGGTTTGACGTACGGGGGTTGGTCAATGGAGAGTTGGCCGGAAAACCCGTGGTCGATGACGCGCTGGAACTGCCCGTCATGAAACACAAAGGTGGCACCTGAGGCACCGGGCTGAACCAGTGGTACATACAACCAGCCCTCGCCGCCGGTCGCAACGCCTGCGACGGGAGCCTGCGCTGCCAATGGCTCTTCAAATGACATGGTCTTCAGATCAAGACGGTCAATCGCTGTGGCGCCCGGCGTTGTGACATAAAGCGTCCTGGTGTGATCGTCCACCGCGATCTTCGGCAGCGCACCAGCATCGATCGGCAACTGCGCAATCGCTGTGGCGCCCTCGGTTGGAATCACGTGCAGCAACGTTCCACCGTCAGCAACAAGAAAGCCCGCAGCAAATTCGTCCGTTCCGCTCCACCAGGTCATATCAAGTCTGTTTGAGAGTAGGAACTGCCCCATCACGGCTCCCTGAGGCGACACAACCGTGCCCTGCCGCACATCCTCGTTGACGACATTGATAAGCATCATGGTGCCGTCAGGGGCAACCCGAACTCGCCTGATGTTGTCGAGGGGTATGCCACCAAGGTCAATCGGTGCCGTGACATTGGTGAGTGGATCGTAGGAATAGAGCGACCCAGAGGGTCGTTCAACATAGATGATGATGTTGGTATCCCACCACAGTGCATAGTCATACACATTGATGTCGTAGAGCGGACCAAGCAGATCTCGACCAAGTTGCCATGTCCGGATCGTGAACATGTCCGGATCAATCCACCGCACCAGAGACTCTCCGAAATACACGAGGTTGTCCTGAAACCCGTGCCGATCATCACCCTGAATGCAATTGGCCGATGCATTGTTGCTACCGATGTTTCGCTGCCAGTTCCAGCTGTCGACGGTCATCTCGACGAGCCCGCCTTCGACACCATCGCCATCAAGATCTCCGTCTTCCTGGAGCCACACTGTTTCGGTCGTAACGAGGTGTGTCGACACTGAGCGCCGATCTCTCGCCGGGTCTTTCAGCCGAACGTATCGCCACAACGGTGGGACATCTTCATACCCCATCAAACACATCCAGTGGCCACCACACCGGTACCCGTCGGGCTGGTGGTAGAAACCCACGTTGGCGAGGACGACATCTCCGGCCTCCAACCGCTGCAGTGCTGTATCGAAGTCGCCGCCCTTCTCCCAGTTTGACCGGATGTCTGTGATCCGCCCGTAGTAGCCGATGTAGAACGTATCGGCGTATTGGTTGAGAAACACCTCCAGGCCATCGACCAGCCGGACGACACTTGTGCCATCGGCGGCGTCGGTATCCATCTCCGCACCGATTGAGTCGATGTAGGCCGTGATATCAGACCATTCTTGAATGACTGGAAGCGGGTCTGACGCGGTTGGTTGGTAGTCGGCCGCGTCGTCTGTGACAGTCAGGGGCGAGAGCAACGGCCATCCGTTATTCGCAAGCCACTGCAGACCATCCGCTGCGGAGGTTGGTCCGCAGTGAAAATCGCCACCATCATCGAGTCCTGTGCGGACCTGATGAAAGTCAGGTGGATCCATGTAGTCAACAGCAAACGGCCCGGCGAGAATTGTCGGGGAACTGCAACACAAGGCGATGAAGGTGTACTTCTTCAATTGTCCTCTTCCTTCTCTGTGGCCAGCCAACCAGGACCACCTCCGCCCAGTATCAGAGTTTCACCCGCCAATCGGTCTCAAAAACTTCTCGGTTGGTGCCAAACACCCTCTCAAATGGTCTCTGTGACCATTCTGATGAAATCTGAAGATTGAACACACCCGATGAACACGGTTGACGCATGGATGGATGCGGGGGATTCCGGGCTGCTCGCAGAAACTCCTCCGCCGGGTAGACGCATGGCCAGATCTGTTTTTGGCGATGTGGTAGGACTGCTTTTGAGCGGCCGGGGTAGAGGCGATGAGCGTGAGCTGGAAGAGTGTCGTGTGCGGTCTGGTGCCGCTGTGTGTTGCTGGTACAACCAATGTTGCATTTGGAAATGGAAGCATCGAGCGATCCACGTGGATTTCGATCGCGGACAGCAGCGAAGACTATTCATCAGAAGAACAGGGTGCCAATGGTTGGTGGTACTTGTGGGCGAACAATCTGAGTGGAACACGCCACGAGATGATCTTCGATTCCTGCGATCCATTTGGCGTTGGGATCTGGCGAAGTGCTTGTGGATCGTACTGCGTGCAGAGCGCAGATGAAGCGCATCCCAATGCCATCTTCCACTGTGGCGGCTGGTACCACGGTTGCCAGAAACCCGTGCGCCGCTGGGTTGCCGATCAAGGGGGGCGGTATCGCGTCAACGCGTATTTCGGACACTATCTCAAGGATGCCAATGGGATCATGGATGGAGTCAAACTCTCAGTCATCATTGACGGCATCACTGCCTGGTCATCCACATCATCACCCGAGAACGGAAACTGCGATCACAACGATTGGTTTGAGTTTGAAACGGTGATTGATGCTGGTGGAACCGTCGAGACCTTGAGCGACGCACGCTTCGGATGTACCAATGACCGACATCAGGTTGCGCTGTGGATTGAAAGTCTCGACTGCAACGACGATGGGATGCCTGACAATGAGCAGATTGAACTAGGCCTGCTGTCAGATGAAGATGGCAACTGGATCCCCGATTGCTGTGAGTCCACCGATCCCTGCGATACCTGTACTGGCGACGTCGTGCCGGATGCTGTTGTCGATGGGAGCGACCTGGCTGCCGTGGTGGCTGGCTATGGAACATCAAACTTCCTGCTCGATGTGGATGGATCGGGCGTCGTTGACGCAGGCGACATCCTCACGGTGTGCGCCGTCTGGGGACCATGCAACTGAGCACGACCGCGAGCGACATCCGACGTGACGCCTCTGTCAGACCTCTTAGAGCCCTTTCTTGAGCTGAAATGAGGCTTTGGGGCCTGTGGAGGGTGATTCTGACCAGGGACACGTGGACCTCGGTTTTGGACATTTCGTCCTTGCTGAGGAGTCCACGGGCGTTTACATTGATCGGTGCGAGGTCCGCTGTGGCTTCGCAGGAAGTGTTTGAGGAGAGTGATCCCGTGAAGATGATTGCACTTGGTGTGGCTGGCATGCTTGCTGCGCCTGCGATGGGTTCGTTGTACAGCGATCCGACCGGCGATATCGCAACCGGTAATGCGAACCTCGACATTACCGAAGTTGAGATGACCGACAACGGTAGTGATCTTGTTGTTCGCGTCACCGTTGCCCTGCTCGACGCAGACTGGGGCAAGTACCTCATTTTCATGGATGCCTGGGATGGCGGCAGTGCCGACAACGACAACCCGTGGTTCCGAAACATCAGCGGGCTGAGCGGGATGGATATCTTCGCCGGAAGTTGGCTTGATGGCGGCGGTGGTGTGTCTGCCAATGAATATGCCGATGGTGGTTGGGGATCACTACCCTTTGCTGTCTCCCTTTCGATCGACTGGGATAACAATGCATTCTCGTGGACCTTCACCGATCTCGTCGCCGGACTCTCATCAGCTGGCATCACCGGCCTGGACTTCGAAGTTGCGACCACCGGTGGTAACGGCGGAGACCCTGCCATCGACTTGCTCGGCGGCGAATGGATACAGCCTGGTTGGGGACAAGGTTCACAGTCAATCGACCGGATGCACTACGACTTCACAGTCGTGCCGGCTCCTGCCGCGATGGCCCTTCTTGGAATCGCCGGCTTTGGCAGCCGACGTCGACGTCGCTGACCAGCAGCTGGCCCTTCTTGCAAGATCATGTCTCCACACCCGCCTTCTGGCGGGTGTGGTTGTTCTTCTTCGCGAGTTCACGGCGATGATTGCCCTCCAGCGAGGTGGAATCGCCCCTGAGAGTCCAGTTTGGCCCCGTGGCTGACCGATAGAGGCCCCATGACCGAGCCCAGTAACCCCGCTCCGATCGAAGATTCCGCCGATGTCCCCGGCGCACATATTCCGTCCGCGTATGACCTGTTCATTTCCGTAGCCGCTGTCGTCTCAATCGGCGTACTCGTCTGGCAATGGACGCTCCCTGAGCAGAGTGAGGTGGGCGAGCTCCTGCTGATCTTCGACTGGGCCTTCTGCGTGATGTTCTTCGTCGACTTCCTGCGCAACATCTTCATCGCCAAACGCAAACTGCGGTACCTGTACACATGGGGCCCGTTCGACCTCATTTCCTCGATTCCCATCCTGCCCGGATTCCGCATCGCCAGATTGGCCCGGCTCTTTCGGGTCATCCGGATGATTCGCGGAGTGCGAATCCTTGTACAGGTCTGGAATCGCGATAAGGCGGCAAGCGTTGTTGCGTTCATGATGGCGGCGGGCATCGCCACCATCATCGGCGTCAGCGCAGCAGTCCTTCACGTGGAACAGAACGCGCCCGGCGCCTCGATCAAGACCGGCGAGGATGCCGCGTGGTGGGGCGTCGTGACCGTATCGACGGTCGGCTACGGCGACCTCGTACCCGTCACATCAACCGGCCGGGTACTCACAGTCATCCTGATGGTCGTCGGCATCGGACTCTTCGCCACATTTGCTGGCGCTATTGCCAACATCTTCATGCGGCAGGTTCAGCGAAGCACGAACATCGATTCGCTTGAAGATCGGCTGATCCGAATGGAAAGGCACCAGAAGGAATACCACCGGGCGCTTCACCAGCACCTCGTTCGTGAGGAACAGCGACAGCAGGCGAAGGCTGCTGAAGAAGTCTCGAAGCCCACTTCGTAGATTCTCTCAGTCAGTCCCTTGAGGCCATCATCTCAAGCATGTCTACGCACCGCGTGGCGTATCCCGCCTCGTTGTCGTACCAGCTGACGATCTTGAAGAACCGATCGTTGAGTTCCATGCCAGCCCCAGCGTCGTAGATGCTGCTGTGCGGGTCGCTGATAAAGTCGCTGCTGACGAGCGGATCTTCGGTGTAGCCGAGCACGCCTTTCATCGGACCGTCTGCCGCAGCCTTCATGGCCGCGTTGATGTCAGCCAGGCTCGTAGCCTGCTCGGTGCGGAACGTGAGATCGACACAGGACACATCTGCGGTTGGGACTCGCATCGCCATGCCGGTCAGCTTGCCTTTGACAGCAGGCAGGCACAGCGCCACAGCCTTGGCTGCGCCGGTGCTCGCCGGAATGATGTTCATGTAGGCGTTCCGGCCGCCCCGCATGTCCTTCTTGCTCGGGCCGTCTTGCGTCGGCTGCGTCGCAGTCGCAGCATGGATGGTGGTCATCAGGCCCTCTTCAAGGCCGAATGAATCCAGAATGACCTTTGTGATCGGCGCGAGGCAGTTCGTCGTACACGAGGCGTTTGAGATGATCCTGTGGCTCGCCGGGTCGTATCCCGAGCAGTTGACCTTGTGCACAAATGTGGGAATCTCATCGGGCGACTTGGTCGGCGCGGAGAGCAGCACCCGCTTGGCGCCAGCCTCCAGATGCTTGCTCGCGCCATCGAGCGCTGTAAAGAAGCCTGTTGATTCGAGTACGTAGTCCACGCCAAGGTCGCCCCAGCCCAGGTTGGCAGGATCACGTTCGCTCAGGCACGTGGTGCTGTGCGCGTCGCACACCAGAGTGTCGCCATCGGCTTGAACGCGATGATCGAAGCGGCCGTGCATCGTGTCGTAGGACACGAGGTAGGCCAGATTGTCCGCCGGAACCAGGTCGTTGATCGCGACCACGTCGAAGGTGCCACGGCGGACCGCCTCTCGATAGACGAGCCGTCCGATGCGTCCGAATCCATTGATACCGATGCGAATAGCCATTCGATGAGACTCCTTCGGGAGTGGAAGGGGGTGCGGCCAGCCTCTTCCGGGGGGGCTGGAAAAGAGCCGCATTCTAGTGAAAGTCGGACGAGTTGGTCAGGAAGCCGGCCACGGCGTATCTGCCACGCCCGCCGCGGCATTGGCGGCCCTCGCCATTGCAAAGAGCAGGTCGCTGCACCGGTTGATCCACCGCATCGCGGGCTCAGACACGCCGCCGGGTTCGGCGCGGACGAGCGTCACCATCGCCCGTTCGCAGCGGCGGGCGGCATCGCGGGCGACGTGCAGCCTTGCGGCCGTCTCGCAGCCGCCTGGAAGTACAAATCCGGTCAATGGCGCGTTGCCGCTGTCGATCGCGTCAATCTGCGACTCCATCCATGCGACATCCGCATCGCTGATGCGTGTCATCTTGTCCTGGTGGGGCGCTTCCGGTGGCGTCGCCAGATCGGCGCCCAGAGTGAAGAGTGACTGTTGCAGGGTTGCCATCGTTTCAGAAAGCGGCGCGACTTCACAAGCCGCGGCCGCCAGTCCGATCGCGGCGTTGAGGCCGTCGACTTCGCCGTATGCCACCACGCGTGGGTTGTCCTTGGCGACGCGTCCACCGCCAAACAGGCCCGTGGTGCCATCGTCGCCAGTACCCGTGTAGAGCCGCATGGCTTG
>CAZRBV010000037.1:0-25314 GCA_964598425.1 uncultured Isosphaeraceae bacterium | reverse complement strand
TGCGAAGTGAGACCAGCCGCGCACGTGTGAAGAGGGCTGCAGGGCACCCGTCGGGGCAAGATTCCAACCCAAGCCGCCTCCGAGGCATGGGCAATCGAGCCGGAAGCCTGACCATGCGTATTATCGGACACAGCGCTGGGCGTCTGCCCTTCAGGTTGTGGCCAGGGCCACGAATGCCTCAATTCCGATCGGGATCGCATCATCATTGAAGTCAAAGCAGGGGTGATGGAGTCCGGGCATCGAATCCTGCCCATCGGGCAGCAGTCCCAGTGCGAAGAAGCAGGCCGGAATGACTTGCCCATAGAACGAGAAGTCTTCCCCACCCATCACCGGGGCCATGGTCTGCACCCGGTCTCGTCCAAAGGTCCTCGCGGCCACCGCATCCCAATGTTCGTAGGCCTTCGGATCGTTGTACGTCACCGGGTAGCCGTCATGCCACTCGATCTCGGCTGTGCAGCCATGCGCCGCAGCGACGCCGTGGAGGATCTCCTCGAATCCGCCGTGGAGTGCCTCGCCGGCCTCCGGCTCAAGGAACCGTGTCGTGCCCTGCAGGAAGACCTGCTCGGGAATGATGTTGTGGGTTGTGCCGCCTTCCACGCGGGTAATGGACAGCACGCCACCTTGCACCGGATCAACGTTCCTGGAAACCACCTGCTGCGCAGACTGGATCACTGCTGCCGCTGTTGCAATCGGATCAACACACAACTGCGGCATCGCGGCGTGGCCTCCCCGCCCTGTGATTCGAGCTTCAAAGCCATCAGCCGAGGCGAGGATCGGGCCTGATCGCGAGGCCACCGTGCCCAGCGGGAGTACCGGCCATCCATGCTGGCCGAAAATCTTCGCAACAGGCGGCCCGAGAACCGAGCCGTCCAGGCAGCCCTCATCCACCATCCGCCTGCCACCTGCGCCACCTTCTTCGGCCGGTTGGAATACAAGCGTGACTGGCCTGGGAAGAGCGGCCTCCCGGCTCAGGGCAGCGAGGATCCTGGCGGTTCCAATCAGAATCGTCGTATGGCCGTCGTGCCCGCAGGCGTGCATTCGGCCCTCGTGTGTGGAAGCCCAGTCCACTCCACTCTGTTCAAGAATCGGCAAGGCGTCCATGTCCGCTCGAAGGGCGATTGGCTCGCCTTCGCCTCCGGGGATGTGCCCGAGCACGCCTGTGCCCCCGGCGAGGCCTGTTCGGAACTCGACGCCCGCGGCCTCAAGTTCACGCTGGACAACTTCGCTGGTCCGATGCTCGTCGTACCCGAGTTCCGGGTGCTGGTGAAGATCTCGCCGAATGTCGACGAGTTCGGACAGACACGATTCCAACATCGGCACGGTACTCATCTGACCCTCCTGGTCACTTGCGAAGTCGATGCCATCCGCGGGCAGTGCGACCACGGTTGACGCGTTCAAAAGCTCCCGGATCATGCCGAACCAACCGAACAAGTTGCGACATGGTGACTCCGAGCGTTCCAGCTGCACCGGCAACATCCCACGCTCGGGCTTCAATGACATCCATTGCCTCGGCCAGCAGCGATGGATAGTCGGTGTGCTTCGGACTGACTCCCATTCGCTCGCCCTGCCGCCGCTGCTCCCAGAGATCGCTGCATGTGTAGCGATTGGTGTCGATTCGGCGACGCACCCGACGCGCGAGTTTCAGCCGCAGCCGCCGCCACGCCACACGGCGGTTGTCCTGTTGGCTCCGACGTTCTGCCGCCACGACCTCAACGCCGCTTGGAATGTGTCTCAGGTACACCGCTGAATCTCGGCGATTCCGATGTTGTCCGCCTGGCCCCCGCCGCCGGCCAAACGACTCCTCGCACTCCTGACGAAGCTGGTCGTTGTCCAGGCAGGCGGGGTGGATGCCCTCCATGAGGATCGGCGGTGATGGTGCGGGGGGTGGGTCGTTGGTCATGCGTAGGTCACGTTCCGGGGGGCACGTCTTGGACGTCACCCTACCGGAGGAGCGATCGGCTGGCGCGGGCTCGCCTGGAGGTCGAGGTTGTCAACGTGCCCGGCTTCGAGCTTCAAAGCGGCCAGTCCTGCGATCATTGCCGCGTTGTCGACACAGTACTTCAGGGGCGGGATGCGAAGTGCGAGGCCACGAGTATCGGCGAGGTCGGCGAGTTGCGATCGCAGCGTGGTGTTGGCCAGGACGCCTCCGCCTCCGCACAGCGACCTGACTTCTCCTTCGTCCAGCGCGCGGGAGACCCCGCGCATGAGGGCTGCGACGGCGCACCGTTGAAAGCTGGCGGCGAGGTCGGCCCGAACCGACTCTGAGAGTTCAGACACTGCGCGAGGAAACCGAGCCTGGCGTCCTCGACCGGTGGGGTGGCCTCGCGCGGCGTAGAGCAAAGCCGTTTTCAGGCCTGCATAGGAGAAGTCAAGGCGGCTGCGTCCGGCCTGTGGGATGGGAAGGTCGAAAGCATGTGGGTCGCCTCCAGCTGCCATCCTCTCAATCGCAGGTCCGCCGGGATACCCGGCTTCGAGCATCGTGGCAGCCTTGTCAAAGGCCTCGCCGACCGCGTCGTCGATGGTGCTTCCGAGCAAGGCAGCGCCGAGTGAATCTGTCTGCCTGTACAGCGCCGTATGTCCGCCCGAGGCAACCAGCGAAAGAGCTGGGAACTCGATCGGATCGGCGTCGAGCGCGGGTGCGTGCAGATGCGCCAGGAGATGGTGGACCCCAATAATCGGAATGCCCAGGCTCCATGCCAGAGATTTCGCTGTACTGACGCCGACGAGCAGCGATCCGATCAATCCCGGAGTATGCCCAACTGCAACAGCATCCAGATTGTCAAGACTGACACCTGCTTCGCAAAGTGCCTCCTCCACAGCCGGAAGGAGTCTCTCTGCATGCGCACGACTGGCGATTTCAGGAACCACGCCTGCGTACCGTTCATGCAAGTCATGCTGCGTTGCGACCACGCTTGAGCGGACGTTGGCCGCTCCCTCCACGACTGCGGCGGCAGACTCGTCGCAACTCGTCTCGATACCGAGAATCAGCGGCATGGGGCTCTCATCGTGATTACCCGGCGTCGTCGCTCTGATCGGTCACTGGCTCAAGGTGAAGTCCCTCCAGGCTCGCCTTGATGTCGCCGTTCTCGGCGACCTTCCAGCTTCCGATCGTCGAGCCATCTGCGGCTTGGAGGGTGAGTACAGCACCGCTCATGTCGATGCCTTCGTCAAGTCCGACAAGCCCCCGTTCGACTGTGGTCTCGCTTCCCATGAGTCGGAGGATCTCATCGTCCAGTTCGATGAGGTGGCGTTCGATTGCCTCTCTGCGATCCAAGGCTGCGTCGAGGTCGGCCTGGAGTGGGGGGTAGGCGTTGTCGTCGTCTTCGGCCAGTTCGGGCCATGTCTGATTCGCTCGATGATGCTGTAGCAGCACCCAGGCCTCAGCGAGCGCCGGGTCCATGTAGTCCGTTCGGAGCCACTCCGCGGTCAGCCGATCGGGCATGTCCGGCTCGTCGTCCGTGATCGCGTCGTAGGTCCAGCGGCCCTCCATTCGGTCCATGAGCGCCTCTGGTGATTCTGGAACGACGCATCCGGGAGAAGGGTCGACCCCCCATGGTTCGTCCGGGAGGTTCTTCCGCCTGTGGATATTCCTGCCGCTTGGCACAAAGTAGTAGGCCGTGGTGAACTTGAGCATGCCCATGTCGTCATCCAGGGGGCGAACTTCCTGAACCGATCCCTTGCCGAATGATCGCTCGCCAACGACGAGCGCGCGGTTGTTGTCACGCAGCGCGCCGGCGACAATCTCGCTTGCCGATGCAGAGTGTTCATCGATGAGAACGATCATCGGCATGTCTTCGAACGCTTCGCCAGCTGAGGCGGTCGCGGTGCGGCGTTCTTGCGAGCGATCTTCTCGGTCTGGGGCGATGCTCACAATGTCCCCTTCAGCGAGGAAGAGTTCGGCCATGGCGATCGCGGCGGGGAGTGCGCCCCCCGGGTTGCCCCGAAGGTCCAGTACGAGGCCGTTGAGGAGCTCGTCTGCAGCCAGAGGTTCGAGCGCAGCGAGCAGCTGCGGGACAGTGTCCATCGTAAACTGGTTCACACGTGCGTAGGCCAGTCCGTTCTCTGCGTCGAGGTGATAACTCCATGTCTGGTTCCGCCTGACGAGGCCAGCAACCGTTGGTGCGGAAATCGGTTCACGCACCACCGTGAGCCACTCCTCCTCTCCGTCCGTATGTTTGACCTGTACGCGGACCTCCGAACCAGGCTCACCAAGCAACTCGTCGATGCATGTCTGTACTGGTTGGTCGAGTGTGCTGAATTCGTCGATGGTCAACACGACGTCTCCAGCTCGGATTCCTGCTTTCAGCGCAGGTGAGTCATCCATGGGAGAGAGGATTGTGAGGCGGCCCGCCCGGCCGTTTACATGGGCTCCAATTCCCACATAATGGCCGCTGAGGTCCTTCTGAAACTCTTCAGTATGGGCCGGAGGCACGTAAATCGTATAGGGATCATCCACACTATCGACAAGGGCCTCAATCGCAGCTTGCTGCATGGCCTCTTCGTCAGGCAACTCAACGAAGCTGTTCATCAGAATCGACCGTGTGTCGATGACCGGGCTGAACCAGTCGTAGTTTCGGGCTCGCCCTGCGATGGCGGAGGGCAACTCAATGGCCAGAATGGTTGCCAGAACAACGAGCAGGACGGGCGGTACGATGTGCCGGAGATTCATGGGAGAAAGTGCCTCGTATCGGGAGTACTCATGTCGTACGATCGACCGGACTCGGTGTTCGGGCCGGTACGGTTCCTATCGTAGCTCCCAACGGAGGCCTTGATCACACACATGTCTCAGATGCAGCGTGAGCAACTCAAGGTTGCGAGGGAACATGCCGTGCTGGTGGCACTGAGGCTGCGAGGCGACCAATTGGACCTAGAGGATCGGCTCCGGGAACTTCAAGCCCTTGCCTCGACGGCTGGCGCCGAGGTGGTGGGCGTGCTGACGCAGAAGCGGGCGAAGCCCGTTGGGCGGACATTTCTCGGAAAGGGGAAGGTGGAAGAGCTGGCTCGTCTCATCGAGATGACGCGTGCCAGCATTGCCATTTTCGACCATGATCTGACCCCAGCGCAGATTCGGAATCTTGAGAAAGCGCTGTCGGTCAAAATTATCGATCGCAGTGAACTCATCTTGGACATTTTCGCGCGACGGGCGACGACGCATGCCGCCAGATTGCAGGTCGAGATTGCTCAACTGGAGTACACCTACCCACGGCTGCGTGCGATGTGGGACCACCTTGGCCAGGTGACCGGAGGTGCGCCGGTGGGCATCGGAACACGCGGCCCGGGCGAGCAGCAGTTGGAGATCGACCGCCGATTGGTGCAGCGGCGGTTGAAGCAGCTCAGACGGGAGCTGGACGGCATCCACGCTCGCAAGGAGCGGGAAGTCAGCCATCGAAACGAGGATCACTTCACGGTTGGTCTGGTGGGATACACCAACGCCGGAAAGTCGAGCCTGTTCAATCAATTGACCGCGGGCGGCGCATTTGCTCATGACCAGCTCTTCGCGACGCTGTCAACGCGAGTCGAGCAGTGGAATCTCGGTGATGGCAACAGCGTCCTTCTGAGCGATACGGTTGGCTTCATACGCGACCTTCCCCACCATCTGGTGGCCTCCTTCCGCTCGACGCTGGAGGAGACGGTGCATTGCCAATTGTTGCTGGTTGTTGTCGATGTCAATGATTCGACAGCACATCAGCAGTTCGACTCGGTGCTCAGGACGCTTGATGACATTGGCGCGACCGACCAGCCTCGCCAACTCGTACTCAACAAAGTTGATCGACTTGGGCGGCAGGACAGTCTGTTGTGCTGGTTGAGAGATCACCCGGACGCATTGCCTGTCAGCGCTGCAACCAGAGAAGGTCTGGAGCGGCTCACGGAGTTGGTTCGGGATCTGTCCATTGGCCCGACGATCGAAGTTGCTGTGACACTCGCGACGCGAGATGCTCGAGCCGTCGACTTTGTTGAGCGGCGTACACCAGTGACGCAGCGGGAATACGGTGACGGCACTGTGACACTCCACACATCACTTGGGGCGCGGCAGGCAAGCCAGCTGTTGTCTCATACTCGGCACGCGCAGGTGGGGGGCAGGCCGTTGTCTGAAGCATTCTCGACGCTGTGGCCACCACCTCCAACGCTCAATGACTCATGCCGGATACCACCGCATCGAATGGTCGACGCTGCGTCGCCTTGGACGGCGCAATGAGCCCGGCGACGTCGGGGCTCGACCGGTACCGATGCGAATTGGACCCGTCTCTCCTGGCGAGAGTCCGATCGTGGCGTGATGTGCCGGGGCTCCGCCCGCTTCTTGACTCGCTCAGCGCGCAGCATCGCCGCAGACGATTCATGGATCACTGGGTCGAGGCGCTCGTTGCAGACCGATTGCACCGGAAGGGATGTGTGCTGCAGACCGAAGTCGAGACGCCGGCAGGAAGAACATGCGACTTTCGCGTGCAGTTCGAAGGATTGGAGTGGTATCTGCATGTCAAGCGCCTTGCTGAGAGTGCCCGGGCAGATCATCGACATCTCTCGATTTCACCTCGGCTTCGGGTCCTCGAGCAGATCGCTCGGCCATTTATGGTTCGCATTCGTTGGGCTGAGGGAATTGGTGACGACCTCATGCAGGAGCTTGTGGAACGGGCCAGTATGTTTCTGGAGATGGCGAAGATCGGAGATGAGCTCACGGTTCGTGACGAGTCGGGACTCGAACTTGGAGCGGTTCGTGTTGTCGGACAGTGGGAGGGCGACTCAATCTCACTTGCGATTGGCCTGCCGTCCGGGTTTATCGACGAAACACCGCGTATCCGAAGGCTTCTGGATCGAGCCTACAGGCAGTTCATGCCTCGGGCAGACAACATTGTGCTGGTTGTGGGGTCGCGACAGGCCGAAATGATCGACTTCGAGTCCGCCTTGCTGGGCGCCGCCGAGGAGCGGTGGGATGCCCATCCTGCTGGTGGTGGGCAAGCGGCTGTCGGGCGGGCCAGTGACGGATTCTGGTCTGGTGGAAGCAGGCCCGAGAGCACGATCTGTGCCTGGAGCCATGCTGCAGCGAAGTCCAACGAGTTGCAGATCGATCTGCGTTTCCGCGATGATCCCCATCCCGATCCAATGTTGGCGAAACAAATCACCGAACTGTTCGGTCCACCCACTTCCTGAGAGGACATGAAAACTCATTATGCACGACTCACGCATGACCGATCTGGCACGACTTCTGGCATCGCACTCGACATCACTTCAACCTGGTGAACATGTGCTCATTGAGGCCTTTGACATTCCAGACGCCATGGTGATTGAGTTGGTCAAGGCCTGCCGCGACCGCGGGGCTCATCCCCATGTGGCCCTCCGCTCCAATCGGATCCTGCGGTCGCTCGTCGAGGGTGGCGCCGACGCCCAGTTCGAGGAGATGGCCGCCAGCGATCTTGATCGCATGACGCGTATGGATGCTTACATCGGGCTGCGGGGTGGATTCAACATCAACGAGATGGCTGGCGTTCCAGACGATCGCATGAAGGCCTGGGGTTCCCAGTACATGAAGCCTGTGCATCTCAAGCAGCGGGTCAACCACACGAAGTGGTGTGTGCTTCGATGGCCGACGCCATCAATGGCTCAGCTGGCCGAGTCCTCAACTGCGGCATTCGAGGACTTCTACTTCAATGTGTGCACACTCAATTACGCGGCGATGGCGAGTGCCGCCGCAGCGTTGACGAAGCGAATGAACCGAACCGATCGCGTGCACTTGATTGGTCCGGGGGACACGGATCTTGAGTTCTCGATCAAGGACATCCCCGCCGTCGCATGTACCGGGTCTCACAATATCCCGGACGGCGAGTGCTTTACGGCGCCGGTGCGAGACTCAATCAATGGTGTGATTCATTACAACACGCCGAGTGTCTATCAGGGGAAGAGTTTCAGAAACGTCAGGCTCGTGTTCAAGGACGGGCGGATTGTGGAACACGATGCCGATTCCGGGGCGGAGAGTCTTGCGGCAATCTTTGATACCGACGATGGCGCTCGGCACGTCGGAGAGTTCGCGATTGGCTTCAACCCATATGTTCGAGAACCCATGATGGACATACTGTTCGACGAGAAGATCGCAGGATCACTTCACTTCACGCCAGGGCAAGCGTATGAAGATGCTGACAACGGTAATCGCAGCGATATTCACTGGGATCTCGTGCTTATCCAGCGATCGGACTACGGCGGTGGTCAGATCGAGTTCGACGGCGAAGTGATCAGGCAGGACGGCGAGTTCGTGGTTGACGATCTTCTGCCCTTGAATGCGAAGAATCTGGCTGGTTCATAGAGTGGCATTGCGTCGCCGCCGCTGAGTACGGAGGCGGAGGACTGCGGGAAGAATCGTCCACGATGCAGCGAGCGTGATCAGCAGTCCAATCACCATGACGATTGCAAGCGAACGAACGCCTCGATGTTCCGCAATCATCAGGGCCCCAAAGCCCATTGCCGTCGTGGCTGTCGTCAGAAGAATGCCACTGCCGGTGCCACCCCAGAGGCCCGGTGGACGAACTCTGGGATCGCTCAGCCAGCGGTGCACGACATGAACGCCGCTGTCGACGCCGATGCCGAAGATCATCGGCAGTACCATCAGGTTGGCGAAATTCAGATCCAGCCCCGCCAGTCCCATGAATCCAAATGTCCCTGCGAACCCGACGATGACAGGAAGAATCGCGCAGCAGGAATCTGCGAGGCTTCTGAAATCAAACAGCAGCAAGGCTAATACGGCGGCGAGTGCAAGGCCGCCGGACATGGCGTAAGCGCGCACGATGAGCCTGGAGGACTCCAGGATCTGAACGGGTGGCCCGAGCACATCCGGCGCGACACGCTTGATGGCAGAGACAAAGGCCTCAAGTCGCTCCGGTTCAAGGATCGAGGCATCAGATGTGGTTGGGGCGATCCGAAGGAGCCACTGGCCGTCTCGCCCCACAAGCGTTGATCGGAGGAATGGTGGCAGGTCTGAAGCAGCTGGCGGTTCCGGTCCGAGGGCCTGCGCTATGTACGACGCTGCTTCCGGGCGGGCCTGATCCCAGGCTGCATTGAGCCGATCAATTCGGGCTGTGCGTTCAGCGGTGTTGCGATCGAGCGCCTGCCATGTCTCGACTGCATGGTCGAGCCGTTCAAGAGTCTGTGCGAGGTCAGGCTGCCCGTCGACTTCGGAACGCAATCTGCTGCGGAGTGTGCTCAAGACGGTCGGGATGAACCCCAGATTCGTTGGTGCAGACTCTGCGTTGACGGGTGAGGCGTTGACAGCAGCAACTTCCGCTTGCCGCGCTGAGAGGTCGGTTGGCAGGAGCATCCCCATGCCGCCAACGTCATCCACCACATGCAGTGCCCGCAGGGAGGCGACGAGGTTCGGGGCTTTCTCGGGAGATGTCATCACCAGGCCGCTCCAGAGATCCTCACCCGGCTCCGCTGCCAAGTGCCGTTGCCAACGTACGGCCTCAAGGTGTGGAGGCTGGAGATTCATGATGTTGGAGTCATACCGAAGTTGCGAAGCCATCGCGATCAGCCCGAGCGTTGCGACCCCGGCGATCACGAGGAGCGTGGCGGCGTGGCGGTGCAGGGGTCGGACAAGTTGCCTCAAGGCTGCAGCGCCTACGGGCCGCATCACGCCGAGATCCTGCCGCCAACGAACCGACAATGCCAGCAGTGCTGGGAACGCGCTCATGACGGCGATGAGACAGAGCAGCACGCCGCCAGCTGCGATGATTCCCATTTCGGCAACGCCCAGGAAGGCACTGAAGGCTGTACACCCGAAAGCTGCGGCTGTCGTGATGGCACCTGTGATGAGCCCGGGCCCGACATCCTGAAATGTTCGAGCCATGGCCTCGGGGAGGCTGCTGCAGTGCTGTTCGATAACTCGAAGGCGGGTGACGATATGCAAGGCAAAATCGACGCCGAGTCCAATGAGAATGGCTGAGAACACCATCGAGAGCAGTTGAAGATGGCCGATGGACACAACGACCCAACCGAAACTCCAGGCGATTCCAATGACCAGCGCGGCTGCAGCCATCAACGGAAGCCGGATGCGGCGAAACACGCCAATGAGCATTGCGGTGACAAGTGAGAACGCAACGATTGATGCGATTGTTGAGTCCTGCGTGGCCTGCTCGGTTTCATCGGATTCGATGGCGGGAATGCCTGTGACGCCCCACGACACAGAATCAAGTTCCTCGTGCTCAAACCAACGGGCGACTGCTTTGCGAAGTGAGCCAAGCGACTCGGCAATCCCAGCAATCGAGTCGCCTGTTGGCTGAGCGAAGGACACCACGACAAGGCGTATGCGTCCCGACGCGGTTTGGAGGGGGGTCCAGCCCTCGCGGAGCGACCGCAACAGGTCAAAGTGAACCGGCTCACCTTCGAGCGCGTTGATGTACGGGCGGAGCACCGAGTCAAGTTCAGTAGCGGAGGCAGACTCAGAGTTCTGTCCGCTCCGAAGCATGGTGAGAAGGGCGTCGGCTGAAGTATCAGCCGATGTGACCCGTCGCCCCAGTTTCAGTGAGGAGAGCGTGTTCCGAAAAATCGACTCGGGCGCAACTTTCCAGAGACGGGGGCCGGTGTCAGCGTTCGAGAAACCGGCATCGGCGTCTTTGATCAGTGGCAGGGATCTCAGGTGGTCGGCAAGTCGGCGGGCTGCTGCATCCAGCGTTCGGTCACCGGCCGTGCCGTCGATGCAGATGATGACATCGTCCCATCGCGGGAAGTCCTGGCGGTACTGGGCATACCGCTGGGCCCAAGGCAGATCTTCAGACATGAGCGCGTTTCGATCGGCTTTGATTTCAAGACGAGTCACAGCAGCACCGACAGATACTGCGGCGAGAAGCCCGCAGAGCATCAGCGTCCAGACTGGATGCGTCGTAACGGTTCGCCCCCACACGCGAAGCAGGCGATCTCGGAGTCTGCGGTGCATCGAGCGAGGAGGCTATCAGGGCGAGCGGGCTTCGCCGTGGGTGCGGGTGGGGGATCCCCACCCACCCAAACCGCACGACCAGACTTCTTGCAGCCGCGTGTGGCTGGCAGAGGACATCCAACTTCAGCGTGGTGGACGCATTGACGAACACATGGGTGACGAAAGGGAGTCAGGATCGCATGGAACTTCGATTAGGACATCTGCTGGTTCGGAACGGAATCCTCGAGTCCTCGCAAGTGGACCGGGCACTTCGAGAGCAGGAACGCACCGGGGAGCCCTTTGGGGCGACCTGCGAGCGGCTCTTTGGAGTGGATCCTCGCCAGGTAGAGCAGGCCTGGGCAGATCAGTATGCGAGTTTGACTCAAACGGTGTCCCTTCGGGAAACGGATCTTGAACCAGAGATACTCTCGCTCCTGAATCGGCGCCAGGCGTGGCAGTTTGGTGCGCTCCCTGTTCGATGGGATGGAGGCGAGCTCATGGTTGCGACAACGCCAGGTCTGCTGGTCCGTGCCCATCGGTTCCTGAGCCGAACACTCGATATGCCGGTCTTCTTCGTGATGACGAGCAGAGAAGATCTGGCAGCGGCGCTTCAACGTGTGTATCCACTGCCCGGGGGCCAGCTCCCGCTTGGGGACGCCGGAGTAGAGCGATCCGCTGCGTAGAAGCCCCCCCCGGTTCCGGGAGCGGCGTGTGTCCCCTGTGAGTCAGATGCAGTGTGAGCCTGGCTGCGGTTCCGGAACCGAGACGTGAAGCCGCAGCATCCCGGTTTGGCGGTATTCAACACGCCTCAATCCAGTGCACCGGGTTGCCGCCCGGAGCGAATCCGAATACGCTGCCCGACCTCAGGCGAGGTAGCTCAGTTGGTAGAGCACGGCATTGAAAATGCCGGTGTCCCCGGTTCAAGTCCGGGTCTCGCCATTGCAAACGCCGCCCAACGGGCGGCGTTTTCGATTGGGCAATTCGCATCGTGAACCCGTTTTCGTGGCCGCAGGTCCTCCCGGTGGGCTCACCGGCTCCTGCCACACTCCACTTCTCAATCAACGGCCCTCTCCCCCGAGGAGGTCCTCCCTCACATCCTGAAGCGCAGGAAACGCTTCTCGCCAGGACCGCACCGCATCAATGTCCAATGCTGCAGAGACGACGCCCGGTCGGTCGTTGCCATCCGCCAACACGGTGCCCTGCGCATCGACGATGAGTGATCCGCCGGCATATCGGAAAGACGGGTCCGTTCCCGTGCGATTGCATCCAATGACGACGGCCTGGTTTTCAATTGCCCGAGCAATGAGGAGTGCTCGCCAATGGTCTGCCCGCTGCTCGGGCCAGTTTGCGATCACGGTGAATATCTCCGCACCTTGTCGCATGCCTGCGCGAAAAGCTTCGGGGAACCGCAGGTCGTAGCAGGTCAGTGGGCACAGGACTGCACCGTCGATGTTGAAGGTCCGCACGCGGTCACCCGGCATAAAGACGCCACCAGCATTGCCCAGCGTGAACGGGTGCATTTTCTCTGCAATGCCAATGAGATCACCGCTCGGCCCGGCCAGTCCAGACACATTGCGGGCCCGTCCATCAGCGGCTCTGACAGGCCACCCATGAATGACCCAGCACCGCCACTTCCTGGCCAATTCACATGCCCATGCCTCAGATCGCTCGTCAATGATCCGATCGAGGGCGAAACTGAATCCAACGTCGGCCAGTTCAGGCAGAACCACCAAGTCGCCGGGCTCCGGTGGAGACTCCGTGAGCAATTGCTCGATCCGGGCGTGATTGGCGTCCTTGGTCTCCCAGACGATGTCAAACTGGACGCAGTGAATACGCATGGGAGAAAAGGGCGACCGACGGGATTTGAACCCGCGACATCCTGGACCACAACCAGGTGCTCTACCCCTGAGCTACGGTCGCCATTGCAGCCCGGCAGGGTACCCGGCCCCGGCCAAGTCAGCCACATTGAAGCCTCTCTTTTTCAGGCGTTGGGGCCTGTGGTTCGATACAATCTCCTTCTTTGCTTCATTGCGGCCGTGTGGTCGAATGCGGCAGGCAACGAGACTGGAGCAGAGGCATGACGACCGCCACGACAACGCCGCTTGAGTTCTCCACAACGGTCCACTCGAACAAGCCAGCAGCCTGGCTGATCGAGGAAGCGCTTCGCCGGGGCGAAGGCATGCTCGCTGCCAATGGAGCTCTCGCCGTTGACACGGGTGAGCGAACGGGCCGCAGCCCCAAGGACAAGTTCCTGGAGGACACGCCCGGTATCCATGACACCATCGATTGGGGCAACGTCAACCGACCGATTACACCCGAACGTTTTGCCGAGTTGGAGAAGCGAGCACGGCAGCACCTCGAGTCGCGCGACACGCTGTACAGGTTTGATGGCTACTGCGGAGCCGATCCCACGCATCGCCTGAAGGTGAGTGTTGTGACTGAGCTGGCATGGCACTGCCAGTTTGCTTCGACTCTGTTTATCAAGGCGGCGGCGGATGATCTCGATGGTTTCGATTCGGACTGGACCATCCTCAACGCGGCGACATGCAAGGTTGATGATTGGAAGGAACTCGGTCTCAACGGTCCGGTTGCCATCATCCAATCACTTGAGCAGAAGAAGGTCGTGATTCTCGGCACCGAGTATGCGGGTGAGATGAAGAAGTCGATCTTCTTTGCCATGAACTATGACATGCCAGACGCGGGCGTGTTTCCGATGCACTGTTCGGCCAATGTGGCTGAAGGCGATCCACATAATGTTGCGCTCTTCTTCGGCCTTTCGGGGACAGGGAAGACGACACTTTCGGCCGATCCTGATCGGCCACTCATTGGTGATGACGAGCATGGCTGGTCGGACAGTGGCGTCTTCAACTTTGAGGGTGGCTGCTACGCAAAGTGCATCAAGCTGTCTGAAGAGGGCGAGCCGCAAATCTGGAATGCGATCCGGTTCGGATCGGTTCTCGAAAACACGGTCATCGATGACAACACCCGTGTCCCCGACTATGACCGCTCAGACAAGACTGAAAACACTCGCGTGACCTATCCGGTGGAATACATCCCCGGCGCATGCATTCCATCGATGGGTGGCCACCCCCAGAATGTGATCTTCCTGACCGCAGATGCGTTTGGCGTACTGCCGCCGGTCTCGCTGCTGACGCGCGAGCAGGCCATGTACTACTTTGTCAATGGGTACACGTCGAAGCTTGCTGGAACTGAGGCGGGGGTCACGGAACCGATGCCCAATTTCAGTCCGTGTTTCGGTGGCCCCTTCCTGCCGAGGCCACCCATGGTGTACGCCGAGTGGCTGGACAAGCGTGTGCAGTCCCAGAATGCCAACGTATGGTTGCTCAATACCGGATGGACCGGCGGGGCCTACGGAACTGGCGAGCGATTCAAGTTGGCCTGGACGCGGGCGTTTGTGGCGGCGATTCTCGATGGGTCATTGAAGGATGCGACGTGGACGCCGGACCCGATCTTCGGGCTTCGAACACCGGATGCATGCCCGGGTGTTCCCGCCGAAGTGTTGACCGCGCGGAACACGTGGGACGATGCGGACGCATACGACCGCGCCGCGGCTGATCTGGCAGCCAGATTCCGTGCCAACGATGCCACCTACGACTTATCGGATGCTGTTCGTGGAGCCGGGCCACAGGCATAACTGAAGCCTCCACGGGTCGGCCCTGGATCCCCTCACCATTGCAGCCCCGCTGGTTCTTGCCCGAACCAGCGGGGCTGATTTGCGTAATGGACTGATTGAGAAGGATTTGTGATTCCCGTTGCCCCGTCGAACCGACGTGTGCTCGCCGAGGCCAATCCGTGGGTGGCAGGTCGGGGACATCCATCACATCGATTCGTTGCGGTCGATGTATCTCCTTGCCGCCATTGGTGATAGGTGGGCGGTTGGACCGGGAATCCAGTTCCGGGTTGAGGAGATACGGCGATGTTGCAAAAAGTGAGCATGAACGCACAGCCCACCACGATTGGGCCTCCGGGGCGCGGTACGCCGCACTCCGGAGGCCCTCCTGGGGGCCCTTTCGGGATTGTGCCGGGAAAGAGGGATATTCCAATTATGTACAAAGTGAGGGTTCTCTTCGCCGTTCTCGAAAGATGTGCAAGCCCCGGTGAACTGTCCCCTTGAACGAACCGATGCAGGCTGCGGGACATATCGATTCCGCACAAAGCTGACACGAGGACCTCATACCCATGACCATGTTCGATAAAGATGTATTCACCACCGGCGAAGTTGCCAAGATCTGCAATGTGGCCGCCCGAACCGTAAGCAAATGGTTCGACTCGGGGCAACTGCAGGGGTACAGGATTCCAGGTTCAAAGGACCGTCGAATCCCAGTTGCCAGCTTGATGCAGTTCATGAAGGCTCACGGCATCCCGCTGGACGGACTGATGTCCGGATCGACCAGAGTGTTGATCTGTGACATGGATGACAGCGTGTGCGAGGCGCTCAGCACCGTGCTGAAGCAGGAAACCAACTACGAAGTGCACACCAGCAGCGACCTTTTCTCGATGGGACTTGAGTGTGAACGATTCCGACCGCACGTCCTGTTGATGGACGTCAACGTTCCGAATTTCGATGCCTCCAAGTTCATGGAATCGGTTCGGTGTGTCGACGATCTCAGTGCCATGCGAGTGATCGCCATGAGCGGGAGCCTCACCGACGGGCAGGCCGCATCATTGGAGCGGAACGGCTTTGACGGCACACTCCGTAAGCCCTTCACTGTTCGGCAGGTCATTGATTGCGTTGAATCGGCGTCGGCATTTGTCTGAACCTCTCAGCTGATAGTCCTCAGATTCTTCCGCAGGAGCCCAATCGGGCTCCTGCGGTGTTCATGTCCGGGATGGCTACCATGCACCCGTGCGAATAGCCGTCCCAAGATTTGATCCAACCGTCGGCGACATCGTCGGCAACGGTCGGTTGATCGTCGAAGCCGCCGAGTCAGCGGTGTTCTCCGGTGCGGACATACTGCTCTTGCCTGAACTGGCACTGTGTGGGTATCCGCCAAGAGACTTGCTGCTCCGCGGAGACTTCGTTGCGGGATGTGAGGCCGAGATTGACAGACTTGCACGGCAGATCCCACCAGAGTTGCTGGTTCTGATCGGAACTCCAACACTGGGTGGCGGCGGTGTTCTGCACAACGCGCTGATTGCTGTGCGGGATGGCACGCGAGTCTGCGCGTGCGTCAAACGGTTGATGCCCGACTACGACGTGTTCGATGAAGATCGTTGGTTCACTCCAGGTCGTGCGGCAGCGATCGTTGAGCATCGAGGGCAACGGTTGGGGCTGCTGGTGTGTGAGGATCTATGGCAGGGGGGTGACGCCCAGGTCAAGACCTACTGGCCGTCCGACCCAGTTGCGGACCTTGCCGCTGCGAACTGTGACGCGATCATGGCAGCGTCGGCGAGCCCATTTGTGGCAGGCAAGTCGGCGCGGCAGGTACAACGCGTGAGGGATGTCGCCCGCCAGATCGGGGTGGATGTCGTGTCAGTCAATCAGGCCGGGGCGAACGACGACCTGGTATTCGGCGGTGATGTGATCCACGCCGGACCAGACGGCGAGCTGCGACCGGGACGATTGCCGTTTTGCGGGCAGGATCCCGAGTTGGTCGTGCAATTGGGCGCTGCCGCTGTAGAACACAATCCAACTTGGGGCGATGACTTTGATCGCGCCTTTGCGCTTCGAGAGGCTATTCGAGGCTATGTCAGCAAGACTGGAACGCATGGTGTGCTCGTAGGCGTGAGTGGTGGCATTGACTCTGCGCTGACGACCACGCTGGCGGTCGCGGCGATCGGCCCTGATCGCGTTCGCGGTGTGGCAATGCCGTCGCGCTACTCGTCAGAAGCAAGTCTGCGAGACGCGCAGTTGCTGTGCAATTCGCTCGGCATGGATCCGCCCGATGTCTTGGAAATCGAGTCCGCGCACATCGCCATGCGTGAGACGCTCTCAGCCGCTGGTCGGAGTATTGAAGATGGCGATCTGGCTGACCAGAATCTTCAGGCGAGAATTCGCGGGCAGATTCTCATGGCCATGTCGAACGAACTTGGCTGGCTTGTTCTCCCGACCGGCAACAAGTCTGAGTTGGCGGTGGGGTATGCCACGCTTTATGGAGACATGTGTGGCGCGCTGGCGGTACTCGGGGACGTTCGCAAGACGCAGGTGCAGTCGATGTCGGTGGCGATCAATGGATCGCCCGAGCGACTTGGGCTCGCGCAACCACCCATACCGCTCGGCACCATCGATCGACCGCCGAGTGCTGAATTGGCGCCGGATCAGTGTGATCAGGACACGTTGCCGCCCTACGCGGTTCTCGATGCCATCATCGAGCACATCGTGGACCATGATTGTTCGGTGGCCGAGACGGTTGAGGCGACCGGACTCGACGCAGACCTTGTGACGGCATGGGCACGGCGGATCGACCGCAACGAATTCAAGCGTTGGCAGGCGGCAATTATCCCGAAAGTCTCGCGGCGAGCGTTTGGGAGGGGCCGCCGCTGGCCTCTCGTCGCACGAACCATCTGATTACGACGATCAACTCGTGATTCTCTGCATCGGCGGTACGATGGGATCATGCCCATCCGCCTGTTGCCACCAGTTGTCATCAATCAGATTGCAGCCGGTGAAGTTGTGGAGCGTCCGGCGAGCGTCATCAAGGAAGTCGTCGAGAACGCGCTGGATGCTGGCGCAACCCGCGTTGAGATTCTGGTGGGTGGTGGCGGCGTTGATCTGATGGAAGTTGTGGACGATGGTTGCGGGATTCCGCTCGATGAACTTCCACTCGCAATTGCATCGCATGCCACGAGCAAGGTGGCGGCACTTGGCGACTTGGAGCACATCGCAACGATGGGGTTCCGAGGCGAGGCACTGGCTTCAATTGGCTCCGTATCGAGGCTTGAGGTTCGCAGCCGCGTTCGCGGAGAAGATGCTGGGGGCGTGATTGTGGTTGACCACGGTGATGCCGTATCTGCTGAGCCAGCAGCGTGCCCACCAGGAACCCGCGTCAAGATCACGGACCTGTTCGGTCGCATTCCGGCCCGTCGCAAGTTCATGAAGTCCGCGCAGGCGGAGACCACTCGCATTCGAAGAGTGGTCCGCGACCTTGCCGCTGCGAATCCGGATGTCGGATTTCGGCTTGCTTCAGAGGGACGAACGCTTCTTGACTTTCCGGCGTCAGACGCTGTCGCCCGCATTCACGCAATCCTTGGCGCAGCAACCTCGAAGCAGATGCTGGAAGTCGATCTGAATCGCGACGGCGTCTCGGTGTGGGGGTTGGCGGGACGCCCTGATCTTGCCAGACCCACAGCCCAGCATCAGATCCTGTGCCTCAATGGCCGGCCCATTGTGGATCGCAGCCTTCGGTTTGCCATTCGCGAGGCCTATCGAGGTCTCATTGAGCCAAGCAGGCATCCCACGGTTGCCCTCTTTCTCGGTGTGCCTCCCAGCCGCGTCGATGTCAACGTGCATCCTGCCAAGACCGAGGTTCGGTTTCGCGATGATCGACTGGTGTTCTCGGTGCTCAAGCGAGGTCTAGAACAAGCGCTGCTCAAGGCCGACATCGTTCCAGCCCTGCGAATTCCCGCACCCGAGGTGACCAGCGGTGGTGGGCGTCGCCCGCTGTTTGGGAGCAGTGAGCAGCCGAGGGAGCCTGGGTTTGCTGCCGAGACGGCCCGAGCGGTGCTGGCCGAAACGCATCCAGTGAGTGACCCGGTATCGATTGTCGATGCGGCCCGCCCGGTCATTCAGGTCCACCGGATGTTTCTTGTGACTGAGGACGCCGACGGTGTGCTCATCATCGATCAACACGCGCTTCACGAGCGTGTCATGTTCGAGCGACTGCTCGAACGAATTGGGGCCGCGAACCTCCCTTCACAGCGATTGCTGGTTCCAGAAGTGATCGACGCGTCAGCGGATGCGATCGAGGCGTTGGAAGGTTTGAACAACATGCTGACGCGGCTCGGCTTCGATGTCGGCGCCTCCGGTCCCGGGACACTCGCCATTCACGCCGTGCCGTCGCTCCTGGCGGAGCGTCGAGTTGATATCGGCCCATTCATGATCGATCTGCTCGACCGGGCCGCAGACCTTCGGTCCGCTGCCGACGAAGAAACGGCGCTGCGGGATGTGCTGGACATGATGGCGTGCAAGGCTGCGATCAAAGCTGGCGATTCACTGACAAGCCGTGAGCTTGCAGATTTGTTGTCGATGCGTGAGAAGGTGGAACGATCGAGCAATTGCCCGCACGGCCGACCGACTACGCTCAGACTCTCTATTGAGGAGCTGGAGCGGCGATTTGGCCGCAGGTAGGCCTTGATCAGCCGCCGCTGACTGGCGGGATGATGGCGACGGTATCGCCGGACTCGATGACCTGTGCCGGCCGCGCGTAGGTGTTGTTGACGGCGACCGCCAAGGAGTCCTTCATGCTGTGTACTGCCGTGTGCCGGCTTGCGATGTCCTCAAGGACCGTTGCAACCGTCGAGCCGGGTGCTGGTGTCACAACCTCTTCCCGAAGGCCGATGCGTTCTGCCAGAACGGCGAAGTACTGCACGGTGATTGTCATGGTGGGTCCCTGTGTCATGGCCATGGTGTGAAGCTGGCGGTGTCCCCGGCATGGGCGCGATCGGTCAGGGGGAGCCGGACAAGGCCGTCGGTTCCCGCCGTATGGACAAGATCTCCAGATCCCTGCCATGGTGGAACGGAAACCCGCGCCGGACCTGCGAGCGTTGCTGGGCGCAGCAGCGTGCGAGCGGCATTTGACTTGATGCCCTCTGCGAGCGTAACTGGCTGCCACCGCAGGGCCGGGTCACATCCGAGATATGCTCGAAGAACGGGCCCCAGAAAGAGGGCGGCTGTGACCAGGGCTGAAACTGGATTCCCGGGAAGGCAGACCACAATGCGCTCGCCCAGCACGCCGATGCGAATCGGTTTGCCGGGCTGCATCCGAACGCCGCTGATGACCCAGCTGCACCCGAGTGATTCCAGCGCGGCGGGCAGATAATCGTGTCGGCCGGCGCTGATGCCTCCAGTGGTCACGATGACATCGCATGATTGGACGACTCGCTGAATTGTCCCCGTCGTCGAGTCCGGATCGTCCTGAAGATGCACGTGGCGCTCAACGTGTCCACCCAGTCGTTCGACCAGTGCTGTCACCATCGGGCCGTTGGAGTTGCGAATCTGGTGCGATGCTGGATCGATGCCACAGGCAACGACTTCATCTCCGCTGGTCAGGAGTGCGACTCGCGGCACTGAGCGCACCGCCAGCTTCTGGCGGCCGACCATGGCGGCGATTCCTATTTCTGCTGCTCCGAGCCGTGTTCCCGCGTTGATGAGCGCGTCACCAGATTGCGCGTCGCTTCCCTGCGTGTGAATGTGGCGGCCAGCGGCAGGGAGTTCACCCTCAATGCAGACCGGATCGCCCCGGTCCGTAGCCTCAAACTGAACCACGGTGTCGCACGAGGCGGGAACAGCCGCTCCGGTCGAGATGCCGATGCAATTCCCTGGGGGCACGTCGATTGGTTCAACTTCGCCCGCACGCCGAGCACCCACGACGGGCATTGAATTCGTGGCCGAGCCGCGATCAAAGGCATACCCATCCATCGCTGCTCGATTGAATGGTGGGAGATCTCGATCCGCCAGAACCGTTTCGGCGATGACCCGCCCAACTGCTTCGCTCAACAGGCATGACTCTGGGACCGTCTGCGCGACAGGCAGGGCCTGCATGAGTTCGATCGCAGTGTCAAAGTCGATCAGGTGAGGCATGGCTCGGAAAGGGTATCACCCGCGCCTGCACCGTGATCAACTGGACGGAATCATCAGGGCGATTCGTACTTCACCGGTCTCGAGCATGCGTCGCAGGTATGGCTTGCACATGCCGCAGCTGCGCCCGCACTCCCATTGATCTCGAATGTCGTCGAGGGTGGTTTCTTCGCGCGTACGTGCCCACGCTTGAATGGCAGCGAACGTCACGTCGTGACAGACGCATCGATCCACCATGGGTTGAGGTCGCGGGGGCGGCTGCGGCAGCTTCAAGTCGATTCCCTTCCAACACGAATCAACGCGGATCATAGGCGGAGGCGTCGTCGGAGAGGAATCCGTTTTTCGGCCAGTCGAGCGAGGCCGTGAGCCACTCCGGGAGCGCATTCCAGTGGACCCCCCGGTATGGATTACGGCTTGTCGAGACATGACCATCGATCCATCCGACGTTGCTCGCGGCGTCTGGGAAGGACTGACCGCCTGCATACGCGGTGTCGTACCCGCTACCGACGTTGACCGGTGATCGCATGAATTTGTTGGTCCCTCCGAGACGGCCCCCCGTTCCGAATAGCGCCGTCGTGCCGCTGCCGCGACATTGGGCGAGTGTCAGGTCGGTGAGGCCATCGAGGTTGGCCTTCTCGATCACGAGGTCCCATGCGCCAAGGCCTGCGTCGCCCGTGTCGGGCGTGCGTGACTCAGCTGCCACGAACGCGACGTTGTAGTTGTAGCCCGTGACGGGGTCGCCCTCCCAACCAGCTTGTGCTGGTGCCGCGGTCGGGCAATGCAATACATGGAGCTCTCCTCCTCCATCGGTCAGGTTCCACAGCGGGCCAGGTCGGACAGTCCCGTCTGGTCGCCGCCACCAGTCCCAACTGCGCACATCGCCGCTGAGCGCATTGCCGTCAGTCCCGTAGAGCAGCCCCGGAGGAAACGTGCCGTTGTGGCCGATCGCATACTGCGTGGCGGCGCGTGTGAGTTGTCTCAAATTGGTCCGGCAGTGCGTCCGCATTGACACGGTGGATGTCTGCTGAAGTGCCGGAAACAGCATCCCCGTCAGTACGGCCAGAATAATCACGACGGCCATCAACTCAAGAATTGTAAATCCTCGCCGCGTCATGTCCATGCCTTCAAGACGATCAGCAGATCATTGACACCAGTGACACCGTCTCCATCTGCGTCGCCTGCGCCGTCGGAAGCGTCCCAGTTTCCAATGACGATCAGGAGATCATCGACCGTGACAGCGCCATCGCCATTGAGGTCAGCGGCGTTCCAGATTCCGGCGTCGACCACCGCGTCAATCTCGACGGACAGGAACGCATCGGCCGGAACATCGATTCGAATCGCGGTCACCGAGTCGAGCCCGACGTCTGCAAGGTCAATACCGACCCCGCCTGCAGACCCGTCATACAGTTCGACGAGCTCGTCGTGCGGCATGCCGCTTACCAGCGACACGTCGATCATGGGGTCAATTGCTTTGGTCGGGTCGGCCGGAACGAGCCCGGGGGATTCGTCATAGGGTCCGGCGTCCAGCCACCCGAGGGTCGGCCACGGACCGTCTGCAATGACGCTGTCAACGTGCACCCACGTCACACCATCCGCGCTGAGCGAAATGTCACCGCCATCGGCGCCGAACAGGCCGCCACAGATTCCGTTCGGCCAGGACATGTCGACAAACCCGGCGTTTCCAAAAACGATCAGGTCAATACCGAACGGGTTCTGCGACGCATCTGCGATGGGCGTGGCAAACGTCAGGGTGATCGAACCGCCAGCTCCAAGTGAAACAATCTCGTCGGGCATCCACGCTGGCGAGAATGGAGAAACCACCATCGGGCTCCCCGTTCCCTGGCCTGTCAATCGGGTGGGGGGCCCAAGCGCTGTGGTCGGGTTGTCGTACCCCGCCGCTCCGCCAACTCCGGGATCGAATTGAAGCACAGCATCGGCCCACGGATCGGCAGCGGACAGCAGGGTCGTCAAGGCGTATACGGGAAACTGCACAGGCTTCCATTTCCTGAATCCCAAGTCGCGTGGGATTACTCCAGAGGTATCCCGGCGAGGGGTGTGTTCGGCAGGGAAGTCACCTGGAGTGCGGTGGTGAGCGGCCACTGCCGACCCGATTCGCGCGGGCCGAACATGAATCACCGGTGGGCAGGTTTTCCGGCTCCGGGAGCGCTGCTCGGCCTTCCCACTCCTCAGGAGCAGTGGCTTGTGGGCAGCGGGGCCATGGTGGGCATCCCGTTACGGCGGCGCGTCCGCGGTGGCCTTTCACCACACTTCCCTTGACGCCAATGGTGATGGTGGAGCATACCACAGGGAAGGTCGGATTCTGAGGGTGGTGGCGGGTTGCTGAGGCTCGCTGCCGGGGCTATCCTCGCTACCTTCACCCGCTTGTCCCCCTTTTTTCAGGGCGGGAAGGTCACTCGGAGCCAGCATTCATGTTCACGCGCAATCGTTTCGCCGCAGCCTCGCTGCTCGTGGCCTCCATGTGTACCCCGATGGGGCTTGCCGCACCGACGGACGCATCACCGGCCACGCTCCTGGAGGACTTTGTGCATTACGCACTGACCGCCCAGATTGAAATGGCGCAGGCCAACGGCGAGGCACTCCTGAAGAGTGGCCTCGACGCCGAGCAACTCGCGGCCCTTGTCGATGAGCACCCCCGCATGCGGGACCGTCTTCCAATTGCCATCCGGTGGGCTCGTGAAGTGCCAGCTCTCGAGTCCGTCGCATCAACCCTTGAGTCGAAGGTCGAGCAGGGACGATTGGACCTCGCTCGCGATGGTGGGCGTATTGATGAAGCCATTGGAATGCTCTCCGGCACGCGGCGTTCGCGGATGCTTGCGCACGATCGCCTCGTGGAGGCGGGTGAGTATGCGGTTCCGCCGATGCTTCGCAGGTTGTCCAACCCAGACACCACCCCTGATATCCGGCTCGGTGTGACGAACACGCTGCCCGCGCTGGGCCGCGAAGCCGTGCTTCCGCTCGCTGTAGCGCTGCCTGGCGTTCCAGAAGATCAACAGATCGTCATCATCAATACGCTTGCCGAGATCGGCTACCCGCATGCAGCGGCCGCGATTCTTGAAACAGGTCGCGGTGATGCAGCCAGCGAGGTGGTTGCCGCTGCCTCAGACAGAGCGATCAAGAGACTGGGTTGGGAGGATCCACAGGCAGCTGACCTGGCTGGCCTGCACGTGCAGATGGCCGAGGACTACCTGCGGCAGATGGAGCATCTCCGCTCACGACCAACCATTGTGCCTGACGCTGACGGGCAGGCAGTTGAGTACCAGAACATCTGGCAGTGGGATCCGCATGAGGGGTTGGTGACCTTGCTGGTGCCCAGCGACCTCTATTGGCCGGTGATGGCTGTGCGTCACGCCGATGTTGCAAGGCAGATGCAAGAGGACAACGCGACGGCGCTCGCCATGTTTGTCGCGGGGAACCTGAGAATCGAGAATCGTCTCGGGAATCGGGACGTCACGCTTCCAGTGCCGGAATTGGAGCGGAGCCCGTCATTCCATGCGACCGTTCACGGCCCTGGTGTGGCGCGAGACGTCCTCATCATGGCAATCGATCAGGGGGATACAGAAATGGCGAGGGACGCGCTGGCGGCGCTCTCGCGCACAGGCGGGGCTGCAAGCTTGCTGGGTGGTCAGGAGCGTGAGCCGATTACCGAGGCGCTCAACTACCCAGACCAGCGAGTGCGTTACGACGCAGCCCTGGTCGTCGCTCGGGCGATGCCATCACGCGGCTTCCCTGGAAGCCACCAGGTGGTGCCGCTGCTTGGCTCGGCTGTGCGCGGTGAATCTGGCCAACAGGCTGCAATCGCTGGTGGAACTGCGACCGGACGGGACGCTGTTGCGGACAGGCTCAAGGCTGCGGGCTACCAAATCTCGGCAGCAGGCAACAGTTGGCAGGAAATCGCCGACTCCGGCAAGGCTGGGGCTTCGGATCTCGTGTACCTGATTGTGGATGCGTCCGGTGAGATTGGCACAGTCGAGCATCTGGCGGACACAGGCATTCCGGTCGTCATGGTCGTTCCTGAAGGATCGCTGACCGAGATGCGAACTGCTGTTGTGGGCCTTCCTGGCGTTGGTGTTCTCAAGAGTGGGGCGTCCGACGCTGCCTTTGCATCGTTGCTTGAGTCGCTCGGGTTGGGGAAAGCACTGAGCGAGGATGATCAACGCTTTTACGCATCCGAGGCGATCTCGGCGCTGCGCGATCTGGCAATGTCCCAGCCAGCAGGCTTGGATGCGACCGAGGCGACAGCACTGCTGGAACGGTCACTGGCATCATCGTCGGGCCCGAAGCAATTGATGGTTGCCGAGGTGCTGGCCCTTCTCGATGACCCTTCCGCGCAGCAGGCGCTGGTCAACGCGGCGCTGGGCGTGAGCGACGAGTACCAGCAGGTGGCGCTCCTGGACCTCGCGGCATCGTCGGTTCGTCGGTTTGGAGATCGCGTCTCGAGCCGGCAAGCAGCGGACCTGAGAAACTTCATCACGCATGCTCGCGGCGATGTAGCGGACGCGGCCGGGAGACTCTACGGAGCCCTCGATCGCGGAGACGCCACTGCCAGCGTGGAGGCGCCCAGCTCCTGATCGCTCGATAAGCCGCTATCCTCCCGCCTTCAGGCCACCCTACCACAGTTGGTAGAGCCGAGCTTACGTAAACC
>CAZRBV010000036.1:0-26645 GCA_964598425.1 uncultured Isosphaeraceae bacterium | reverse complement strand
ACGACGACGCCCAGATACACAGCGACGACGAGCCAATCGATCAGCGTGAACATGGGGGGGAGGCTACCGGAGGAGGGGGAAGCGAGCGGGGGGGCGATTCTGAGGACCGCCTTTGGGACGTCAATCGGATGTCAATCGGTGTCAATCGGGCGTGTCAATCGGTGTCAATCGGGTGTCAATCGGGGACACCCACCCAACAATCGGCCTTCTCGGACTCTGGGGGCGATCCTCTCATCTTCATTTCTTCCTTTGACGGTCAGATTGGTGGGTGGCCGCGAATCAGTGAAGTTCCGCCCCCGTGCCTCGTGGACGCAATGGCGACATCGTGCTCGCCCGCATCCGCCCGAGAGATGCCAGGTGCCCCTGAGGGCCACCAATGGCGTCGGCACGCTGATTCCTGTATGATGTCCGATTCCCGCCGCTGAGGGCGGTTCTGAAGGAGCTCTGCCGTGTACGCGATCGTTGAAGATAGTGGTAGTCAGATCAAGCTTGCTCCAGGCGCCGTTCTGGACGTCGACCTTCGTGATGACGCCCCCGAAGGCGGCACCATCACCTTCGACCGCGTGCTCGCCGTGAAGGGCGAGGGCGAGGCGCCCGCGACCCTCGGAACGCCCTACGTCGATGGCGCCACCGTGACAGCCGAAGTCATTGGCGAGATCAAGGGCGAGAAGATCGACGTCATCAAGTTCAAGCGTCGCAAGAACTACCGCCGCAAAGTCGGCCATAGGCAGCGATTGCTCCGGATTCGCGTCGGCGAAATCAACGCCACTGCGAAGAAGCCTGCCAGGAAGAAGGCTGCAGCGAAGTCTGACGACTGAGCCGTTTCTCCTGAATACCGTTCGTCCTGAATACCTCAGAAGTACGATTCAGAAGTCCGCCGCCACCTGCCCCGTGCCCGCGTGGACGTACATCGTTCGACCAAACGTGTTCGTCACGAATTGGTCTACGCCGTCCGCAAAGCGGTGCCCGGCCGCGTCATCACAATCGCCTGTGAATACCGCCGTGAGAAGCGCCGGGGAAAGCAGATCCACGAAACCGTCGGTCGACTCTGTCAGGACCAATCCCGATGGCTCAACCCGAAGAGACATCATGCCATGCTCATGGCCGCCGATGGGATAGCCAAAGCCTCCACCCTCGTAGATGCCGACCTCGCCATTTGAGATGAGGATGTAGCGAATCGACAAGTTCGTAGCATCCGGATCAATTGGCGTCTCGCCAGGCATGGGTGGAAACAACATCTCGACGTGCAGAATCTGCCCAGATTCAAGCTGCCCCGATGCCAATTCGTCGAGAGTCAGATCCGAAAGCCAGAGCGAAGTGTGCACGTATGGATCACTCGTGCAGAGCTGCGTCGCAACATGCATCGTGAGATGCCCGCCGCCGTCGACCCGCTTCACGCTGCAGGACGCAGCAAAGTCTCCAGCCCAGTGCCGCGCGTAGTCGACATAGGCGCACGAAGTGAGCGCCGCTGTCAACGCCCCGAGAACGAAGCTCTTTCCGAATCGCATGCGAGCGAGTCTATCAGACCGCCGCCACCGGCAGTCCGTTCTCCGGCTTCCGATCACATCACCTGGCCGGGTATCATGATCACCGTGAAGCCCACGCAACAAGCCCGACCCTCGGCGGCGTGGACCGCGGAGGATCTTCGCGAGAATCCGCATGAGGCGAAGGACAAGGCCCTCCGCGTCGAGTCGATGTTTACTGCCATCGCGCCGCGATACGACCTGAACAATCGACTGCATTCGCTGTGGCGCGACCAGGCATGGCGACGGGCAGTCGTGCGACTGCTCGACATTCAGCCCTGCGATGATGTGCTCGACATGGCCTGCGGGACCGGTGATCTCACCGCCTTGCTCGCCGTGGCCGGGCCGCGTTCCATTCTCGGGATGGACTTTACCGAGGCCATGCTTGAAGTGGCGAGACGAAAGCACTCCAGGCAGCGGGCGAGCACGCCGTCAATCGAGTATCGACGGGGCGACGCCATGGACATCGCGCTGCCCGACCAGTCTCAGGATGTCGTGACGATTGCCTTTGGAATTCGCAATGTCGGTGACCCCGCCGTGGCCGTCAGTGAGTTTGCGCGGGTGCTTCGGCCAGGGGGCCGACTTGCGATCCTCGAGTTCAGCAGTCCTGCCAACCCGGTGCTGCGATTCCTCAATGCGTGCTACTCGCGGCACATCATGCCATTGACCGCCGGGCTTCTTGCCGGAGACCGGTCAGGTGCCTACCGCTACCTGCCGCGTTCGATCTCAACCTTTGCAGAGCCCGCCTCGCTCGCGGCAATGCTCGAAGCCGCTGGCTTCAGCGTGCTCGGCCAGCATCCACAGACGCTGGGCATCTGCACGATCACGATCGCTCACATTCCACCATCCTGAAGACGGGACAACCTTGGAATACTGATGCGGTGCGATACACCGTCCGGCGCGTGGTACAAGCGCACCGTGCCCCGCAGCTCGCCCTCCACGAGACCGCGAATGAGGGTTGTTCCTGTTCCGGCCTCTGCTGACGGGTCCGGTGGAGGGCCTCCGGTCTCGCGCCAGGTGATAACCAGATGCTCGCCCTCAGGCTCGAAAGCGACGTCCCATTGAACATTGAGCCATCCAGCACCTGACGCCAGGCTCCCATGCTCCGTCGCGTTGGCGAACATCTCCTGCAGCACCATTGCAAGGGGCGTCGCCTGGGATGCGCCGATCTCCTCGTCCGGCCCGCTGAGCGTCACGCGTTCGCCGTGCTCGGCCGGCGTCATTCGCTGCAACAGCTCTCGAACCGACACCGGCGTCCAATGACGCTCAGAGAGCAGTGCGTGCACCGCGGCAATGCCTTCGATGCGGCGGTCAATTCGTGCTGCGAACTCGTCCACCGATTCAGCGCTGGCTCGTGACAACGTCACGAGCGCCGAGAGCGACGCCAGATTGTTGCGGATGCGATGGTTCAGCTCTCGCAACATCAGGCGCTGCAATGAATTCGTGCGACGGAGTTCTTCGTCTACGCGTCCATGTTCGGATCGCTCCTCCGCCATACGCTCGCGGGCCGTCTCCAGATTCGCCGCAATCGCGCTGAACTCGCCACCGATCAGGTCGCTGGAGAGGGGGGCCAGCTCGCCCGTGGCCAATCGTCCAGCACGCACCTCAAGGATTCGAACAGGGCGTCCGACGAGCCGGCCGACCATGATCACCAGGAACACGCTCATCAGCAGAAAGAGCGCGCCAAGACTCGCAAGGGTTGCCAGCGTATTCCAGAGGCGCGGCATTGACGCTGCCGTTGAGTTGAGCCACACATTGGCAGCGGCGCGTCCGTCTTCGCTCACGGTGCTGAGAAAGGCCGCGGGCGCGGCGTCCGTGCCGATCATTGCGATGGGCCGACCATCACGTTGGAATTCGATGGCATCAATTGAAGGCCAATCTGCCTTCAGGGCCCGCAGGGCCGAGACAACGTCCGCCTGCGCAGTGCGGTCTCCGACTGCCACGATCGTGGCGGTGCCGATAAGCGCAGCCTCGCGTTGCATCTGGTCCCGGATTCGCCGTTCGCCAATGACGGTCAGAAGGATGGCGGCCACAAGGCTTGCGACCACGAGCCAGATCAGGGTCACGCTCAGCATCCCGAGTTGAGTTCCGCCGCCTCCAGATCCCTCGAGAGGCGCACGGCGATCGACGGCGGCTGATGAAACCGCAGCCTCGGGCTGCGTGGCCGATGCGTCCTGATCAACTGGTGTGTGTGAATTGCCGCGAGCCATTGCCACAGAGTACCGACGCCAGTTCACGCAGGAGAGGATCTCGGCACCACGCCCCCCGGATGGCGGAATTTGACATAAGAGTCATTATCGGCGGCGACGGGGGCCCGCCAGGGCCTGCGTCGCCGCTGAGGCTGCGCCTCAGGCTCCGGTTATCCAGCGATCGCCTCGCAAACCGCGGCTTCAATGTGACGCACTGCGGCCGGGGCTTCCGCGCTTCGCAGATGCGATTGAATCTGCTTCCGCGCCGCGTTGATGTCAGCAGGCGGCTGGGCGGGCGAGAATCCAAGGCAGCCATCCGGCAGCAATTCCGGGTAACTCAGGCGAGCGGGAAGCCACGGCAGGCAGCCTGCGAGCAACGCTTCAACGACGGCAATTCCAAAGAACTCGTGGTTTGCTGTTGAAAGCACCCAGTCACACTCGCACAGCCACGTTTCATACGCATCACGTGGTGCTGTGCCTGCATGAATGACTCGATCGCCAGCGCTCGCTCGCAACGCCTCGAACTCTGGAGGTCGCTGCTGGAACTGTTCGCCCAGAAGCACCCACCCGATGCGGTCGGCTGCGCCGTGAGTTCGTTCGAGTTGGAGGAGTTCGCGCGGCCCCTTGTCGTGTTCCCAGCGGTGCGGCCACGCGACGAGGGTGAGCCCCCGCGCTTTGGCCAGGGTTGTGTTATGTAAAACTCTCCGGTCCGTCGACCGAGGACGCTCAACCGGTGGCCACGCCGTGCGTGATCGGGCCCGGACGTCCTCAATTGCAGCGACGCTCCGCCGATCGCCTGCGTGGCGCAGCAGCTCCTCCATGACTTCGCAGAATGACTCCTGGTTCCACCGGCTGTTCCAGAGGATGATGTCGGCAGCCAGCATCGACGTCAGATTTGTCGCAGCCGCATGGGCGTCTCTTGGATCGCGCCGCCCTTCCGACGCGGGATATGCCGCCTGATTCTCGTGCATGTACAACACCCGCGGAAGCCCAGCAGTCTGCGAAGGCATGAGAGCGCAGAGATCGGTCAGGGACAGCATGGATGTTGCAAACACAGCATCCCAAGGCCTCTCGAACACCCCCACTTCAGACGCCTCACGCACCAGATCCGCAGCACCGAGCCGGAGACGCCATCGCCAGTTGCCGCGAGGCAGGGTCCTCCAGTGCCACTGGGATGAAGCATGCCGCTCGATTGCTTCGCGGACCGCGCGGTGCGAGCCAGCGTCCCACGCCTCAAAGGCAAGGATCTTTGCGGTTTCATGTGCTGTACACTTGGTGTTCATGGACGCTTCGCCACTCAACAAGACGCCCGAGTTTCCGCCGATCCTCGCGCCGCTGTGCGCGGTGTTCCGAAGGTATCTCAAGTCCTGCTCATTGAGGTATACACCGGAACGAGCCGACGTGCTTGCGGCCGTCATGGAGACGGATGACCTCTTTGATGCCGACTCCCTCCTTGAAAGCATGCGGGCCGATGGCGCGAATGTCTCGAAGGCGACCGTGTACCGCACCCTCCGATTGCTTCAGGATGCGGGAATTCTCACGCCGTTCATGTTGCTCGATGCCAAGGTGACACACTACCAGTTGGCCTACGGTCGAGATCCGAAGGACTACCTCGTCTGCGTTCGGACCGGCAGGTTTGAACCGCTGGGGAGTGACGAAGTCGTCCGACTGCGAGACCGGCTTGCGGTGGAACGTGGCTGGGACGTCATCGGCCACCGATTCGTGATCTACGGCACAAGTCCGGAAAACTGACGCGCGACGTCGTGGAGCCGGGCAGCATCGCTCCACGCGAGATGGACGCCACGGCCACCGCGTGCATGCCACAATTCGATACGAAGTGCCGTCTCTGGAATCGCCATCGCGATGCGGTCAGGCCATTCCACGCACGTCACGGTATCGCTCGCGCCAGCCACCTCGTGCCAGCCGAGCTCCTGAAGCTCGTCCGGGCCGCCAAGTCGCCATGCGTCAACATGGATGAACCGAAGCCCCGATGCGAGGCGATGTTCATGCACGATGGTGAACGACGGGCTTGTGAGGTCATCCTGTCCGAGCGCCTGGCCGATCGCCTTGGTCAATGTGGTCTTCCCTGCGCCGAGTGGCCCCTGTAGTGCGATGACGTCCCCGCCCCGCAGCACCCGCGCAATGACTCGCCCCAGCGCTTCGGTGGCGGCCGCGGACTCAAGATGCAGGTCGCCGCTCTGGTTCATCCATGATCCCAGCCAAGCTGACTGCCTTCGAATGCAGCCCCGTCGCGCGAGGTCACAATCACATGATCGGTGCCACCTGCCATCGGTTGCAAGGATCCAACGACGCTCAGGGGACACGGTCCCATCCGCCCCGTGAGCGCATCCGGAAGGTCACAGTCGGCTGAAACGGCCATGAGCAACTCGTAGTCCTCGCCGTCCTGCAGGGCGTCCATCGGGGAAGCAGTCCCCCGCTGCGGGAGCCTGTGCATGTCGAGCCGTGCCTGCAGCCCCGATGCCTCCGCGATGCGGCCCGCATCGCGGCCGAGCCCGTCACTGATGTCAATCATGGCATGCAGGGCGGGGCCAAACGAATCCGCCGCTGCAAGAGCCTCGTCAATCCTCGGACAAAAGTCCAAGTGAGAACCGGTCCCGTCAGGCTCAAGCGAACCCCCGAGGCTACCGGTCACCACGAGAAGATCACCGTGCTGCCCGCCGCTTCGTGTAACAGGACCGCATGCTTCATGGGCCGTCGCGAGCACGGTGACTGAGACTGTGAGCGGTCCATCCGAGGTCCGGTGTAGTGCCACGTCCCCGCCAACGAGCGGCGCCTCCCAATCCGACGCAGCCAGGTTGAGCCCACGGCACAATGCCTCGACCTCCGAGCTGCTGGCATCCGCAGGAAGAACGACAGAAGCGAGTGTTGCCAACGGGCGGCCAGCCATCGCCGCGATGTCACTCAAACTGCGATTCACAGCCTTCCGCCCGATCCGATCCCACGATATGTCGGCGGCGATGACATGCAGCCCATCCACGACCTGATCGACACCGACAAGCAATGCCCCCCCACTGCCGGCCTGAAGGGCCGCCAGATCGTCCCCCGGTCCGAGGATGACACGGGAATCGGCCAGGGGAGCCCGACCGCGAATGACCGCCATGATGTCCTGCTCCCGCATGATTGCGGATGGTACGGTCCAGGCACAGATTGGCACCGATTTGGCGAACACCCGGAACCCTCCTTTGAGGCCTGCGTATGGCCTCATGATCCGGGCGAATTTCTCTCCTCCTCAATTCGTCCTTTCTCCCCGCACCGCCGCCTGACCCACTCATGGATCCGGCGGCGGTGTTTCTGTGCGGAGGCGACCGGGGGAGCCCCCCTCAGGCACTCAACAACTCAACGCAACGCCCGGTAGCACCTTGTTCCGCGCGAATGACCGCGTGTCCCTGCGTGACAAGCTCTTGTCGCCTGCATGCATCATCGACGAGTTCCTGAATCACTTCGGGAAGCGATTCGGCATCGGTTTGGATGATTCCATCACCGTCACGGAGTCGGTCTACCGCATACCGAAAGTCTGACACGGCGGGGCCAATAACGGTCGCGGCGCCACGAGCGATTGGCTCGACGGGGTCAGATCCGTGCAGGCTCCCGAAACTCCGCCCGACGACCACGATGTCAGCCAGCCCGTATGCATCCGACAACTCCCCGATTGTGTCGAGGAGATATCGATCTGTTCCGGGAGAAGCGGGCTCGTTCGCAGATCGCCTGGTGCACGGAGCCAACACCGAGGCAGCCTCATCTCTCCACTCGGGACGCCGCGGCGCGCACAGCAATTGCACGCCGGCAGGGCAGGCTCGCCGCAGCAACGCGTCTTCTCCGGGCGCTGTAGACCCCCCGACAATGAGCAGCCGTGACCTGTCGATGCCGAGTGCTGAGGCCAGCGAGTCCTCCCCCGACGCGTGCCCTGACTGAGCTGCAGCGGCATCCCACTTCATGTTGCCGACCACTTCAACGCGACGCGAATCTACTCCGAGATCGACAAATCGCTGCGCGGAGGGCTGGTCCTGCGCGGCAACGGCCCAGATGCGCCGGAACATCGGCCGTACGAACCGGCGAATCAGGCGATACCGGCGATAACTCCGCTCGGAGAGCCGGCCGCTGACCACAACAGATCTGATTCCCGCTGATGCAGCCATCGCAGTCATGTTGGGCCACACTTCGAGCTCCACCAGACCGATTCGCGTGGGTTGCATGGCTCGCAGGAATCGCCGCACTGCCCAGGAGAAATCCAAGGGCCAGCGGACCACCGTGTGCTGGCCTCCGAACAGTTCCTTCGCCCTGGCAATCCCCGTGTCGGTCGTGCTGGCGATCACGACTTCGGTGTCCTCTTCGCCCGCCAGTTGCTCCACCAGGCCTCGAATGGCCCCCACTTCTCCAACCGATACGGCGTGTAACAGAATGCGGCCACCGCTCGGAGGCGGCCCCAGAGCTGAGGCACGCCCGAATCGCCCCCTCCAGTCCGTCCGATATGTCCGTCTTGCCAGCATGCGTGGAAGCCACACCGGGCTGGCCGCAATCGCAGCGCAGATCAGGATGAAGTCCACCAGCAGCCTCACAGAGCGTCCTTCAGCCACCGGAACCTCTCACCGTTGGAACCCCCAGGGCCGCCGACGCGTATCTCAGATGGAGTGGCGTTGTCTTGATTTTGAGCGAGTGGTTCGCCGCAAGATTGCCCGGATGCAGTATGGTCGAGCGAGTCTGTCACGATGGGAATGACTGAAATGATGATGGAACTCCATGTCATCAACCGCAAGACGGGGCAGCTGGTTCGCGCATTTGCGCTCGGAGATGCCGCCGACATTCTGATCGGACGCGACGCTGCCTGCGACATCCAACTGAATGCGCCGAGCGTCTCTCGTGAGCATTGCCTGATCGAGGAAATAGACGGCGACCTCCATTTGCGAGATCTGGACTCTTCCGGCGGAACCCTGTGTGGCGGGAAACGGATTGAAGACATTCGGCTCGAACATGGCCTCGAAGTCGAAGTTGGTCCGGCGACGCTGCGATTCGTTGAAGACTGAACCGAGCGAGCGGCAGGCCTCACATGCCTCCGCCGCCGAATCCGCCGCCTCCCGCGCCACCACCACCGCCGCCACCATTGAAGTTGCGGATTCTCTTCTTGAGGTCTTCTCGCATCATCTCCAGTTGAATCATGTCGGTAGGCAGCCCTTCAAGCTGCATTCGAACACGGACCGCCTCGCTCTTCTTGATCGCTGAGATATACATTCCGAGAGACTTGAGTGCGAGTTGCAATTGATACATGTACTGCCCGCCACTCATCCGGGAGAAGACTCCGAGGGCGTCTCGAGCGCGGCTGGCGGCGGCCCGCCATTTCGCCCGGTGCTTTTCAACTTTCTCAGGTGCATCCACACCAACCAGCTGGTACCGGCGGTGCCCCATCTGGGCCAGAATATCCTTCACAAATCGATCAGGATCGGCGGTGCCATCCGCAACCAGGAGTTGTTCGGCCTGCGCTCCGCTGAGATTGATGGTGAGATCAATCAACTCCTCAATGCCAATCTTGCCATCAAGTTTGCTCTTGGTATCGACCGGGAAGTCGCCCTTTGAATTGCCATACCAAATGGCATCGCGGCCGCGCCACGTCGTCGTCGCAATCGCTTCGGGGGCCACCATTGCCTGAATGAAATTGCGTTTGTCGGGCTCATCCCAGCCCGCGTACTGCACGATGCCTCGCACGTCGCCCATGATGGCCCGCAAGTACTTTCCGTACTTCTGCGGATCCTTGACGACTGGCGCAGCCATCCATGCCCAGACAACGACCGCGCCTCCCAGATCGGCATCAGGATCGACGTACAAGTCTTCCCAGGACAGTGCCAGCAGCGATGCGACGCTCATTGCGTCTTCAACGAATACCACCTGACGGATATCAGGCAGCTCCTCCGCAAAGGCCTTGCGTATCTCAGCCATTGGCTTGAGTGCCGGATACGACGAGTCGGCGCGTTCTGGCGTTCCCGTGTTCTCCATGATGTCCTGCACCTCGTCATCCACGTCCTTGTAGTCGTGGCTGTCGATGTGGATGATCACCATGTCCGGCGACACTTCCTTGATGTCTTCAATGATCGGCTCATACAACTCGAGCTGCACATCGGTGCCGACCTGACCTCGCATCGGGACCACATAGACGCTGATGGCATCTTCGGCTGTCGATTCCTGTACCAGATCTGGATAGCGTTGCGTCTCGCCAGACGCATCGAGTGCAGCGAATGTGGGGAGCGTCAAGCCGGTCATCAGAACGCCGGCGGTGATCATGGTGGGGAGATGCGTCATTGGGGGGATCCTCTTCAAAGGCGAAGCGACCGTCGAGTATAAAGCGTCACTCACTCGGAGACCGTCCTGACAGGGTCCGGGCGAGTCTGAGGGCTGCTGGGAGATCCTCAATGGCTCCTTCAAGCTGGGCATCATAGACGGCCTCAAGCACGGTGCCGAACTGTGGCCCGGGCTTCAATCCATCAGCGAGCAAGGTGTCTCCATCCAGAATCCTCGGAGGCGAGAGTCCGGTTTCCGAAAGTTTTTCGATGTCACCTCTGATGGCTGCGGTCGGTGCGCTCTCTGAGGCCCCCCGCATAATGAGGGCGGCGCCGCTCCACGGACTGGATGCAAGCCGCTTTTGCGCGGACACGGAAAGGCCTGACCACGTTTCAAACCTCAGATACGTTCGGAGGCATGCGCACATGCCATGCTGCTCCTCATTGGACAGCAGCAAGGCCTTGCGATACCTCCTGCTCTCAGCATCCGGATCGGTGAGGTCGTCGTTCCAATCGACCGCCCAGGCTGCAAGGAGCGCCGAAATCTCGCCTCCCGCGTGGCCAACTGCCGCAAGGCGCACGGGCTCTTCGCTGGGCGGTACATCTCCAAAGATCGCCTTCGCCAACCCCAATTCAGCCAACATGGTGATGCCGCGGCATCGCCCCGGCGCGCGGAGGATGCGCCTGATCTCATCGCCGATCCGCTCGCGTGAGATTCCCTGCAGCGAGGCGGCGTGTCTGGAAATGGCTTCTTTGGTGTCTGCGTCGAGATCGACATCCAGTGAGGCTACAAAGCGGACGGCGCGAAGCATTCGAAGATGATCTTCGTCGAGCCTCGCATCCGGATTGCCGATGGCCCGAAGTACACCAGCCTCGAGATCCTTCTTTCCACCAACATAATCGTGTACTTCACCAGTTACTGGATCGCGGAACAGGCCATTGATAGTGAAGTCGCGTCTGTGCGCATCACGCTCCGCACTGCTGAACTGAACAGTGTCCGGCCGTCGGTGGTCGCTGTAGGCGCCTTCTTCCCGAAATGTCGCGATCTCAATCGTGACCCGTTGACGCCGCACCAGCATCACACCAAACGCGGCCCCCACCGGATGAGCACCGGGGAAGATGCTGGCGACCTGTTCAGGGGTTGCGTTGGTGGCGATGTCGTAGTCTTTGGGCTGCAGGCCGAGGAGCTCATCTCGGACGCATCCGCCTGCAAACCACGCAGTGAACCCGTTCGCCTGAAGCTCTCCTGCAATGGCTGCGGCGATCGATCTGGCGGAGTGCGTTGTCACGAAGCCAGTTCCCGTGGGGCGTACAGAAGTACCTGGTGATGCCGTCCATGATCGCGAATCTCAGGGCCGTCCAGCTCCGGAACTTCATGGGGAATCTGGTGTGCATCGAGCGGCGTGCGTAGTACAACCAGCGCTCCGGGGGCCAGAATCCCGGCAGTTCTTCCGATCTGATCCAGCACTCGCTTGCGGCCACCTTCATCTCGCATCATTGCAAATGGTGGATCGACAAAAACGATGTCCAGCGGCCTTGGAGCTCGCAGAATCGATACGGAGCCGAGCGCATCGCCTCGAAGCAGGTCGGCCCGATCGCCACATTCAAGCGCTTCGACGTTCTCCCGCAGCATTTCATAGATGCGACGGTCCTGTTCTACCATGAGGACTTCGGCAGCACCGCGGCTGATGGCCTCAAGGCCCATCGTGCCGACGCCTGCGAACAGGTCAAGAACTCTTGCATCCTCGAGGTGCCCCCGAAGAATATTGAAAACCGACTCCTTCACGCGGTGCGCGTAGGGCCTCGTGGTGTTCGCATCGGGCGGCGTCCGGAGACGTCGCGACCTATAGTGACCGCCGATGATCTGCAGCATGTCAGAAGGATCCCCCCAGCCCCCCCCTTCCGTCAACGCGCAGAGCGGTCTTCCCACATTTGAAATGCTTCCCTCTGCCATCCGCAGGCAGGGCGTACGGGCTCGATTCGGGGATGTCCCGGTGTTGCTTGTGCGGCCCGAGGTCGTTGTCCGGGAACCGTTCCCGCTTCTCGTCTGGATGCACGGAAGAACCGCCTGCAAGGAGTTGGATTCCGGCCGATACCTCCGACTGATGCGTCGCGGGTTTGGAATCTGTGCCATGGATCTGCCTGGGCACGGCGATCGGGCCAGCCTCCCGATGCAGGAATCCGACCGAGTTGTGGAGGTTGTCATGCAGGCTGCCGGCGAGTTGGACGCCGTTGCCGAGGCAGCAGCCGCCGAACTTGGAGCCGACCGCGACCGAATCGCGATCGGAGGGATGTCGGCTGGTGGGATGGCCTGCGCGGCTCGCCTGTGCAGACCTCACCAGTTCGCCGCCGTGGTGTTTGAGGCGACGAGCGGTGACTGGAGTTTCCTTCCGGAGAGACCGGGATGCGACGCGACGCGGGGGGCGGCCCTCAAAGCGGTCAACCCGATTGAGCATCTCGACCAGTGGCGCCCGCTGCCGACCCTCGCCATTCACTCTCGGCTCGATCAGTGGATACCCTTCGTCAGCCAGTGGCGGTTTCTTCACGCCATCGAAGCACTCGGTCCGGAATCGCTCATTGAGCGCGTGGCGTACGATCGCACGGGAGCACCAGGTGAACATGCTGGCTTTGGATCGTGTTCGGCGGATGCCAAAGAGCACCTCTGCCGATTTCTTGAGCAGCGGCTGCTGAGCGGACTGAATACTGGAGCAATGAGCGCATGACGCCCCCCACGTCGACCCAGAGTGAAACCCAAGGCTGGTTCGGTAGCTTCGGAGGTCGGTTCGTTCCCGAAACGCTCGTGGCTGCGTTGGACGAGCTCGACGTCGCATGGTCCGCGGCTGCAGCAGACTCCGCATTCACACGTGCACTCGACGCACTGTTGAAGGACTATGTCGGTCGTCCGACTCCCATCACAGAAGTGCCTCGATTGTCCTCGCATGCCGGTGGCGCACAGATCATTCTCAAACGCGAGGATCTGGCGCACACCGGCGCGCACAAGATCAACAACACGATCGGGCAGGTGCTGTTGGCCAAACGCATGGGGAAGGGCCGGATTATCGCTGAGACCGGGGCCGGGCAACACGGCGTTGCGACAGCAACGGCCTGTGCCAGATTTGGATTGCAGTGTGAGGTCTACATGGGCGCGGAGGATGTCCGCCGCCAGTCACTCAATGTGTTTCGGATGCGTCTGCTCGGTGCAACCGTGCACGAAGTTGAAGACGGGAGTCGGACGCTCAAGGATGCCACCAACGCCGCCATGCGAGACTGGATGGAATCAGTGGAGACGACACACTATGTTCTTGGCTCGGTTGTCGGGCCACACCCGTTTCCGCTCCTCGTCCGAACCTTGCAATCGGTCATCGGGCGTGAAGCGAGATCGCAATGTCTCGACCGATTCGGCAGGCTTCCCAATCTCGCAGTTGCCTGCGTCGGTGGCGGCTCCAACGCTGCCGGTCTGTTTCACCCGTTCCAGAATGATGAATCGGTGGAGTTGATTGGCGTGGAAGCGGGCGGCTCCGGGACAGATGTTGGTCACCATGCAGCAAGTCTTGGCATGGGGACGCCAGGGGTCCTGCATGGATCACGCAGTTACGTGTTGCAGAACACGGATGGACAGACCGCGGATGTGCATTCCATCTCGGCGGGGCTCGACTATCCCGGTGTTGGCCCCGAACACGCATGGTGGAAGGAAACCGGTCGTGTTCGATACATGAGCGTTCGGGATGATGAGGCGCTGGCCGCGTTCGAGTTGCTCTCCCAGCTTGAAGGCATTCTTCCGGCGCTTGAGTCGTCGCATGCAGTGGCAGCTGCGATGATGTGCGCGGCCGAATTGCCAGCAGACCAGCTCGTGCTCGTCAATCTTTCGGGGCGAGGCGACAAGGATGTCGTAGAGGCACGCGACCAGCTGGCCGCACGAGAAGCCAACAGGTCGCGTTGAGTCGTAGCGTTGAGATACGGGTCAGCGGCCGCCTGCTCGGCTCCGCAGATCATCAATCGGGCCTTCAGCGACCTGGTTGACCGGTCTGGAGTCCTTACTTTCGGTTTCCGCAAGCACTTGAGCGCTCACGAGCAACACTGCAAGCTCCAGCTGCGGGTCAAACCCGTCGTCAATGAGTCTCGCAATATCTGCAGGGCCGTCGTCGGCGGGATTTGGTTCCGCATCCGGATCGGGCGCCGGAGGTTCGGGGAGCGGCAGCTCTGACACGGCCCGCTCTGCGCGGAACCGGAGCCGCTCGGACGCGATGATGTCATCCATTGACATTCGCACTTCCAGATCGGGCACGACGCCCCAGTCCGTGGCCCCTGGCCGCTTGTGAACGAGGCGTCCGGGGTTCATGCCATCGGTCGAGGGGAGTCGGTAGTACTGGTTTGTAACTTTGATGCGAGCTTCGGCGGCGAGAGGATGCACCGTCTGCACACTGCCCTTCCCGAAACTCCGTTCGCCCAGCACGACCGCCGCCTCATGTGCCTGCAGGCACCCGGCAACGATCTCACTGGCGCTCGCTGAGCCGCGGTTGATGAGCACCACCGTTGGCACGCCGCCAAGCAGGCAGCCGTGGGATCTGGCAGAAATGCAGAAGGTCTGTCGCCCGTCAGAATCTTCGCCAGTGACGATGTCTCCGTGCGGGACAAAGAGATTGCTCACGAATCCCGCCAGATCAAGCAACCCGCCAGGATTGTGTCGAAGATCAAGCACCAATCCATTGAGTGGGCCACTTCCGCGCATTTCGCTCATCGCGGTGCGAAGATCGGCTTGGGTTTCCTGATCAAAGCCGGTCAGCTTGATATAGCCGATGCCTTGGTCCGGGGAGATCATCCAGTCCCAGTCCTCCCGCCCCGAATCATCGACGCCCTCCTTCCGCCATCCTTTGACATGAGGCATTCGAATGACGGCGCGTACGACCGGCACTTCCACGATCCCATCTTCGCCATTTCGCCGAAGACCGAGCGTCACCTGCGTGTCTTCCGGCCCGGTGATGTGATGGACGGCATCCTGGACCGTCCAGCCGGCAGTGGATTGGCCGTTGACCGTCGCGATGATGTCATCGGCGCGAACTCCGGCATAGAAAGCAGGCTTGCCCTCAAGCGGCGTCACGACCTTGATTTCACCAAGATCGGTCTCCTGAATCTGCACACCGACTCCAACAAAGTTGCCCTGCATCTGCCGCCGGAATGACTCATAGTCATAGGGCCAGATAACCTGGCTGAACCGGTCCAGTTCGTTCATCGCGCCGTCGGCAAACTCCCGCCACAGCACGCCTTCAGGCAGATTGATGGTGTCCGCATTGGCCTGAGCGATTCGCTGCATGGTTCGCACAAGGGATACATCCGCTCCGGGTATCTCAATCGATACTTCTGTCGCGTCCAGCGCGGCATGCCAGGAAGCGAGAAGAGATTCGTCTTCAAGAGTCGGAAACGTTGCTGCGAGCAAGCTGTCGTGCGTGAGTGCCCTGATCGCCTCGATGCCACCGTCCAGAAGCGGGACAAGTCCCTCTGATTCGACGTGTTCAACCGCTGCAATCTGAATCGCTCTGGCAGCGGTTTCAATGTCGACATCTCGAATCATGTCTTTCCATCGAGTGTCGAGTCGTGGGCTGTATTCCTCACTGACTTCATCGCCTTGCGCACGGTGAAAGGCAACGTAGCGTTTGTGGTACTCATCGAATCGGTAGCGACGAAGCAGTCTCATCTGATCCCACAGTTCTTCATACGAAGCTGTGAGCCGATCCCACTCGTCCTGATGACCGGTGTCTTCATAGACCGCTCGAAGCCTCAGAAGCCCCTGCTGCGCGTGGAAGTAATCACTCGCTGCAATCCAGGCATTGATCTGCTCCTCGGCCGACGCGACAAGCCTTTGTGCGTCGGGATCATCAAGTGGCGCTGCCAGAGTCTCCGACAGGGCCTGCACTTCGATCAACAGCCGCAGCGACTCGAGCAGATCACCCTCGTCCTCGGCAGCCAGCATCTCGGTCCGAGCTTCAGCGATCCGATCATCGATATGGTCTTGATCCTCAACCTCGTGGGTTTGCCACGCTTGCACAGCCTTGATGAATTGCTGTCTGGCGTCGTCTTGCACACCGCTCCGGGCAGGCGCCGAGAGTAGAGAGTCGAGTTCGGAGCGGTCACCATCCAACGCTGCTTCCCAGACATCATCTGCCCAGGCCCGCGCCTCATGAGAAACCGGCCGGGCGAGAAGCGGCGATGTGCCGCCGAGCACGAAAATGGCCAGTACGCAGGTCGAAGCTGTGCGAGTCGAGCGTGTCAGCATGTCTGGAGTCGTCCTTTCAAGAGATCGCCGGCGGAGCAGCATGGGGCCTTTCCGCCTTCACAGACGATCGGCCGGAACTGCGCAAGGATTCATCAAATCATCAAAAAGGGGCCGCCATCCTCCTGATACGCCAGTTATATGCCCTGGTTCGCACACTATCTATACTCGATTCGTGCCTGACCAGCCCCCACCACTCCTGCCAAATTCCGCCATTGTGGCCACAGCAGTCCTCCTGGCGATCATTGCGCTGACGGTGCTGATGCTGCTGAGCCGCCGATTCCGCCGCTCGGGGAAGCTCCGGAATCGCGCCTCAGGCCCTGATCCCTGGCTGGAATCAGGGCGCCGCCTCGATGAAGATCCTCATGGCGACTGATGCCGGCGGCGGGCGGCATCCACTTCACCTGCCGGGGCCGAGAGCATCTCGGCCTGCTGGAAGAGCCCTGCGGCACGCGGTCGATTGCCCGAAGCCAGCGCGGCCGATCCAGCATTCAAGGCATACCTCCAGGCATCGCTTCGATGGGCATGCGCGTTGAAGCAGGCTGCCCATGCATCGGCCTCACGATCGTGTCGCCCCAGTGCATTCCAGCACGCGGCAAGTTCCTCGGTGGCAGCGAGCCCTGACTGCGCGGCAGGTGGCAACGCCAGCAGAATCTCAACCCCTGATGCGAAGTCGCCAAGGACTCGATGGACCCGCGCCTGCACGATTCGCAGTTGTGGGTTCATCCTGTCCAGGTCGACCGCATGGGCCACTTTCTCCAGTGCGGCTTCGCCTGCTCCCTCGCTGGCGTCGAGCAAGGCGAGTGATGCATGCGATTCAGGGATCAGGGGATCAAGATGTACGACGCGTTCAAGAAGGCGTCTGCTCTCGGCCGGATCGCCTGCAAATCGGAGTTGCGCCAGACGGAGCAGTGTTCGGACATCATCGGGCTGTAGCGACAACGCATGCTCGTACCAGGTGTTCGCTTGTTCGATCTGGCCAGCCATCTGAGCGGCATCTCCGGCACTTCGCCAGAGCCCGGCGATCGGAGGTGCTGTCACGGTAGCCGCCCTGTAGGCGTTGGTCGCCCTCTGCATTCGCGTCTCCGCCCGGTTGATCAGTCCCGCTTCTTCGAAATCAAGTGCTCGCTGGAGATGGACCCGGGCCAGAAGGTCGTGCCCGCGCCAATCGTCAGCCGCATCGGTCGTGATCGCCTCGGCCAACTGCTCTGCGGGGTCGAGCCGGCCATACGTGAGCATCTGTTCTGCCCGGGCGAGCCGATCTTCTATCGGCAGCGCCGCCGAGGCTTCGGCCTCAGGCTGCTCTCGGCTACAGCCCGGCGGACCTGCGCAGAGAACCGCCGCGACGATCGAACGGGCGATCCACACCTGTATGATGGCTGGATGTCGACGGTTCACTCCAACGCCTCGCTTCCACGCGCCTACACGCCTGCTGACTCTGAGCCCGCGATTCGCCAACAGTGGCGAGAGATCGGACTGGGGCACGCTGAGCCCCCCACGGATGATAGTGCGTGCTATTCCATTGTCATTCCGCCGCCCAATGTGACCAGTGCCTTGCACCTCGGTCACGCGCTCAATAACACGCTTCAGGACATTCTGGTTCGGTATCACCGCATGCGAGGCGCCGCCACCCTCTGGATGCCGGGGACAGACCATGCCGGCATCGCAACCCAGTCGGTCGTTGAGAAGCGACTCCTGCAGTCGGGGACCAGCCGGTTGGAGCTCGGTCGCGAGGCTTTCGTCGATCGCGCCCGGGCCTGGAAGGACGAATACGAAGGAGTCATTCTGGGGCAGTTGCGGGAGCTCGGCGCCAGCTGTGATTGGGATCGCACCCGCTTCACGATGGATCCTGTGTGTACCGCAGCGGTCCGCCATGCATTCTTCCGGCTGTTTCAGGACGGTCTCATCGAGTGCGGGAAGCGGCTGGTGAATTGGGACCCGGCCACGCAGACCGCGCTGGCCGATGATGAAGTCGAGATGGAGGAAGTTGCGGGCCACATGTGGTACCTGCGGTATCCGCTCGAAGATGGCGATGGCCATGTGACGGTCGCCACCACTCGGCCGGAAACCATGCTTGGCGATACCGCCGTCGCGATCAACCCGGAAGATCCGCGAGCCGAAGCCCTCCGCGGTCGCTCCGTGATACTCCCGATCGTTGGTCGCCGCATCCCGGTCGTCGAGGATGACTACGTCGTGATGCCCGGCGCCGAGGGAGACGCCAAGGCTGCGTACGCCACCGGATTCCTCAAAGTGACGCCCGCGCATGATCCCAACGACTGGGACATCGGCATGCGACATGACCTTGAGGCAATCAACATCATGGCACCTGACGCGACGATTTCTGATCGCCACGGCTGGGAAGACGTCTCGGATGAAGCAAGGCAGTTCGTCGGGATGAGCCGCGAAGAGGCTCGAGAGGCGATCGTGTCGTGGTTCAAGCATGCCGGGCTGCTTGAGAATGTCCGTGACTACAGCCACAGCGTCGGTCATTCGTATCGGTCGCACGTTCCGATCGAGCCCTACCTGAGTGACCAGTGGTATGTGCGCGTCACCGACGATCGCCTGCGTGGCGAGGCTCTTCGCTCAATGGCCGATGAGCAGTTTGAAGGCGATCGAGCGGCGGGCTCGCATTCGGGCGACGGCGCGATTCGATTCACGCCTCCTCGCTACGCCAGGACCTTTCAGCACTGGCATGAGAACCTGCGGGACTGGTGTATCAGCAGGCAACTCTGGTGGGGCCATCGCATCCCAGTCTGGACGCTGGAGGTTCCGCTCCAGAGCGACTTGCCCGATGCGCCGCTCTCGCCACCGCCCCCCGGTTGCGACCTGCCATTGTGCACTGTCCAGGATGATGCCTTGTGCGTTCGGCTATCGGTCGATCGCGCCGAAGGGATCGTGCGCATCCTCGCCTGCGTCGATCGAGATCGCCCCGATCTTGAAGCAACGCTCGCCGATGCCGGGTTTGAGCAGGATCCGGACGTTCTCGACACGTGGTTTTCCTCGGCGCTGTGGCCGATGAGCACGATGGGGTGGCCCGACGCGCAAGCATTTCCGGAGACCGAAGGCCTGCTCGATGCGTTCAACCCAACCGATGTCCTGTGCACCGCGCGGGAGATCATCACGCTGTGGGTCAGCCGCATGGTGATGTTCAATCGCTATTTCCTTGACGGCAGAATCCCATTCCGCGACGTCTATATCCATCCAATGGTTCAGGACGGCCATGGGCAGAAGATGAGCAAGTCGCTCGGCAACGGTGTCGATCCCCGCGACATCATTCACTCGCATGGAACCGACGCATTGCGGCTGGTCATGGCGCAGATTGCGACCTCGACTCAGGATGTGCGTCTCGGTGTGGACCTCGTCGATCCGCATTCCGGCGAGACCTTTGAACCCGAGTTCATGACGACGCCGGCCGGGCACCGCGTCGCCGCCCCTGTGCAGCAGAGCCCCTCGGTCGACGGTGCCGAAATGGTGACCGTGTATGGGCTCCTGACCGGCGTGTCACCAGACGACAACCGCCCGCTTGCGAAGAACACATCGAGCCGTTTCGACGTCGGTCGCAACTTTGCGAACAAGACATGGAATGCCGTTCGCTTTGCCCTTGGCAGAATCGAATCGCCTGCCACGATGGTCGACATGGAGTCGCTCTCGCTGGCCGACCGCTGGATGTGCTCGCGGCTCGCCGGGGCATGTGCCGACGCCGAGAAGGCACTGGCCGAGTACCGATTCAGTCACTATGCCGAAGTCGTCTACGACATCGTCTGGCGCGACTTCTGCGACTGGTATCTGGAAGCAATCAAACCAACGATCGGAGCGGATCACTCGCAACAGCGCGTCCTTCTTTCGGTTCTTGATGCCATCCTTCGATTGCTCCACCCCGTGTGCCCGTTTGTGACCGAGGCGGTGTGGCCGCACGTGAGGGCACTGGGCGAGCGGACCCTCCCCGGACTGGAACTCCCTGACGCGCAGATGGTGGCGGTCGCGGCGTGGCCGCGGATGATGTCAGACTTGCGTGACGAAGCTGCCGAGCGTGAAACCGAACGGCTGCAGCGTCTTGTCGGTGAAGTGCGCAGGGCACGCTCTGAGAACGACGTCCCGGTCAAGGCCGAGATTGCGCTGCTGGCGCCTGCTGGGCTCATCGAACTGGCAAGCGGCGCTGCAAACCTTCTGGCCGCCATGTGCCGAGTCGCGGAAGTGAAACCTCGGGGCGAAGAGTCTTCCGCTGGAATGCTGGCCTTCGCGATGGATGGCGAAGAAGTGCTGCTTGATCTGGCCGGCGGCGTTGATCCTGAAGCCGAGCGCACGCGGCTGCAAACGAAGGCCGATTCGCTCTCGGGATCGATCAGGGCGCTCACCGGCCGATTGAGCAACGATGCCTATGTGCAGAAAGCGCCGGCTCACTTGGTCGAGGAGACCCGATCGCAATTGCAGCAGGCCGAAGCCGACCTCGTAGCAACCCAGGCAGCCATCGAGGCGCTCTCTTGAGCCTGCGGTGGTGGGCGGCGGTTGTGCTGGGGCTTACTGCAGGCTGCAATAGCCCTCACCCGCGCCAGATGCTTCTTGGCACCATGCCGGAGGAGTCGCCGGTTCCATGCGGCGCGTGTACCTCGGCGCCCTGGGCCTGCCTGGGGTTTGAAGGCGTACAGCTTCGCACGACGCACTGGGATATCTGCACCACCATTCTGATTCCCCGGCTTCACGAACGGCTCCCTCAGGCGCTCGAAGCTGCGCTTGCGACGATGCGTTCGACGCTTGACAGCGATGACCTGTCGCTGCCCGATCCACGTGAACGTATGACGACCTGCCTGATGAGTGACCGGCGTCAGTGGTCCAATCTGGCAACGGTGCTGCATCCAGAACACGCAGCTGCGATGCAGGGGCTGAGCCGAGGCGGTTTCACTGCCAAGGGCGTGGCGCTGCTCTACGACATCGATCACCGGGCGCACTGCCGAGACACCATCGCCCTGGCGCTCCATGAGGGTTGGCATCAGTTTGCCCAAACGGCCCTGCGCAAGCCACTTCCCCCGTGGCTGGACGAAGGGCTCGCCACGGTCATGGAGGGGTATCGTCTGCGAATCGACGGGATCGAGATTGACCATGCCGCGAATCGGCAGCGGTCGCGGCGAGCGTGGTGGATGCTGCGACGGGGACGAATGCGACCGCTCGCCGAGTTCGTCGCTGATGATCCTCACGCGGCAATGGCGCGCGGCCGCAGTGCGTTGCTCGATTACTACGCGCAGGCCTGGGCGGTGACGCGGTATCTGCTGAGCACCGACGAGGGGCTGGCCGCCATCCGAGGCATTCTTGCAGACGCCGCGGCCGGTGCGCCAATCACTGATATGCGACTGAATCAGGCCCAGAACACCGCGTTTCTGGATTGGTGCGCGGCGTCATTGCAGCCGTCCTGGTGGCACTGACGTCCCTGCAAGGCGCTCGGCGGGGTGCGTCTATACTGTGCGCCGCGGCCCACCCATTCCTCATGACGCAGCAACACGCACCACAGATCCGATTCGCGACCGATCAGGACATCCCCGTCCTGCGTGAACTCTTTGAGGCAGGCGTGTATGAGGGGCAGGTACACATCAATGACACCGGGGCCGATATCGAGCAGCTCAACGAAGCCTACTTCAGCGAGGCCGCTCAGGGCTGTTTCTGGGTGGCCACGGCCGGCGATGAGATTGCCGGGATGATCGGCGTCCAGCGAATGGACGATTCGGTTGCTGAAATGAGACGCCTGCGGGTTCGTCCGCAGTACCGTCGTCAGGGCATCGCTTCGGCACTTCTGGAGCATGCGATTCGCTTCTGTCGCGAGCGTGACTACCTCAAGGTCGTTCTCGACGTTCGAGTTGAGAGGCAGCCAGCGATCCAACTGTTCGAGAAGTTCGGGTTCTATCTTTCGAGAGTGCGTGAGCAGGACGGCAGGCGGACGCTCGACTTCTTCGTTGATCTGTACACCGACCCCCGCGGAGAGTGATGGCTGAGCCGAATCACTCCCGATTGGGTCTCTGGACGCGGCTGAATGTCGCAGTGCTGCTGCTCAGCGCGACGCTCCTGCAGTCCTGTGGCAGCTCGCTTCCATCGCCGGCCACCGCGGCCCGAGGCAACGAGCACCTCACGACAGGCGCAGCGCTGTCCGCTGCACCGGACGAACTTCGCCACGACCTTCTGCTTCAACTTCAAGATCGCACGGGGCGGTACATCAACCTGATCGATGGCGAGATCGGCGCGATGCTTCGCTCCGGGGATTTCACCGCGCCGCAGCGTGGGTGGCTGCGGACCCTCCGCATCGATGCCACGCAGGGGATCCTGTGGGCGGTTCAGCAGGAGGACGTCGTTGACTCCGAAATCGAAACGCTGTTCTTCTCGCGGCTGCTGCATTGACTGAAGGCCGAGCAGGCCGCACGCGTGTTTGATGCCAACGAGATCGCCCGAATCGACGGCATGCTTGAGCGGGGCGCGCACATCTTCTGGTCGCCGGTTCGGACAACGCTCGGTGACTGGGCGGACCGCATCGAGTCCGCAGCCGACCAGTTTGCCTCGCATCATCCAGACGTTCCCTCGATTGCCTTCGCGAGCAGTGATTTATACGTCGTCGCCGATGACACGGCGCACGATCGGCTCAAGGGCCTCTTTGGCCTGGACGCACGATTGGAGATGGCCGCGCAGGGCATCGGGTATCTCAACCAGACCGCCGACCGCGCGGTGTTTCTCGCTGAGTTCATGCCGAGGCTCCTGACGATGTATGGCGAGTCGGCCCTCGGCAATCTGATTGATGGGCTCGGGACCGGGCAGCTCGCCGCGCTCGCAACTCTTCCGGCGCAGCTGTCAGACATTGCCGATTCACTTCGAACGACCCTGACCAATCGCCAGGAAGCACTCGCAACATCACTGCACGAAGCAGCCGAGCGGCTTCAGGCAGCCCTGACCGGACTCGATGAAGATCTCGCCAGGCACATCAGTGCGGTAGATGCAGCAATCGGCCGCCAGATGGACACCTTGGCTACCCGCCTCGACAGTCTCGATGAGAGCGGTGAGCAATTGAGCCGCGCCATGGCATCGCTTGAGGAGGACGTTGAACGTCTTGCGACAACCATTGAGCACCTTGCCAGAGTCGTTGATGACATTCCCGATGACGTGCTGGCGACGCTGTCTGACCCCCCGCCTGCTGCGTCCGAGTTTCTGGAAGCTCTCGAAGGACGGCTTGCATGGCGTATCGGGTTGCTGATCGCCGGTGCGATGATCGGGAGCGTGCTTGCTTCGGCTGTCGTACTTGTCATTGGATTGCGAGTGTGGTCGGCGCGGGGTTGAGGCCCCCTTCGATGGTCGTGTTGTGACTGCCGCGTCGGCTGCCAATGCGATATTCGAGCCTCAGAGCTGGCATGGCGTCAAAACAAGAGTTTTTTTGCGGAGGGACCCACCGCCTCGCGCGGTAGCTTCTGGCATCGGGCCTTCGGAATTCGCCACCGCGGAATCCGCTGGGGCCTTGGGGTGACATGAAAGGACAACACAATGAACACTCGATCTGTTTGCGTGGGAATCGCCACCTTGGCGATGATGGGAACTGCGGCCAGTGGCAATATGCTGCTCAATGGGGACTTTGAATCCGGGCAGCTGACACCTTGGTTCGCGAGCAACGGTGGTCCCTGGATCACAAGTGACGAGTCGCACGGAGGCATGTACTCGGTAGCGGCCTATGCCGGCGACGCCATTCGCCAGGACTTCGCGGCGGTAGCCACGGCGGACATTGCCGAGGTGTCCATCTGGATCAAGCGCGATGGCGGCGCATTCAACCAGTACACGTTGTACTACGACGATGGCACAACCGGCGTCCATACCATCAACAACATTGGCGGCAGTGATGATTGGACGTTTTTTGAAATGACGCAGAGCCTTGTTGTTGGCAAGAATCTCGTCGGGTTTCAGATCTACGGTACGTCGGCCGGTCCGGCGTATATGGATGACGTGCGCATTGAGGGCGTGCCCGCTCCGGCAGCGATTGCAGTGCTGGGGATTGCTGCACTGGCCGGGCGCACACGAAGGCGGCGATGAGCTTCAGAGCGAAATCGCCTCATCGCCCTAACACGGCCCCCAGGCATCAATGACAGCCGCAAGGTCAACCATGTCCACATCGCCCGACGCATCAACGTCGCTCGCTGTCGCGGTGCCCCAGTCAACAAGTACCGCCATGAGATCTTCTACCCCAACGAGGCCGTCAAGCGTGATATCCGGGCAGTCCAGCGGACAGGTCTCGGCGATCAGGACGTCGCCGAGATCGGTCCAATCGCCGGTAATCTGATCAACCGTGTTGCACCAGATTCTGCTCCCTTCGATGAAGAGTGGTGCGGTCGGCCCTGAACTGATCCCTGCTCCAGAGGGTGCCTCGTTGCGTGTGACCTCCGAATTGGTAAGCAGGACGGTGGGTGCGTCAAAGATGTACATGCCACCTCCCTGGACCGTTGCGACATTCCGGCTGACATCACACGCGTCCATGGTGAGCGATCCTGTGCCGCCCGCCAAGACGCCGCCACCGTAGGGCGCGTAGTTGAATGCAATCGTTGTATCCACAAGCGACGCTGCGCTGTCTCCGGCAACGCGTATTCCGCCCCCCGCCGAGCTGGCCGTGTTGCTGCTAATCGTGCACTCGACCAGAACCGGGTTACTGTCAACGCAGTCGATGCCACCACCCATACCAATCGACCACCCCGCTAGGTTCTCGGAGATGACGCAGCGGGTGATGAGTGGGTTCGAAGAATCCCTGCAAGCGAGTCCGCCACCGTTCCCCAGGCTATCGATTCCGTCATCAGATGAGTTCTTCCAGATGGTGCAGTCTGTGATGGCCGGGCTGCTTCCAGATACCAGCCGGATGCCGCCCCCTTCGGCGCCGACGATGGTGTTGTTCTGAATCCAGCAGTTGTTGATGTGTCCGCCGCTGGCGTCGAGTCCAATGCCGCCCCCGGTGTTCTGCGCGATCAGGCATCCCGAGAGCATGGCTGAGTACGCTCCAGACGCATAGACCCCTGCTGAGTCATCTTCCATCGAATTCGAGTTGTCCGAAACATCGCAATCGATGAACGAGAGGTTGCTGCCAGTTGCACGCACGCCGGCCCCAGCTCCGGCCGCGGCGTTGTTGCTGATGGTGCAGTTGTGGAAGGTTGCCGCTGCCGCAGCGCAGTACACGCCTCCACCGCCGTGGGGCGTGTAGGTCGCCGCATTCTCAGAGATGGTGCAGCTGACAAACACAGGGTGGGAACTGCTGTATATCGCCACGCCGCCGCCCAGAGAGGCAAAGCCGCTGTCGCGAATCTCACAATCGATCAGCGTCGGTTCGCTGGATCCCGCGCAGTACACGCCAGCACCATCGAAGTTGCAGGCGTTGGCGGTGATGGAACACCCGGAAATGATGGGATGCGCAGCGTTGGTGCAGGCCACACCACCACCATTGGTGCCGGTTGAATTGTCGCTGATCACGCAATCGCTGATTGTCGGTCCGCCGCCATCGCAAAGAATCCCACCGCCCGACTCAAGAGGTCGGTATCCCGAAGTGATGGTAAACCCTTCAATCACGGTCGAAGCGGACTCGCCCGAGTTGCACTGGATGCAACGCCGTGTCCCTTGCCCGTCGATGATTGTTGCTGCTGCAGACCCGCTTGCTCGCAGCGTGACAGCCTTCCCGAGCATGTCGACGACTTCATCGTCCGACCCGGTGTACACACCTGGAGCCACGACGATTTCATCGCCAGCGGAGTTCGCAGCGTTGACCGCAGATTGAATGTTTGTGAAGTCGCCCCCACCACTGGCGTCAACAGTCCATCCATGTCTCTGCCAGCACCGCAGTGTGTCCAGCTGCGAGAAGAGCCCCGGCTACGGCAACGGCTGCCAGGTGAGCGCGATCTGTCATCTGCATTGCGATACTCCCGCTGTCGCTTCGACTGTCTTCCCCATCCGGGGGCCCTTCCCAACCTATGGCGGTGACAGCACAGTGTGTGGCCCGGATCATCTCGAATCATCTGACCACGCCAAGAATACCGTTGATGCGCTGCAACTGAGGTCTGATTTACTCGAAGCAAATGGTCAATTGATAGTGGATCGTGGCATCCGCCTTTGCCGGTTACAACATGGTGCGTGGCCCGAATCGCTGGGCCGCGCAAAGCTCGGGCCACGGTCCGATGGGTCGGCGATCGTTGTATCACGGCTGTGCGACTCGGCGCCCCGCCGCAGGCGGGAAGACACAGCGTCCCGCATCACTGGGTCGCGGAGCCTCGCTCCGCGGCCTCGCCCGCGGAATGAAAGAGGCGTGCCCCGACAAAGTCGGGCCACGCCTCTGCACCAAAGCGGGCGAAGGGACTCGAACCCTCAACATTCAGCTTGGAAGGCTGAC
>CAZRBV010000035.1:0-28205 GCA_964598425.1 uncultured Isosphaeraceae bacterium | reverse complement strand
CCAGAGTGCATGCACCCGTGTCGATAGTCACTCGTGGTGGCTGGGAAGATTTAGGACTGCGTCAGACGGCATCGGCCTGTCAGGCGACACAACCTGTTTGGAGGAGAATTCAATGAACAGGCTTACGTTGACCGCGGCTGGACTCGCTTCAGTCGCAATGGCAGGTGCCGCAAGTGCGGACATTGTCAACTTCACGATCGGTGGCGACTACAACGCCAACGGTGCGTCCTTTGTCAGTGAAGTGATTGACGGCAGTGGTGCGGCAATCGTGTCGTACGGCTTCAGTGTCGATCTCACGGTGTACTGGAACGAAGGTTCCAGTTACGAGAACTGGGCTTCCGAGTGCCGTATGGGCGTCGGATTCTTCAGCTACGGCGGCAGCCCTGGCTACATGTGGACCGGCTCCATCGTAAGCGGCTACGGCGCTTCGACGCCGGGCGGCAGCTACACCATCACCGGCATCACCGGTGGCGGCGCGGTCGGTTCCTATGCCGCGAGCAGCAGCTTTGGCTTCGTCGCTTACAGCAGCTGGAATGACGGCACCGGCTTGGCCGCTGGCACCCTCTCGGGTACCGGTTGGGTCAACCTCGCCATTCCCGCGCCAGGCGCTCTTGCCCTGCTCGGTGTCGCTGGCCTCGCCGGCCGGCGTCGTCGCCGCTGAGACACGCGGTGCATTGTGTGTCCTGATCGGGTGACCCGCTTCCCCTGATCCCGATCGATCGGACACAGCACGAAACCAACCGGTTTCTCATGCAGCCCCCTGCGAAAGCAGGGGGCTGTTTCTTGTGGAGGCGCCCTTGCCTTCTCTTCTCTCCCCTTCGGGGAGACAGGGGGCCGCGTGCCCTCTCCTCAACCCCTCGATTCCCCGGTCTGCAATGCATGCAGAATCCACGCGGCGACGGCGCCCGGGGATCGAAGCACCTCAGCGTTGCGAACGCGGATGACGCGGTATCCGCGCCGCTCCAGGAAACGGGTTCGGCGGTCGTCATACGAATGTGTCCAGTCATGGCTTTCCCCGTCCACCTCGACAATCGGTCGCCCCCGGGAGGCAGACGAAGTCCACGACATGCGGACTCGTGGGATGTTGCGGGGGGATGCTGCCGAGGGATGTTGCCGGCGAAACCAGTGCCCGTTGCACCGTCCGGCGCGGAGGTGACGCCACATGAGGCGCTCGGGAAGCGATGCAGATCGTCGAAGCTGGCGAGCGCGGCGCGAGGCCATGCGGCTTCACAGCACGTGCGATGGGCGGCACCGCGGCGCGACGCCAAAGTTCGCGCCTTCTAAGGCCGGTCGATCCGAGTCAACGTGTCGATCGTGACGTGTTCCACCAGCACCTCTTCGCCATCTGGCCACCGCACGCGGATGCGCTCCACGGCGTCCACGTCGCCGAGCCCGACATGCAATCGGGGATCATGGGCGGCGAGATAACTGCCGTCGGTGCGGACGGTGTATCGCCGTGTGGTGTCGCCAGCGGTGACCTCCACGTCAGCCCCGATCGCAGGCGCGCCAGACGCGTTCCGAATGTCAAGCAGCAGCCAGTGGCCATCCTGCGTGTGATTCATCAGCAGCCGGGCGGGGGCCGCGCGGTTGATGATCAGGACATCCTGACGGCCGTCGTTGTCGGCATCCAGAAACACGGCAGCACGGCTCGTGCGAGGCGTCAGCCCTGCGACGCCGCCGCGCGGCTCGGCTTCCTCATACCGATTCCCATCGCGCCGTAGCAGCAGGTTGGGCTCGGCATACAGGTCTTCGGCCCAGTTCGGGTCGCTCACGCTCACGCGGCCATTGGCCTCGTAGATCTCGAACACGCCGTCGTTGTCGAAGTCCCGCAGACCCAGCCCGAACCGCGTGAAGGGCCGCGACATGGCCGAGAGGCCATGCTGGTTTGTGGCGTCGAGGAATCGACCGTCCTGCATGAGATAGAGCGAGTCCGACTCGCCGTGCAGATTGCACACGAGCAGGTCGAACGTGCCGCTCCCGTCGACATCTTCGCTTGCGACGCCCATACCTGCCTTGGCCTTGCCGGTGAGGTCGCGATCGCATCCCATCATCATCGCGCGGTCCGTGAATCTCAGGTCACCCTCGTTGACCCACAGCCGATCGGGATTGCCATCGTTGGCGACGAAGAGATCGACGCGTCCATCCCCAGTGAAGTCCTGCGCCAACACGCCGAGCCCGTTTCCCGCCACGCCGGAGAGCCCTGCCTCAGCCGTGACGTCGACGAACACGCCGCCGTCATTGCGATACAGGACGTCTTCGCTCGGCGCCGCGTAGTGCGCGGGCGCGCAGTAATCGAGCAGGCCCGTGCGGCTTCGGCACTCCAGTTCGCGCTGCGGCGTCCAGTCGACGTAGTTGGTCACGAGCAGATCAAGATCGCCGTCGTGGTCACCGTCGAAGAAACTGGCGCTGGCGCCGAGGCCTTCCTGCCCGAGCCCCGCCTGCTCGGTGATGTCCGTGAAGCGGAAGTCGCCGTCGTTGCGGAGCATCGTGTCCCGCCCGAGATTGGTGATGTACAGATCGACGTCACCGTCATCGTCTACGTCGCCGGCCGCAACCCCCATGCCCCAGCGCCGATCTTCGGCGCCGCTGCCTTCCGTCACATCCTCGAATGTGCCATCGCCGCGATTGCGAAGCAGCACATTGCCGTCGAAGGAGTCGGCCTGCACGAGATAGAGGTCGACCCATCCATCGTTGTCGGCGTCGAACGCGGCGGCGCCACCTGCGACGATTTCAGGGAGCTGTGGCCCCTCGCCGGGAAGATCGGCCCGGACGCTGAACTCGACGCCTCTGCTGGTTGCCTCATCGACGAACCAGGGGGGGGACGGCGGGGCAGCGTTGGTTGCGGGTGGCGGCGGCGCCTGGTCTTCGCAGCCGGCGAAGAACACGCCGCCCACAGTACAGACCGCAAGAGAGATGGTCGGTCGTGATCTCACAAGCCAGCCTTCTTGAGCATCTGCTTCATCTGCTGCACGCGTGGATTCTTCGGCGCTTCCCGCTCGCATGCTTCAAAGACCGCTCGGGCCTCGCCCCGTCTTCCCGCAGCAACAAGGGCCTGGACGCGGATCAGCGAGGCGGCGAGGGTCGGGGCAAAGGTGGCGTCGTGCGATGCGAGGACTTCAAGCGCCCGGGCCGGTTGCCCGCCGAGCGCGAGGGATTCTGCGTGCTGCAGGCTGAGTCCCGGCCGCTCGGTCGCCAACTCCGAGGCTGTGCCGAAGGCCATCATTTCGGTGGCGTGGTCGCCTTGCGCCCGGGCGATGCGAGCGAGCACGGCCCAGCCGTCGGCCTTGCCGGGCGAAATGGCCGTGGCGGCTTCGGCGGCATGCCGCGCCTGCTCAAGAAACCGGCGGCCCCCTGGCGACTGCGATTGCCGGAGCAGTTGCTGGGCGAGTTGGGCGTGTGGCGGAAACCACGCGGGCCACGCCTGCCTCAGCGACTCGAGTGCTCGGGCGGATTGTTCGTGTTCGCCTGCTCGGAAAGCCAGTGTGGCGCCGGCGAGGTCGAGTTCCCGGCGGTCACCATACATCGCGCGCAGGGACGCGAGCGTCTGCTGCGCCTGCTTGATCTGGCCGCTGCGCGCCTGCGCCGCGATCTGCCCGATGCGAGCGGTGAAGTCGGCGCGGGTTGCCTCGGCTTCACCGAGCCACGGATCGTAGAAGTCGGGCAGCGCTTCGCCGGCTCTCCGGAGATGGGAGGTGGCTGCGGCCTCATCACCGGCGGCCAGCAGGGCTCGACCTAACACCCAATGCGCGTAGCCATCTTGCGGTCGCTGGGAGATGACGGGCCGCATGAGGGACGCGGCGTCCGCAGCGCTTCCCTGCGCGAGCCGTACGGTGGCGAGCACCATCGGCTCGGTGTATCCCCTGGACGGATGCGCCGCTGCCGTTTCAGCAAGTGACGCGGCGCGGTCGAGGTCGCCGGATTCGAGGGCCCAGATCGCTCCTTGCCAGTACGGGATCGATCGATCGCCACCGGCGGCGATCGCTGCGTCAATCGCGGCCCGGCGGCCCGCCGCGTCTCCGAGCTGGTCGAGCGCGCGGGCATGCAACGTGTGGGCCTCGGCGGTGGGGGTCAGGCGCGTGAGGTGCGTGAGTGTTTCAGCAGCTTCTGATGAGAGTTGGTGCGCCAGGTAGACCTGCGCGAGCCGGCGCCACGCTCGAGGTTCGCGCGGTTGTTGCCGCACCTGATTGAGGGCCTGTTCGACGACGACCCGGGTGCCAGGGTCGATGTCCGCGAGATCCGCGGGCACCGGCGGCTCGGGCGGCGGCGCGCACGCCAGAAGCAGGAGCGGAAGGGCGAGCGAGACGGGCCATGCGATGAGACGTTTCATGCCCGATCCGTGGCCTCGGGCGGGAAGGCATGCAGCAGCGGCGCGATGTGGTCTTCGTAGTTCCGCCATCGATCGACGGCTTTGGTGTTCATGGCCGTGTTGACCTGGTCGTAGGAGGGTGTCATCACGGCGCGGTCCGACTCGTGGAAGGCCATGCATGCGTCGTCCCACGGGAGTCCGAGGAACTCGAGGATGTCTTCGGTCGCGCCGCACTGATCATGGGTCAGCCGCTCGTAGGTCATATTGAGGCATGGGCAGGGCAGCACCTTGAGCCAGTGGTCCCGCAATCGGTCGAATGCGTTCCGAACCACGCACAGGTCGTCGAGCGATTGCGCCCACGGATTGCGATCGCGACGCAGCGGGTGCAGGAAGATCGACAGCAGATTGTCGAGCGGGTTCCGCGTCACGAAGATGATCCGGCATCCTGGCGTGAGCAATGGCAGGAGGCCCGCGATGCGTTCGAGTCCGAGCGCCTTGTTGGTAATGCGTGAGACCCCGAAGCCGTAGGACGTGAGCATCTGCACGTACTGCCCACCGGCGGCTGACAGGGTGGATTCGGTCACAGTGTCGAGGCAGGATGGGAACGTGCCGCCTAGAACGTGAGTGAGATCTTCGGCAATCAGGATGGGATCGCGCCGCTCGCCGCTTCCGGTCGCCTTCGGGTGCGCGTCGATGATCTGCTCCAGAAGCGAAGTGCCGCTTCGGGGCAGGCCGATGATGAAGACCGGCAGATCGGATGTCGCTTCGCTCTGAGGGAGCGACTCGAATCGCTCAAGCGTGAAATATTCGATCAACGCATCGGTGGAGGCTTCAAAGGCAGCCGCGTCAAAATCACCACGGAACTCCATGTTGGTTCGCGCCGCTGCCTCAAACGCAGCGTCGTAGTCGCCGAGGGTGTCGCAGACGCGGCTGAGTTGGAATGACGCATCGCCGCGCACACGTGTGGGAAGGTTGGGTTGCGCGAGGAGTCGCTCGAGCCGACTGCGGGCAGCCTGCGGCTGCTGTTGACGCATTTCAAGTCGTGCCAGCAGGGCCTCTGCGGCCGGAGGCCGTGGCGACGGGATTTCGCCAAGGAGCTGCAGGGCCTCGTCGAAGCGGCCGAGGCGCTCCAGGCTGAGCATGCGGCGCCAGCGGACTTTGTGGGCGAGTTGCCCGTCCGGCGTGACACCGTCGAGTGTGTCCAATGCCTCCTGAACGCGTCCCGCATCGTGGCAGAACTGAGATCGGGAGATGCGAAGCGGCGCATTGCGTGGATTGCGGGTGATGGCCTGATCGACCCAGCGAATGGCGCCAGGCTGGTCGCCACGGAAGTTGGCGATCTGCGCCATGACGCGATATCCGGCCGGTCGATCGGGATGGTCACGAATGAGCGCCTGCGCCAATGCCCCAGCCGCGCGGAAGTCGCCGTCTCGCAGCGGCCGGAGGGCTGCTTCGACCCGGTCGCCAAGGGCAGCGCCGGTATGGGGCTCGGTATTGCGTTCGTTGGGGGGGGGCGGGGGGGCGGGAGCCATCAGGCCAGTCTATCACAGGGGCTGATCGGTTCCCTACCATGCCCACATGTGCCGATGGGTGATGGTCGCCGTGTTGTGTGTCGCCGGATGTTCCGACGCGCCCGATGCGCCGCGTTCCGCGCCTCGTCCGACCTACAGCCCGCCGCTCCCGCCGAATGCCCTGGCTGTACTCACGGCGAGGCAGCAGACCGTCAATGACGCGCCCTCGGATGCGAAGGCTTGGCTGGCCCTCGGGCAGACCTATCTCGCCGACTCCCACGATGAAGCTGCCGCCGACTGCTTTGAGGATGCCGCCGCGCTTTCGCCCGGCGATGGTGCTGCGTGGATGTTCCTGGCGATGGCGCGGGAGGAGGCTGGAGATCCAGTCGCCGCCGCCGCTGCATATGCCGCAGCGTCCGAGGCAGATCACGTCCCCCCCGCGGCGCTGTGGCGGGCGGCACTCCTGCAGGTGGATCAGGGAGCGCCAGAAGCCGCTGTTGATCTTGCCAATGCTGCTTTGAGGATCAACGCAGGGAGCGTCATGGCGCGACTGGTGCTGGCGCGGGCGCTGCTGGATCTGGATCGACCCCGGGATGCCGCCGGGGCGTTGAACAGCGTGATCAAGTCGAGCCCAGACAACCGCTACGCGAGGCTCTTGTTTGGGAGGGCGCTCCAGCGTGCTGGATTGCAGGGGGCTGCCGCGCATCTGCGGCTGGGGCAGGGGGCCGAGCCGGTCTGGCACGACCCATGGACCACGGCGGCGCTCACGCACGGGCTGAGTGTCGACACCCGGCGGACGGTGGCCGAGGGCTTGCTCCAGCAGGGGCAGTTCGGGCGCGCTGCCGAGATTCTGGCGCAGCTTCACCAGGAGGCGCCCGATCAGATTGGCATTGAAGTGTCGCTCGCCAAAGCGCTGCGGTCGGCGGGGCGGCTGGACGAAGCGATCCGGATCACCGATCGACTTCTCCAGCAGAATCCGGACGAACATGCCGCGCACACGCAGGCGGCGGGGGTTCGGTTTGCGAAGTGGCAGGCGACGCAGGCACCGGCAGATCTGGCCGCGGCACTTGAGCATCTCGATGCCGCCATAGCCCTCACCGAGACCGATGGCCAGAACTGGATGCTGAGAGGTGAAGTGAGACGGCGTGCAGGCGACCTGAAGGGGGCCGCCGGTGACTATTCCCGCGCTGCAGAGGTGATGCCGCACAAGCCGGGATTGACCCTGCAAGCTGCGGCCCTCTTTCTGCAAGTCGACGAGCCTGCACGGGCCATCGAACTGCTGGATGCGTTGAAGAGTGACTTCCCCGAGGACATCAATCTGCTGGTGCTGAGCGGGCAGGCCAGACAGATGGCCGGGGATCTGGACGGGGCGCTCCGGGCAGCGGGCGAAGCTGCGGCCCTCGCGCCACACAACCCGAAGGTCAAAGAGTTGATGAACGCGCTGGCGCAGCCGAGCCATCCATCCGATTGAGTCAAGGCGTGGGCCGGAAGATTCCGATTCCCGCCGCCCAGGAGTCGTTTCATGTTTCTGCAGCCACCACAACCTCCATCAAGTACCGCCACGACGCCGGGTGAGCGATTTCAATACATCGAGATGCTTGTGAAGCAGGGCCTGATGGAGTTTGCCCGCTCGGCGGCATTGGAGCTTGTGGACGATCATCCCGAGTTCCCGGGGGGCTACGCGGCGCTGGTGGAAGTCGCCTGGAACCAGAACGATTATGTCGCCGCCATGAACTACGCCATTCGCGGCGTGGAGCTCGATCCTGATGGCTTGGCGATGCTGAGCAAGGCGGCGGCCTCGGCGAGCAGGTCCGGATTTGCCGACATTGCGGAAGACTACGCTCGGAGGCTGGTGGCCAAGGCGCCAAACGAAGCGGCATCGCATCTGCAGCTCGCCGATACGTATGAACGCATCAATCGGGGGGAAGAGGCCTTGGAGCAGGCCGAGATCGCCAAGTCAATTGATCCCAGCTGCGCATGGGTCGTGCTTGCTGGCAAAGCCCAGATGAAGCTCAAGAATCTCGATGAGGCTGAGCGGCTTCTTCGAGAAGGGCTTGCCAACGAGCAGTATTCCGATGACATTCGCGTGGAGGCGGGATTCGCCCTGACCAAACTCTTTGACCGGTCGGGGCACTATGACGAAGCCTGGGAGACGGCGGAGGAATCGCACCGGATTGGGGGAAAACCGTTCCCTGTGGAGAAGCGTCAGAAGGTCGTCAATGACATCTTGAAGGAGTTCAGCGCACGCAACCTGAAGCTCTGGCGGCGCGAGGGCTTTGAGTATGAGCGGGCGGTGTTTGTGCTGGGCATGCCACGGAGTGGGACCAGCCTGATGGAGCAGATTCTCCAGATGCACCCGGACGTCGGCGCGGTGGGCGAGTTGGCCGTGACGTGGGTCATGATGTACCGCCTGCAGCGGGAGCTGGACTCGTACCTGCCGTACCCCAAGTGCCTCATCGATCTGCTCCCTCAAAATATTGCGGACATGCAGGCGTTGTACACGGATGCGATCGACGTCGCGGCCAAGGGCAAGCGGCGGGTGGTGAACAAGGTATTGAACACCTACGAGACGCTGGGCATGCTTTCGGTTCTTCTGCCGGGGCTCCGGGCGGTTCACATCAAGCGGCATCCGTTGGACAATCTGGTGTCGTGTCATACCACGAATCTGTTGGCGTCTGGTCATACGTATACGTCGAAGCTCGAAGACCTGGCGCTCATGTACCGAACGCGTCAGCAGCTGGCGCGGCACTGGCAGGAAGTGCTCGATGTGGAGATTCATGAGGTTTCCTACGAGAAGTTGACGGCGGACCAGGAGGGGGAGAGCCGGCGGTTGATCGACTACCTCGGCCTGGACTGGGACGATCGGGTGCTGGAGTTCCACAAGAGCAAGCGGGTGCCAGCGACGATTTCGTACGATCAGGTCGGCCAGAAGATGTACACAACATCCGTGGCGCGGTGGAGGAACTACGAGAAGCACCTCGGTCCGCTCATCGATGCGTTGGGCGACGAACTGGACAACTGGGAGGTTTAGCGACAGGGACCGCCGGTTACTTTATCTCCTTGCGGCGCAACGACTTAGCAGGCGGGCAATTCTATAACCCGTTGCTGCATAAAGAGATAAAGTGACCGGCGGTCGGTATTGTTGCGGATCTGGGGCTTGCATCTCAGAATTGGGGGCAGGAAGACCGATTTGAGGAGTCTCGGCCGCGCGTGAAGTTGCGGTCGACTAACACAGGACACACGGATCGGACTCCATGAGCACGTCGCCCCCAACCCGCGGCACCATTCTCATACTGACGCAGGTCTATGTGCCGGACCCCGCAGCGGTCGGCCAGTACCTGCACGATGCTGCCGTCGAGCTCGTCAAGCGTGGGCACCGCGTCGTTGTGTATGCGGCTGCTCGCGGATACGACGATCCATCACAGAAGTTTCCACTGCGGGAGGTCCGCGACGGCGTTGAGATTCGGCGAATGCCGCTCTCAAGTTTCGGCAAGGCGTCGATACCACTTCGCATCCTCGGTGGGCTGCTGCTGATGTTCCAGCAGATCGTGCGCGGGATCTTCGCCCGTGGCGTGAATCGAATCATCGTCAGTACATCGCCGCCGATGTGTCCGATTGCAGCACTGGTCATTTCCTGGATCCGCTTCAAACCCATCATCTACTGGGTCATGGACGTCAACCCGGATCAAGTGATCGAACTTGGCAAGGTGAGGGACGGATCGCTTCCCGTGCGCGTGATGAACTGGCTGAACCGCCGCATTCTCGGCCGCGCCCGGCGGGTTGTGGCGCTTGATCGCTTCATGCTCGCGCGTCTTCAGAAGAAGCGGGATGTGACAGACAAGACCATCGTCATGCCACCGTGGCCCCACGATGATCACATGGAAATGATCGAGCACGACGGAAACCCGTGGCGGGAGAAGCACGTTGACGGTGACAAGTTTGTCGTGATGTACAGCGGCAACCACGGATTCTCCACGCCGATCAAGACGGTTCTCGACGCCGCGCTCTTGATGCAAGACGACCGAGATCTTGAATTCCTCTTTATCGGAGGCGGTGTCGGGAAAGAGCTGGTCGATGAAACGATCGCCAACGAGAAACCCGTCAATGTTCGCTCGCTTCCGTATCAGCCGCTGGAGACCCTGCGGTATTCCCTCAGCGCTGCCGATGTACACCTTGTCTCGGTGGGTGATGAAGTGGTCGGCATCGTGCATCCCTGCAAGATCTACGGGGCGATGGCGGTGGGGCGACCGATCTTGCTGCTGGCCCCCGACCCGTGTCATGCCTCGGACCTGGTCCGCGATAACAATATCGGCTGGCATATCCCCCACGGCGATGTCGAAGGGGCGAAGCGGGTCCTTGAAGAGATCAGATCGACGCCCCACGAGGTGCTGCGAGAAATGGGGATGCGGGCGCAAGAGACGATTCGGCGCGCCTATTCCAAGGCAATCCTGTGCGGACGATTCTGTGATGAGGTAGAAGAGAAGGCGTGAAGAAGTACGTATTCATTCAGAACGAGCCATTCCTGCTCCCCAAGGTGCTCGACAAGTACCTGAGAGAGTTTGCCGACTCCACTGTCGGGATCAACATCCAGTCTGTCGCGCAGGGGAAACGCGGCCTCGTCGGGACAGCGGTGGACCTGTTCAAACTCTACGGGTTCGGATACTTCCAGTGGAAACTGCGGAAGTTCATCTGCAAGAAGATCGCCGCCAAAGTGATGAACGACTGGCTAGGCTCGACCCGCACATGTCACAGCGTCAAGGCTGTCGCGAAGAAGTATGGCGTGCCGGTGACCGAGGCAGTCAATGTCAATAGCGACGAGTTCCGTGAGCATCTTCGAGAGGAAGGCGTCGAGTTCATCGTGTCAATCAGCGGCACGCAGTTCTACGGGAAGAAACTCAGAGAGCAGATCTCGAAAGGCATTGTCAATTGTCACGGGGCGCTTCTGCCCAAGTATCGGGGCCTCATGCCCAGTTTCTGGACGCTCGCCAATGGCGAGAAGGAAGGCGGCGTGAGCGTGCATCTCGTCAACGAGAAGCTTGATGATGGCCCGATCGTCGTGCAGAGGCGGTATCGGATCTGGCCGCGCGACACAGTCGAGGACATCATGGTCCGCTCCAAAGACCTCGCCGCCGAAGCCATCATTGAGTGCGTCCGTCTGGTCGAGGCGGGCGACTATGAGACGCTGCCAAACGACGAGTCCGAGGCGACCGACTTCACAATGCCGACCAAGGACGACCTCAAGCGTCTCAGAGCAACCGGCCACCGCCTCCGATAGCGGATCCGACCCGTCGGGTCGTTATGCTGCCGCGGCATGTGCCGCTGGCTTGCCTATCACGGTCCCGATATACGACTCAGCACGTTGCTCCATGATCCTGAGCACTCGCTCCTCGTGCAGTCGAAGCACGCCACCCAGAGTACGTGGGTGGTCAACGGTGACGGCGTCGGTCTTGGGTGGTACGGGGACGATCCCGACCCCGGCCAGTATCGTGAGACTCGGGCCGCGTGGAATGATGAAAACGTCAAGAGTCTGGCCAGACACACCCGAAGCGGTCTCTTTCTGGCCCACGTTCGCGCGGTGACACAGGGGATTGTGTCGCGGACCAATACGCATCCATTTCTCATGGGCAACTGGCTCTTTCAGCACAACGGCGACGTCGGTGGATTCAAAGTCATGCAGCGATCGCTCGATGCGAGGCTTGCAGATCCATGGTTTGGTGACCGGGAAGGTCAAACCGATTCGGAGTCGCTTTTTGCGCTGGCGCTGACGCATGGCCTCCGCGAAGATCCGGTTGCCGGTATTACCGGGATGATCAGGACCATTTTGGAGCTCCGCGAGGAAGCAGGCGTCGACGACCCATTCATGATGTCGATCGCGACGACCGGCGGCGACGGTCTCTGGTGCGCACGCTTTGCCGTTGGCGCGACAGCGCCGAGCCTGTATTGGGGCTCCGGTTTGAATCTCTGCAACTGCGATGGGACCACGACACAACTCGATTCGCACGCGACAGTCGTTGTCTCGGAGCCGCTCGACGCAGAAGAGTTCGCATGGCACGAAGTGCCCGAGTGCTCGCTCATGCGGGTTGCAGATGACGGCGTCGAGATTCAGCCGCTGGAGCTCTAGCAGGCCGTTCCCTGATCGCGACAATTCCTCAGGCAGTATCGCGGTGGTGACTCAGTCTGCCGCCGAGCACGTTCCCCAGTCCTGCAAGACCTGGAGCAGATCTGAAATGCCGAACATGGCATCGGTGCTTGGGTCGCAGTCGTCATCGCAGGGGGGGCACTGCCCGAATCCCTCGAGAATGCCCAGAAGATCTTCCATGTCGACCACGCCGTTGCCGGTGATATCGCCGGGGCAGGGAGTTGAGCCTGTGAAACTCGTATCCAGAATGGCTGTCATCGCCCACGTGCCAACGTTGAGGCAGCCATACTCGATCCACATGAATCCTGACTCACCCCAATCTGTTCCCCACGAGTTCTTGATGCGCCATGCGCCCGCCGATCCCTTTGAGTCATCCCATCCCACGATGACGATGTAATGGCTCATGCCCTCCTCCGACGGGCAGGCGTTGAAGACGCCGCCGGTGTACGCATGGAACGCATCGGTCGTTTCGATGCCAACGGTGAGAGGATGGTGATCATGAACAAAGGTCTTCAAGTCATCGACGGTCGGGGTAGCACTCCATGGGGTATCGCGGTTCTCCAGATAGTAGGTGTGAATGTAGTTGCAGTTGCACGGTGGCCAACTTCCATCGCCCGAGGTGTAGGGCATTTGATCTTCTGACACCGTGCCAGTCTCGCTGCAGTAGTAGGAGGGCGTCGCGCCGGTAGAGAGGTAATTACTGGCAGCCTGATAGGCGCTCCAGCCCGAGCAGTTGTCGCTTTCTCTGAGGCAACTGACGAGGTACTCCTCGGAGAGGTCAACCGTGTCGCCGGAGAGAATGAGGATTGCCGATTCCATCTGGCCGTGAAGTGCAAATGCCCAACAGCATCCACAGCTGCCCTGACTCTTGACGGGAGTCACCTTGCCCTGCGCCTCCCAGTCAAACATCGAAGGAAGGTCAAGTCGCGGCGGCGGCGCGCATCGCCCTGAAGTGGCGCCTTCTGGAGCCACGCCCCCTGAAAGGGCAGCGATCGGGATCTCAGTGGCGGCGTTAAGCCCAACCGTAAAGGTCCACCCTTCTCGCGCTCCCTGGGCGCGCAGGCGGTCGATGTCGGCCGGCGTGAGCTGCGCCGCGGCTACGCCGCTCAGCGTGAGTACCGTCAGGCCAGTGACAAGGTGCAATCGGCTGGGCATAGATTCCTCTCCCGTGAGCTCTCTTGAGTATGGAAGCGAGTGTTGTGGTGAGGCGGGCGGCGTCGCCGGGCAGGTTCGCCGCCATTTGAAGAATGAGGCGATGATTGTGACTTCAATCTACGCCAGGGAGGGCGTCGGTGTGTTGTATGGGTCTTCAATTTGAGTTATTGAATAGGGGCTTCGAGGTTCTGTGTGGGTAGCGAAGGGGCTTCAGCCGGCGTGATGCGGGCAGCAATGGGCATTTTTCGGCCATGAGGGCAGAAAAAGGACAAGGGCAGGCTTCCGCCCCCGGAAGGCCAGCGGCAGGAGGCAGTACGTTGGCCGAATGCATGACAAACACCTCTACGCGAAGATCCTTGGAATCACCTCTCCGTGGCATGTCACGAAAGTGGACTTGGACGTTACGGGCGGCACCGTCGAAGTCCATGTTGAGCACCGGGGCGCATTGAAATGTCCGTGCTGCGGCAAGATCGGGGGCGGGCTATGACACGCGGCGCAGACGATGGCGTCACTTAGATACGTGTCAGTTTCAAACACATATTGCTTCAGATGTACCGCGGGTGGAATGCCCCGAGCATGGCCCACGACAAATCGATGTGCCGTGGGCTGAATCAGGTTCGCGGTTCACAGCGTTGTTTGAATGTGTGGTGATTGACTGGTTCAAAGAGGCTTCGATCGCAGCTGTCGCTCGGCGAATGTCTCTCAGTTGGACCCAGGCAGATGGAATCATGAAGCGTGCGGTGCAGCGTGGTCTTCTCAGGCGAGAAGCGATTGCGGTGACTCGTATCGGCATCGATGAGACTTCGTATCAGAAGCGACACACGTATGTCACGGTGGTATCGGATCTGGACCGCTCGGTGGTTTTGGATGTACAAGAGGGTCGATCACGCCAGAGCATTGATAGTTTCTACGCCTCGTTGAGCCCTTTGCAGCGAGGCTCAATCAAGGCCGTGGCGATGGACATGTGGCCTGCCTATATCAATTCGACGCTCGCCTGGATTCCAGAGGCAGATCGCAAGATCGCGTTTGATCGCTTTCATGTCGCGCGGAATATTGGCCATGCTGTGGATCTGGTGCGTAGACAGGAGCACCGATTACTTCGCAAGGATGGTGATTCGCCGTTGACGCGTTCAAAGTACCTCTGGCTTTCAAATGTGGATCGAATGAGCGCGGCTCGAAAGGATCGCTTTGAGCCGCTTCGGACAAGTTCGCTTCGCACAGCTCGAGCGTGGGCAATCAAGGAGTCGGCCACGATGCTGTGGTCCTATGCTTCACGGGGCTGGGCGCAGCGTGGTTGGCGAAAGTGGTTGGCATGGGCAAGTCGCAGCAGACTTGCGCCAATGGTCAAGGCGGCCAGGACCATACGAAAGCATCTCTGGGGCATCATCAATGCCGTCGTGCTGCACACAACCAACGCCACGGCAGAATCCATGAACAGCAAGATTCAAAGGATCAAAGGCCGGGCATGTGGCTACCGAAACCGCACCAGATTTCGCCACGCGATCTTGTTTCATCTGGGAGGATTGGACCTCTATCCGGCGGTGGCGGCCCACACGAAACACTGAAGCCCCATTGAATAACCACGAAGACTCCCACCTCTGCGCGATGAGGATCCACATCAATGAAGCGGCCACACCACCGCATCACCCTTGACATTGAGCAGCCCGCGCACTGGGCTGCCATTCAGTCGGTTCAGCGAATGGCGGTACTGGGCCGGCTGCTGTGTGAGGGGCCGGCCACCATTTCTGAGCTCGCGGTGCGTTTCGACATGACGCATCAGTCGATGGCATACCACGTCAGGGTGCTCGAAACAGCCGGGCTCGTCGAGGAGACTGGGGTCGAGCGCATGACAGGGAAGCGACCTGCTGCCGAGTTCTGCGCCGCACCGGGTGCCGAGAAAGCTCGGATTTTCGTCGACCCCTGCTCCGAACTCGGGATGCACCGCCTGCGATCAAGCATGCTCGCCGTGGCTCGATACACCAACGACGCCTTTGTCGAGAACGTGGAGGCAGATCTTGAGCAGGGCGAGGGCGGCGCGCGGGCGTTGCTCAACTGCGCCCTCATGACGGTGTCGGCCGATGACGCTGCGCGGATCGAGCGACTCATGCGTGACCTCTCTGATGCGGTTGACGCCGCTCGTCAGCGGTCGCGCAGCGAATCAGGGGGCGGCGTGCCGCTGCTTGCCGGGATCTGGCTGGCCCGTGATCGTGTGGGACGGGGTCCGGTGGCGGACTTTGAGTTCACCCACGATCCAGCTGCAAGGCCGTAGGGACCGCTGCTCATCCGTCCAGACGCACGCCGTCGCCAAGAGCTTGGGCACAATGACTCATCGACCGCTGATTATCCTTGTTGCTGCCATCAGAAGGACGTACACTGTTCAAACGCCCGTTTGAAGCGGATGTTTGGATCCGTTTTGGCGGTTGGAGCGATGGCGAGTGAGTACGAAAGAGGACATCTTGAACGCAGCCGTGGTGGTCTTTGCCGAACATGGCTTTCAGCGGGGTACGGTTCGTGACATCTGCGAGCGGGCCGGCGCCAATGTCGCTGCGGTCAATTACCACTTTCACGACAAGGCAACGCTCTACGCCGAGGTACTTCAGCACGCGTATCGAAATGCAGGCGTGGGAGAGCCGATGCCGACGCTCGACCAGAGGCCAGATTGCCCTGCCGAGCAGCTCCGCGGTTGGATCGGTTGGTATGTGCGGCGGCTTCTTCACTCCGGCGGCACAGACGTCGGTCGCTTGATGGCCCGTGAGATGGCTGAGCCGTCGGAGGCACTCGACCACCTTGCCAAGGGCGCTGTGCAACCTGTTTTCATGGAACTTGGCAGGCTTGTTGATGCAGCGAGCGGTGGCGTCCTGGCCGAGCGATCGCTCAAGCTCCACTGCATAGCGATCATCGGCCAGTGCCTCGTCTTTCATACCGGGCGGGCCATGCTTGAGCGGCTCGAGCCACCACACTTCGGCAGCGAACACGCCAGCGAAATCGCGGACCACATCACGCAGTGGGCGCTTCTCTCACTCAGTCCATCGAATACGGATGCAGAGGCATGATGCGTCCGCTCGTCAGTATCACGGCTGCCGCATTGCTGTGCGGATGCAACCCCGTCGAGATTCCGACCCGGTCGATGCCTGAAGTGCCGTCGCCGCCGCGGTTCTCTGAAGCGGGGGGCGCGATTCAGCCGCCTGCAAAGTGGTGGCACGCCTTTGAAGACCCGACCCTCAATGCTCAGGTCGATGCGGCCCTCGATTCCAATCTCAATCTGAGTCAAGCGTGGTCCCGGCTCGCGCAGGCCGCAGCCACCGCTCGAATCACCGGGGCCTCTTTGCTGCCCGAAATCAACCTCACCAGCAATGCTTCTCGCAATCGCGGCGACTCGTCCTCTGGGATTACCTATTCCAGCAGCTGGACCGTCGGGTTCGGGCTCTCCTGGGAGATCGACCTCTGGCGGAAGATCGCCAACCAGACCGAGGCCGCGATACTGGCCGCGCTTGCTTCGCGGCAGGACGTCGATCACACGGCGCTGCTCCTCACTGGAACGGTCACGGATACATGGTTCACAATTCGGGAACAGGCCGAGCTCATCAAGGTGATCGAAGAGCAGATTCTGCTCAGCGAGAAACTGCTCAAGGCGGTCGAGTACCGCTACGCCAACGGGCTCGCTGATGCGCTTCAGGTGTACCAGCAGCGCCAGCAACTTGAGGGCGTTCGCATCCAACTGCCGCCTGCCCGCTCGCAGTTGGAGACGAGTTTGAATGCGCTCATGGTGCTGCGGGGGAGTCCTCCCGAAGCACTCGATCTTGCGAGCGTCGAGACATCGCTTCCCGCATTGCCGCCACTGCCCGTGCTCGGATCGCCGGCAGACCTCGTATCGGCTCGTCCCGATCTTCGGGCCGCCCGCGACCGTCTGGCAGCAGCAGATCATGAAGTCGCCGCTGCGGTTGCGAACATGCTGCCGACGATCTCGTTCTCGCTCGGCTACGACTTCCTCTCCAGCAGTTTCGCCAGCCCGTTCAACAGTGGAATGACTAGCGTCGGTGGTTCGATCTTCCAACCACTCTTTGACGGGGATCGCCGCGGCGCCGAAGTGGTGCGCCGCGAAGCCATTGTCCAGGAGCGGCTCGCTGCATTCTCAGAGGCATTCCTGCACGCATTGCAGGAAGTGGAGGATGCCCTTGCCCGCGAACGTAATCAGATCGAACTGCTTGCGGAAATCACCGCCCAGATCACACTTGCAGAGCGGCAATTGCAGGCGGCTCGAACCAGTTATACCGACGGCGTTGCGGAGTATCTGGACGTCATCAATGCCGTGCAGACACAGCAGTCGCTGCAGCGTCAGCAGGTCAGTGCCCACAAACAATTGCTGTCCTATCGCGCCAGCCTGTACCGCGCGCTTGGCGGAACGTGGATGCACGAACTGACACCGCCGCCGAAGGATGCCCAACTCGAGCATCGGGTCGGCGGGCCGATCAATGAGGAGAACGAGGCATGAGCCCTGTCGTACGCGCACTACGTCCGGTGGCCGTTGTGGTGAGACTTGTCGTACCGCCGCTCATTCTGGCGGCTGGGTTGTGGGCAGGGTGGACGCTCTTCACCAGCCGGCCCGCGCCTGAGTTGGCACCTGTGCCAGAGTCGGCTGTGGTTGTTCGGGTTGTGGAAACACCTTTCATTGACACCACGCTTGACGTCACAGCGTGGGGAACGGTCAAGCCATCGAGGACGCTTTCCCTGCGACCCGAGGTCAGCGGGCGGCTGACCGTCGTGGATTCGAGATTCGTGCCCGGCGGCGAGTTTGAAGCTGGCGCCGAGGTTGCTCGCATTGATGATCGCGACTACGTGTTCGCACTTCGTCAGGCCGAAGCAACGCTTGAGACTGCTCGTTTCAATCTGGAGCTTGAGGAAGGCCGCGTTCGGGTTGCGAAGCGAGACTGGGATCTGCTTGGAGACGAAATTGATGGCGAGGAGAGCGGAAGTCGCATGGCGCTTCGCGCACCACATCTGGCCGAGAAGCAAGCGGCGCTTCAGTCGGCGCAGAGCCGAGTCGAGCAGGCGCAGCTTGCGCTTGAACGGACGGTCATTGCCGCGCCATTCAATGCCATGGTGGCAACTGAGTCCGCCGAGATTGGTCAAATCGTTTCGGCGAGCACGTCGCTCGGGACGCTGGTGGGGACGGACGAATACTGGGTTGAAATCGGTGTCCCGCTTGACGATGTCGCCAGGCTTGAGCTGGGCGCAGAGACTGCCAGCGCTGCCACCGTGGCGCTTGCGACCGGCGGTGGTTCAACGGTCACCTATGAGGGCATCGTCAACGGATTGACCGGAAGTGTTGATTCCGCCGGAAGGCTCGCTCGTGTTCTGGTGAGCGTTCCACAGCCTCTGGAGCAGGCGAAGACACGGGCTGTTCCGCTGCTTCTTGAGTCGTACGTGCAAGTCACTGTGCAAGGTCCGAAGGTCAGTGGCGTGCGTTCGCTTCCTCGGAGCGTCATCCGTGAGGGAGACAGGGTCTGGATTGCCGGTGCCGATGACCGGCTCATCTTCCGTGACATTGAAGTCGTCGGTGGGAGTCCCGAGGCGGTGCTGGCCCGGGTGCAACTGAATCCAGGCGACGCCGTCATCTCCAGCCCGATCCCCGCGGTGGCCCCGGGCATGCTGATTCAGCGCGAGGTTGTTGAATGAGCGCACCGCGTGAGTTGCCATCTCAGCGGAAGGGGGCCATCGCATGGATGGCCAGAAACCCGGTCGCTGCCAATCTGCTGATGATCTTCTTCATCGTTGGAGGAATCGTGCTTGGCGGCCGCGTCAAGCAGGAAGTGTTCCCCGAGTTCACCGTCGATATGGTGATGGTTTCGGTGGCATACCCCGGTGCCAGCCCTGAGGAAGTCGAGCAAGGCATTGTGCTTGCCATCGAAGATGCGGTGAGCGGGCTCGACGGGGTCAAGCGGGTCAGCAGTACGGCTGGCGAGGGGGCGGGTTCCGTTTCGATCGAACTGCTTCTTGGCGCTGAGCACGCGCGGGCGCAGCAGGATGTGCAGAGCGCCGTGGATGGGATTGTGTCCTTTCCGGTCGATGCTGAACGTCCTCGAGTGCAACTCATCTCAACTCGAAACCGCGTTGTGTCACTTGCCGTGGCGGGTGACTTTGATGAACAGGTCATCCGAGATCGCGCCGAGCACATGCGAGATGCGCTCCTGTCTGAGCCAGGCATTACGCAGGTCGAGTTGAAGTTTGTTCGACCGCTCGAGATTGCCATCGAGGTGCCGGATGAGCGTCTGCGGGCGTACGGCCTGACGCTTGATGATGTGGCGCGGTCTATTCAGCAGGGCGCGACGGAGTTGCCTGCTGGTTCGATTCGGACTGATGGTGGCGAGGTGCTTCTTCGGACCACCGAGCGGAGAGACTACGCGAGCGAGTTTGAAGGTTTGCCACTGATTACGCGCGCCGACGGCACGATGGTGACTCTGGGCGAGGTTGCTGACATTCGCGAGGGATTCAGCGATATTGACCTCGGGGCATGGGTCAACGGGAAGCCGGCGGCTCTTGTAGAAGTGTTTCGCGTTGGGGACGAGACGCCGATCTCAGTTTCGCAAGCCACCAGGGCTTGGCTTGCGTCGTACCAGGATCAGCTCCCACCGGGAATGTCCATCGGCATCTGGAACGACGACTCTGAGATCTATCAGGAACGCATCGACCTGCTGCTTCGAAACGCCTTTGTTGGCCTGGTGCTCGTGCTGTTGATGCTCGGGCTCTTTCTTGAGCCGCGACTGGCGTTCTGGGTCATGCTCGGCATACCGATTTCGATTCTGGGATCGTTTCTCTTTCTGCCGCTGAGCGGCGCGTCGATCAACATGATTTCGCTCTTCGCGTTCCTGGTGACGCTCGGCATCATCGTTGATGACGCTGTTGTCGTAGGTGAGAACATCTACGAGAAGCGGCAGGAGGGCATGAATACGCTGGATGCCGCGATCATGGGCGCGCGGGAGATCGCCGGGCCTGTGTTCTTCGCGGTGACGACCAACATGGTTGCGTTTCTGCCGATGTTCTTCGTGCCTGGCGGCGAAGGCAAACTGTTCATGCAGATTCCGGCGGTGACGATTGCAGTCTTCTTCGTGTCACTGATTGAGTCACTCTTTGTGCTTCCGGCCCATCTTTCACACGAAGGCGCCGACACCATCTTCTGGCGTGTGGTGTCCTATCCATCCAATCTGTTCGGGAAGGGGCTGCAGTGGTACATCCACAGGGTGTACAGGCCGTCGGTGTATGCCGCTGCGAAGCATCGATGGGTGACGATTTCGATCGGGCTGGCCATGCTCATCTCCGCCGTTGGCTATGTCGGCGGGGGGCACATTGGGTTTACGTTCATGCCCGACATCGACGCCGGTGTGGTCACGGCGCGCCTTCGCCTTCCTGTTGGCGTACCTCGTGCTGAGGCCGAACGCGTACGGCATCAACTGATGACGGCGGCCGATCGAGTGATTGCGGATCTCGGTGAAGATTCCTCGGTTCCAGGACACATCTCCACAATCGGCGCTGCCCTGAGCGCATTTGGTCCCCACGGTGGTGGCGGGGCTGGAGGCGGTACCTCGGTTGTTTCAGCGATGCTGGAGGTCGAAGCGGGAAGCGCTATCACTGGCAAGGAGTTCTCTCGTCGTTGGCGCGAGGAAGTCGGTCCTCTGACGGGAGTGGAGTCGTTCGTTCTGGACTCACGAATCGGAGGTGGCGACGCGGCTCTTGAGATTGAGCTCACACATCTCGACCGAGAGATGCTCGATGCAGCGGCCCTCGAAGTCGCCAGAATCGTGCAGGGATACGAGGGCACCAAGAACATCGACAGCGGCGTGGCGACCGGGAAGGCTCAACTTGACTTCACCCTGACGCCAGAGGCCAAGGCATATGGACTGACCGCAGCAGGCGTTGCGCGGCAGGTGCGGCATGCCTTCTACGGCGCCGAGGCAATTCGGCAGCAGCGGAATCGCAATGAAGTGCGCATCATGGTGCGGCTGCCAGAAGCTGAGCGGCGAACGCTTGACACCATCGAGAATCTCGTGCTTCGCACGCCAACTGGCGGCGAGATTCCATTTGGTGAGGCGGTTGAGATTACACCTGGCCGCGCCTACACGGCGATCTCCAGGCGCGAGGGACGCCGGATTGTGTCGGTGACAGCAGACATCGAAGAGGCGGTTGGGAACGCCAACCAGATTGCGAAGAGTCTTGGAGAACGGCTGCCGGAGGAGTTTGGATCACGGTATCCGGGTCTGGCATGGTCATTCGAGGGCGAGCAGCGCGACCAGCGCGATACGTTCGGGCAGCTTGGCGTCGGATACATGATGGCGCTGCTCGGCATCTTTGCGCTGCTGGCGATACCGTTCAAGTCGTACATGCAGCCGCTTGTCGTCATGACGGCGATTCCATTCGGCGTCATCGGCGCCATCATCGGGCACATTCTGCTCGGGTACGGATTGAGCATCATCAGCATGTTTGGAATCATTGCGCTAAGCGGTGTGGTCGTGAACGACTCGCTCGTGCTGGTCGTGACGGCAAACATGCATCGCGACAGGCATCCCGATCGGCCCGTGCTCGATGCAGTGTGCAGCGCGGGCATCCGCCGATTCCGGCCGATTCTGCTCACCAGCGTGACGACCTTCTTCGGGCTTGCGCCAATGATTTTTGAGACGAGCATGCAGGCGAGATTCCTTGTACCGATGGCGATCTCCATCGGGTTCGGCGTCCTCTTCGCCACCTTCATCATTCTCTTGCTCGTACCCGCCCTGTACCTGGTCGTCGAAGACTGCCGCCGCACCTGGCGCATGCTCTTCACCGGCAACACCCCTTGACCGCCGGTTACTTTATGTTGTGTTCTGACAGCACGTTACAAATCCGTCAGTTTGTAAGTGCTTGATAGGAAAGCAAATAGAGCATCCTGGGGTTGCCTGTCAATGAGAGCGTCATTGGACCGCCGGTTACTTTATCTCTTGTATTGACAACAGGTTGGGATAGTCGGCCTGATGTAAGTTGTTGACAGCAACCAATATAAAGTGACCGGCGGTCCTAGGCGCAGCGACCCTTCCATGGCGTGGCCCTTGAGAACCCCACAACCTCGCCGTCTGATTCAGCAACACACGCCGGAAACCTGCTGCGCGATGCGTCCCACGCTTCCAGCCAGTCTTCAAGCCGTTCGGGATCGATCGCGAAGTTGGCGTGGCTCACGGTCGCATTCGCGTTGGAGATGGCAAGCATGGCCGCAACATCCCCCCGCGTGGCGCGTCGAACCGTGGCAGTCATGACGGCATGATGCCGAGCAAAGAGCGATTCATCCGACCCGACGGGTAATTTATCTTCTGTTGCGGCAAGTGCTTAGAGGAGTGATGCCACATAAGTGCCTGTCAATTCAGTGGATAAATCACCCGTCGGGTCGTGGGCCGGTATGGTGCCCTTCAATGTCAGTCGACCTCAACCGCCGCACGGCCGACCTCTATCAGTGGTACGCGTCACTTGCCGAGGCGTCATTCTGGGTTCCGGTGTTCTTCCTGTATTTCGCGGCCTACATGCCGCTCGATGCGGTGTTGTCGCTGGAGGCGCTGTACTTCCTGTCGGTTGTCACGATCGAGGTTCCCAGCGGGTGGCTCTCAGATCGACTCGGCCGCAAGCCGACGATGTTGGTGGGCGCTGTTCTGATGGCGGTGAGCCATCTGATGCTCTTCATCGGGCCGTGGGTGATGGTGGGGGACGCGCTCGGGTCGCCGCTCTTCATCTTCTTCGCCGTTGGCCAGTCGCTACGCGCAGCCGGCGTAGCGTTTCGAAGCGGCACCGATACGGCACTGCATCACGATGCGCTCGCAGCGTGCGGCCTCGTGAGCGAGTTTGCGCCCCGCGAAGCGCAGGCGTCCAAGCGACGGTTTCTCGGCGCCGCAGGGGCCGCCTTGATCGGTGGCGGATTGGCGGCGATCGATCTTCGGATTCCCTATGCGTGTTCCTTCATCGTCGCGGTCGGGATGATCATCGTGATCGCCCAAATGCGCGAGCCATCTGCTGGCGATGAAGCGCGGACCCGGGCCAATATCCTGACTCAAGCGGGCGCGTGCCTGGCCCAGTGGAAATCACCTGCACTGCTCCTGCTCTTTGTGTTTGCGGCCATGATGCTGGTGCTCAATCACGTCCCATACGAGTACTTCCAGCCCTACATTGAGGCGACGCTCGGCAAAGACGGGATCGCGGCGGCGTCGACGCCGCTCGTGACCGGGCTTCATGTGGCAGTCACCTTCTGGCTGGCCTCCCTCGTCGGCGCCCGCAGCATTGGGGTCCGAAACCGCGTGGGGCTTTGGGGCGTGCTGCTGATCGCCATGGCACTTCAAGTGTTGACGATCGGGCTGATGTCGCTCTGGCTCAGCCCGCTCATTGCTGTCTTCCTATTGCTGCGATCGTGTCCTCGCGCCCTGATGACCCCACCCCTCAATGCTGCCGTCACGGGCGCCGTGCCGACGAAACTACGCGCGACCTATCTCTCGCTGCAGAGCTTTGCGGGCAGACTCTCATTCAGCGGCACGCTCTTTCTGCTCACGCTCGCCGTGCCCGCTGCGGCCGCGACCGGATGGTCGACTATCAGTACCCAGCTTCGTATCGCTGCCGTCGGAAGTCTGGTCCTCTTTGCCTTCATTGCAGTAGTCACGATGGCTCGCGGCCGGAGAGATGACACCATGGGCGAATCTCAGCAGCGGAGCACTCCGGCGACCTGAATCGGACCGATACCGATGGCCCGTGCCAGTTTGAGCGGGCTACCATGCCCGCTCTCGATCACCACCGAGCACCCCAGTTCATTGGCAAGCACCCTGCAGATCGCCTTGTTGGCCTTGCCGCCCTCCGGCGGGGCGCTCACACGCACCTTCAGGCGATCGCCCAGAAGCCCCGCGATCGCATTGCGGCTCGCCCCGGGAACGACCTTGAGCCGAATGATGGTGTCCGCTCCATCTGCCACACATACCGCTGCCATGAGCACCATCCTACGAGACGCTACCTTGGCGGCGTGCACAGGCATGAATACGATGACGTCCGCTTCAAGAACTTCCAGATGGAGGTGCTTGCGCCCGCTGCCGTGACGGCGAGCAGCCCGCTTGCGGTATCCGTGTGGCAAACGCAAGATCGCGTCTCTGCGTCCGAGGCGGCTGCTGCGGTCTACGACGAGGTGCCGATCGGATGGCGGTGGGGGCCGGTGTGGTCGACGGCCTGGTTTCGCGTGCGGGGCGATTCGCCCTCTGGTTCAGGCGAGCTCGCCTTGCGATTTTCAAGTGGCACAGAAGCGCTCCTGCGCGTGCGCGGCATTCCCTATCACGGCCTCGACGCAAATCATGATCTCGCCATCCTGCCCTGCGACGCCGGCAGCGCCGACCTGCTGATCGAGGCGGCGTGCAATCAACCGCTCGGCATCAGCACATTCTGGTGGGACGAACAGGAAGTGCAGGCTCGCTGGCGCGAACACTCACCTGGGCGGCTCGATCATGCCGAGCTCGTTCGGGTGGATTCGGTCATGCAGCAAGTCATCAGCAGATTCGACTTCGCGCGGAAACTCCTTGCGGCGCTTCCCTGCGATGGCGGCCGAGCCCAGCAGATCGCTTCGGCACTTCATGGAGCGATCTCGTGTCTGTCAACAGACTCACCGCGATCAGTCGCCCCCCGAGCGATCGAGATTCTCGATGAGGCCATTGCTGCTGGCTCGCCATCAACCACGCAGTGCACCGCAATCGGTCACGCCCATATCGACACCGCCTGGCTCTGGACGCTTGACGAAACCAAACGCAAGTGCGCCCGCACCTTTGCGACGATGCTTCGGCTCATGGAACGCAATCAGGATTTCACATTCCTGTGCAGCCAGCCGCAGCAGTACGCATGGATGGAGTCGCTGCAGCCGGCGCTCTTCGAGCAAATCGCCGGCGCCGTACGTGAAGGCCGGTGGGAGGCTGGCGGCGGCATGTGGGTCGAACCGGACTGCCTGATCCCCTCGGGCGAGTCGCTCATCCGGCAGATTCTCAAAGGAACCGGTTGGTGGGCAAGTCGCTTTGGCGACGGCGCGCGACAGCGGCACCTCTATCTGCCCGACACATTTGGATTCCCCGCCTCGCTTCCACAGATCGCGCGGCAGTCGGGTCTCGATACGTTCATCACGAACAAGATCGCTTGGAACGAGGTCAACGACTTCCCGCACGTCACCTTTCGCTGGCGCGGCATTGACGGCACCGACATTGTTTCGCACATGACGCCCGGCCACAACTACAACTCCGAGATCGCCCCAAGCGATCTGTTGGCCGCCGAGCGAAATGTCATCGAGAAGGACCACGGCACCCCGCCGCACTGGCTGCAGCCCTTTGGGTATGGAGACGGAGGCGGTGGGCCGACGCAAACGCAGATCGATCGAGTGCGATCCTCCCAGTCGGCCGGTGGTCTCCCTGCAACAACGTTTGGTCGCGTGGATGCATTCTGCGCCGAGTTGCACGCGGCGCCCTCGCTTCCAGTCTGGGATGGCGAGCTCTATATGGAAGGCCACCGCGGCATCTACACGTCGCAGGCGTGGCTGAAGCGGGCCAATCTCGATCTTGAGGAGTCGCTGCGAATCGCTGAACTCGTACGTGATCGCACGACCGAAACGACTGCGGCGCTTGATGCCTGCTGGACACATGTGCTGCTGCATCAATTCCATGACATTCTGCCTGGCTCCTCAATTGCCGAGGTGTACGCCGATGCATGCGAGGCGACGTCCGAAACCGCGTCGACGGTTGAAGCGCTTGTCGAGAGTGGTCTTGGTTCAGGCGATGCTGTTTTCAATCCTGCATCGACGCCCCGTAGCGGCGTCGTGGAGATCGGCGGCGAACTGCGATGGGCGGACGGTGTGCCTGCGCTTGCGAGCAGCATTTCAACGCCGGCACCGCCAGCTTCGGTCAAACCGGTTCTGTGCGATGGCACCAAGGTGGACAACGGCCTCGTCTCGTTCCGAGTTGGAGGATGCGGCTGTCTCAAGGGGCTCCGGAGTTGTGAAACACCACTGGACGTCGCGACCGACGGCACGGGATGGAAGATGCGCGTCGGCGAGTTGCGTCTGTATGAAGATCGTCCGCGTCAATGGGATGCATGGAATCTCGATCACGATTACCGCGATCATGAGGTCGCGTTGGACCGACCGAGCAGTGTCGAGGTTGTCGAGTCCGGCCCGCTGCGCGTTGTCGTCGAAGTGCGCCGGGCAATCGGCGCAGCGAGTTCGGCTGTGATTCGCTACACGCTCGATGCCGGATCACACCGAGTCGACGTGCGTGCGGACATTGACTGGCAGGAGAACCGTCGCGTACTTCGCGTGGACTTCCCGACGAGCATTCGAAGCCGAGTGGCGATGTGCGGCATCCAGTTTGGATGTCTTGAACGGCCAGCGCATCGGAACACATCCTGGGAGCAGGCGCAGTTTGAGGTGCCGGGGCATCGGTGGATGGATATCTCCGAGCCGGGGCGAGGCCTTGCTGTGCTCGACCGAGCAATCTATGGCCGAAGTTTTGAGCATGGCCTGCTTGGTTTGACGCTGCTTCGATCAAGCATCTTCCCGGATCCGACGGCTGATCGCGGCGAGCACACCATCCGGTGGGCGCTCATGCCGCACGCGGGCGATTGGCGGGCTGCCGGGGTGGACGCCGAGGCAGAAACGCTGACGCGGCCCTTTCGGGAAGGGACGGGGCGGCGGGCAGCCCCGTTTGCGATGGAGACGATCGGGCCGATTGCTGTGGAGATCGCAGCGGTCAAACCGTCGGAAGATGGGCGAGGCCGAATTGTGCGACTTGTTGAGAAGCACGGCGGCCACGGCACTGCGGTGCTGCGCCTTGCCGAAGACGTCGGCGACGTGCGGATGTGCGACTGCCTGGAGCGGCCTGTCGAATCCGAATCGCTTGTCGTGGATGGGCGGGCGGTGCGTGTTGGGCTGCGTCCATTCGAGATCGCCACGATTCGGCTTGAGCATCCCGCGTGATCTGGATTGACTGGCTCATCATCGCGGCGCTCCCGAGCGTGCTGCTTGTCGCGGCTGCGAGAACGCGGCGGCACGCCCGCAGCGTCTCCGGGTTTCTTGCCGCCAATCGCTGTGCCGGGCGGTATCTCATCACCGTTGCGTACGGGATGGCGCAGGTCGGTGTGATTTCGCTGGTGTGGTTCTGGCAGCAGTACTACGACGTCGGCTTCACTTCCGTCTTCTGGGGGTGGATGGAAGGGCCGGCGATGATCATCCTCGCGCTCAGCGGGTGGGTGGTGTATCGCTATCGGCAGACCCGCGCGATGACAATGGCTCAGTTCTTCGAGATTCGATACAGCCGCAGCTTCCGCGTGTTTGCCGGGCTCGTCGCATTCCTGTCGGGGCTTCTCAACTACGGCATCTTTCCCGCGGTCGCCTCACGCTTCTTCATTGTGCTGCTCGGCCTTCCGGAGGTCTGGACCATCGCCGGCATCGAGGTGAGCGTGTTTGCATCGCTCATGGTGGCGCTGCTTGGCACGGCGCTTTTCTTCGTCTTCATGGGCGGGCAGATTGCGGTGATCGTGACGGACTGGATTCAGGGCACGTTTGCCAACTGGGTGTTCCTGGCCGTCATGGCGTATCTCCTGTGGCTCGTGCCGTGGAGCAGCATTGAGCTGGCGTTTGACGCGATGCCTGCCGGCACGTCGCTGACGAACCCGTTTGATCTGGGCGGCGAGCAGCGGTTCGACGCGTGGTACTGGGTGATTGCGGTGATCGTGCTCTTCTATGGCATGCTCAGCTGGCAGGGGACCAGTGGCTACAACGCGTCTGCCGTGACGGCGCACGAAGCCAAGATGGCCAACATCCTGGCGGGCTGGCGGTTCCGCGTACTGATGCTGGTGACGCTCATCCTGCCGATCTGCATTCGGGCCGTGCAGGTGGACCCGCAGTTCGCGGGCGTCGCCGAGGGCATCGACGTTGTGACCGGCGCGCAGGCAACCGAAGCGCTGCAGGCCGAGGTCCGCGCGCCTGCTGCCGCGGCGCTCATGCTGCCGAGCGGCCTGCTCGGCCTGTTCGCCGCGGCGCTGCTCGGCGCATTCATCTCGACAAACGACACCTATC
>CAZRBV010000034.1:1979-29759 GCA_964598425.1 uncultured Isosphaeraceae bacterium | reverse complement strand
CCCTGGCTTGGCGGTCTGGTGGTTTTTGTTTTTGGGCCCCCACCCCAAAAAACTGAGCCCCAGCCAACGGCGGGGGCGGTCCCCTGTTCGCCTGCTCGCCCCCCACGCCCACTACTTCTGCGCAGTCACATACCCACTCTTCTGCTCATCTGTCCACGCATCCCATCGCATGGCGCACCCGGCGCAGCAGAATCCAACAGTTTCTCCATCCCAATCTGCTGTTGGAGCACCTTCGCCAACGGGGCCACCAGAGAACGGACACGTCGCATTCAACATGCCCGGTGCTGCCTTGGCGGTCGACTTCGAACCCGACTGGCATCCACCGAGCATCAAAGCAGCGGTCGTCACAATAAGAATCGCTTTCATCACATTCTCCAGGAGTTCAAGGGTTGGACTGAGAGCACAGTCTACCGATCCTCGCTGACTCATGCGGCCACCACGGCCATTCAGACGTTGAACAGGAAGTGCACAACGTCGCCATCCTGCATGCTGTACGCCTTACCTTCGCTGCGAAGCCGACCTGCTTCCTTGATCGCCTTCTCGCCCTTGAGTTCAAAGAGATCCTCACAGTGGTAGCACTCGGCGCGGATGAATCCGCGCTGAATATCGCTGTGAATCGCACCGGCCGCTTCCGGAGCCGATGCGCCCCGCGGAATCGACCACGCACGAACCTCTTTTTCACCCGCTGTATAGAAAGTCGACAGCCCCAATACGTCGTTCATGGCAGCCGCCAGCACACCAATCGCCGGTCGATCAATTCCCATCGATTCCAGCATCTCTGACCGATCCGCCTCTTGAAGTTCCGCTATCTCCGACTCGATCTCGGCGCACACGCATACTGATGTCGTCCCCGCAGCACTCGCGGCAGTTCGAACTGCGTCTGCAGCTGCCGAGGAGCCGTCCAGATCGTCCTCACCCACATTGGCGACATACAGCACCGGCTTCGCCGACATGAAGCCGTACGACTTCAAGACCGCCGCTTCTGACGCATCCCATTCCCCTTCCCGAACTGGCCGTTCATCACTGAGCATTGCAAACACTTTCTCGACAACCGCCAGCCGCTTTTTTGCTTCCGCGTCACCGCTTCGAGTTGCGCGGCGGGCCTTCTCGAGCGCCCCCTCCGCAACCACAAGATCTGCCAGTATCAGCTCCGCACTCATCGATGCGATGTCACTCGCGGCATCTCTTTCATCCCAGCAATTCACGACCTCCACAAGCGCATCCACCGTGCGGATATGCGCCAAGATCTGATTGAGGCTCGAGGCGCCTCCACCGGAGGCCACACCTGGAATATCCACAACCTGCACCGTGGCCGGTATCACCTTCTCCGGCGGAATGAACGCTGCGATCTGCTCAAGTCTTGGGTCGGGCATCGCGGCGATACCCACATTTGGCTTCATTGATCCCACCTGCACCGGCACCGCATGGGCCGTGAGCGCCTGAAACAAGGTCGTCTTTCCAACGCCCTGCAATCCGATCAGTCCGCATTCCATAGTCCGGGGTGCTCCTCACAGCTACGAGCGGAATCGTATCAGCGCGGGACCTGGCTGCACGGCGTCATCCGCCACGTGGCAACGGCTCCGATGACTACAACGATCGCGAAGATCGCCATGACAAGCCGCATGATGAGCAGGGAGTGGCTGCCAGCTATCAGCAGTATGATGCCGGGGACGACCTGGAACACCGCCGATGACATCAACCCTGCGGCGTTGACCAGTCCGATGGCCGCTCCAGCATTGGCGGGCGCCACGGCGTCACACGCGATGGGGAACGTCAGGACGCACGTCCCGATTCCCAGCCCGAGTACGAACAACGTCATCGACGCCACCCACACGGGTACGGTGGCTGGCACGATCAGCACGGCGAGAATCGCCACAAGCGCCACCACCTGGCCTCCCAGCAGAATTGGCTTTCGTTTGCGCCAACGATCTGCAGCCCATCCGGCACATGGCGGTGTTATTGCCACGCCGATGAACAACCATCCGTTCAGGGAGATCGCCTGATCGTGCGAGTACCCAAACGCCTGTTGCAGCGACACGTCCCAAAGACCACCGAATCCGAAAAGCATCGCCATGAGTGCTGCAGCCGTAATCGCTGCAAGGCGAACTTGCCTCACCGACGCCACCTCGCGGATTGACTCGAGCATCGAGCGTGATCGCGCCGCTTCCGTCGCTGATTCTCCCCGCACGGTAGTTGTTCCAATACACAACCAGCAGACGATGGCCACAACGGCACCGCCAAGAGCGAAATCAGCCATCACGCTATTCCAACTCTCGATGTTCATGAGCGCCGCAACGCCGGCGTCACCAAAGTAGGCACCGGCTCCGAAGGCACAATCGACCAGGCCCATAGCGAGCGCAAACTGACGAGCCGGAAGCCGTCGCCTCGCCACGAGGCCCGCGCCTGGAAATGCAAAGGCCGCAAACAACCCCATCAGCGCGCGGCCGAATACCAACGGCCAGAAGCCGCCGGAGATCGAGAGAAGCCATGCTGCAACACCAACGCCGAGGGCCATCGGCGGCAGCAGGAGCCTTGGTCGATATCGATCGAGCAGCATCCCCGCCGGTATCTGGGTCAGGGCGTATGTACACAAAAACACCGCCGACACGACGCCGATCTGCCACTCAGAGAGCCCGAGATCCCGCTCGAGCGCAGGTTGCATCGCCCCGATCGAATTCTGAGTCGCCAATTGATACAGAACGAACAGCGTCGCGGCCGCGAGCGCGATCCAACCCGCCCAGGAAACGCTTCTGCTGGTGGGTTGTGTTTGAGGGCGCGCGTCCGCCATGCCAGAAGTATCGCGTTCAGTCAGGAGAGCGTCCAGTGCGGTAGAGGCCTACTTGCAGCATTCGGCGTGCTGAGCACGGCTGTCTCGAGCAGGCCGATTCCAGGGCATCTTCTTGAGGATCATGGCGAGCCCACAGGTTCCGGTGAGACCCGCGAAGAGCAAGCCAGCACCGAAGAAGCCGGCGATGGCCAACCACCACGGCCACACGAATGCGCCGAGCAGGACAGTCAGGAGCACGCCGCCACCCACCACGATCTGCACCTGACGCATGACACTGATCGCACCAGTCGGCTGCCCCACGGTTGGAAACCCCGCATCCTTCCATGCGCTCAATCCACCGTCCAGCTGGACAACGTCGGAAGCTCCTTCCGCGATGAGTCGTTCGGCAGCCATGTTGGAGCGCCCGCCACTGCGACAACTCAGCACGGTGACAACACCCGGTTCAACGGGCACTGATTCACGGCAGACATGAACAAGCGGCAACAGCCGGGCCCCGTCGATGCGATCAGAACCAAACTCATCCGGCTCACGAACGTCAACAACCGTGGCCTTCCCTTGATCCAGCCACTCCCGGAGTTGCTCAGGCCCTACGTTTTTCACCCCACACACGCTGCTGCTCATCGGTTCCTCTCTCTGGACTCTCTGCTCAGAATTCAGGGGGCGCAGGCGCTTTGATCGTTTCAGATTTTTTGGTCATTGGGCCCCCATACTCACCGTGAGAGAGACGCATCACTTCCCGTACACCGATGATCACGCCCATCGCGATCAGGAAGACACCAAAGGCTCTCTTGAGCCGCTGCTGGTCGATGGAGCCTGCAAGTCGAGTTCCAACGACGGCACCAAGGCCGCCAATGCCAATGAACATTGCGATCGTGCCCCAGTCCACCTGCAAATCGAGTTCATTGAGTACGACGACGTATTTCCAGAACCCGGCGGCTGACTTGCCCACAATGATCACCAGGCTCGTCGCGACCGCCCGGTGCATACCCAGCCCCCCGAGCAACACCAGGGCCGGGACGATCAGAAAGCCGCCTCCAACACCTACCAGTCCGGTGAGCACTCCGACGCCAAGGCCTTCGATGACAATCAGGAGCGGATCAGGGCGATGGAGCGGTGGACTGATCTCATGCGTGCCGCCCCTCCGCATCATGAGCCCTGCCGCAAGCAGCATAACTATGGCAAAGACAAGCAACTGGACCGCGCCCGGAATCCAGAGCGACACCCACGCACCGAGCCACGTACCAGCCATCGCAGGAACGCCAAAGAGCACGACGGATCGCCAATCGACGCGGCGAGCAAGCACTCCGGGAACGGCGCCGACACAGGCAACTCCCCCGACGATCGCAAGCGACTCGGCAATGGCCGGCTTGTCCGCATGCCCCAGCACATAGATCAGAACTGGGACCGTAAGGATTGAGCCGCCGGAGCCCATCAGGCCAAGGCTCAAACCGATGACAATCGCGCCAATGAATGCGATCATCATGACTGGCACCTGCACGCCGTCGAAGTTCGCTTTCGTCGCTGCGGCTGGCCCGCCTCGCGCCTCCCGCACTCACCCGGTCGGCTGGAAACCAGCCAACCGGGGAGTACGTTGGGGGGGGGACTCCGGTGCCCGTCATCGCCTTGTCGGCGACCCGGGCTGATGTCTGTCACGAGGATTGTTGCCGGGTCTGGGAAGCGTCGTTCTCGATCGCCTCGGTCCAGGCCTCAAAGCCACCTTCCAAGTTGGCAACCGTCCGTCCAGCGCGAGCAAGCATCGTGCACGCTGCGGCAGACCGGCCGCCAGATTTGCAGTTGATGATAACCGGTTCACCTTCAGGAAGATCCTCCCATCGGTCAAGCAGTCGTGTGTATGCAATATTGGTCGCCCCTTCGATCATGCCTTCGCTGCATTCCCCCGTCGTTCGGACATCGAGCAAGGCTGCCCCGGCGTCCCGCATCGCCGGCACGTCGCCTGGGGAGACTTCGTCCATGGTGGCACCGCCACCAATCGACTCGAGCGCCACTGCGAGCGTCGAGGGGCTCGTCCATCCGACCACTCGGTCGAGACCGATGCGGATGAGCTGACGAACTGTCTCTTCCAGGCAGTCCCGCTCCACGATCAGCACGATGTCTTCCTCGGGACGGATGAACGAACCCAAACTCGAAAGGAAGCCTACGCCGCCAAGGGGCTTCAGGCTTCCGGAAAGATGTCCAGCCCGGAACTCGACCCAGCTGCGGGTATCAACCACGGCAACTTTGGCCGTGTCGACCGTTGCAATCTGCTCCGCAGTCAGATGTTCCGGCTGCGGCAGTTCGCCGAGCACTGGCACACCATCGCGGTTGAGTTGCTTCATGCGGGCAAAGTAGTACGGCGGATCGGGCTGCCCGTCGAGAATGAAATCGACAAATGCAGCCTCGTTCCCGGCACACTGCAACGCTGTATTGAATCGCCGCTCATATCCGACGGTGCTTTGAGGCACCGCACCGAGCGCCTTGCCGCATGCGCTGCCACTGCCGTGCGCGGGCCACACCTGCAGGTAGTCCGGATAGTCAAGGAAGGAGCACGCAGAGGCCGCGAGCGTTCGCGCGCCAGCCTCCTTGGTATTCTCAAACCCCGCTGCGGTCTCCAGCAAGTCAGGTCGGCCCAGATCACCGACAAACACAAAGTCTCCGGTGATCAGCCCCATTGGCTCGGTCGCGCCGCCGCCAAGATCGGTGATCTCATATGACATGTGTTCTGGCGTATGCCCTGGAGTGTGCGCGGCCTTGAACTGGAGATTGCCGACCCTGAAGGTGTCGCCGTCCTTGAGCAGCTGGTGTCGATAGGTGCCGCCACCTTGACGACCGTTGAGCCAGCCATACTTCCAGTTGGCGTCGCCCTCGTCCGAGACGAAGACCATCGCATCGATTCGCTCGGCCAACTCTCGGGAGCCAGAGAGGAAGTCGGCGTGAATGTGCGTCTCGGCCGATGCCACGATCGTCAAATCGTGCGCTTCGGCAATACCGATATATCTGTCCACATCTCGTTCCGGGTCAAAAACAATAGCTTCACCCGTGGCCTGGCAGCCAACCAGATAGGCCGCCTGAGCCAGTGATTCGTCATATATCAGTCTGAAGAACATTGGCCGTCACTCCCGTCCCGGCCCGCGGTGAGGCGGGCGTAGATCCCCAAGGGGCCACATATATGACCCGCGTTTCAAGAAAGACACTAATCGTCCAGAATACTGCAGGCATGCTTCCCGCAGGATCCGGTATTGCGGATTGGAGCCTGCCGCGGTTGAGTTAGACTGCATCGTGAATCCAGAAAGGCCCCCGTTTGACACCCGAACCCACCGCAACCGATCCCATGCCTGGCTCCGACCCGAGCCAGGCCGTCCAGTACCTCATGCAAGCACACGGCGGCATGCTTTTCGGACTCGGCCGGCGATTCTGTGGCAATGAGGACGAAGCAGCGGATCTCGTGCAGGAAACGATGCTGGAAGCATTTCGAAGCTGGCCTACCTTTCGGGGCGATGCGAAAGCGACAACGTGGCTGTATCGAATCGCGGCGCGAACCTGCCAGCGCATGCACCGGAAGAAGGGCCCAGCCTCCGCCGAGTTGCCCTGTGACGACATCCTTCTGGATCAATGCGGCCTGGCGTGGCTCAGCCGGGGCGATGACGCCTCACCACTCGATCAGGCTATGAAGGCCGAAGCCAAGCAACGCCTTGAGGCGGCCATCGCCGATCTGCCGGTTGAATACAGAATGCCTCTGGTGCTCAAGGAAGTCGTCGGCTTCTCGGGGCCAGAGATCTCTGACATCACAGGAATGAACGAGACCACCGTCCGCGTACGCGTGCACCGCGCCCGCCTCGCGCTTCGCCAAGCGATCGAGCGAGGCCTGCCTGAACCCACCGACCATGGCAAGTATGACGAACAAGTGTGCCGAGACCTGCTTGACGCCAAGCAGGAAGCAATGGACCGAGGCGTCGAGTTCGAGATTCCGGCCGGTGTGCTGACAGGCAGGTGCAAGGCGGTGTTCGATTCCCTTGACCTGGCGCAGGGTATATGCAACGCGCTGGGCGCCGACGAACTGCCATCGTCGGTCGCCGATCGAATCACGACAGCGATGGAGTCGGGCTCCTCGGATCCTCGATAGCTGCGGAACCATGCGAATCCGGACCATTCTTGTGTGCCTTCTTGTCGTTCAGCTCGTGCTGGTTGGAGGGTTGATCGGCTTGGCCGTGGCCATGCAGCAGACTCAGCTAGCCGCCGAAGAAGCCGAGACTCGCAGATTTACCTCGTACCAACTCGCGGATGAGTTACGTCAGTCATCCGATGACCTCACCCGCTTCGCTCGCACCTATGTTGCAACAGGTGACGAGCGCTTTGAGAGGTTTTTCCACAGCATTCTTGCGATTCGCAATGGTGATGCGCCGCGGCCCGAAGGCTACGAAGGCGTGTATTGGGATCTCGTCGCCGCTGGCCTTGGCAAGGGCTGGCCCGAAGGCAAGGCCCAGTCCCTCCGGAGTCGCATGCTCGATGCCGGCTTCACCAACGCAGAGTTCGACAAACTCACCGAAGCGCAGAATCGATCTGATGCCTTGGTGCGGCTTGAAGACGTCGCCATGAACGCCATCGTGGGACGCTTTGATGACGGCACCGGCACCTTCACGATCCAGGGACCACCAGACCGCCCAAAAGCACTTGAGCTTGTCTACGGCGATCAGTATCACCAGACCAAGGCCCGAATCATGGAGCCGATCGGCGACTTCATGACGATGATCGATCGCCGCACCTCAGACGAAGTCACCTCGCTCAACGAGCGGGAACAGTGGCTCGAATTCATCGACATCATCGCCGCATGCCTGCTGCTGGGGACAACACTCCTGTCAGTACTTCTCATTCGCGCTCGGCTTCTTCGACCGATCGAGTCGCTTGCTGGCGTCGCAGATCGCATTGCAGCAGGTGAGCGGGCCGCGCGATCTCACATCCACGGGACCGATGAACTTGCGGCATTTGCCGCTACGTTCGACGCGATGGCAGAGTCGGTGGAACATCGCGTGGCAGAAGTGGAGTCTGCTCAAGAAACACTGCAGGAACAGGCCGCGTCGCTGGAGGAAGAACGGCATCGCAGCGAGAAGCTCCTGCTCAATGTGCTCCCCGCTGCCATCGCAGATCGGCTCAAGGACGGCGAGCACAGCATTGCCGAGTCGTACCCCGAGGTCACTGTGCTGTTCAGTGACATCGTTGGATTTACCGCAATGAGTGAGCAGATCGGTGCCAAGCAGGTCGTTGACATGCTCAACGAAGTGTTTGGCCTCCTCGATGAATTGGCGATCAAACACAGCATCGAAAAGATCAAGACGATCGGCGATTGCTACATGGTCGTTGCGGGCATCCCAGACCGAAGCCCGACGCACGCTCAACAGATCGCTGACTTTGCGCTGGACATGCAGCGAACGCTTGCAGAGTATTCACAGCGATCAGGGCGAACTTTGTCCATGCGAACCGGCATGCACACTGGCACCGTTGTCGCTGGCATCGTCGGATCAAGCAAGTTCGCCTACGACCTCTGGGGAGATGTCGTCAACATCGCAAGTCGCATGGAGTCGACGGGCGAACCGGGACGAATCCAGGTCTCCGACTCGGTGCGTGTGCGCCTCGCCGACGACTACGAATTCGAGTCACGAGGCGATGTCGACATCAAAGGCAAGGGCACCATGCATACGTGGTACCTGCTTGGAAAGCAGGGTGATCTCTCGTGAGAGAGATCCGGGGGGAACGCCCCGACGACTTGGACTGACACGCACAGATCTGACTTCGAAGTTGCTCCTCGAAGGATGCCATCTCACCTGCGAGCGTTTCCAGCACTTCTCGCCGCGGCTCGTTGGTATCGATTGCCGCAATGCTCATTGCGAGCGCGGCTGCGTAGTCACAAGCTTTTTGCTGTGACATCAAGAGCCTGACTTCGAACGAATCGCCAGCCAGAAGCAACGCCGCTGCCTCCTTGTTTGTGATGAGATTGCGAGCTGAGACTTCGACAAGCGGCAATCCCTGCGTGGTCAAGTCGATCTCGGGCGGGCCCGCACGCAAAGCCTGGATTCGCCTCAACCCATCGGCAGCAGCGTCACTGATCTGGCGAATGATCTCCTGCGTGGGCTGGGAGGCGTGCTTGATCCCGAAGATCAGTGTCACCGACGACTCTTGCTGAAGCAGTGGGCACAGCAGCCCATAGCCATGATCGAGCGTTGCAGTCGCCTCCTGACCTGGCGGGTCGAGCGGCCCCTTCAGGACCGGCGCACATGCGAATGTGGTGAGCATCAGGGGAAGCAGGAGCAAGCGAATCATTGAAGCAGCCTATCGCGAGTGCCTTTTGGCCGCACGCTGCGTTTTGGCAGCAATTGGGTACGTGGCGTCACTTCACCCATAGTGTCGCCGGATCACACAAGGAGCGACCACATGATCATGCACCTGCCCGGCGATATGCCTGACCTCCCAGAAGACTCCAAGATTGCCGACCTGCTTGGCCAGAACGAGGCCATCGAATGGCTTGAGAATGCCCGAACCTGGTGCCCTCAATCCGGCATCACCTGGATTGAGAAACTGCGAAAGGACGGGATCAGACTCCCCGAACCAGCCGCACTCTCGGAGCAGCACCTGCCCGCGATGATTCGCAGGCTCGTACTCTCGCTCGCCGAGCGGGGGCTCTATGTCCTGCACACCGACCACCTCAGCGACGCGGCCTTCTACCAATACATGATCGAAACCGCCTTGGCAGTGCCGGCCCCGCCTCGGCAGCCTGGGGCATTTGAGCTGATAGACCTTTGCCCGCCCTACGGACGTGGCATCGAATTGATGCTCGCCTGCTATGCCACCGATGAAGCGAGGGAGGCGCTCCAAGCCGAAGGCGTCCCGATTCCACCAAGGCAGCCTTTGGAAAGTGACCGTGATCGCTCACTCCCGAAGCCGCCAGAAGTCCCGGAAGCCACGTAGGCATCCAAGAAGGCACCAACCGCAGCATCGCCGCTCCGATTATCGGGCCTGTGATGTCTGGTGGGCCGCCACGCGCAATTCCTGCCCGTTTCAGCATTTGCACTGGCTCCGGCGGTGAACCACCTCCGAAGGCAGGTTCGAGAGCCCGTATCGGACCAGGCAGATCTCCACGACCACGCCCCCAAAAAGGACCCCAGCATGCGGCCCATCGCCGTCCTGACAATCGCCCTCCATGCACTCTCCTCGCTGCTGCTCGGCTCAGCGCAGGCAGATGTACTCTTTGATCAGATTGGACCGGCCAGCGGCGCAGCTGGTGCCAATGACATCTATGGCAGCATGCGATTTCTGCCAAGTGGGCCTGAAACCACCGACCTGACGCTCGCCGCAGTGGACAACTTCACGCTGCATGCGGAATCGCAGATCGATGCCGTCGAGTTCGTGTTTGATGGGTGGGCGGCCCTTGCGGGCCCTCAAGACGTTGAGCGTTGGGAAGTCAACATCTACTCCGATCTCGAGGCGGCGACCTCCAATCTGATCGGAGACCTGCTGTCCGACGCCAGCGAGCCAATTGTGATCGACACGTGGGGCGGAGATGGCTGGCTCATTCGACTTCCGATCAACTTGAAGCTTGTATCAGGCGCCTACTTCGTCAGCGTCATCATGTCGAACCCCTATCCAGACAACGGTTGGGTCGGCGTCGCAACCAGCGTCATCGGCGATGGCACCGCCTGGCAGGTCAGCCCCAATGGTGACTATGTGTTCAGCCCCTCTATCGAAGCACCGGACAATCTCGCATACCGGCTGACAGGAACTGCTGTACCCGCGCCGTCCTCGGTGGTGTTGGTCGTTGCTGTGCTAGCGGCGAAGCGTCGGCGTCGCCCGCTTCTGCCCATCTGAGCGTTTCTGCAGGTTGCAGCACAACTTGACACAATAGGCACATGGGTCGCCGTGAACGTCTGAATCTCGCTGCGCAAGTCGCGGACCTTCCTGCTGAGGAAGCGGAGCGTTTTCTTCGAAGGCATCTCAAGAAGCGCCCCAGAGATGCGGAGGCGCTCGAAGCGCTGGCTGAGGTTCTGTCGCCCCTGAGACGCCTCAGCGATATTGCCTCTGCGCTCGTCTCCGCAGCGATGAAGGCTGATGCCACCGCATCGCTCATCGGCCACGCGTGCAGCGCTGCGCATGAACGGCGAGAGTACGAAGCAGCGAGGCGCATCGCTGTTCATGGCACGTCGCTCCACGCCGATCGCGCGGACATGTGGCTCGCCCGCGGCCGCGCTGAAGTCGCGGTGGCCAACGCGCCAGCTGCGGCCATCTCATTTGAACGAGCACATGAACTCGCACCCGACGACACTTCAATACTGGCCGCCCTTGCTGATGCCGACCTGTCCCGCGGCGCCTTTCCAATACCCGACCACCATGCCAGGAAGCTGCTCGAGCTCGAGCCCGACATTGCCTCACACCATGTCCGGCTCGGAACAGCGATGCGATTCAATGACGACCTCGCAGGAGCTGAAAAATCCTTCCGCCGCGCGATTGAGCTCGACCCTTCACTGCAATCCGCCCGTGCCGGTCTTGCCGAGACGCTTGAGTCAGCGGGCGACAGCAAAGCGGCGGCGGCCCAGCTCGCGGACTTGATGGGTGGATCGCAGCCATCATTCGCCGTGGTGTCCGCATGGGCTCGTATTCAACAGCGGCTTGGCGATCGGCCGGCCTCAATTGCGGCAATGGAGCGATACCTGGCATCCGGCAGGGGCGCGATCAGTCATCGCTCGAACATGCTCATGCGGCTCGGTCGAGCCTACGAGCAGGCCGGACGCTTTGACGATGCGTTTCGCTGCTGGACACAGGGCAATTCCACGCATCGCGGACGATGGGACCCTATCGCTCGCGAAAAGTTTGTCGATGCCATGATCGACACGCTCGATGCTGCTGTACTCAACAGCCTGCCCACAGCGGCGGCTGCCCCGTTTACGCCGGTCCTCGTTGTAGGCATGTATCGAAGCGGAACGACGCTTACAGAGCAGATCCTCTCCGCCCATCCCAGTATTGCGCCTGCGGGAGAGAGTCCCGCGATGCCCCGAGCCGTCAAGATGCTCGCAACCGAGACCGGTCCCCTCGCCGACTTTCCCTGGTCGCTCGCCAATGTCTCGCAGGATGCTGTCGACTCGGCGGCGCGTGAATACGTAGAGCAGATCCAGTCGCACATTCAGGGGGACTTCATCGTCGACAAGCTGCCCATGAATTATCTCAACCTGGGCATCGCCTCACTCCTGCTTCCAAACGCGAAGGTGCTGTATCTCGTTCGCGATCCAATGGACACTGCCATCTCGTGCTACAGCCAGTCATTCACGTCAAGCATGGCATTCACCGCAGACCTTGATCATCTCGGCCGCACAATTGTGCAGGAGCGGCGAATCATGGAACACTGGAAGCGGTGTAGCCCACTGCCGATCCACGAGGTCCGATACGAGACGATGGTCTCGGAGCCCGAGCAGACACTTCGCGGTGTGCTGGAGTTTCTCGGAGTTCCGTGGAACGAATCCGTACTCTCCTTTCACACGTCCAGGCGAGTCGCGGCTACGCCCAGCATGGATCAGGTTCGCAAGCCAATCAACACCACGGCAGTCGGACGCGCCGCCCCATTCGGAGACCACTTGCAACCCCTCCGCGCCGCGATGGGCCCGCTACGACCCGACGGGTGATGTATCTCTCGCACTGACAACTGCGTACGCGAGTTGCTCTCGCGTAAGCCACTGTGGATCAAGAAGATGAATAACCCGTCGGGTCGAATACCATGCTGAGCATGCTGAATTGCCTCCTGATCGCGTTCGCCGGTGCCGCCTCTCCCCCTGCAGAGACCATTGCTGCTGATGCCCCAGCCAGTGTGTTGGAATACACCGTGACCGACGAATCGGGCCTGCCGCTCCCAATTCGGCTGACCTTGATCAACGGCGACGGGACCGATCCCGGTGATGTCTTCAGCAACCCCGATGCTGCCCCAACTCAACTGGCTGTGCGGCGAAACGTCGTATACGACATCGACGGCACTGGCGCCATCACCATTCCTCCCGGCGAGTGGCTCGTGCTCGCGAGCCGCGGCATGGAGTATGACATCGCCGCGGTGCACATCGGACCGTCGGATGGAAGTCACCTGAAGTGGAACACCACGCTCAAGAAGGCCATTGACACCACCGGATGGGCCGGTGGCGACTTCCACCTCCACACACTCACTCACAGCGGGCACGGCGACTCAAACATGCCGGAACGCATGATCTCGATCGCGGGCGAAGGCGTCGAGTTCGCGGTCGCAACGGACCACAACATCAATACGGATTACCTGCCGACAATGAAAGAAGTCGGCGCCGACGCGCACTTCACCGCCGTCACTGGAAACGAAATCTCATCCAGCCACGGCCACTACAACGCATACCCACTCGACCCCAACGAAGATGTCATCGACTGGACTGCCGAGCCGGGCGCCGTATTTGCTGAGGCGCACGCCAACACCAACGCGTTCGGAACGCCGCCTGTTGTTCAGGTCAATCATCCACGCTGGGGAAACATCGACTACTTCGGATCCAGATCGCTCGACCCGTGGACTGGCGAATCGGCTCACCCACACTGGTCATGGGACTTTGATGCCGTCGAGGTCATGAACGAGAACGCGGGCTGGGGCTGGTACGACGCCGAGATCGATGACTACGCCGTCGATACGTGCAGACACAGCGTCATGCGTGACTGGATCAACATGATCAACGCGGGGCGAGCAATTGCCCCCATGGGCAACAGCGATTCACACACGGTTGAGGCTCAGTTCGCCGGTATCCCTCGGACCTACGTTCGCGTGAATGACTCGTCGCCCGAGAAGATTGACCCGGCAGAAGTTACCGCCGCGGTTCGGCGCGGCGCCGTCATTGCAACGACTGGCCCCTTCATCACGCTCCATGCCAATGGCGGTGGCCCTGGTGATCTCATCGCCGCGCCGAGTGGCAACGTCGACCTCACGATCGGCGTGCAGGCAGCGCCCTGGATTCCAGTCGACCGCATCCGAGTGCTGGCGGATGGTGATGAGATTCTGATGTTCGATCTCGCCGAAGATGGTTACACCCCGCCGCTTGCCATCGGACCGCTCCCCTTGACAGTGCACGATGATGCGTGGATCACGGTCATTGCAGAGTCCGAACGGTCAATGGCTCCTGTTATCCGAGACCGCCGCAGGCCGATCCGGCCGCTGGCTGTCACGGGACCAATTCGCATCGACGCAGATGGAGACGGTGCCTGGACGCCGCCACTGGCACGTGCCGCCATCGCAACTGCGGGCGCAGAGGGAGACTGGAGCACGCTTGCCCCCAGGTGGGAGTCCCGCGGTCCTCATGGCCGCGCCATGCTCGTCCGCGCTGCAGCGACGAACCCAGATATCGCAACCGATGCCATCAATGCAGCCTTGTCAGATCCAGACCGCCTCGTTCGAGGAGTCGGCATTCAGGCTGTGACCACATTGAACGACACCGCATTTCGCCCACAGTTGGCCTCGCTCGTCACCGATCCGGCGAGCGATCGCGCGATCGCCTATTCGGCTTGGGCCGCATGTGACAGGATGCGCCCCGACGCGGAACTCTTCGACCAATACGTCAACCGCTTCGGACTTGACGCCGCCAGACGATTCGCCAAAGAGCACCCGATGCGATTGCCAGGCGACTTTGTGCGAGAGTGGGAAGTCACCGGGTACTTCGACGCGCCGACAATGGACTCGCTCGCCATGAAGCAGTCACCGGAGCCCGGCATCGTTCACATCGCGCCGCCGCAGACGAAGGATGGTGAGGCAATCACCTGGACCAGGATCACCGCACCATCGAGCGGTCATGTGAACCTGGACGATGGCTCGGATGCCGCAGATCGTTCCGTGGTCTATGCCCGCACCACGATCAACAGCCCGAAGACCCGCACGAGACCATTCACAATCGGCAGCGATGACGGCTGCAGAATCTGGATTGGAGACGCGCTCGTCTGGGACGATGCCGACCACCAAGGCGCCGTCCCTGACGCAAAGTCATTCGAGGCGATGTTGAAGGAAGGACCGAATCCGGTGCTTGTCAAGATCCTCAATGGAACGGGCGACTTCGGCTTCTACTTGCGCGCTGCCCCTGACGATCCCGACACGAAGTGATTGACCAGGGCGTGCAATAGTTCTTCCCGTCCTGATTGCAGGGACGGCTCGCCAATACGAATGGCGTGCGATTCCAATGACTCCAGGGTCGCCGCGCCGGATTCAATCTCGCGGCCCAGCGCGGTGTCCCAACTTGCATAGCGATCATGAAGCATCTGATCGAGACGGCCGTCTCTGCGAATCTCGGAGGCGATGAGCAGCCCTCTGGCAAAGGCATCCATGCCAGCGATATGCGCGTGAAACAGATCGACCGGTTCGAACGATCCTCGCCTCCGCTTGGCATCGAAGTTCAGGCCACCGCTCTTGAAGCCGCCCATTCGAAGCACGATCCGCATGATCGCGGTGGTGAGATACAGATCTGTTGGGAAGTGATCCGTGTCCCATCCAAGCTGCGGGTGCCCCATGTTTGCATCGATCGAACCCAACGCGCCTGCCGCCGCTGCAACCTCCAACTCGTGCTCCATCGAATGCCCCGCCAAACTGGCATGATTCGTCTCGATGTTGAGCGAGAAGTCCTCCAACAGATCATGCTCACGCAGAAAATTCAGGCATGTTGCCGCGTCAAAATCGTATTGGTGCGTCGTCGGTTCCTTCGGCTTGGGTTCCAGATAGAAAGCCCCGCTGAATCCGATTGCTCGCTTGTACGCAACCGCCATACGCAAGAACACTGCAAGATGGTCAAGCTCGCGTGCCATGTCCGTGTTGAGCAGTGTGTCGTATCCCTCTCGGCCGCCCCAAAAGACGTAGCCCTCGCCACCCAGCCGGTTGGTCGCATCCAGCGCCCGCCGCACCTGCGATGCGGCGTGGGCGAAGACATCGACACTTGGCGAAGTCGCCGCCCCATGCACATATCGCGGGTGGTCGAAGAGGCAGGCCGTCCCCCAGAGAAGTTGAATGCCATGACTCCGCTGGTGCTGTTCAAGCACACCAACGATCTCGCTCAGATTGGCATGAGTCTCTTCGAGAGTCCCGCCAGCGGGCGCCACATCACGGTCATGGAAGCAGTACCGATCGATGCCTATTTTGGTGAGAAACTCGAAGAACGCAGCGACACGTCTCGATGCGTTCTCAATCGATTCGGTCCCATCGTCCCACGGCATCAACGCCGTGCCCGCACCAAATGGATCACCCAACTGATTCCGCATGGTATGCCAGTAGCACGCCGCAAATCGAAGATGCGATCGCATTGTCGCGCCTTCGACCTCGGCATCGGCGTCATACCACTTGAACGAGAGTGGGTCACTGCACTCGGGGCCGCCGAACGCAATCTTCGGAATGCCCTCGAAGAACTCACTCATAGCTCACCCAACCCTGCCCAGCGTTGGCGATGACCGCATTGACAAACCTCACGCCCCGGGCGCCATCGCGCACATCGGGATAGCCATACGCCGCCCCATCATCCCGGCCCGCGTGAATAGCCGCCGCAACGCCCCTGTAGATGTTGGCGAATGCCTCGATAAAGCCCTCCGGGTGCCCCGCAGGAAGACGCGTCGCCGCGAGCGCCGACTCGCCCAGATCACCGTCCGCCGTGCGATGAATGATGTCTGGACCGGCACGTGAGGTCTGCCGCAGTTCGTTTGGAGATTCCTGACTCCAATCGAGTCCGCCCGATTCGCCCCACACACGAAGCCGCAATCCGTTTCTGCTTCCCGGGCAAACCTGTGAAGCAGACAACACGCCCGTCGCGCCACCGCACAATCGGAGCAGCACGGTTACGTCATCATCGATGGATCGGCCCTCGACGTGCGTTGTGACCTCGGCATTGATCGCCACTACGCCGAGCCCAGTCACGAAGGAGACGATGTTTTCGGCATGCGAGCCGATGTCGCCCATAGCGCCAGCCCCGGCCCGCGCTGGGTCTGTTCGCCAATCCGCTTGCTTCTGACCTGTCGACTCGAGCGGTGTCGCAAGCCACCCTTGCAGATACTCCACCATGACTCTGCGGATTGGGCCGAGGCCACCAGACTGCGCGATGTCCCTCGCCTGCCTGACCAGTGGGTAGCCCGTGTAGTTGTAGGTCACGGCAAAGACGGCTCCGCTGTCCTGCTGCGCTGCTACGAGGGCGTCCGCCTGTTCCGGCGTCACAACCATCGGCTTGTCACACACCACGTGGAATCCCGCATCAAGTGCTGCGCGCGCGACCGGGTAGTGCACGTGATTCGGCGTCACAATGCAGACCACCTCGATGCGCTCATTCGGAGAGAGTGACTGCTCCTTCTTCAGCATCTCCTCCCATGATCCGTAACACCTCGCCGCGTCAAGACCGAGGTCGCTACCGCTTGCGAGCGACTTCTCCGGAGTGGACGACAACGCGCCAGCCACGAGTTCCATACTGCCATCGAGCCTTGCCGCCATGCGATGCACGTCGCCAATGAAGGCATCACGCCCGCCCCCCACCATGCCCATCCGGATCGGTCGTTTCAATCCACTCATGCGATCGGTGCCTCCTCGCAGATCGCATCCTACTTCCAGCCGGGCGATCACGAGACTTTGGCCCGCTGCGCCAGAGCGTACTCGCTGATACGCTGCCATCGCATGGACAGCCCACCCTTTGTGCTTGGCATCGACATTGGCACGGGCGGCGTCCGCGCGCTCATCGTTGATCAACGATCTGGATCCATCGTGGGCCAAGCCGACACACCATGCGGTCACACATCTCCGCGACCGGGCTGGTCCGAGCAGGACCCACGAGACTGGTGGAAGGCGACATGCGAGTCGATCACCGAGGCTATGCGGTGTGGCGATGTCAGCGCCAACCAGATTGCGTGCATTGGACTAACCGGACAGATGCATGGCCTTGTTCTTCTCGATGATGACGAGCGCCTTCTTCGTCCGGCGATGCTCTGGAACGATCAGCGCACTGCAGCTGAGTGCGCCATGATGAACGAAGCTGTTGGCGAGGAGCGGTTGATCGCCATCACCGGAAAGCCTGCCCTGACAAGTTTCACCGCGCCGAAGCTGCTTTGGGTACGCGATCACGAGCCCGAGGTCTTCGCAAAGATCCGGCATGTCCTGCTGCCGAAGGATGCGATTCGCCTGCATCTCACAGGGTGCCACGCCATCGATGCCACCGATGCCTCCGGAACATCGCTGCTCGACATCTCGACTCGATCATGGTCCACCGAAATCCTCCAGGCACTGAGTCTCGACCCCGCGTGGCTCCCTGAAGTCCTGGAGAGTCCAGCGGGCGCTGGCTGCGTGACGCCCGAAGCCGCTGCGCAAACTGGCTTGCTCGAAGGAACCCCGGTTATTGCAGGGGCTGGCGATCAGGCCGCTGCAGGCGTCAGTTGTGGCATTGCTGACCCGTACCACGTGTCGGTCAACCTCGGTACGTCCGGCGTGGTTTTTGCTGCATGTGAAGGTGTTCCCATCGACATGAGCGGCGCCATGCATACCTTTTGCCATGCGATCCCAGGCACGTGCCACCTCATGGGCTGCATGCTGAGTGCGGGAGGAAGCCTCAGGTGGTACCGAGATACTTTCTGCCCAGCCATGGACTACGCCCCGCTCATTGATGAGGCTGCCGACGCGGCGCCAGGTTGCGAAGGCCTGCGTTTTCTGCCATATCTCGCCGGAGAACGAACGCCGCACAATGATCCGACCCTGACCGGCGCCTTCACTGGCATCACCGCACGCCACACCCGCGCGCACTTCACAAGAGCCGTGCTTGAAGGCATCTTGTACGGGCTGAAGGACGGCATCGATCTCGTTGCGGCAAAGGGGACTCCTCCAACAACAGTTCGCATGACCGGTGGCGGCGCTCGGAGCGCACCGTGGCGAGCGCTCGCCGCCGACATTTTCGGCATGCCCGTGACCACCGTGAGTGTCACCGAGGGCAGCGCCTACGGCGCGGCAATGCTCGCTATGGTTGGCGGCGGCCACTTCGCTTCGGTCGAGAGCGCCATGTCATCATGCATCCGAGAAACAAGCCGAATCGATCCGACGCGGGAAGCCGAGAACTACGCAGCCCTTCATCTCGCCTGGAAGGATCGTGGGTAGCGATCCAATTCAGTTTCCCACTCACTTCTGCGGGGCGGCGCTGTGCTTGAAGCGATCGGTGGCATCCACCATGATCTGTTTCGAGTCTATCGCCATAGACAACGGCTCCGCCCCGGCGGAGAAGTTCAGCGCCTTCAAGTCGATCTCCTGCAAGGTCGTATTGGAGTATGACTTGTAGTAGAACTTGAGATCCTTCAAGTCCTTGAACACGGTCCAGCGGGTGATGTCGGTCACGTTTTCGTGACTGCTCCTGGCCGGGCGCACGGCCCCGTCCGGGATATCGGCATTGTTGAGAATATGCTCAGCTTGCACCACCGCATCCTCCGCTCGATCACTTGGCACGGAGGTCTCAACCAGAAAGGCCATCTTCACAAACCTCGATGGCGGTGTGAAATCGCCAGGCAGGCCAAGTGCTCCAGCCCCCTGCCCCGTCGAGGCATATTGAATGCCAGCCACCGTGACCGGCTCGGGCGCATACGGCGTCAGATTCACGTAGTTCTTGAGATTGTTCAGCTGCCACGGCAACTCCGGCGAGTTTGTCAGGACTCCCAGCGGATTGTCGTAGACGTTGGCCTTGCCACCAACCCATTCAACCACGACACATGCGCCCGATGCATCGGCAACAACCATGTGAATCGGAAACACCTGATTCTCCATGCCACCGAGGCTGACCGCTGATCCGTAGACAAAGATGTCACCGATGGCCGACTTGAGTTCACCGGCACTGGAGAAGTTCCCAAGGACCCAGTCCGCTACAAAGAGATAGTTGAGCGCATCCTGCTCTCGACCAGCAGGAACTTGCTGGTACTCGGTGTATCCGGGGAGATACAAGAGCCCTACGCTGAGCCCCTTCTCGTTCATCCCATCCACCGCTCGGCCGGTACCGAAAAAGTCGACCAGGAGATACCCGTGCTTCGCGTTCCAGTTCAACCCGTTGTTCCCGTCAGGCGATGGCGATTGAAACGCCCGGCCCTCCGGCGAGGTGATGATGTGCGAATCGAGATCGACAGCAAACTCCATGGTTCGCCCGACAATGACCGAACCGTCCTTCGCCATCAGTTGGATCTGGGTGCATGCGCCCGCAGGGCTGCGCAGCAGCGCGGTCACGGCAAGAAGTGCAAGACACGCAGGCAGCCAACGAAACATGGGATCGCTCCATTTGAAGAAAGTGGACAAAGCACTCCCAAATACAATACCCGTCCCGCCCGCTCCTGCATACGCGGCCTGCGCTGTTTCAGAATTCAGTCCAGCGTCAATCCCAGTGGGAAATCGAGCCTCGGCGGCGCTGGCTTGCCCATAAGCCGGCACATGGCAGTCACCTGCCCCACGTGCTGAAACTGATGCGTCAGGGTGCGCAGCATGATGTGCGCGGGGACCAGTTCATGTGTATCGCCAGACCAGGTCTGCATGGCTCGTGGAGTGCCGATCGCTGCTTCGTCGAGAGCCTCCAGGATTGCGACAGCCGAGGCATGCACCTCTGCGGCAAAGGCGCGAAGCGCGGCAACGTCTGCAAACTCGTCAGCATCATCCTCGGCGTTGATCGGCCCCTCGATCACACTCAGCCAGTATCGCTGAGCGCCGATGACATGATGCAGCTGCAACTGAACACTTGGGTACCCGAAGCCCTCATGCGCCCGGTGGAGTTCTTCCTCGGTCAGGTCAGCGCAGTGCGCCAACACTCGCCGCAGACTCCAATAGCATCGCTCGTGGACATCCATCAACGCTTCACGGGTGTACATGCACGACCTCCCCATCCCCAAACTGAATGCGCTCAATCGATGCGATTCGATCCGTTCCGTCTCGGCCCGGGACGGTGTCCCGCACCACAAAGAACGCCCCATCTCGCCCCACTTCGTATTGGTCTCGGCTGCCAGAGAACACCGCCGTGTCTTGTCCTTCGCCTCCCCAGAGTGTGTTGTCTCCCGTGTTTCCGCAGAGCGTGTTGTCCGCGTCGTTACCGCGAAGGCTGGAGTCCAGATCGCCCGTCAGCGTCGCATCGACGTAGTACCGAGACTTGTGGGTATATGGACGCGCTGCATCGAATGCCATATGAAACTCACCGGTGAATGAAGGGTCGATGAGCGCTTCATACCCTCGCATCATTTGCGGAAGGAAGGCATCGAGGAGTTCGCGGCCAGCCGGATCCATTGCATTCAACTCGTCACGATTCTTGGCGATGTAGATTCCCCACATCCCCCCAGGCCGTTCATCGAAGGCGCCCCACAACCCGTAATACGAATCGATAGCGCTGGCGATGTACTCCTGCGCCAGCGACCGCTCCTGTTCCAGTTCATGGAGCCATTCCGACACGTGCGGATCGACCGGGATCCCCCACCGCCCGTCGCGCATCGCCTTTCTGGCTTCACGATCGATTGTGTCCTGATACCGGGGCAGCGCCCCCTTCAAATAGGTACCGATCCCGGTGTCGTGGACCAGATGGAATATCTCCTCAAAGGCGGCATCTCGATGCTCCCAGTCATTGGTGAGATACCACTGCGACCCTTCGATAGGCGTCTCATCAACAAAGAGAGGCTGGGCGTCTATATCCGGCTCGTGGCCAGGTCGATGTGCTCCGGTGGGAATCATGAGCATTGCCCCATTGTCCGCCATGGCATTGGCGACCGCCGACTTGTCAGATCCATACTGTGATCCAGGAACATCCGTCAGAAAGAACCGCAGCAGGTTGCGAGCGCGAGCGACAACGATGTCCGGCACGCCACGCTGCGCGATGACACGAATCGGCCTCCCGTTCGGCGCGGTAACTTCCGTTTGCTTGATAAAGCCCTCACGGATCAAGTGCCGCTCGCCGCATGAGATTGGATGAACACCAAACTCATACGCCGCAGGCGCCTTGTCCTGAGGCACGTCCTCACACGCAGCGGCCAGGACTCCGAAGCGGTCAAGCTCCTCCGGAGTCATCCAATGAATGTCAGCCGGTCCCGCCGCCTCAATCGTGAACCAGTAGAAATCATCGGGAATCCCCATTTCCCGTCCATAGTCCAGATACATCTCATGGGCCTCGTCGTCCCGCGGCGCCGCCATCCCGGACTCCCCGACTCCTCCCCAACTGTGGACTCCGATCATTGCTCCTGGTTCTGCAGTTCGCTGCACACCTGCGCAGAACATATCGACGCCACCCGATGCAATCTCGCCATTCGAAGGCACATGTGTCGACAGTCCGTGATGGCGAATAAGTCGACAGGCGCGCAGGCTGGAGTCGTCGTCGACGGATCCCGGCACATCCTCCAGAACGATCGTCCTCACCTGGGGATGATCAAGAAGTAACTGCATCACACGCCCCGGCGTCGTGCCGTCGATGGTCCCGAAAGCATGAGCCTGGTCGCCTTCAACTTCGAACCAGAGCGAGGCATCCCACTCATCCATCGCAGCAAGCAGTTCGTCTCGACTCACAATGCCATCGCCGTCCGCATCGGCATCTCTATGCAACTCGGGATCTGACTCAGCCTCAGCTCGATCAATCTCACCGTTCTCGTCGCCGTCATACTCAGCAATGATGGCGGCTGCTTCCATCTCCATGAACAAGTCGTTCTGGAGCGAGGACATCGCTGCAAACTCGGTACGAGTCAGCCGACCATCAACATCGGCATCGAGGTCGGCAGCGAGCGGCCGGAGATCATCATCAATCTCGTGGTCGTCCAACAGTCCATCGCCGTTGGCATCCATCGCCTCCCAGATTTCAGCCAATTCGTCGCGGTTCCACGCAGGCGCCAAGGCCGCAGAGAGCGCTACTTCGCCCACCGCCACGGATTCGTTTTCATATTCCTCGGACATCCGGATGATCGCATCCGCCGCTTCAAACGGCTCGAGGAGGCCATCCATATTGGTATCCAGCATCTCGAGCGGCGCGACGGTGCGGCCATGAAGCGTGCTTGCCAGAAGGTCAATCCCCTTTTCAAACTCTGCGCGAAACGCATCCGACTTCGGCCACATCGCGGCGAATCCGTGAAGATGCCCCGCCGCTACCAGCAGATCGACTGCCACGCCCGACTCGATCAATTGCAGTGCATACTGAACAGCCTCATCACGTAGCACATCGATCTGCGCGACCTGCACAATCGTTGGTGGGAGATCGTCAAATGACTTCGCTCGCAACGGACTGACGCGAGGGTCGCTCCAATCACCCCGATCAGGCGCATAGGCGTCGTAGAACCAATCCATCAGTCGTGACTCGAGGAAGAATCCTCTGGCAAACTCACGTCGCGAGCGAGTCTTGGCAAGCGCATCGAGTGCTGGGTAGGCGAGATACTGCGCAGCAAGCGGGTTGTCACCGCCGCGAGCGGCTAACGTTGCTGAAACGACCGCTGCGAGGTTGCCGCCTGCGCTGTCACCACCAACGGCGATTCGATCGGCGTCGGCTGAGAATTCGTGCGCGTGGGACAGGGCCCAATCCGTCACTGCAACACAGTCTTCAATCGCTGCGGGGAATGGCGATTGCGGGGCAAGCCTGTAGTCGACGGAAAGCACAGCGATTCCCGCGCGCACTGCCATCAATCGGCAGGCGGCGTCTGCTCCATCAAGCGTGCCAAGGACCCAGCCTCCGCCATGCAGCCAGACGAGCATGGGCAAGCGCGTTTCCGGGTCGGGGTGGTACAACCGGCACGGCACTCGCCGGGCCTCGGTGGCAATGGTCCGATCCTCCACGAGCGGCAGTTCGATTCCGCAGGGTGGTGGCCTGAATGCATTCACGGCTGCCTGCAGTTCCAACGGGTCCATTGCAAGGACCGCATCCGTGTCCAGCGACTCAGCCTGCAGCATCGCCTGGGCATCGGGATGCAGTGGCGGCGCGGCGAACAGCCCGCACAGTAGAAGTGGTGCCAGCATGTGCGATCTCCTTCGGAAACACCTATGCCGCAACACCATACGCCTCTATGCAGCGTGCCGCCCCACCGGGGCTGTGGAAGGCTCCCGCCAAACCAGTTTTTGCAGCGCAATATGACTGCCAACGATGTGCCCAGGGAATTGCGATCTGCTGAAGTACGAACCCCTGATCGCCGATACTCAAGTGCTATCATGGTCCCCCCACACCGGCCGCCGCACTGAGCACTGGCCGTAACTTTCTGTCCCCACTTGGATTACCAACACCATGTTCGAATATGAGGTTTGCATCATCGGAACTGGCCGAGTTGGCCTTCCCCTCGGTCTCTCGCTGGTCGATGTTGGCGTCAAGGCAACAGGTGTCGACGTCGACACAAACCTCATCGCGGCGGTATCGGAAGGACGAATGCCCTTCCACGAGCCGGGCTATGACGAACTCGTCGCCAGCGGAAAGTTTGTCATTCATGACACGCCAGAGGTGGCATCCAAGAGCGCGGCGATTGTTATGACGGTCGGTACGCCACTGCACAACCATATTGAGACCGACCTCTCGCAGATCCAGCGCGTGCTCGAGAGCATCAAGGATCAGATCCGCAAGGACCACCTGATCATCCTGCGAAGCACGGTCGCACCGGGCACGACCGCCTACGTACGCAAGTGGATCGAGCGAAACACGCCCTTCAAGGTTGGCGAGGACATCCTGCTCTCATTCTGCCCTGAGCGGATTGCCGAAGGCGTTGCGTACGAAGAACTCCGCACGCTTCCGCAGATTGTCGGCGGCGAAGACGACGCGAGTCGAGATGCAGCAGCGGAACTCTTCGCCAAGCTGGCTCCAGAGGTGATGAAGACCGACTACATCACTGCCGAACTCGTGAAGTTGTTTTGCAACATCTCACGCTACGTTCACTTCGCCATGGCAAACCAGTTTGCTCTGGTAGCCGACAACTTCGGCGCCAACATCTATGAAACACGGAGGTTGGCCAACCATGATTACCCGCGAGCATCGCTTGCCATGCCTGGTTTCACGGCAGGAACCTGCCTCCGCAAAGACTTCGGCATGATCAATGAATGGAATGCGTACCCGGACATGATGCTCTCGGCCTGGAAGATGAACGAGTACACCCCGGCGATGCTTGTCGATCATCTCATGAAGCGCACGGACATTCACGACCGCCGAGTCGCGGTGCTTGGGTTCAGTTTCAAGGCTGACACCGATGACATCCGCGACAGTCTCGTTCCGAAGCTGCACCGATATATCGAGCGGCAACTTCCAAGCGAGATCCGAATCAGCGACCACAACCTGCCCGATCCCATCAATGAGCCTTCAGCGCACGAGCCACTCAAGAACTGGCCGGTCGCAGATGCTCTTGAAGATGTGGACTGCGTGTTTGTGGCGACCAACCACACGGGGTACGGCGACGTGCTCAAGGAGCTCGGCCGCAAGCGACCTCAGGCATGGGTTGCCGACATTTGGAATGTCGGCGGTATCGATCAGATTTTCTATCAAGCCGGCGACCTTGTTGCCGTGGAGGTCTAGGCAATGAAAGTATTGATGACTGGTGGCAGTGGATTCCTCGGCTCGGAGATGTGCAAGAACATCGTCGAAGCCGGACACGATCTTCGCGTCATCGACGACCACTCACGCGGCCGTCCCGCTCGCCTCGAACACTTCGGCGATCAGATTGAACTCGTCGACGGCGATGTCCGCGACCCGGATGCAGTCCGCGCAGCAACCGAAGGCTGCGAAGTCGTGTGGCACCTCGCCTACATCAACGGCACCCGGTACTTCTACGAGAAGCCGGACGCAGTTCTTGAAGTAGGCATCAAGGGAACGCTCAATACCATCGAAGCGGCCCTCGATTGTGGCGTGCGTCGCTACGTGCTTGCCAGCACCAGCGAGACGTATAACGAACCGACCCATGTGCCGACGGACGAGTCCGAGCGGCTCATGATTCCCGACGTCACCAACCCCAGATTCAGTTACGGCGGCGGCAAGATCGGCTGCGAACTGCTGACTCTCCACCTTGGTGGGTTCCGCGGGCTTGAAACCGTCATCTTCAGACCCCACAACTTCATCGGGCCCGACATGGGGTTTGAGCATGTGATCCCTGAGATCGTCGAGCGCATCGTGAAGATGTCCGACGGCCTCAAGAAGACCGAGATTGACTTGCCGATCCAGGGAGATGGCAGCGAGACCCGCTCCTTCTGCGACGTCCGTGACGGTGCCCGCGGCGCCTTCATCGCGGGCGAGAAGGGCGAGAACGGCAACATCTATCACGTCGGCACCGAAGTTGAAGTGTCAATTCGCCATCTCGTTGAATCGCTCGGCCGCGTGCTCGGCGTGACGGTCAACATCATCCCCGGTGAGTTGCGTGAAGGCGGAACGCCACGGCGCTGCCCGGCCATCGGCAAATTGCGAGGCCTGGGCTATGAGCCCGAGTACTCCTTTGATCAGGCCATCGAGCGAGCGGCCAAGTGGTATGCCGACTATCACCTTGAAAAGGCCGGAGCTGCCGGGTGACGGATCGCGTACCGGATCTCTCCAGCAAGAAGGTTGTCGTCACTGGTGGGCGCGGGTTTCTCGGCGTGCACACGTGCCGCGCGCTTGAGTCGGCTGGCGCAGTCGTTACGGCGATTGGAAGCAGCGACTACAACCTGACCGAGCAGTCAGATGTGCGGCGCATGTATGCCGAACTCCAGCCCGACATCGTGGTGCACCTCGCGGCGGCATGCGGTGGAATCGGTGCCAACGTTGAGAATCCCGGACGGTTCCTGTACGAGAACGCAGTCATGGGTCTGATGCTTCTGGAAGAAGCACGGCAAGCGGGCATCGACAAACTGGTGCTCATCAGCACCACGTGCGCGTATCCCAAAGACGCCCCCCTTCCGCTGCAGGAAGACTCGATCTGGACTGGCAAGCCAGTCGGCGCGACGGGCCCTTACGGCATGGCGAAGCGGCTGCTGCATGAGGCGTGCGAAACCTACGGTCGCCAGTATGGCCTCGACACAACAGTTCTGGTACCCGCCAATCTGTACGGCCCGGAGGATCACTTCGAAGAAGAGAAGAGCCATGTCATTCCGGCGATCATCCGCCGCTTCATCGAAGCGCAGGATGCCGGGCTGGAGACAGTCGTCAATTGGGGATCGGGAACACCCACGCGCGAGTTTCTGCACGTCCGCGATGCCGCCCACGGCATCATGCTGGCCGCGGCAACCAGGACCGGGGCAGAACCGATCAACCTCGGCACCGGCGTCGAAACGTCGATTGCCGATCTGACGACAACGATTGCAGACGCCGTCGGGTACACCGGTATGCTCGACTGGGATACCACCAAGCCTGACGGTCAGCCAAAGCGCTATCTCGACGTCACACGTGCCCGCGAGCAGCTTGGCTTCGAGGCTGAAGTACCGCTGGCCGATGGCATTGCAGAAACGGTCGCCTGGTACCGCAGCACCCTCGTGTCAGACTGATTTGCTCCGATTCTGCCGATACTGACGCCAGCACCCGCCTGAGGGGGTGCCCACGATCCGCTTTTGCGAACCATTTCAAGATGCGGTTCGTAGTCTCGGTCCATGACTCACACCACAACCATGATCGCGCTGTCCTTCGCCACCGCCGCCACGGCGTCTGTTTCTGCTCAGCCGCTGGTGACATTTGAGGTGACATCCTCGTGGGAAGGCGGCTACAACGGCGCCATTGCCATCGAAAACCGATCTCAAGCCACGATTGATGGCTGGGAGCTGCAGTACGACGGGGGGCCCGCCGTCACGTCTCTCTGGAACGGGTCGTGGTCGGTCGACGGGCCAACCACAACCATCCTGAACGTGGACTGGAACGGTTCAATTGCGCCCGGCGAATCGGTCTCACTCGGGTTCGGGGCGACCGGCGTGCTCGAAGAAACGGTCGCTGGCTGCACCCTCAATGGCGAGGTCTGCGAAGTCGCCTATGCGGGATCGAGCGATGGCGGCGGCGATGACGGAGGTGACTCTGGCGGCGGCGAGACCAAGCCCGGCCCATTCGACTGCACCGGCG
>CAZRBV010000034.1:0-1879 GCA_964598425.1 uncultured Isosphaeraceae bacterium | reverse complement strand
GGAGGTGACTCTGGCGGCGGCGAGACCAAGCCCGGCCCATTCGACTGCACCGGCGATGTCGATCACGATCAGGCCGTGTCTGTTGACGATCTGCTGCTGGTCATCGAAGGCTGGGGCGGCTCGGGCGAGGCCGATGTGGATCACTCTGGAATCGTCGGCGTCGACGATCTTCTTCTTGTGCTCAACAGCTTCGGCTCGTGCCCGAGCGAACAGCGAATCGTCGCGTACTTTATCGAGTGGGGAATCTATGGGCGTGACTACCAACCAGCGGACATGGACCTCTCAAAGATCACCCACATCAATTACGCCTTCGCCAACATCGGCGACGACCTTCGCATCGCAATTGGTGACCCGTACGCGGCCATCGACAAGTCCTATCCAGGCGACACGTGGGATCAGCCGTACCGCGGCTGCTACAACCAGATCAACAATGTGCTGCGCGCCGAGTATCCGCACATTCAGACGCTGATCTCGGTCGGTGGGTGGACGTGGAGCGGCAAGTTCAGCGACGCGGCGCTGACCGCTGCATCCCGAGCGACGTTCGCAGCGAGTTGTGTCGACTTCATCCGGGAGTACAACTTCGACGGCGTCGACATCGACTGGGAATACCCGGTGTGCTGTGGGCTCTCCAGCAACACATTCCGTCCGGAGGACAAGCAGAACTACACGCTTCTGCTGCAGGAACTGCGCTCGCAGCTCGATGCGGCCGCGGCCCAGGATGGCCGCAAGTATCTTCTCACGATCGCGGCACCTGCGGGCTACGACAAGATCGAGAATCTCGAGCCATCCGGCATCGCCGACGCGTGTGACTGGGTCAACATCATGACCTACGACTTCCACGGCGCGTGGGATCTCTCGGCTACCGGTCACCACGCAGCGCTGTATCCCAATCCCGATGACCCCTCGGACCCTGGTGTTGCGCTGCAGTACAACGTCGATGCCGCCATTCAGAACTACATCAGTGCCGGCGTTGCGCCGAGCGACCTGGTGTTGGGCGTTCCCTTCTACGGGCGCGCCTGGGGCGGCGTCGGCAGCGTGGACAACGGGCTGTTCCAACCGGCATCGTCCGTTCCTGCAGGCACGTGGGACGACTGGTCCAGCGGCGCAACCGGTGTCAACGACTTCACCGAGATTCAGTCCTTCATGCAGTCTGGCGACTACACCCTGCACCGCGACGAGGCCAGTCAGGTTCCGTGGCTCTACAGCGAGACGCAACACGGCGGCCACTTCATCTCCTTCGACGATGAGATATCGATGCAGGCGAAGACGCAGTACAGCGTGGATCAGGGTCTCGGCGGCATCATGCTCTGGGAGATCACCGGCGACCGCAGCGAGACCCTGCTCGACGTCATTGTCGAGCACCTCGGCGGCACCGTTCAGGTGCCATAAGCAGCGATGTATCGCATGGCGGTGTTTGTCGTACACTCACCGTCATGCGATACCTCCTCCTGCTCCCAACTGCCTTGTGCGCCACCGGATGCTCGATGCACGATCAGATCGAAGATGCTGCGGCATCGTGGCAAGGGCGTTCGATCTCACAAGTTGAAGCTGCCTGGGGCGCGCCGTCGTACGCAACCGATCCGGCCGGGTGGACTGTCTGGCGGCTCGGCAACCCCAGCGGCGGCTGGATTGTTCGCTTCCATACCGCCGAAGGCGATGAGAAGATCGACGAACACAGCGTGACAACATGGGGAGCGTTGCCGAACGACCTGCCGCATGAATTGGCTCCGAAGCACCGCGGGATCTGAGTTCACCAGGCAATCTCGTCCCGCCTCGCCTCCCGTGCTACCCTCTTATTCTCCCCCGCGGGTGTAGCTCAGTGGTAGAGCGTCAGCTTCCCAAGCTGAATGTCGAGGGTTCGATCCCCTTCACCCGCTTT
>CAZRBV010000033.1:0-30881 GCA_964598425.1 uncultured Isosphaeraceae bacterium | reverse complement strand
GGGGGGGGGGGGGGGGGGGGGGGGGGGGGGGGGGGGGGGGGGGGTTCCCCGGGGGGGGGGGGGGGGGGTGGGGGGGGGGCCGACGCGATCGGATTGGGATCCCGACTGCCTAACTCGCGTGAGGCGAAGTGGCTCGCTGCGAAGCGGCGAGGGCTACGGCGAGGGCGTCGGCGGTGTCGGGCTGGTCGGGCACCGTGGCGAGGCCGAGCAGAGCCGCGACGGCGTGCTGGACCTGTTCCTTGCTGGCGCGGCCGCTGCCAGTCACGGCCCGCTTGACTTCGGCTGGCGAAAGTTCATCGATGGCGATGCCGCGCTGCTCGGCTGCGAGCAACATGACGCCTCTGGCGTGCCCCATCTGCATGGCGGTCTGCGCTCGGTCCCGGTGGACGAAGACCGACTCGATGACGACGAGCGTTGGCGACGTGTCGGCCATCAACGTGCTCAATGCGTCATGCAGAAACGCCAGTCGCGCTGGGAGCGGCTTGCGCTGCGGAACTCGGATGACGCCTGCCTCGATGACCCTGGTGACTGCGCCAGCACCCTCGGCTTCGATGCATCCGTAGCCGGTGTAGCGCAGGCCCGGATCGATGCCAAGTACTCGGCGCGTGTTCTTCATGAGACGCCAGCGGCCAATGTGTCTGAATCAATAAGGCCATCGCGAAGCCGTACGACTCGCTCGCACCGTTCGGCCATGTGATCGTCATGGGTGACCATCAGGATCGTCCGGCCTTCAGCGTGCAATTCGTCGAGAAGTCGCAGGATTGTTTCTCCCGTGGCCGTATCGAGATTGCCCGTCGGTTCGTCGGCGAGTAGCAGAGCCGGGTCGCCCACAAGGGCCCTGGCTATCGCAACGCGCTGTTGCTGGCCTCCGGAGAGCTGTCCGGGGCGGTGCGTGAGCCGGTCACTCAACTCGACGCGATCGAGTACGGCACGCGCCCGCTGATGGCGTTCATCCCGTGGAACGCCCTGATAGAAGAGTGGCACTTCGATGTTCTCGAGTACTGTCAATTCAGGGATGAGATTGAACGACTGAAAGATGAATCCGATTCGGCGGCCGCGAATGGCACTGAGCTCAAGGTCATCGAGTGTCGAGACGTCCTCGCCTTCGAGCCGGTAGGTCCCGCGCGTTGGCTGATCGAGGCAGCCCAGGATGTTCATGAGCGTACTCTTGCCCGAGCCACTCTGCCCCATGATGCAGATGTATCGGCCTCGCTGCACGACGAGATCCACACCACGGAGTGCCGCCACCAGAACGCTCCCGTCCGGCCGACAGTACTCACGGTGGAGATCCTGAATCTCGATGATCGCATCTCGATCGAGGGGCATGTATGGATGATAGGGCAGGCCCGGTACCATGCCCGCGCGATGAACGATTCAGCCCCGAAGCAGTTTCTGGAGCGTGCCGCGCAGTACGACCTTGTGCCCGTCTCGAGGCGGGTGCTCAGCGATCACCTGACGCCGGTTCTCGCCTATCGACGACTGGTGCATGGTGACGCCCGCACGGACACCAGCTTTCTGCTGGAGTCGGTCGAAGTCGGTGGCTCGGTTGGGCGATTCAGCATGGTGGCTGCCAGGCCTGTGCTGGAGGTGGCCGCGAAGCGGAACACCGTCACGCTCGTGGATCACCGAGACGGCACGACTCGCACCGAGACTCACGCGGATCCACTTCAGGCTGTTCGGGCACTGACGTCCGAGGTGCGGGCCGCCCCGGCTGAGACGCCCTCGCCGGGGGGCGTCTTTCGAGGTGGGTGGGCCGGTTGGCTCTCCTACGACACAGTGCGGTGGCTTGAGCCTGACGCGATCGGCGAGCACAACGCGCCGACCGATGATCGTGATCTGCCGGATATGCACCTCGGTCTGTACGAGTCGGTGGTCGTCTTTGACCATGTCGAAAAGACGCTGTCGATCACCTGCTGGGCAGACCTGCGCATCGCATCACCTGAAGATGCGTGGCTCGCAGCGCAGCAGAACATCGAGACGACGCTCGCGACGCTGGCTGAGGAATCAATCAACTTGCCGGCCGGCAGCGTAGACCTTGAGTCACCGATCACAGATGGCGAGCTTCCAGGAACGCCGAGTATGCCACGCGGCGACTTTGAGACCGCAGTGGAGCAGTGCATTGAGTACATCCGCGCGGGCGACATCTTTCAGATTGTTCCATCGCAGCGGTTCGAACGCGTCAGCGATGTCGATCCCTTTGATGTGTACCGTTCCCTCAGAGTCGTGAATCCGAGTCCCTACATGATTTACATGCAGTCGCCGGACGCGATCCTGATCGCATCGAGCCCGGAGATTCTCTGCAAGGTTGAAGATGGTGACGTGACAAGCAGGCCGCTCGCCGGCACGCGGCGGCGGGGCGACGATGAGGCGGCAGATGTGGCACTCGAGAGAGACTTGCTTTCCGATGAGAAGGAACGCGCTGAGCACTCGATGCTGGTCGATCTTGCCCGAAATGATCTCGGTACGGTGTGTCAGCCCGGATCCGTGGCCGTGGACAGGCTGATGGATGTTGAGCGATATAGCCACGTGATGCATATCAGTTCCACGGTGTCCGGTCGGATGAAGCAGGGGCTTGACTGCTGGGATGCGCTTCGCCGCTCGCTTCCAGTCGGAACGGTCAGCGGCGCGCCGAAAATCCGCGCCATGCAGATCATTGACGAACTCGAACCGGTTCGCCGTGGTCCGTATGCCGGCGGCATCGGATATGTGTCATTCAGCGGCGACCTGGACGTCGCCATTGCGCTTCGAACCATTGTCGTGCCAGCCTCGAAGCCTGGACCTCCCTGGACCTACCACCTGCAGGCCGGCGCAGGCGTCGTGCTCGATTCGATCCCGGCGAAGGAATACGACGAGACTGTCGCAAAGGCGGCGGCGCTGGGCCGAGCGATTGATCTGGCAGAAGCCGCTCGCCAGTAGCCTGCTAGATCCGCGCCGCGAGATCTTCCAGATGCGTCCGAATGCCCGCGTGGCCTCGGTCAAGCGTGACGCCGAGGTCGCGGGCCAGCGATTCGGTTTCGAACATGTTCTGTGGCTGCGGTGGGCTCGAAAAATCGATGTCGATCGCTGTGCCGATGACTTCGCACGCCAGCGTCGCCCAGTCGCTCCATCTCGCATAACAGTCCGCGAGGTGGTAGATGCCCGTAGGCGGCACATCGCGCGAGAATGGGGCAGCCATGGCGGCGGCGACATCGTCGACGTGCACGAACTTTCCCCCACCAGCGCGCGTGAATGGTTCGCCGTCCCGGATCTGTTTGATGATTGGCGCGCCGATCGATCGCATGAGGCTCGGGTCGATGCCGTAAACCGCGGCGGGGCGGATCACCGTGAAACGCAGACCGCGCGTAGCCGCGAGCGCCCAGAGGTGGGCCTCGATTGCTGCCTTGCAGGCGCCGTAATAACTGCCGGGCCGAGTGGGATGGGCGTGGTCGATACGCCCGTTCCAGGCGGGGAGCATGGCGGCGTGGACTGCGACCGAGCTGACGAACACCACCGGAATCTCCAGCTTTGCTGCACGGTCAAAGAGTTCAACCGACGCATTCAGATTGACGTCCAAGTGTTCCGCCATCTCGCCGCGTTGGATCAGGTTCCAGTTGACGGCGTTGTGGACCAGCCCGTCCGCGTCCTCAAGGAGGCGGGCGTGGGCGTTGCGATCCTGGAGGGAACCTTCGACGAAGGTGTCGACTGCATGTTCGATATGTTCCCGCCTGCTCGTCGGCCGCACGAGGGCCCGAACCCGATGCCCTTGCGACGCGAGAAGGCGTATTGTGGCCGCGCCGATGAAGCCGCTGCCGCCTGTCATGGCAATGTTCATCCCACAAGCGTATCGCGGCCTCAGGCATCTGTAGAATCCCGGGCACCTCTATGCCCCGATCGAGCCGAATCCGAAGCGTTCTCCGATTCTCGATCTGGGGAGGCATCGTGCTTGTCGTGGTGCTGGGCATCATGGCAGTCCTCCTTGCCTATCGCCCGGTGACGTTTGCGTTTGTGGTTGAGCGGACGCTCGCCAGGATCATCGGTGGCGATGTGGAGATTGGCCGGCTCGAGTGGATTGATGGCGGCAATGTGGCGATCGGCGATGTGACAGTCCGCGTGCCCGATATTGCCGGGCCAGCCGGCGAGGTCATCGTGATTGAGGACATGACGCTCCAGTGGTCCTACGGCCAACGGGGCTTCTCAGTCGACAGCGTCGTGATCCATGATTCCACCGTTCGGCTCGTCGAGCAGGGTGATTGGGAGTTGACGCTCGGGGGTCTTCATCCAGAGGCGGCCCGCGGCGCGGCATCGACGCCCGAGGGCGATGACGCCGGTCTGCACGCGGCGGCGAGGGTGCCTGCGGACATTCCGAGGGTCACGATCGAGACCATGCGGCTTCTCAGCGGTGAGCTGGTAGGAGACGTGTTGACGCCCACGGGAGACGCACTCTTTGAAGGAGAAGTACGGCCACTCGTCGAAGAGCCGGGGAGCGCATCGTTCTCCCTGCGGGAAAAGGAAAAGGGAGCGGCAGGCGCCTCATTTGCTGGGACCGTGAACCCCGCGACCGAGCATCTCGACGCCGTGGCGGAAAATGTGGCGCTCGGCCTGGACTCACAGCTGCTGGTTCCCTTCCGATCAGTGCGGAGAATCGCCGGGCAGTTGGGTCTTGAAGGGGAAGTGAGGATCGAGATTGACATCGGTCGCGATGTTGTTCCGACGGCTTCGATGAAACTGAAGTCGCTGTCGCTGCGTCTGGATCCGTCGGTTTTTGGTGAGTCCAATGATCCCGGGTTCTGGAAGATGTACCGCAACGGGCAGGTGGATGAGGAGCCAGTACCACCAAAGCTCTTTGTTCAATCTGGATGGATGAGCTTCGAGGGTGACACATTCAGCATCAGCGGGGCGGAGGGCTACATCGACCCGGGTGACCGGTGGATCGATGCTGTCAGGCTTCCATATCACGTGGACCTCGACGTATCGCACCTGCCAGCCATCGGTTCGATGGATGACATGGCACAGGCGGCCAGCATTCTCGCTGGCGTCCCTTTCGAGTTGGACGTCCGTGCCTACGACGTCAACTTCGAGCCTGATCGAGGCGCTGTGGTTCCCGCTGAAATGGCACGCATCCTCAAGTTGTTCAAAGTGAGCCAGTGCGATCTCGCTATGACCCTGGTGCTCAGTCGACAGGCGCCAGGCGGCGAGATCGATGCGAGTGGTCGACTGGAGCTCGCTGGTGGGCGCGGTGCTTACGAGAACTTTCCGTATCCACTGCACGATCTCAATGCCGAAATCGAACTTCGCGGAGATGACATCAATGTGCAAAGGCTGGAGGCCGAAGGAAGTGCCGGATCACGGGTTGAGATAACGGGGCATGTTGAGGCGAGCCGTGGCATCGATCTGGCTGTGAACATTGATGCTGAGAACGTGCCGCTCGATGCGCAGTTGTTGAGTGCTGTGCCGCCTCGAGCCAAAGCAACGCTGCGGGAAGTCTTCAGCCGCGAGCACATCGACGAGCAGGCTACAGAGTGGTCGAATCACCAGCGCGTTGATCTTTCGCTGCTTGTTGAGCAAAAGCTTGTTCCAGCGCCTCCTGGTGGAGAAGAAGACTACGAACTGGCCATCACCGGAACGATCCCTTTTCAGGATCTCCAGATGACGTGGAGCGAGTTCCCGGTCACGCTTGATCTGAAGGAAGGCTGGCTTCGCTGGGCAGACGACATGATGTATCTGGAGCAGGAGGGCGGCACGCCAATCTCAATCGAGACAGCGCAGGGCGGGGGGCAGGGCACGCTCATGGGTGCGATTCACATTCCGGAAGGAGATGGACCTGGTGGCGGGTGGATTGACTTTACAGTCGAGGATGAACAGATCGACACGAGTTTACGTGAGGCAATGCTTCATGTCAGCCGTGGCGAGACCGAGCCGCTGAGTCGGGGGGGACTCGACGGCGTGCTCCAAGCCTCTGGTCATGTTCAGATTGATGGAACCAATGTCGGCTATGACGTGTCGGCAATGCTCAGGCGGGGGTCGCTTGCCGTGACGCCGTCGTTGACGCGGATGGTCGGGCTGGACCTTGATGGGCCATTCGGCGGCAACGATCTGCTTCACCTCGATGGCAAGGTGTCAATCAGCGACGCGAACGGCGTAGAGCTGGACCCGATGCTTGTGCGGGCTGGTGACGCTGATGCTCAGATCGTCGGAGCACTGAGGGGCGGTGGCCACCTGCGCGTTGATGCCACTGACTTGTATCTGGGAAGGTGGGTACTCGGCTTTGCATCCGAGGATGTGAGATCTGTCCTGACGGAGTTCTGGACGGCGCGAAACCCATCGGGGCACTTTGCAATCTCATCGGTCCTGGAACCGGCGCCGGATGGAGGCTCGCGTGTGTCGTCGCTCGAAGTCGTGGATCTGGACATCGATGTGGAGCCATCGCAGCGTCTCCTGCTGCGTGATGGTGCGATTCGGCTTGCGAACGATCAGGTCGATTTCAAGGCAGTTCGGGTTGCGGCCATTGTTCCCGATCTTGAAGTGTCCAATGTCGAGATGCGAGGTGCAGTGCATCTGGCAGATGGTGACACTGACTTGAGGATTGACTCGGAGCATCTGGAATTGCAGACGCCGCTACTGGGCGATCTCATTGCCATCCTCGCAGGTCAGGATGGAGATCAGGTGTGGCAATCGCTTGCGCCTCAAGGAGACGTTGCAGTGCATGCCCAGTGGCAGGAGACGCAGGGGCAGGCGGTATGGGGTGTGGACATCGAGCCCCGGAATGTGTCCGCTGCCTGGCGTGACCGCCGCCTGAACTTTGCAACGAGCGGCGGCAGCGTGTTGCGATTGCAGCCTGGCGAACTCGGTATCGACCGGCTTGCTGGCTCTGTTGGAGAAATGGACATCGAAGTCGAGGGAGTGATGGCATTTGAGCCCCAGCATGTTCGGCTCGCGGGCTCATGCCAGGGAAGCTTGGGAGCACCGCTGCTCGCAGCCTTTGCTGGGCCTGCCTGGCAGCGGGTGTTGGCGGAGATTGAGTTCGCAGATGGTGGGCTCAGCGCGATCAATGCGCTGGATGTGGACCTGACGGAAGGCCCTGATGGCTGGTCCGGCCTGGTTGCCGGTGAAGTGGCACTTCACGACGCCGTCATGACGACCGGGATTCGGCTCTCGAAAGTGTCTGCTGATGTGGAGTCGGAGATTCGATTCACGAACGACCACCCGATGCTTGATCTGCGTGTTCGTAATGCCGAGGGGCTCGCGATCAAGGCACCATTTCGAAGTGTCCGAGGACGGATCCTGACGGCCATCGGCGCGGAAGATCCAGATCTTCTGTTGCTTGATGAACTCGTCGGGGAACTTGGCGGGGGGATTGTGGCACTCGATGGTTCTGTTGGATCGGATGCCTGGCAGATAGACATTGCGTTGGCAAACGGCCGACTCGCCCAACTGTTCCCTCCCACCAAGACCAGCGAGAAGGTGTCGCCGACTGGCGAGGTCGACGCGGCGCTGCATCTTCGCGGTATCCCCGGGCATCCAGAGCAACTCGCTGGCTCCGGTTCCTTCAAGGTACTTCGTGGTCGCCTCCGGACGCTCCCCGCGCTGGTGGCGATTCAACAGGTGCTGCATTTGTCATCGCCAGTTGTCGGTGCAATCGCGTATGTCGATGTTGACTTTGTGATCCAGGGAGGCGAGGCAATTCTGGAAACGATCACCCTGGCAAGTGGCCCCGATGGGACAGGAGGGTTCAGTCTGGAGGGCGAAGGGACACTCGAAATCGAGACGATGGAAGTTGATGCGGACCTCCGGCCACGGGGTGCCTGGCCGATCGTCAGCGACGTTATTGGCGTGATTCAGGATCAGCTCTATGAGGTCACGATGACCGGCCACATTGGCGACCCTGACGTGGGATTCCAGGCTCTCCCGGGGATTCTGGGGGACCGACGTGGGCGGTGACTTCCGCGCTGCAGGGTCAGCCGGGTACAGTACCCGGCTTCATGGATAGACAACCACCTCGACCGGACACGACCAGAGAAGGCCTTCGACGGGAAGTCGAGCAATTCATTCAATCGCTCGCGCCCGATGTCCCTGCGGAAAGCAGGGCGCATGTTGAGGACTTGATGCGAACGGCGATCCGCCTTCTTGATGATGGCAGTGACGATGGGCAACTTCGACTGGTCAGCCGCGCGGTGCGTGAGATTCGGCACTCGTGGGTGCTTTTCAATCAGTATCGGGGAACCCGGAAAGTCACGATCTACGGCTCGGCGCGGACACCTGAGGACCACTCAGATTACGTCGCCGCGAAGGAATTTAGTTCCCTGATGGCCGAGCACGATTGGATGACGATCACGGGTGCGGGCGATGGCATTATGAAGGCTGGCCATGAAGGGCCGAGCCGGGAATCCATCTTTGGATTGCGAATCAGACTGCCCTTCGAGACCTCGGCCAACGCGGTCATCGAAGGAGATCCGAAGCTTGTGAGTTTCAGATACTTCTTCACGCGGAAGCTCATGTTCATGGCCCATGCCGATGCGGTGGCCGTTTTCCCTGGTGGATTCGGGACGATGGATGAGCTCTTTGAGTGTCTCACGCTCATTCAGACTGGCAAGTCAAACGTCATCCCGGTGGTACTCCTGGAAGGGGCGGGGAGGACGTACTGGGAGGATTGGCTGGCTTTCATCACCGAGCATTTGTGCGACAACGAGTGGATTTCGCCCGAGGATCTTTCGCTGCTGCACATTGCTGAGAGCCCGGAAGATGCAGACCGGCATGTCAGGTTGTTCTACCGCAGATACCACTCGGCGCGTTATGTCGGTGCCACCTATGTGCTGCGCCTCGTGACTCCACTGAGTGATGCCCAGGTCGAAATGCTTGGCGAAGAGTTTGCTGATCTTGTTGACGCTGGCGAGATGCGGCAGTGCGATGCACTACCGGGCGAGACTGATCATCTCGATCTGCCTCGGCTCGCATTTGTGCATACCCGCCGTGGCTGGGGCCGCGTTCGTGAACTCATCGATCGAATCAATCTGCTTCCGCTCGACGGGTCATGCTGACTCGCTGCTTCTCTGCTGCGCTCGTTCTCGGTGGATGTGCTGCAGAGCCGGCGGGTACCTCGGTGGCATCGCCGCTGGCACCGATGGCAATGACGCTGCATGTGGCTGGTGAGGGCACCGAAGTCCATGCGATTCGCAGCGACGCGACGATCGGCGAGATTCATCGCGCTGTCTTGAGGTCGGCCGCGCGGCGGCTGACGAACGAGGCCGACGCAGCGGCCGGTCTTGAACTGGCAGTACTCGACGCAGACGGCATTGACGCGCTCATCCGTGCGCAGACCGATGCTCAGATTGTCGTTCCAGATTGGCTGGGAATTCCAGTGCGGTGGCACCGCGTGGCGGTCGGGCCGTCTGCAATGATTCAGGTTCGATCATGGCCGTTGATCACCGAGCTCGGGCCGCGAACGGTCGTGGAGTACCGACTGGTGAGTGATGGAATCGTCAGGACTCGGCGTGAGTTCCTGGTCGTTCCAGGTCAGGCCGTCGTGCTTACCACAGGCGCTGGCAGCTGGCCGGCAGCCCCCGATCTCGACGTGCCTCCGGCGTCGCCGGCCGCCGAGGCCATGGGGTGGTCACGGGAGCCGGCGGGCGCTGCGACCGGCATGATTCTGCTTGTGCCCAGATTTGATCCCAGATGATCGGCTGGTACGGCGATCGATAGAATGTGTCAATGCGATTGGAAGAGGAATCAGCCAGGTCGGGCCATGGTTTGACCGAGACCCGCAGACGCATCCCGTCGAAACCATTCAGTGGGCTGTCGCGGCTGCGGCGCATCGGCCCAGCGGGGGTCTGGCCGACACTCTTGACCCTTGGCAATCTTGTTGCTGGATTCGCCGCCATTCACTATGCAGCCAAGCCGGTTGCTGAAGCCGGCGTCTATGGTCCCTGGGCCTGGAGCAGTCTGACTGTCGCGGCTTCGCTTGTACTTCTGGGCATCGTCCTGGATTCGTTCGACGGGGCCGTCGCGAGGTTGACCGACAGCGTCACAGAGATGGGTGGGCAACTCGATTCGCTCGCCGATGTTGTGACCTTTGGCGTGGCTCCCGCATTCATCATGCTCAACTTGCTGAGTCAATATCTGGGATCAGCGGAGCCAATCGTGAGTCCGGGTGCTGGCCATGCGCTGAGCAAGTTCTGCTGGGCCATCGCTGCGATCTACGTGTGCTGCGGCGCGCTCAGGCTCGCTCGATTCAATGTTGAGACCGCCAGTGGCCGCCTCGGGGATCACATGAGTTTCAGGGGACTGCCCAGCCCGGGCGCTGCTGGAGCAATCGTTGGGCTCGTGCTGCTGCATGAGCACGTTGAGGCGATTCGGCACGGGTCAGAGTCGACAGTTCTGACAGGCATTGCCGCTGCGATCGTCCTGCTTGTCCCGATCATCGTCCTGCTTGCTGCGATCATGATGGTGTCGGCGGTTCCCTATCCGCATATGGCGAACAAGTACCTTCGCGGGGCGAGATCATTTGCGTATCTTGTGAGGGCCGCCATTGTGCTCTCATGCGCTATCTGGTGGCTGCAGGAAACGCTGGCCATTGTGTTTGTGCTCTACGTCCTGTCAGGTCCGTATCGGCTTCTGACCGGCAGGATTGGCGGCGGCGCGCCCCAGGAGGAGTCCCCATGAGTGTGCGAACCAGGTTTGCGCCAAGCCCAAGTGGTCATCTCCATGTCGGAGGAGCGCGATCTGCGCTCTTCTGCTGGGCATTTGCCGCCAACCATGACGGCACCTTTCTGCTCCGAATCGAGGACACCGATCAGAAGCGGTCAAGCGATGCTGCGAGCCGAGGCTTCCTTGAGGACCTCGCGTGGCTCGGACTCGACTGGGGCGAAGGCCCCGAGTGGCACGGTCGCGGCGGCGGGGATACCGGGCCATACGAGCAGTCAAATCGGCTCGACATCTACGAGCGATACCTGACGCAGTTGATTGAAGCCGGTCATGCGTACCGCGCTTTTGAGACGCCAGAAGAATTGACCGAGGCTCGCCGAACCGCTCGGCAGGAGAAACGAGCGTACCGATACGATCGCGCAGCGCTCGATCTGGACCCTGACACGGTGGCCGCCTGGGTGGCGGAAGATCGCCCGCACGTGATTCGCTTCAAGGTTCCAGACGATGCGCCGATCGTGATACAGGATGCGGTTCTCGGCGAAGTGCGGGTCGAGGCCGGTGAACTGGAAGACTTCATCATTCGTAAGGCCGACGGGTTCCCAACCTATCACCTGGCAGTGGTTGTGGATGATCACCTCATGGGGGTGACGCACGTCATTCGTGGCCAGGAGCACTTGGCAAACAGCCCGAAGCATGCCCTGCTTCAGGATGCGCTCGGCTTTGAGCGCCCAACTTGGGCGCATGTGTCGCTCATTTTCAACCCCGATGGTTCGAAGATGTCCAAGCGAGACAAGGACAAGGCGCTGCGGGCGGAAGTGCGATCAAGGGGTGTCGAGGGGCCGCCGGAGGGGTCTGGCATTGAAGACGATCGATGGCAGGCATGGCTTGGCGACAAGACGATGCAACTGGAAACGGAGGAGGCATCGCTGCTTGCTCGGCTGCTGGGCGTTGAATTGCCCGCGATCAACGTCGATGACTTCCGCCGAGCAGGCTACATGCCCGAGGTACTCTTGAATTATCTGGCACTGCTCGGTTGGTCACCCGGAGGCGACCGCGAACAGTTCGATCTTGCATTCATTCGCGAGCACTTCAGCCTCGACCGAATCGTCAAGAGCCCGGCAAAGTTCGATCGTGCCAAGTTGCTTGCTTTCAATCTTGACGCGATTCAGGACATGGACGACGACCAGTTCGTGGTGCGGCTGCAGGCATTCTGTCAGGATTTTGAGCCCGAGTTTCTTGAGGCCATGACAACCCATCAATTCAAGACCTTTGCGCTGGCAAACAAGGCGAGGAGCAAGACCTTCCGCGATCCTCTCGACTCTGGTCGGTTCTTTCTTGCAGCGGATGAGGACGTTCAATGGCCTGCGACCAAGCCGGTCCGCAAGGCGCTTTGCAAAGGTGAACCAAGTGGATTCGACCGGCTGGCCGCCGTTCGTGAGCTTCTGGCCGCTGCCGAGCCGTGGACACCCGCCAACCTGGAGGACATGCTGACGAAGTGGGCCGATGCCAATTGCGATGGAAACATCGGAAAGATCGCCCAGCCCATCCGCGTGGCAGTCAGCGGTGGACCTGTGAGCCCTCCGATCTTCGACACGCTGGACATTCTGGGCCGCGCTGCGACGCTTGCCCGGATCGACCGATGCCTGGCTGCTCGCGCCGACCTTGAGGGGGCCCCCGCATGACGACGCCAGCAACGCTGAGCGTGCTGCTCGATGGACTGATTGACTATGCCGGTCTCTTTCCGCCCGCGAAGCTCGACATGCAGCCGATGGTTGATACGTATCGGCGGGTCATGTTGGATCCTCGCGGGTGGATGGTGGGGCGAATCATTGTTCCGGTGGACCGCCTTGAAGAGTGCGAACGAGCGGCGGCATCGCTGCTGCCCGACGAGGACGAGGCTGATCCATGGTGTTTCAGCGTGCTGACGGCGGCATGCGGGGACGTGAAGTTGGAGGCCGATCTTGACGTGATTGAGGAGTTCAATGCGCGTCACTCGGAGGCATCTGCCGGGAAGGCGGTCATCGATGTCATTGAACTCAAGGGCAGCGACGCGTCCTCGATTGATCAGGCGCTCGATCTGCTTCCAGATTCGGTGTTTCCATGTGTCGAGATTCCGATCGACGCTGATCCACGCGGTCTGGTCGCGGTGCTCGCCGGTTCAGAGGCGGCCGCGAAGATCCGGACAGGCGGCGTGACGCCTGAGTTGTACCCATCTGCTTCTGAGATCGCCAGGTTTATCGCTGCGACTGCGGCGGCGGGGGTGCCGTTCAAGGCAACGGCGGGATTGCATCGCCCGCTTCCGAACGACAACCCGGAGGTGCCAGCCAGGCAGCATGGGTTCCTCAACGTCTTTCTGGCGGCTTCGATGGCGATGCGACATGAACTTGCTGCGGGGGACATCGAGCGCCTGCTGGAACTGGATGAGTCCGAAGCATTCCAGTTCGCTGATGCCGAAGCGTCGCTTGGGCCGTACGCGATCTCGTTGGAGGAACTCGAGGAGGCGAGACTGAGCTACGCCATCTCGTTTGGATCGTGCAGCATTGATGAACCATGGGAGGACCTGCAGGCACTTGGCCTGTTGGGCGAGGATTTGAGGGAGCATGTTTCGTGATACGTGATGCAACACACGACCCGGCTGCTCGCAGCTGGGTTGAATCGGCCAACGAGGAAGGCAGTGACTTTCCGATTCAGAATCTGCCGTTCGGCGTCTTTGCAGGAGAAGGCTCGAAGGGGCGCATCGGCGTTGCAATCGGCGATCAGGTGCTTGACGTCGCAGCTGCGATCGAGACGGAAGCGGTTACGCTTGCAGCCGATATTGCATGCGCGTTGTCTGCCGAGACGCTGAATGACTTCATGTCGCTCGGCCCTCAAGTCTGGAAGGCCGTGCGGGCGACACTCTTTGCGTTGCTGCAAGAGGACTCACCACGCCAGGATCGGCTGCTTCGATCGATGGCGGAAACAACCATGCGGCTTCCTGCCGACATCGGTGATTACACGGACTTCTATGCCGCGCGGCACCACGCGACGAACGTCGGCAAGATGTTTCGTCCCGATGGCGATCCATTGATGCCGAACTGGCTGCATCTCCCCGTCGGATATCACGGCCGGGCCAGCAGTATTGTGGTCTCCGGCACCGACGTCACGCGTCCGTACGGACAGCTGAAACCCGAAGACGGCCCACCGGTCTACGGACCGTGCAGATTGCTCGACTACGAGTTGGAGTTTGGCGCTTTCGTGGGGCCGGGCAACGAGATGGGCGTGCCTGTTCCGATCGGCGAGGCGATGGGTCATCTCTTCGGGGTCGTGATTCTCAATGATTGGTCTGCGCGGGATGTTCAGAAATGGGAATACCAGCCACTTGGTCCATTCAACGCGAAGAACTTCGCCAGTTCGATCTCGCCATGGGTCGTGACGATGGACGCCCTGGTGCCGTTTCGAAGTGACGGGCCCGCGAGGTTGGATGATGATCCGCCGCTCTTGGATTACCTGACGCCAGCTTCTGGCAGTGGCGATGCGCTCGATGTGATTGCCGAGGTTCACGTATGCTCGCAAGCCATGAAGGAATCCGGAATCGATCCAGTGCGATTGAGTCGGGGCACACTTGCGGACTTGTCGTGGTCGTTTTCGCAGATGCTCGCGCACCACACGAGTACAGGGTGTCCGATGCGGCCGGGCGATCTCCTTGGAAGCGGCACCGTGAGTGGCCCCGGCACAGATTCACGAGGGTGTCTTCTCGAACTCAGTTGGCGTGGCCAGGAGCCAATCGACCTTCCAGACGGGACGCAGCGACGATTTCTTCAGGACGGCGACACGCTCGCGATCAGCGCATTCTGTGAGCGGCCAGGCGCCGCCCGCGTCGGGTTTGGCTCCTGTGAAGCGACGATTCTTCCTGCCCGCTGAGACTGATCACGAGACTGATCAGGGAGGCGTCGTTCCCTTCACGAGGCACTCCATCGGTGCTTCGTTGTAGAACGGGATGTTCCAACTGCCCCCCATGCCAGCCTGCTGCACTTTCGTTGGCGGCCACGGCGTCGTTCCGTTGCAACTCTCGGTCCAGTTTGACACGATTGCCAGCAGGTCATCGACGCCAACGAAGCCATCTTGCGTGATGTCGTAGAAACTTCCGCGGCCTTCTGCGGGGTTCTCCCCATCGACGATCTGCTCGTTCCCCCAATCGCTCAGGACGCCAAGAAGGTCGTCCGTGTCGACGCGTCGATCTCGATTACCGTCTCCCAGGCAGTACGGCTCGGACTCGATGAGCTCGGCCAACGATGCCTGAAGCAGGCTGAAGGCAGCAACGTCAATGGGATCTGTGGGCGGGATGTCGATTCGGGTGGCATCCGATTCAATACCGGTGAAGTTGGGCGGTGTTGGCTCCGGTAGCGCGTAGAACTCAAGGTCACACGATGTCTCTCGTGGGCAGGAAGCGCCTAGTCGGAGGATGAGCTTGTGGTGCTGTGATCGAATCGCCCATGAATGTGTGGACTGCGGTGTGAAGCCATCGGGTTCGCCGTTGGCGGCCCAGTAGGCGCAGCAATCTTCGTACTGCTCGTAGGTATGCCAGACGCCGCCGTTGTCACTGCATGCAGACTCGGTTGCAAGGAGATAATCCTGGCACTGCTGACCAATGATGCAAACGCCGCCGAACCCGAATGGATAGTTCCCGACGCCGTTGTCGGCATGATTGAGCGTGCGAACTTCCTCAACATTCGGATCGCTGAGCAGCGGCATGATTGAGCGGCCATCGAGTGGTCGCGTGCTCCAGTCAATCTCGGTCTGCAGGTCGACGCCCGCGATCTCGGCGATGAGCACGAAGAGGTCCACGGCATTGACCATTGAGCCGCTGTCTCGACCGGGCTGCGTGATGCCAGGTCCGGCAACCGTCAATGGAACCCAGACACCCGTCTGATATGGCGTGGCCTTTGCTTCCGCTGGGTTGAAGGGAGGCATCACGGTGTATCCAAGGCTGCCATTGTCACCAAGCACGATGACCCACGTATTTGTTTCAGTTGGGTCGGCAAGCGTAAAGTCGCCGTCGGCGTCGTAGGAGCCAAGGCCGAGTTCAGCGAGCATGCGGCCAGTCTCGCGGTCCATGGCTTCGTTCATTTCGACAAAGGCGCGGCGGGCACCGATGGCGTCGTCGGGGAGGGCGCAGCCCGCGATGGGCTCATCGGTGTACGGCAGGGCAGTCGGCGCTGGCTACAGGGGCGTATGCGATGCGGTGAAGGTCATGGCGCAGAACCAGGGGCTGGAAGGATCCCGCGACGCGATCCATGACTGTGCATGATCCGCAATGGCTGTTGTCTGATACCACGCGGCGTCTGTTTGGATCGCCTCGGCGGCTCCGTAGAGCGTTGTCGTTTCTGTCCAGTGGTAATATCCGTTGTCGAGCGAGAAGTCGATGCTCTCGCAGCCTTGGGCGCAGGTCGGCGCGAGAATCCACTCGCCGTCCCCGGTCTGGTGAAGCAGGGGTACTCCGCCAACGCTCATGCAATCGAATGGGTCCATGTCCGTGACGCAGTGGTCCGGGGAATAGCAGCACGCACCAGTTCCGACCATCGGCGCTCCACATGAGAATGGGCCGACGCCAGACTCGTCGATGGCCTGGCCGCCGACAGTTGTGTCGATGCTCGGGGGCAGATTCAGTGAACCGGTGAACAGGTCCAGCCGGCAGTCGCTCGCTGGCGCATTGGGCCCGGTCGGGCCGTTTTCACCGAGGTGGTACTTCCCCACCATGGCCGTGTCGTACCCAACGCCGCGAAGCAGATCTGGAAGCGTTGTTTCGACCGGGTTCATTTGAACACCCGCCACCATTCCGGACACGCACGGCGCAATCGTCCGAGTTCGCATCGGGTAGCGCCCCGTCATGAGGGCGACTCTGGTCGGAGTGCATTCGGGCATCGCCCACGCGTCGGTGAATCGAACCGAGCTCTCGCAGATCGCTTCGAACACAGGCATCTGCGACTCGGCATGGGTCCATCCGAACGCCGCCGCCTGGTCAATGCCGACATCGTCCCAGACGATCAGGAGCACGTTTGGTGATGCTGTTGCAGCCGAGGCAGATACGACTGTAGCGCACGCGAGCGAGAGCATGGCCATGATGTGATTCCCAATCCTTCCAGTGCGCCCTTCGCGGGCCTCGGTGTCAGTATCGCTCAGGATGGAAGGAATGCAAGGATCAAGACCCGACGCAGCGTGATTCAGGACGCCGCGACGGGCTCTCCAACCGGAATCGGCTTCCAGTCACTCCACGAGGCGGGGTATTCGGCATCGTCGATTTGCAGCGCGGCGGTGGTCGGGAAGAGCGGGCGGAAGGTGTCGCACATGACAACGAGCTCGTCGGTGTACGTCTGGTCGAGCGTGTTCTCGACCGTTCCCGGATGCGGTCCATGCGGGATGCCTTGCGGGTGCATCGTGATTGAGCCTTCGGAGATTCCACGTCGTGCGGTGTACTTGCTGTCGCAGTAGTACATCACTTCGTCGCTGTCGACGTTGCTGTGGTTGTACGGAACCTTGATCGCCTCCGGGTGGAAGTCGAGCATTCGCGGGCAGAAAGCGCAGATGACGAATCCGCCGCCAGCAAAGACCTGATGGGTCGGTGGCGGCATGTGGTGCTTTGCCACGATTGGACTGAAGTCGTCGGCATTGAAGCAGTATGGGTAATAGCACCCGTCCCATCCGACGATGTCCAGCGGGTGGTATGGATACGTGTATGAGTGAACGCTGTTCACGGCTTTGATGCGAACCTCGAAGTCGCCCATCTCGTCGTATGCCAGCGGCATCTGCGGAATGCGGAGGTCGCGTTCGCAGTAAGGGGCGTGCTCGAGGAATTGCGACGTCTTCTCGGCGACGTACCGCTTCGGGGGCAGGATGTGGGAGGCGTTTGCGGTCTCGATGCACATGAACCGGTCCGCCGGGGCATCGGCGTCGCGGGCATCGAACTCCATGCGGTAGATGGTTCCCTTCGGGATGACCACGAAGTCACGTGGCCGGAACGTGAGCGTTCCAAACATCGTGTAGAGCGTGCCGGATCCATGGTGGATGTAGAGGCACTCATCGCCCTGACTGTTCTTGAAGTGATAGTCCATCGCCTCACATGGAACGCAGATGCCGATTTCGCAGTCGGCGTTTCCAAAGAGCACGGTGCGGCCGGTGATGGGGTCACCCTTGGGCGGCTGGTCCATGCTGCGAAGGTGCCGCATCCGCATGACGTTGGACTCGATGTAATCGACCTTGGTCGAGTACTCGCACGTCCAACCGGTGACCTGCGTGGGCGGGTGGATGTGGTACATGGTGGAAGTGGGACCGTCGAAGCCCTCCGTTCCGAAGACCTCTTCCGAGTACAGCACGCCATCGGGGCGGCGGAACTGGATGTGACGTTTCGGGGGGATCTCGCCGAGTGCTGTGTAGTAGGGCATCCTCAACCTCCAGATCCGGATTGTAGAGGACGCCGGGCCGCACTGCTGCAGGTATCCTCGGCAGGCATGAGGCACATCGCTGTGGTGACGACGTCGCGGGCTGACTGGGGGCATGTAGAGCCTGTTTTGCGGCAGATGCCGGGGCGCGTCAGGATCTCGCTGCTTGTGGGCGGGGCGCATCTGGATGATCGGTTCGGGCGGACGATTGATGCGATCCGTGAAGCGGGATATGCCGTCGCTGACGAGGTTCCGTTTCTCGCAGACGATGACTCAGACCGAGGGATGGGCGAGGGCATTGGGCGAGCCGTGGGGATTTTTTCTGCGGCGCTCGATCGACTCCGCCCGGACATGGTGCTTCTCATCGCCGACAGGTTCGAAATGCTCGCGCCGGCGGCGGCGGCGATGGCCCTGAGGATCCCAATTGCGCACATCGAGGGCGGCGAGATCAGCGAGGGGGCGATCGACCAGCAGGTCCGCGATGCGCTGACGAAGATGAGCCATCTGCACCTGGTGCCGACGCAGGACGCCGCCGATCGTGTGATCGCCATGGGGGAGGAGCCGTGGCGGGTGCGGGTCACGGGGGCGCCTTCGCTCGATCATCTGCGGCTCGACGACATTCCGGGCCGAGAATCGGTGGAAGCAGTAGTTGGCCTGCCGCTCGATCCGGCGCCGGTCGTCGTGGCATTTCATCCCACGACGATGCACCGCGACACAGTGGGCGAAGCGGAAGTGTTCTTCGATGCGATCGAAGTGTGTCCGTTGCCGCTCGTGTTCTGCTTTCCAAATGCAGATGCCGGCTATGCGCGGATCATCACGCTCGCAGAAGGAATCTGCGGTCGCCGCGAGGACGCCGTCCTTCGCGTCAATCTCGATCACCTGCACTACTGGGGACTGATTCAGCATGCGTCCTGTCTGGCGGGCAACTCAAGCAGTGGCATCATGGAAGCGGCCTCACTGGAGCTTCCGGTCGTCAACGTCGGCATCCGCCAGCAGGGCCGCACCCGCGCGGCCAACATCATCGACGCGGCGGCAGACGGTGCCGCGATCAACGACGCGCTCGCCGCGGCCACATCGCCCGCCTTCCGGGCATCACTTGCGGGGATGACGAATCCATATGGCGACGGTCACGCAGCCGAAGCAATCGTCGAAGCACTCGCGTCGGCCCCCACCGGCGAGCGGTTGCTGATCAAGCGGTGTGGAGACGCGATGTGCGGCGCGTAGGCACCAGGCCGCAGCCAGCCAGACGCCCGTCCTGCCTACTCTCTACTCTCTCGGCGGCGCAGCGGGGTGATCTCTCACAGATTCCCGCGCCGATCCTGTTCCAGTTCGAGCGATTCGAAGAGCGCCTTGAAGTTGCCCTTGCCGAATGACTGGCTGCCTCGGCGGCCGATGATCTCGAAGAAGAGGGTCGGGCGATCCTGCAGCGGCTTGGTGAACAGCTGCAGCAGATAGCCCTGGTCATCGGCGTCGACGAGGATGCCGAGATCCTTGATTCGCTCATGATCCTCGCGGACCGCCTCGAGGCCGTGCCCGGTCAGCGTTTGATCAACACGCTTCCACACCGACTCGTAGTACTCGTCCGGGATACGCAGGAAGTCAACGCCGCGGCGGCGAAGTTCGGCGACCGAGTCAACACAGTCATTGGTGCGGAACGCCAGATGCTGAACGCCCGGAGTCATGTCGTGCCACTCCAGGTACTCCTGGATCTGGCTCTTCTTCTTGCCAATCGCCGGTTCGTTGATCGGGAACTTGATCAGGTTGTTGCCCGACGCCATGACCTTCGACATCAGGGCCGAGTGCTCTGTCGAAATGTCCTCGTCATCGAAGTGCTTGAACATTGCGAAACCAAGGGTGTTCTCGTACCACGAAACCCAGTGATTCATCTTGCCTTCGTCGACGTTGCCGACGCAGTGGTCGAGGAACATCAACCCGCATGGGTTCTGGCGGTTGTAGTCGTTGACGGCCAGATCGTCGACTCGCTTGAATCCGGGCTCAAAGGCACCGCCCTTCTTGACGTTGGCGATGTCGTAGTCGCCCGTCCGGCTCACGAATGAATGCACGGCGCGACCATACGTTTTGATCCCTGCGGTGGTGACAGTTCCCCGATCATCAGAGATCGTGATGGGCTCATATGCGGATTCAGCGCCGTTGGCGATGGCTTGCTTCCATGCCGCCTCAGCGTTTGCGACGGTGAAGGCGATGTCCTTGACGCCGTCCCCGTAACGCAGAATCTCATCCGATGCCGGATCTTCCTTGGATAGCGGGGTTTCGAGCAGGAGTCTGATATTGCCCTGCGTGAGCAGGTACCGCGCACGGTCTCGACTGCCGGTTGTAAGGTCGGCCATCTGCTCGATGATGAAGCCAAAGGTGTGGGCATAGAAGAACGCGGCCTGCTTGGCATTGCCGACGAAGAAGCGGACGTGATCGACGTCGATCAGGTCAAGTGCGTCGGTTGCGGCCTGCGCCTGCGTGAGGTTTGCAGTGGTCATGTCAATGCTCCGTCTGGGGTTCCCCTTCCTCGGGGAACGGCCGTTTGACCACGCATGATACCGCAATCCAAAGTCTGGAAACTGAGCGGTTTTGATTGTCAAAGCCTGAGAGAGCTCAGTATTTCAGGACGCTGTGTACCTGCCTCGGCGCGATTCTCGATGCGCCGCCGAGTGACAGCAGTTCGATCAGCACCGTGATGCCGACGAGCTCCCCTCCGAGCGCGTCGATCAGCTGGCAACTCGCCTCCATCGTTCCGCCGGTGGCGATGAGGTCATCGACGAGGAGGACCCGCTGCCCTGGCGAAACTGCGTCGGCGTGGATTTCGAGGGTGTCGCTGCCATACTCGAGATCGTATTTGCGCGACTCGGTGTGACCGGGGAGCTTGCCGGGCTTCCGGATCGGGACGAAGCCTGCATTCAGGGCTCGTGCGAGCAGCGTGCCAAAGATGAATCCGCGGGATTCCGCCCCCACAACCACTTCGATGTTCGTGTTCCGAAACGGGTTCACCATGAGCTCGGCCGCCAAGGCCAGTCCGGCCCGGTCACGCAGCAGCGGGGTGATGTCCCGGAACAGCACGCCCGGCTGCGGATAGTCAGAAATGTCTCGGACAAGCGAACGGAGGCGATCCGGCATGAAGGGCTCCTTCCAATCGCCGGGGATCGTAGAATGTACTGGCCATGTCTGCCAAGAAGACCACCGCCAAGATGGAGATCGTCGAGCCACTGGGTCTGCGAGTGCTCCTCCGGAAGGATGAGGACCGCAAGACCACCAAGGCTGGCATTCATCTACCCGACAAGATCGAGATACCGACCATTACAGGTCGAGTTGTCGCTGTGAGCGGGCAAATCGAGTCAGATGAAGACTGGCCGATTGCTCAATACGACAAGGTGCTGTTCAATCCCAAGCGGGCAGTCCCGGTCGACTTTGAGGGAGATAATCGACTTTTCGTCGTCCCGGTTGAAGACATCGTTGCGGTCTTCCGGCGAGGCGGCTGATCGGCCATGACGCTGCCGGATCCATTTCTGGTGCCGAGGTGTGCCGGATCGCGCGAGGTCGCGGTCCGGGTTCCCGGGTCAAAGAGCCTCTCATGCAGGGCACTCGTACTCGCGGGACTCGCTGAGGGAACCTCACGGCTCCGTGGCCTGCTTCGTGGCGAAGATACGGACGCACTCGCTGGGGCTCTGGCTGCGTTGGGAGTGGATGTGCAGCTCAACGATGACGAAGCCACGATTCGTGGGGGCGGTCCGCTCGCTGGCGAAGGCAGGACTCTCAACCTTGGGCACGGCGGAACCCCTGCCCGATTCATGCTCGCTGTGGCCAGCCTCGCGAGCGGCGAGACCGTGATTGATGGCAGCCCGCGGCTGCGGGAGCGGCCCATGAAGGCGCTCGCGGACTTGTTGAGAATGCTTGGCATCGACATACAGGGTGAAGGGGACCATCTGCCGCTTCGAGTCCGTGGCGGCGAATGGTCCACGCGCAGCGTTGACGTCGGCTCGATGGCCTCAAGCCAGTTTCTCTCCGCATTGCTGCTTGTAGCACCGGGAATGCCGTTGGGTGTTGAGCTTCGACTTCGAGAGGCGCCTCCAAGTGCGCCGTATCTTGCAATGACAATTGCAGAGTTGCGGCGGTGGGGCGTCGACGTCACCACCGGTTATGGAAATGGGTACGCGGCGACGATCGGGGTCGGTCCGACATCAATTGAGCCTCTTGACAGACAGCTTCCGGCTGATGCAAGTTCGGCGCTCTTCTGGGCTGTCGCGGCGGCAATTGTCCCCGAGACGCGGGTGACGTTGTCCGGCTTGACGCTCGGCGATGGGCAGCCTGATGCAGCCGCGTTTCCCGTGCTCAAGGAAATGGGGCTGTGCATGGAGCCGGGCGAAGGCGGGGTGACGCTTGCGACCCCGGAGGCTTTACGTTCGGTTGGAATAATCGACTGCTGCAACATGCCTGATGCCGCTCCGGCCCTCGCCGTCGCTGCATGTCTGGCAGACGCGCCGACGAAGCTGACTGGCCTTGAAACACTGCGAGTCAAAGAGTCCGATCGCGTCGAGACGATTGCATCTGAGCTGGGCCGGGCTGGAGCCAACGTGGAAGTGGCTGGCAACGATCTGCACATCTATCCACAACCGCTGCCGGATACGCCCGTCACGATCCAGACCTGGCAGGACCACCGAATTGCGATGGCCATGGCTGTGTTGGGGCTTCGACGGGGAGGCGTATCCGTTGCAGATCCGGATTGCACGGCAAAGAGTTACCCCGGATTCTGGGATGATCTGGCGTGTTTTGCTGCTGCGGCACCCAGCGGGGATACTGGTGGTCCATGAGACCCTTCTGGCACATCGCGCTGCGTCTGCTGAATCGCAGGGGAATGCTGATCTCTGCACTCCTGCTGGCGTTTCTTTCCGCTGCGGGTCTGGGTGTCGGGTTGCTCAGCCTTGGCCCGGTCCTCGAACAGATCCTCCATCCGGAAGCCGGGCGCGGCCTCCGCACGCTGGCAGAGCAGGTCAATGCATCTGGCGGTTTCTGGCATATCCCCGATGGCATTGTGGGAGTCCTTCCCGAGGATCGATTCAACGGTGTGCTTCTGCTCATCATTGTTATCTGGTGCCTGACACTTGTCGGCGCCACTGCAAACTTTCTTCACCAGTACCTGAGCCAGACTCTGGCGACGATCACGATCGCAGAGGTGCGGAGGGATCTCTTTGATCATGTGCTTCGCCTTCCCCTCTCACGAGTTTCGGCCCAGGGATCGAGCGAATACACCGCGCGGATCATTCGAGACACCGCAGGCCTTGAGGCGGGCTTTATCGGATTGCTCGGTAAGTCTGTCGCGCAGATCAGCAAAGGCGTTGCGGCTCTCGCCGTCGCTGTCATCTTTGATTGGAAGATTGTTGTCGTCGCGTGTCTGGTGGCGCCCATTCTGGGCGTGACGTTGCGCAAGATTGCCAAGCGAATCCGCCGGGGATCGCGAGGGTCGCTTGCCGCTCAGCAGGATCTCCTGCGTCTGGCCGGAGAACGCATTCAAGGCCTGCGAGCGGTCAAGACAAGCACCGCCGAGGACGTGGCCGCCGCGCAGTTTGACGAAGCGAATGCCCGTGTCATCAAGAACGAACTTCGGATGCGGACCGCCAAGGCCATGAGCAGCCCAATCATGGAGACGCTGGCGATCCTGGTGCTGGGCTCCCTCGCGCTGCTTGCGGCAAACAGCATTCTGGCCGGAAGCCTTCCATTTGAGCGTTTTCTGCTTTCGGTTGGGGCGCTGGCAGTGGCTGGAGCCTCGTTCAGGCCCCTCGCGAACATCATCAACGACATCAGCGCAGCCTCGGCGCCCGCGCAGCGGATTCTCGATGTGCTTGACGAGCCTGTCGAGCCAGACGGAAGCCAGCAGCTGCCGCGCCACGCCAGCACGCTGGAGCTTCGAGGCGTGTCGTTCTCCTATCCGGGCGCGCCGGCGCCGTCTGTGCGGAACGTCAGTCTGACGGTGCAATTCGGCGAGCATGTCGCAGTCGTCGGGCCGAACGGTTCGGGAAAGACGACACTGCTGAGTCTCGTTCCTCGGCTGCTGACGCCGGATGAAGGCGCCGTATTCATCGATGGCGTGGATATTGCGGATGTCCGGCTGGCCGACCTTCGGAAGCAGATTGCGGTTGTGACGCAAGAGTCCTTCATCATGCATGGGACGATCGCCGAGAATATCTCGTTCGGAATGGGCGGCGCGAGCAGAAGTGATATCAAGGCTGCCGCAGTAGCAAGCTGCGCATCTGACTTTATCGAATCGCTTCCGCAGGGATATGACACGGTGGTCGCCGAGCATGGCGCGACGCTCTCGGGAGGCCAGCGTCAACGAATCGCCATCGCCCGAGCACTCCTTCGGAACCCGTCGGTACTCGTTCTCGACGAGGCGACGAGCCAGGTGGACAGCGAATCTGAGGCTGCTATTGCCGAGGCCATACGAGGGGTGAGGGACTGCACCGTACTGGTCATTGCGCACCGCTTGACGACCGTTCTTGAGTGCAGCCGGATCCTCGTGCTGGACGAGGGGGCCGTTGTTGACTGTGCTCCGCACGCCGACTTGCTGGCGCAGTGCAGCCTCTACGAGCGGCTCATCAAGACGCAGCTCGTGGCGGTGGAGTCGTGAGCCGAAAATTGTTGCGGGCAGCCCCTGCACTTCTTCTTGCGGCGGTCATCCTCGTCGGTTTGCTGCGAATTCTCATTGATCGAGATCCGTTGACGGGTGATCTCGGGTTGGCGTGGCCCGAGGCTGCATGGCGGGGACTCCGATTGACTGCAGCTGCGACCTCGCTTCTGGCCGGGGCGATGCTGGGGCTGGCCGGGATGTTGTTGCAGGCGGCGCTTCGGAATCCTCTGGCTTCTCCATCAGTACTCGGCGTGAGCAGCGGTGCTGGACTGGGCGTCATGCTGGCGCTCTACGTGACGCATCAGTCTGGCATGGGTGATGTTCCCTGGGGTGTCCCCGCGCTGGTCGGGGCCGCTGCAGCGGTGATCATCGTCGTGCTGCTCGGACGCCGGGACGGCTGGCCCGACCCGGTCTCGACTGTGCTCGCTGGCGTGATCGTTGCAACCATGTGCGGCGCGGGAATGGTGCTTTTGCAGGGACTTGTTCCGGACGGCCTTCGTGGCCGCTTTCTGGCATGGGCACTGGGCACGGTTCCAGAGTTTGTCCCGCGCGGGGCCATTTCTGCAATGGTGGCTGTGCTCGCTGCCGGTGTGGCGTGGGGCATTCTGAACCATGGCCGGCTCGATGCGCTGCTGCTTGATCACGCGAGTGGCGAAGCAATCGGCGCCAGGCCTGGCGCTGCGCGGATGTGGTGCCTCGTGCTGGCTGGGGTGCTGACCGCCATTACTGTGGCCATCTGCGGCCCGTTGGGGTTTGTCGGTCTGGTCGCGCCTCACGTTGCGAGGCTCATGGTCGGACCAGCCCATCGAATGCTGCTCCCGGCGAGTGTGCTCTGTGGGGCCGTGCTGGTGTGCGGCGCCGATGTGCTTCGGCAACTGATTGATGTCGGCACTGGGCGCCTTCCGGTTGGTGTGCTTACGACGCTTGGCGGTGGGCCGCTCTTTCTCTGGCTGCTTCGCCGGGGCGCAGGGTCCGATTGGACTGGGGGGCGTCACAGTGCTGCGGTATGAGCAGGTCGAGGTAAGCCGAGGGTCATTCAAACTCGGGCCGCTGCAGTGTCAGGCTGCCGCAGGTGCTGTCACCGTGGTTGTGGGGCCGAATGCAAGTGGCAAGACAACGCTGCTGCACACGGCGGCGGGCATCATCACGCCGGATCGGGGCGCCGTATACCACAAGGGCGCAGATGTGCGGCTCGTGACGGCACCAGATCGCGCAGCTGAGATTGTGCTGCTGCCGCAGCGTCCCGTGATCGACCTGCCGCTCAGCGTAGAGCGGCTGGTGGAACTCGGCCGGCTTCGACAATCGCAAGCACGGGCCCGCGAGTACATCGAACTGGCAATCGAACAATTCGGTCTGGCGGATCTTCGTGATCGCCCGGTGGCGTCTCTTTCGGCAGGGCAGGCGCAGCGGGCTCACCTTGCAAGGGTCTGGGCTCAGCGAGGTGAGGCCGCGACGCTCGTCCTGGATGAGCCGACGGCGCCACTGGATCATCGTTGGGCGGGCCAGGTCTGGTCGCACGTGCGTGAACACGCCCGCAGTGGCGGCAGCGTGCTTGTTGCTGTGCATGATCTTGGGGTGGCGGCCGATGCGGCGGACGAAGCATGGCTGCTGCGAGAGGGGCAACTGGCGGCGGCCGGGCCGGGTGAGCAGGTCTTGCAGCCCGAAGTTCTCGGTGACGCTTTCGAAGCATCGTTTGAGTGGGCGCAGCGGCGAGATGGGAGCCGCTGGCTGGTGCCAGGCGCCACGCGCTGACCTCCGGGTCTGCCAGCGGATACACTCCGTGCCATGGACTTGGGTGACATGGTTGTCGTGGCTGCGGTGCTCTTCTCTGGGATCGCCAGCGCCATTGGCGCCAAGAAGAAGAAAGCGGCCGCCAGGGCGCTCCGCAAGACGAGTGGGGAACCATCGACGTCGCTTCAGCGAGCCGCTTCGCCGCAGCCAGCCCCTGCGGCTGGCCCCAGGTCGGTGATGCAGCCGCTCGCCACCCGCGGCGTGGCTCCGAAAGCACCTGAGCGGAGGCCGCTCGACGAGATTGAGGCGGAGAGAGCCGCGGCGCAGGGATCTGATGACGCATACATGCTCAGGACTGCTCGATCGCGGCCCAGATTTCGTTGGGGGTGGAAGCAGGCCGTCATCGTCCGAACCATCCTGGGGCCACCTCGTGCCCTTGAGGGCTGGAACGACCAGTAGCAAGGCGTCCAGCACCAGCTGGCCCACGTGCTCATTCTCTGAATATCTCGGCAGATCGCCGCAAGATGCCAGCGGATCGCCGGAGGATCGCTATACTCCCGCCCCATGACGGCCGTGAGCGAGATGACAGTGGGCGACGAGGCCGTGGCGAGGATGACATCGCGGCTTGCTGCGGTTCGTCAGGCACTGCAGGCACAGGGCACCCCATCGCTGCTGGTGACCGGCGAGCAAGACGTACGGTTTCTCGCTGGCTGCTTCGGCCACGACACGAAAATCCTGGTGACGGGTTCGCGGGCCATCCTCATCTCGGACCGTCGGTATGAAGAGTATCTCGCGCCGTGGGAAGCGTGCGGCGCCTTCGAGGTGGCCATTTTCAATCGACCCGGCCAAACGCAGCACGTTGCTTCGGTACTTGCTGATGAGGCTATCGGTGTGCTTGGTGTTCAGGCGGCGCATCTGACTCTGGATGCGAAGGCTGCGATGGAATCGTCCATGGACGGCATCGACCTGGTGCCCGTGCATGGACTCATTTCGACGCTACGGATGAGAAAGTCCCCGGACGAAGTTGAGGCCATCGAACGGGCGATCGCCGTGCAGAGCGCAGCGATGGATGCCGTGCTGGGTGACCTGCGTCTGGGCATGACAGAGGGGCAGGTCGCAGCCCGCTTGATTTATGAAATGCGAATTCGCGGAGCCGAAGGCGAGGCTTTCGAACCGATTGTCGCCAGCGGCCCGAACGCGAGCGTGATTCACCACGTTCCGGGTGAGCATCCCGTAGGGGCGGGCGTCCTGCTGATTGACTGGGGCGCGCGGGTTGACGGGCTCTGCAGCGATCTGACCCGGACGTTCTTTCTCGGTGAGCCGGATGAGGAGATGCGCCGCATCTACTCGGTTGTCGCTGAGGCCGAGCGTGCTGCGATTGATGCGTGCCAGGTTGGAGTGGCAACGGGTGAGATTGACGCTGCCGCCCGCGAAATCATTGCTGCAGCGGGATGGGGGGAGCGCTTTGCCCACAGTGTTGGGCACGGGCTTGGCCGCGACGTTCATGAGCGACCGTTCCTGGGCCGCGAGGGCGAACACATATCACTGGAGCCAGGCATGGTCGTGACGATCGAGCCGGGCATCTACATACCCGGTGTGGGCGGCGTCAGAATCGAAGATGACATTCTTGTGACCGAGGACGGGCCACGTGTGCTGTCCGAGGCACTCGACTCGAGCCTGGAGGGCGCGATTCGCCCAATTCCAGATGGAGGCAGCGCGAGATGATCGACATCCGCAAACTCAAGGAACTGGTGAAGCTGATGGTGCAGAACGATCTCACCGAGATGGACCTGCGAGACAGCGAAGAACATGTCACGTTACAGCGGCCCAACCAATGGGCAACGCCGCACGTGCAGCAAGCCGCGGCGCCCCAGGCTGCAGTTGCCGTCGCGCCTGCACCCGTACCTGCAGCGGCGGCTGTTGCTGCGGCGCCGCCTCCGCCCGACGCTGGGGGCGCTTCCGACCGCGGCGGCCTCGTGGCGATCGAGAGCCCGATGGTGGGGACCTACTACTCGGCACCGTCTCCCGATGCAGACCCATTCATTGCAGTTGGCAAAGACATTGGTGAGGGAAGTGTTGTGTGTCTCATCGAGGCGATGAAGATCTTCAATGAGATCAAGTCCGAGGTGAGCGGCACAGTCGAACAGATCCTCGTCAAGAACGGCGATGCTGTTGAATTCGGCCAGGAACTGATGCTGGTCAGGCCCGCTTGAGGAATCCGACATGTTTGAACGCATCCTGATCGCCAATCGCGGCGAAATCGCGCTGCGAATCATTCGCGCTGCACGAGAGCTTGGTTGTCAAACCGTGTGTGTCTTTTCTGAGGCCGATCGCGCAGGTCCCTGGCTTGAGCAGGCGGACCACACAGTCTGTATCGGCCCAGGCCCGTCCGCAGAGTCCTACCTGCGAGTCGACCGAATCATTTCTGCGGCGGAGACGTCGCATGCAGATGCGATTCATCCCGGATATGGCTTTCTTGCAGAGAACGCATCCTTCGCCGAAGTATGTCGCGACTGCAATATCGAGTTCATTGGTCCAAGCCCCGAGGCTATGGCATTGCTCGGTGACAAGATCTCATGCAAGCAAATGGCTCGCGAAGCGGGGACGCCGATCTTTCCCGGCAGCGAGGATGCCATCGAGGATCCAGAAGAGGCGATTCAGGTTGCCAAGGACATTGGGTTCCCCGTCATCGTGAAGGCTGCCGCTGGTGGTGGTGGTCGCGGAATGCGAATTGCGCGAAACGAAGACGAGCTTGTAGATGGCCTGACGTCGGCCCGCCAGGAGGCCGAGGCTGCCTTCGGAAACGGCGCCGTGTACGTCGAGAAGTTTCTTGAGCACGCCCGGCACGTTGAAGTGCAATGCCTGGGAGATACGCACGGTCAGGCCGTGCATCTCTACAACCGCGACTGCACATCACAGCGGAGACATCAGAAGCTCATTGAAGAAGCTCCTGCACCCGGCGTTGATCCTGCGATCCGTGATGGGGTGTGTGAATCCGCCGCCGCCATGATTCGAAATGCCAGATACAGCGGCGCAGCAACGGTCGAGTTCCTCATGGACCGCGACCAGAACTTCTACATGCTGGAAGTCAACACTCGTGTCCAGGTAGAACATCCAGTGACCGAGATGATTACAGGCGTGGACATCGTCAAGGAGTCCATCTTGGTCGCTGCGGGCGAACCGCTCTCGGTGAAGCAGGCCGACATTGAACTTCGCGGCCATTCAATAGAGTGCCGCGTCAATGCCGAGGACCCGGATCGCGGGTTCATGCCGCAGCCAGGGTTGGTCGAAGACTTTGCCATTCCCGGAGGCATGGGCATACGCGTCGACACCCACGTCCGGCCGGGATACCGAATCCCACCCAACTATGACTCGATGATTGGAAAGCTCATCGTCCATGCCCGAGATCGGTCGGAGGCCATTGCGAGGATGGACTCTGCGATCAGCGAGTTCCGAGTCGGGCCCATCAAGACAACATTGCCGCTACACGCAAGGCTGATAGCGGCCCAGCCCTTTGTGAATCATGACTTTGACATCCACTGGGTCGAGCGATTCCTTGATGCGCCTTCGCCCGTCGCGGCGAAATAGCAGGCAACCATGCTGAGCGGTCCCATCGTCTTCTGAAGCACGTCAGCCCGAGGGTCAGCGGTATCGTGGCGGTGCTGCGATTTTGCCCTCGAAGAATCCGACACGTGTGTCGTCCAGCATCAGGGTGTCCAGTGAAACACCGACGGGTAGGACGAAGATCAACGAGAACTGATCTGAGTCACTCTTGGGTCGATGACGAATGTCGCTCCATCGATCGATAGCCACATTGAACGAGATGATCGTCTTCGTGTCATTCTTCAGTTCGAATCCATACGGTGAGTAGCTGTTTCCAAGCGAATCATTCAGCGTGATCGCGCCGTCGCCACCCATGCGTCTGGCAAGTTTGGCGATGTCGGCGATTGTGCCAGGGCCGACTCGAATCTTGATAATGGCTGCCTCTTCGTCGAGAACGCGTTGGTCTTCGTGGGCGCCCTTTTCGAGCCGCTCTACGCCATACCCGCTGACCTTGAGCTTGCCCTTTCCCTTGGACTTGTTCCCATACTGAGTTGCATCGGCGCGGACGATGCGATTGCCCTGCTCTGAAAATTCAGGTGAGCCACCAATGAAGTCTGACACGCTTGGTCTGGCGGCCCGGGGCAGCCCGCCTTTCATGTCAACGAGGGCGGTGATGTTGCCGCCCCAGGGGTCTTCATGCTCGCTTGGCTCGCCGACCGCGCCTGCCCGCAGGCAGAAGTCTTCCCAATCGGTCTCAGGGCGGGCGTCCTGAAGATCAAAGCGTGTGCCGCGAATCTGGATGAATCGTGGTTGGAATGAGTCATCGGGCGCTGCAAACAGGAGATTGAACGCCGCCTTGTCCCCCTTGCGACCATACAAGTACGCTGTGGTTGGCTCAAATTCGAAGAACGCTATCGATTCGACCGGCGAACCGTCATCCGGGC
>CAZRBV010000032.1:13785-31273 GCA_964598425.1 uncultured Isosphaeraceae bacterium | reverse complement strand
TAAATAGCGCCCGAGACTATCACTCGGACTGGACTGGATTTAGGGGGAAAGGTCAATGCCAGAGAAGCTCCCGCAGGGCTCCTGTCAATCGCCCCCGGACGTTCGTGAGGCGGCATGGGTGCTTCGCAGGGATGTCGCGATTGGCGTCTCTGACCTGATAGTTGTGCTCGGCCCGTCGGGGATGTGCGAGGGGGCGCAGCCGGGCGGATTCCAGATGCAGTTTCGGACATCGAAAAAAGAGCAGGGCCGCAGTCCGAGGACTGCGGCCCTGATGCGATCACGTTGAGCTGGAATGGATCAGCGGCGTCGGCGGCGGGCAAGTCCTGCCACACCGAGAAGGGCGAGTGCGGCGGGTGCCGGCACTGCGGCGCCTTCGATCACAATCGCGTCGACGAAGAGTGCTTCACTTCCAGAGTTGCTGCTGAAGTAGATATCCAGCGCGCCGCCGGCGACCTCAGTACTGACCTCGAACCAGGAACCAGCAGCGGCTTCAAGTGCGGCACCACCGTCATCGGTACCTCCGAGGCTCAGCAGCTCCACGCCGCCGAACAAGACCTTGACATAGTCAGCGTCCTCGTAGCCAGTGTTTGCAATGAAGAGGAAAAGCGATACAGACTCGGCCGTATCGAACACGGCGCTTGTGAGCGTCATGATGCCGTCAGTGTCCGACATCTGGTAGCCCTGATCGCCGTCGTAGAACGCGCCGACGTTGCCGGTGTAGTTCGTGACACCGACGTAGTCGCCGTCGGTCAGCCCGACGCCTGGCGGGTCATAAGGGATATAGCCAGCGTCCATGCCGTCGACATCGACCCAGGCTTCACCCTCGTTGTTGACAAGGTCATGCGCCACGGCGGCATCGCCAGTGTCGTAGTACTTGCCACCGAGGGCATCGGTGTTTTCAAAGCTGTTGCTGTAGAGCACGTCGCCCATGGCAGTAGCGCCCAGCCCCAGGATTGCGCCCGTTGCGACAATCATCTTCACTCGCATGGAACCTTCTCCTCGATCTTGTGCTCGAGGATTCCAGTCCTGCGAGCCGCTGTCCATTCTCTTCCGTCCAGCTCCGGCCCTCTCTCCAAAGGCCGAACAGCTGGAACGCTCACATGCAATGTACAGGAGCAAGCCCCTGCCGCCACTGGAAAAACGCCCTTTTTCGACACGACGGCGAATGTTCGGTCAGGGGCGGCGCAAGACATTGTGGGGAGCGGAATTACGCAGTCATCTGCATGTGGATCCTTGGAGTGTCCCCGGGGAAATACGGGTCTCAGGCTGCTCTGGGCCGCTGAAGCCCGCTCGAGTCATCGGGTGCCAGGGACAGCAGCCGCTGTCGGCGAGGTCAGTTCAGCGTCAATACAGCCAATCTGGCAGGCTCAAGTGGGAGAAACCCGCCTTCGGCTGGCAAAAAAGCTGATTTCTCTCCCCGCGAGGCCCTCTTTCGGCACGCGGCTTGCTGAATGTCAATGGCCCTGCCCTCGGATCCACCGGCGGCAGGAAGGGGCTGCAGGCAGCAGTCTGGAGCCCAGGAAGGAAATTCACCATGTCAAAGATCATTGGAATCGACCTCGGAACCACCAACTCATGCGTCGCCGTGATGGAAGGCGATCAGCCGAAGGTTCTGATCAACTCGTCGGGAAACCGAACCACGCCCAGCGTGATCGGGTTCACCGACAAGGGCGACCGCCTCGTGGGCGAGCCCGCCCGTCACCAGCAGGTGACCAACCCCAAGAACACCGTCTTCTCCATCAAGCGCTTTATGGGCCGCCGCCACAACGAGGTCCAGAGCGAAGAGAAGATTGTCCCCTACGAAGTCACCGGCGGGGCCGATGAACTCGTGAAGGTCAAGGTCGGCGCCGACGGTAAGGAATACACGCCGCCGGAAGTTTCCGCCATGCTCCTGCGTGAGCTCAAGCGGATCGCCGAGGAATACCTCGGAGAAACCGTGGACAGTGCCGTTATCACCGTGCCGGCATACTTCAACGATGCGCAGCGTCAGGCAACGAAGGACGCGGGCGAGATTGCCGGCCTGAAGGTCGAGCGAATCATCAACGAGCCCACGGCCGCCGCCCTGGCCTATGGCCTTGAGAAGAAGACCAACACGAAGATCGTCGTCTTCGACCTCGGTGGTGGTACGTTTGACGTGTCCATCCTCGACATCGGTGACGGAGTCTTCGAAGTGCTCTCTACGAGCGGTGATGGCCACCTTGGTGGCGATGACTTCGATCAAGTCATCATCGACTATCTCGCCGACGAGTTCCGCAAGACTGACGGCATCGACATCCGCAACGACGCGATGGCGCTGCAACGGCTCAAGGAAGCGGCAGAGAAGGCCAAGTGCGAACTCTCGCAGCAGCTTGAGACCAACGTCAACCTGCCCTTCATCACGGCCGACCAGAACGGTCCGAAGCATTTGCAGGTGACCGTGACTCGCGCCAAGTTTGAGGAGCTTGCAGCAAGCCTCTTCAATCGCCTGGAAGGCCCGTGCAAGACGGCTCTCAAGGATGCCGGACTCGGCTCAGGTGACGTCAGCGACGTGGTGATGGTCGGTGGATCGACCCGCATTCCAAAGGTCCAGGAGATTGCCAAGTCACTCTTCGGCACTGCTGAAGTCGACAAATCGATCAACCCCGACGAAGTGGTCGCCATTGGGGCCGCGATTCAGGGTGGCGTGCTGCAGGGCGACGTCAAAGACGTACTGCTGCTCGACGTGACTCCGCTGAGTCTGGGCGTAGAGACCCTCGGCGGTCTGATGACGCGGCTCATCGAGAAGAACACCACGATTCCGACCTCGCGGAAGGAGACATTCTCGACCGCGAGCGACAATCAGACCAGCGTGACGATTCAAGTCCTGCAAGGTGAGCGTGAGTTCGCCAAGGACAACCGTACGCTTGGGAAGTTCGACCTCATGGACATCCCGTCCGCACCTCGCGGCATGCCGCAAATCGAGGTTGAATTCGCAATCGACGCCAACGGCATTCTGAAGGTCTCTGCGACCGACAAGGCCACCGGCAAGAGCCAGAACATCGAGATCACCGGCTCAAGCGGCATGTCGAAGGATGAGATCGAGAAGATGAAGTCCGAGGCCGAGTCGCATGCTGGCGAAGACAAAGCCAAACGCGAACTGATCGAGCTGAAGAATCAGGCCGAGCAGATCGTCTACGCCACTCGCAAGCAGCTCGAAGAGCACGGCGACAAGGTGGAGGCGGAAGTCCGCGGCAATATCGAGTCTGCACTTGGGAATCTCGAAGAGAAGATCAAGGGCGACGACAAGGCTGCCATCGAAGCCGCACTGAACCAGGTCAACACCGTGGCTCAGGAACTCGGCAAGGCTGCCTATGAAGCCGCCTCGCAGGCCGAGGCAGCGCCAGCTGAAGAGGGCTGCTGCGGCGACGGTTCGTGCAAAGATGGTGACGATGTCATCGACGCGGAATACGAAGTCCGCGATGACAACAACGCCTGATCCGTAGATTCACGGTCTTCGGGCCGTTTGGATTGAAACAGGGCATGGGGCCGAGTCGAGAGACTCGGCCCTGTGTCGTAGTGCTGGGGTCCCGCCTGGGCGGATCCCTTTTCCCATCCGTTACCATCGCCTCCATGACAACAACAACCGCTCCGTCTCAAGGCGCGATCTCGGGGGGTCGCATCGCTTCGCTTCGCGCAGAACTCGCTGATGACGCCGCGTATCGGCTTGCCCGAAACGCAGTCACAAAGGTCGGCGCCGATGAAGTCGCGCTCAATCGTGAAGTCGTCGCATCGACCGATTGGTCCTTCAGTACATGGCTGGATGACTGGCCGGTGACCAATCAGAAGAAGTCCGGCCGCTGCTGGATGTTTGCCGCCCTCAATCTCTTCCGCGCGAGTGTGATGAAACGTCTCAATGTGAAGAAGTTTGAGTTCAGCCAGAACTACACGCTCTTCTGGGACAAGTTTGAGCGGGCCAACTGGTTCCTTGAGTGCATCATCGAGACATCGAGCAAGGCGCTCGACGATCGATACGTCGCCTTCCTGCTCGATTACCCCCTCGATGACGGCGGTCAGTGGAACATGTTCGTCAATCTCGTGCGTCGCCACGGCCTGGTGCCAAAGGACATGATGCCCGAGTCGCAATCTTCGTCCAACACGATGCGGATGAACGCCGTCTGCAAAGGATTCCTCCGCGGGTTCGCTCGCGACCTTCGCGACGCGATTGGAGGTGGCGCGTCTCTTGAGGAAGCGCGGGCTCTCAAAGACAGGCAGCTTGCCACCATCTGGCGTGTGCTGTGCACGCATCTGGGCGAGCCGCCGTCTACATTCATGTGGCAATACAACGACAAGGACCGCAACTTCCACCGAGAAGGCGAGATGACCCCGGTGCAGTTCGCCGAGAAGTATGTTGACATTCCGCTCAGCGAGATGGTGTGCCTCGTACACGATCCCCGCCCGGAGCATCCGTTTGGCAAGACGTATACGGTTGAATACCTCGGCAATATCGTTGGCGGCGAGCAGGTTGTGTATCTCAACGTCGACATGGACACAATGAAACGCGCCGCGATTGACACGATGGAAGACGGCGAGCCGGTGTGGTTCGGCTGCGACGTTGGCAAGCAGTTTCAACGTCAGGTTGGATTGTGGGACGCCGACCTTTTCGACTATGAGAGTCTGTACGGCTCCGACGAGGGACTGAGCAAGCCGGATCGATTGCACTATCACCACACGGCCATGACCCACGCGATGCTCTTTACCGGCGTCGATGTGTTGGAGGGCCAGCCCCGCCGGTGGCGGGTGGAAAATTCGTGGGGCGACGATGGCGTCGGCAGGAAGGGCTTCCAGACCATGAACGACTCGTGGTTCGATGAGTACGTCTTCGAGATCGCGGCCCACCGCTCCAGATTGCCCGAGGTGCTGCAGACGGCCCTTGATGAGCCACCGATGGTGCTGCCACCGTGGGATCCGATGGGGGCTCTGGCCCGAAATCGAGCCTGAATCGCTCGCTGCCACTTGCGAACAGGCCGGAATCAGCCATACTGGAATCACGTGGGCGGGATCATCCGGGGAGAGGAGCCTTGGCTGTGCGCACACTTTGCACCATGAGTCTGTTGTCGACGGCGGCGGTCGCGTTTGCTGTCCCGATGCCACACCCCGCTGATTATGCCGGTCTTCAGGTGCTGGAGATTGATGTGCCTGATGAAGCGGTTGTCGATCTGCTTCTCAAGAGCGGCCTCGATGGACTCGCGTGCCGGCCCGCCCCGGGAATCGGGCCATGGGTAGTGGGCCTTGATGACCTCGCGACGATCGAGTCGCTTGGGCTTGCGCACACGCCGCTGATTGCCGACCTCGAGGCGCACCAGACGATGCGCAATGAAGAGCGGCGCGCCGCACGCGCTGCTGCTCGTGGTTTAGATGCCTTCTATACCGACTTCCGAACGTACGACGAGTACCAGGATCGAATGGATCAGTTTCTCATCGACCATTCGGATATCGCCACCGGCATCAATATCGGGCAGAGCCACGAAGGGCGTGACATCCGCGGGGTGGTGATCAATGTCGATGGAACCGAAAAGCCAGCCGTCCTGTTCAACGGATGCCAGCACGCCCGCGAGTGGATTTCGCCGCCGACGACCTGGTATATCGCCGACACGCTCGCCGACGGATATGGCGTCGACTCGCAGATCACTGCGCTGCTCGATCGGGTTGAAGTTGTCGTGATTCCGATTGTGAACCCAGACGGCTACGAGTACACCTACGACCCGGGCGGTTATCGCTTCTGGCGGAAAAACCGTCGCAACAACAGTGGGTCCTGCGAGGGCGTTGATCTCAATCGCAACTGGGACGCCGATTGGAATGGTGGCGAGAGTACGAGTAACGATCCGTGCAGCGACGTCTACGTTGGTCCTTCGGCGATGAGCGAGCCGGAAGTGCAGGCACTTTCGAGTTACTGCGTCGCCCACGGGAACGTCCATGCGCAGATTGACTTTCACTCGTATTCACAGCTCATTCTGGAGCCGCGCGGTTACACCACCGTGCCGCCGCCTGACTGGGATGCGTTACATGCACTCGGTGGCGAAATGGCATCGGCGATTCAGTCGGTGCACGGCGTGAGTTACACACATGACAATCCGTGCAACATTCTCTACTGCGCCAGCGGTACGCTGATCGACTGGCCGTACGAGGCTTACGGGGCCGCGTCGTATTGCATTGAACTGCGTCCGTCATCCAACAGTGGCGACGGATTCGACCCACCGCCCAGCGAGATCATTCCCTGTGCGCAGGAGAACTTTCAGGCTGCACTGACGTTGATTCAGGATGTCGCCGTACCGATGACGGTGAGTCTTCCGACGGGGCCGCCAGCTATCGTGCATACGGATGCGGACACCAGTTTTTCGGTGCGCGTGGTTGAACGAAGCGAAGCACCCGATGCGAGCACAGCAACTCTGTATTACCGAGGCGGCGGTGGTGTGTTCAGCGAGAGTGGAATTGCGCACCTCGGCGGAGAGAACTACGAAGCCACGCTGCCCGCCTTTGATTGCGACGAGACGCCCGAGTACTACGTGTCGGTGACGAGCGAGAGCGGTGTCGAGGTGCGGTATCCGCTCGGCGCGCCGAGCGAACTCCTGAGTTCGAATGTGGTGTCCGACATGGACATCACTTTCGAAGATGATGGTGAGACGAACCCGGGTTGGTCGGTGAGCGGAACGGCCGGTGATGGGCACTGGGTGCGGGGCGTTCCGGCTGGTGGAGGCGATCGGGGCGATCCGCCGAGCGATGCGGACGGCAGCGGTCAATGCTGGCTGACGGATAATGTTGCTGGGAATAGCGACGTCGATGACGGATACACCACACTGACGTCGCCCGAACTGGACACGCCGGGCGAAGGTTGGTCGATGTCGTACTGGCGCTGGTTCAGCAATGACTTTGGCGCATCTCCACATGAAGACATCATGCTCATTGACTGGTCCGTGGACGGCTCAACGTGGAATCTCATCGAGCAGGTCGGCCCAACCGGGGCATCTGGCGGTTGGATTCAGGCCGAGTTTGATCTCGACGCGATCGGAATGGGCGAAGTCGACTCATTCCGCCTGCGGGTCACGGCCGAGGATTCGGGTGCGGGATCGGTGGTCGAAGCCGGCTTTGACGGCGTGCAGATTGCGCGGATGGACTGCATCGACGAGAACCCATGCCCTGGTGATCTCAATGGAGACGGCGCGGTCGGTGTGGACGATGTGCTGCAGGTGCTCGGCGCCTTCGGCACGAACGATCCTGCCGGCGACCTCAATGGAGACGGCATTGTCGATGTGAACGACATCCTCGGAATCGTTGCTGCGTTTGGGCCCTGCTGATCTCAGACCCCGAGATTTGTACACTCTCGGCTGTGAGTCGGCTGAGGAGTCAGGACGCAAGTGATGAGCCAGCGCGTTCCGGAAAGGCGCGTTGACGATGTCTGATGGTGCGCCCATTCTCCAACTCAACACAGAGGTGACGTGGCGGGGGGGCGAGCAGCAGACGTTCTACTTGGCACGTGAGATTCAGAAAGATCGCCCGTGTGTGGTGGTTGGCCGACCAGGGAGCGTGCTCCTTGACCGATGTGAAGTGAGCGGCATTGGTTGTGAGACCGTGCCTTCAGCGGGCATTCGTGGGATTCTTGCTTTGCGGAAGATGATTCGGCGGCTTCGGCCGGCGGTGCTGCATGCGCATACGAGCCGCACGCACCAGCTGGCGAGGCTGGCCAATGTGGGGCTCCGGTCACCGGTGCCACTGGTCGTGACGCGGCGGGTGTCGTTTCCGGTGAAGCGGGGCTTGATAGCGAGGTGGAAGTACCTCAGCGGTGTCAGCAAGTATGCCGCCGTGGCTGACGCTGTGGGCGAGGTCTTGCGGGACGCTGGCGTGCCGACCGATCGAATCACGACTATTCACAGCGCGGTCGACTTTGAGGAGGTTGACGCGACCGCCGCGGTGCCACTCGATCTGTCAAGCGCATCACCTGGAGACCCTGTGGTGCTGCACGCGGCGGCGTTTACGGGCCAGAAGAATCAGGCAATGTTGCTTCATGCTTGGAAGATCGTCGAGGAGTTGCATTCGTCGGCCCACCTGGTCATTGCAGGAGAGGGCGAACTTGAAGGAGGCCTGCACGAACTGGCTTCTGAACTAGGCCTGACGCGAATTCACTGGCTCGGTTTCAGGACTGACCTCGTTGGCGTCATGAAGTCCTCGGACCTCTTTGTGATGAGCTCCGACAGTGAGGGGATCTGCTCGGTGCTGATTCAAGCGCGGCGGGCGGGCCTTCCAATCGTGGCGACAGATGTTGACGGCATTCCAGAGGTTGTTGAGGATGGTGTGCAAGGGGTGCTGGTGAGCCCGCGTGACCCAGCTCGATTTGCTGCTGCAATTGTGGAGACGCTTGCTCCCCCTCAACTTGCGCACTTCCGAGGTGAGGCTCCGCTCAACATGGATCGATTCTCAACCGAGCACATGGTCGAATCGTATCGTCGGCTCTACGACGACTTGAGCTGACCCGGAGTCAGTAGGCCTTCGCCCACACGACCCGCTTCTCACTCGGCTTGCCGGTGAAGATGCAGGTTCCAGGCTCACCGTCACCGCACGGGATACACCGAACGGTGACGCCAAGCTCGTCGTTGATCTTCTGCTCGACGTCTTCGTCGCCGCAGAAGTGCGCCCACGCGAAGCCGGCGTGCGGCGGGGTTGGCTCGCCGGGTGGCGAGGTGAAGTACTCACGGAACGCATCCTCAGAATCGATCTCGCAGGAGTGCTCCTGCTGGAATGCGAGCGCACGGTCGTACATGCCTTGCTGGATCTCTTCGAGGATGTCGTGGATGCGTGAGACAAACGCCGCGCGGTCCACGTTTTCTTTGTCCTTATGTCCCTTGTCGCGTCTGGCCATGAAGACGCTGTCGCCATCCATGTCCCGCTGCCCGATATCGAGGCGAATCGGCACGCCCCGGCGAATCCACTGCCAGTTCTTCTCGCCGCCGCGGATATCACGATCGTCAATCTCGACCTCGATGTGTCTGCCGTGGTATGGAATCACGCGCAGGTCATCCGCGATCTTTCGGCAGTAGTTGAGTACGGCCTCGGGATTATCTGCTCGCCCGGTCATTGGAAGGATGACAACATGGGCTGGCGCCAGCCGCGGCGGAAGAAGCAGGCCGTCGTCATCGCCGTGGGTCATCACCATGGCGCCAACGAGGCGGGTTGAAACGCCCCAGGACGTCGTCCAGCAGTGTTCGAGTTTGCCCTCTTCGCTCTGGTAGGTGATGTCCTGCGCCTTGGCGAAGTTCTGCCCGAGAAAGTGCGACGTGCCTGCCTGCAGCGCCTTGCGGTCCTGCATCATCGCTTCGATGCAGAGCGTCTGGACAGCGCCTGGGAATCGCTCGCCTGCCGTTTTGGCGCCAGTGAGCACGGGCATCGCCATCCAATTGTTGGCGAAGTCCGCGTAGACATCGAGCATACGGTCGGTTTCTTCCATCGCCTCTTCGGGCGTCGCATGAGCGGTATGGCCTTCCTGCCACAGGAACTCGCTCGTTCGCAGGAAGAGCCGAGTCCGCATTTCCCATCGCATCACATTGGCCCACTGATTGATCAGGAGTGGGAGGTCGCGGTACGACTCGATCCAGCGGCTGAATGCGTCGCCGATGATGGTTTCGCTGGTCGGGCGAATGATGAGTGGCTCTTCCAGCTCTCCAGCGGGGACGAGGCCTCCGTCCGGCCCCGCTTCAAGGCGATGGTGCGTCACGACGGCGCACTCCTTGGCGAAGCCGTCGACGTGTTCGGCTTCCTTCTCAAGGAACCGCTTGGGGATCAGCAGCGGGAAATAGGCATTGCGGTGGCCGGTGGCTTTGAACATGCCGTCCAGCACCCGCTGGAAATTCTCCCAGAGGGCATAGCCCCATGGTTTGATCACCATGCACCCGCGGACGGCCGAGTTTTCTGCCAGATCGGACTTCCGAACGACCTGTTGGTACCACTCCGGGTAATTCTCGTCACGCGTTGGGGTGATTGCCGTTTTTGCCTTGGTCGCCATGGCCGGGAGGATACACGCCCATCCGGAGGCCGCGTGGGCCGGTCAACTCTACAATCGCATCCTGTGCCGAAGATCACAGCGACAATCATCACGCTCAATGAGGCGCACAACCTGCGGGATTGCGTGGAGTCCCTTGCCGGGCTCGTGGATGAGGTGCTGGTGCTGGACTCGTGCAGCACGGATGGCACGCAGGAAGTTGCTCGGTCCCTCGGCGCGGTAGTCCATGAGCAGCCGTATGCGGGCAATGGGCCGCAGCGCATACGCGCGTCTGAATTGGCCTCCAATGACTGGATCCTGGCGGTCGATGCTGATGAGCGACTTGAGCCGGATCTGCAGGGTTGGCTTCGCGGCGCGGAGATTGACTGCAACCACTGCTACGCGTTTCGTCGGCGGAACTTCCTGGGTGACCATTGGATCAAGGCGGCTGGGTTCTATCCCGATGAGGTGATTCGCCTGTATAACCGGCAGACGGCGGAATACCTGCCTTCGGCGGGGCACAGCCGCGTGGCTGGCGATGCTGCGGTGGTCAACGTGAAGGCGCACTTGCGTCATGAGACGTTCCGGGACATGGACCACTGGCTTCAGTGTCTCGAGTGGATGACGACGCGAGATGCCGAGGCCTTCGTTGAGCGTGGAGGCCGTGTTGGCCCATTGGCCCCGTTGGGCCACGCTGCGATCGCATGTATGCGAAAGCTGATTGGCAAGGGCGGCGCCTTCCAGGGGCGAGACGGATGGCGCATCGCGTGGATGACCACGCGACGCGCCTGGATGAAATACACCAAGATCCGTTCGCTCCAGCAGGGCCCCCGACCCGACGAGTGATTTATCTCACGATGCAGCAGGCACTTACAGAATCGTAAACGTGTACATGCTTGGCGGGGCTAGAGATGAGTCACCCGTCGGGTCGGGCTCTTCGTACCATCGGCATCCCTATGAGTACGGCCACCACAGCCCCGCAGCCATTTGCCGCGATGCTTGGCGACATCAAGATCGCGCACAGCGTCTTTGCGTTGCCGTTTGCGGTGCTTGCGGCGTTCATGGCGGCGTTTCCGCCCCCGGAAGCCCTTGAAGCTGCCGCCCCAGCGATTCCGGTGGGGCGGTTCGTCGTCGACCTGATGCTCATCGTGTGCGCAATGGTGACGGCGCGGACCGCAGCCATGCTCAGCAACCGCATCATTGATCGATCGATCGACGCGCGGAATCCGCGGACTGCATCGCGGCCGCTTGCCGCCGGCGCAGCCTCGCCGTCGCAATACGTCTTCGTGTTCATCGCCATGTCTGTGCTCTTTGTGGCGATTGCGTCCGTTTTTTGGTTCGTGAATGGAAACCCATGGCCGGTCATCCTCGCAGTACCCGTCCTCGGCTGGATCTGCGCGTACGGACTCTTCAAGCGTTTCACGGCGCTGTGCCATGTCTGGCTCGGCGCATCGCTTGCATTGAGCGTGCCCGCCGCAGCGATCGCCATCAACCCGGTTGCCCTTGCCGCGCCCACGCTGTGGCTCCTTGCGGGCATGGTTCTGTGCTGGGTCGCGGGCTTCGATGTCATCTACGCGCTGCAGGACGTTGAGATCGATCGCGCCGAGGGATTGCATTCGATGCCGTCGCGGTGGGGCGAAGCGGGGGCGGTGTGGGCCAGCAGGATCCTGCATGTGTGCGCCGTGGCACTACTCGCGCTGGTGTGGTGGACCGACCCACGGTTTGGCGGTGTCTTCCTCCTGGGTGTCGGGCTCGTTGCGGCGCTGCTGATCATTGAACACGCTACGGTGCAGCGGTGGGGCACATCGCGCATGGCGCTCACGTTCTTTACGCTCAACGGCGTTGTGTCGTGCCTGCTTGGCGTGGCGGGCGTCGTTGACACTCTCACTTGAGATCGAAGGAGCGATATGGCACTGACCCTTGAACAGATCAACGCGTTTCGTTGCGACGGAGTCATCGTGCTTCCCGGCGCGTTTCGTGAGTGGGTGGACCTGCTCCGGGAGGGCGTCGATGCCAATCTTGCCACGCCCGGCGAGTTTGCGACCGACAGCACCGTGGAAGGCGAAGGCGGCCGGTTCTTTGACGACTACTGCAACTGGGACCGCATCGAGCAGTACCGCACATTTGCGAATGAGTCGCCCTGCGCCGAAATGGCTGCAGATGCGATGGGGTGCGAGGCCAGGCTCTTTCACGAACATCTTGTGCTCAAAGAAGCCGGCACAGCCAAGGCGACGCCGTGGCATCAGGACCTGCCGTACTACTGCGTTGATGGGCGCCTGACAGCGAGCATTTGGATTGCGCTCGATCCGGTTCCGCTTCGAAACGCGGTCATGTTCGCCGCGGGGTCGCACCTGAGCGACAAGACGTTCTTCCCGCGGAAATTCGTCGATGGCCGCAATTACGACTATCCATCGAGCGAATACGCCGAAGTGCCGGACGTTGACGGCGGCGAAGGCGGCTATGAAATCCGCGCGTGGGAGTGTCAGCCCGGCGACGCGGTCCTGTTTGACTTTCAAACGCTGCACGGCACCAACGCCGCCGAACTTGCAGGCCCGCGCCGCGCCATTGCGTGGCGGTGGATCGGTGACGACGTTCGCTTCTGCAAGCGGCCGGGCGTGACATCACCGCCGTATCCCGACTTGCAAGCGCGGCTGGGGCACGGCGATCCGCTTCCTGATGCAATGTTTCCTGTGTTTGGCGAATCAGGCCGGAACTGCAACGAGTAACGTCGTGTCATCAGCGAGCTCTGCCGTTGCCTGCCCGAGGCACGCTGGAAGAAGTGCGGTGCTTCCCGCTTGAAGCCGCGCCGCGCCGCCTGCCCCGGTTGCGTGAGCCGTTCCGCGCAGGCACATCAGCACCATGGGCTTCTCGCCCAGATCAGAACGCCAGGTCGTGGCGTCACCGCAGTCAATTCGCCGCATCTGGAACCACTTGTTATCAGTGAGCATCGTTTCAGCGAGCCCCCCTGCAGGTGGCGGAGGTGGTACTTCGGCAGGGGGCGGTGTCTCGAAACTGATGCACGCAAGCGCCGCGTCGACGTGCATGTCGCGGCCTTCACGTCCCCAGTCCCAGAGGCGAAACGTCGTGTCGCTCGTTGTCTGGACCTCTGCAACAAGCACACCCTTGCCGAGGGCATGGCACGTTCCGCTTGGAAGTGCATGACAACTGCCTATCTCGGCAGAACGCCATTCCATCACGTCTTCAGGTCGATTTGCATTGAGGGCGGCCCGCAGCGCCTCGGGCGATGTCCCTGGCGTGACGCCTGCCCAGATCCTGCTGCCCGGTTCGGCGTCGAGAACGACCCAGGCCTCGCTCTTGAGGAAGGCGTCCGGGTGGGCATCAGCCCATGCTTGATCTGGGTGCACTTGTACGGAGAGATCCTGCCGGGCATCGAGAAACTTGATGAGCAGCGGGAATCGGTGTTGTCGGTTGAGCGGCGCTTTGCCCATGATCTCCGCGCCGTGGGCCTCCAGAAGCGCTCGCAGCGTCATCCCCGCCAGCGGCCCTTCGGCAACGATGCTTGAGGGGCCATCACCAGGCAGGTCAGCGAGTTCCCAGGATTCGCCAATCGGCTCCTGCGGCGGCAGGGCCTTTCCGAGCCCCTCGAGCCGCCTGCCGCCCCAGACTTTGGGGACCAGGAGGGGGGTGAATTGAATCGGAGCGTCCAGCATCGGGGGATTCCTTGCGTGCGGCCAGCAAGGACGTAGGATAGGGATGTCATGTCAGCCCGTTGGGCCATTTCGACAGTCCTGATTGCAGCGCCCGCGGTGGGCGGCGTTGTCCTCAAGATGCCCCCGCCTCCGGCAGTTGCTCCGGTTGCCAAGGTCGTGTCTGCCAGTGCAACGACGAGCGCAGGTGTGACGCCATTGCAGCGATTTGTGAGCGACGATCCCGCTCGAAACCATGCTGGAGAGGTGATTCTGCTGACGGTCCCAGAGTCGAGCAGTGACAACGACTTTGCCGAATGGAGCGGTCCCCGGTGGGGCGGTTCTGGCGGGTATGGATACGGCTACGGCAACTACGGCTATGGCTGGGGCTGGGGCTGGGGCTCGCCCATCATCATCAACGAGTACTGCAGCGAGCACCGGCCAGGTCCGTTTCGAAACGGGTATGGATACGGCAACTCGGGAATGGTCTTTGAAGCGGGCTTTGTGCTCGGTTTCTAGCCGGTCATTCAGATCCGCATTCCGGTGCACTTCACCTCAAACACGACGTTGCCGTCGATGAGTCCCTGCGCATCGCACGCGAATCGCCGCCGTTGGAACTTCTTTTCGACGGCCAGCAGGACCAGCGTATCGCCGGGCTTGGCGCTTCCTCTGAAGACGCAGTCATCGACCCGTGTGAACCCGAGGAATCCGGCGTTCTCGAAGCCGAGCTTGAACTGGTAGAGCACGCTGCTGAGTTGGGCAGCTGCCTCGATCATGATGACGCCGGGAAGAAGCGGCCGGCCGGGGATGTGGCCAGGGACCCAGAACTCATCATCCCGGACTTCCTTCACGCCAATGGCGTACTTGGAGTTGTCATCTATCCACACCACGCGGTCCAATTGCCGCATGTCGCCGCACTGTGGCAGGAGTTCGTTCAGTTGATCCGGTGGAACGTGGACAGACGAGAGATCGTGCCCCGAGATATCAAAGAGAGGGTCGGTCATGTGTGTGGCCAGCATAGCCGCACAATGTGGCATTCTTCAACGCGTTGATGTGCCATGGGTACATGGAATGCAACGACCACCAGCAGTGACGCTGGTGGTCGCGTTTGAAGTTGCAGCGGCGGGGACGCTAGTCGCCGTCGCGCATTGTCAGGACTTCCTTGCGGACGTCCTGAGCTGCATTCTTTATATCCTGCATGGCCTTTCGGACCCGCGTGCCAGCAGCCTTGTTGCCGCCAGCGCACTTGGCGACATCATCCGCTGTCGCTTCAATGAGGTTCTTCAGTGTTTCGTATGACTGCATCGAGGTGAGTCCTCCGCGTTGCCCCAAGAGGGCGCTCGCACCCATTCCCGTACGTCGGGAGGGGGGGCCCGTGACTGGCGACTGTATCGGTCAAGTTGGCCCGATTCCGCCGTTTTTCGTGGTATCAGGCCCTTTTTGTGATGTCTGTTAGGCGTGTGTTTGGGTAAATGCCCTAGATTCCAGGATCGGAAGCACCTGGGATCCGCCCGGCCCACCGTGGCTCAATGGCCGTTCGGGCCGCTGAAGTGAAGCGGTTGACCTGTTGCGGACAGGTTCCGACGTAGCGATTCGGGTCGAGGACCCCGCCCAGATCGATGCCTTCGAAGCATGGTTCGGCGGCGAGTCGGTCCAGCAGATCATTCTCGCCGCCACCCTTCACAGCCTCCGCTGCAGCCATCGCATGCTGGCGGACCAGCTCGTGGGCCTCCTGACGATCTGCTCCACGCTTGACCGCCGCCATCATCAGGTCCTCCGTCGCCATGAACGGTAACTCCGCTCGCAGCCGTGCTTCGACAACGGCGGGCCGCACGATGAGCCCGTCAGCGACGTTTCGCATGACATCGAGCATTCCATCCAGGGCGAGGAATGCCTCAGGCAGGACCAGCCTGCGGTTTGATGAGTCATCGAGCGTCCGCTCGAGCCACTGGACAGATGCCGTCTGCAGCGGCGAGGCTGCCAGGGTCATCACGAACCGGGCCATGCCGCAGGCTCGCTCGCATCGCATCGGGTTTCGTTTGTACGCCATTGCGGAAGAGCCAATCTGGTTCTTCTCGAATGGTTCCTCGAGTTCGCGAACGCCAGCGAGCAGCCGGATGTCGGTGGCGCACTTGTGCGCGGCCGCGGCGGCAGCGGCGAGCGAAGCGATCACCTGAGCATCCACGACGCGGGGATATGTCTGTCCCGTGACGAGGTATCTGCGATCGGCTGGCCATCCCATGCGCTCTGTGACGCGGCGATCGAGTGACTCGACTTTGGCGGCGTCACCGTCGAAGAGCGTCACGAATGACGCCTGCGATCCTGTGGCGCCTCGAACGCCGCGGAAGCGGAGGGTATCCAGACGGTGTTCCATGTCCTCAAGCGCGAGCCAGAGATCCTGCGCCCACGTGGCGGCGCGGCGGCCGACCGTGACGGGTTGCGCGGGTTGGTAGTGCGTTGCGCCAAGCGTTGGGAGATCCTTCCATGTGTCGGCGAAGTTGCACAGCGCGAGAATGACTCCGGCAGTTTTGGCCGCGACGATTTGGATTGCGTCACGAACGAGGATGAGTTCGGTGTTGCAGTTGACGAACTGGCTCGTCGCGCCCAGATGGATGATGCCCCTCGCTTCGGGAATCACATCGCCCCAGGCGTGCACGTGTGCCATGACATCGTGGCGAAGTTTCCGCTCATATGTTCGCGCTGCGTTCAGGTCGATGTCATCGAGGTGCGCCCGCATCGCAGCAAGCTGCGCGTCGGTGATATCGAGCCCGAGTTCCTGTTCAGATTCCGCCAGGGCAAGCCAGAGGCGGCGCCAGATGCCGAAGCGGTGCGTATCCGACCAGAGCGTTTGCATCTCGGTGGAGGCATACCGCGTGGAGAGCGGCGATCGATACCCTGCAGCGTCTTGGCTCAAGTGGGCATGATACAGGACGCATGAATGGGCGCCGCGCAACGGATCAAGACGACGCTGACAGCGTGTGGGCATCTGGCCGTCTGGGCGGGGTTCTACGCAGGGGGGTGCGTGCTTTTTATCGAAGCCGTGGTGGGAGGGCCGATCAGGTGGCGTCCGGTTGCCATCGCAACGCTTCTGACGATGGGCACCTATTTGCTTGATCGGGTCGGGCCGTGGCCCGCCTTGCCGGATCGTGGAGACATGGCGTCCGTGCCACACCGCGTTCGCTTTCTGCGGAGGCGGGTTCCGGGCGTCCGGTGGCTGGCGATGGCCTTGCTCGTTGCCGCGTTGGCAGTGGCACTTGCCGAGGGGCCGCTGGCTGCGATCACCGTTCCGGCGGCGGTGCTGGGCATGATGGCCTATGCGCACGCGCCCGGCCGGCACCGGCTCAAGGATCGGCTGCTGGTCAAGAACGTCTCAGTGGCGGTCAGCATGGCCGCGTTGTCCACGGTGCTGGTGGCCTTTCCGCGATGGTCCGCTGCGTGGGAGGCCATACGGTGGGCGCCGCTGGCGATTGCTTCGGCCGCGGTACTTCTCCATGTGTGCGCCGGCGCGATGTTGTGCGATCTGGATGATGCGCAGAGTGATGCCAGGCAGGGCACACGGACGCTGCCCAACACGATCGGTGCTGAAAAAACGTGGCGGTGCGCCGAGGCATTGACAGCAGCGGCTGGTGGGTTCCTGCTCCTCGCGGTGGCATTGGAGATTGTGCCCGCCGGTTCCGGCACAGCATTGGCGGGCCTGCCCTTTGCAGCGATGATCTTGCTCAAAGCAAGCGACCAGCTGCATGTGCGCGATCTGGTCGACATCTCCTTCCCCCTCGCTGTGGCCGCAGCAGTGCTAGTCTCCGCCTAACAAGGACCGCCGGTTACTTTATGTTGTTGCATGACAACAGCTTATGCG
>CAZRBV010000032.1:10902-13685 GCA_964598425.1 uncultured Isosphaeraceae bacterium | reverse complement strand
CGCCTAACAAGGACCGCCGGTTACTTTATGTTGTTGCATGACAACAGCTTATGCGAACGTGGTTTTTGTAAGTTGAGTTGCGACAAGGGTATAAAGTGACCGGCGGTCCCTGTGGCTGTTCTAGTGGCTGCCGAGGCGGTTTTCGGTGCCGGTGAGGAGGCGGGCCATGTTGGACCTGTGTCGCCACAGGACGATCGCGGCGATGCCGATCGAGACGATGATCGGGGGGGCGAGCTTTGTCCCGATGCCCGGTGCATCCAGATCCGGTGCGCGGCTCAACAGCAGCAGGATTGTGGTGACCGGCAGCGTGATGGCCGCGACCATGCTGGCTGCGGACACGATTCGGCTGAAGGCGACGACGAGAATCCAGCAAGCCAACGCGATCACCGCGGGAATCCCCAGCGTCGGCCACATCGCGACAAGACCACCGAACGCCGTCGCGACACCCTTGCCGCCGCGAAATCCGAGAAAGATCGAAGCCATGTGCCCGGTAAGCGCCGCCACGGCCACCGCGAGCCAGAGCCAACTCGTTCCTGCCGGTATCTCGCTGGCCCATCTGCCCAACACATTGTGACTGCTTCCGGCGATGAGGACCGGCACAGCGCCCTTGCCGACATCGAGAACGAAACACGTCAGCCCAAGCCGTTTGCCAAGGACCCGCCCAACATTGGTTGCGCCAATGTTCCCGGATCCATGCGCGGTGATATCGACGCCGCGAGCTTTCGCAATGATGACGCCAAACGGAATCGATCCCAGCACGTAGGCGCCGGAAATGAACAGCACCCAACTCATGTAGCGGGATTCTCCCTCGGGATGAATGACGCCAGGAGTCCAAGGATGAGCAGGCACGAGGTCCCGCCGGAAAGAATGAGCGAGTCAAACAGGTTCGCGATCACCCACGTGAGCAGGATTCCGAGGCACACCATCGTTTCAGGAAAAGTGTTCAGGCGACGCAACATGTCGAGGGCAGCACCACCAATCGTGCAGAGCATCAGCGCAAGCCCGATCAGTCCAGTCGCTGCCGCGGTGAAGAGCCACGTGTTGTGTCCGTGCCGATGCGGTGGCAACTCGGCTGCGATCTCCGCGTTGTTTCCGACCCCAAGCAGGGCGGGCGCCAGACCGCCGAGTCCAGTACCTCCGAGTGGTCTGGCCTGGATGATCTGGAGAAGGTCACGCCAGGCCGTCAGCCGAAACGTGACAGACCGCTGTACGAGCCGTTTGACCTCGTACTGCGGTGCGTCTTGTACATCATCAATGCCCTCCTGCATGCGCTGCCGCACCGGATCTCCAATGCTTGAACCAAGCAACACGTCGTCGATCAGGAGACCCGCCGAGAGGCCGAATGTCAGGCATGTGGCGACAAGCAGGACGGTAGACCGCGCACGAGGAAGGAGCGCGACGACCGTCAAGAGCAGGATGATGATCGCCAGAACCGCAGCCACCATGCCGCCCCGGTTCTGCATGAGCGCCAGCCCGAGCGCGGCCAAAGCGGCGCCAGCGATATGTAGAAAGGACAACCCGCCACGCCGTTCGACAACGAGCCAGGCGGCATGCGCGACGAAGGCCGCTGCAATGAGCAGTCCACCCGGGTTCGGCGCCATCCATGCAAAGAAGCGGTCTGGTACCTCGGGCGTGAAGCCCGGCACGCCCATGGCCTGCATCGCCTGAATGAGGTTGACGATCGCGGCGCCTGCGAGAAATGCCCACAGCATGCGGCGCAATTCAAGGAGGATCGGAAACACCGCCAGTGGCACAAGGAAGGACCGGTAGTTGGCGAGCTCCTCCAGACCGCTCTGCGGATCAACGGACCAGAGCATCGTCGCGCACGTCCACAGTCCCCAGGCTGTGAGAAACCACGCGAGAGGTCGCGAGAAGAGTGGTCGCCAGGCCGAACGCATGCCGCCAAGCAGCGCCCGGATGGCTGCCCAGCCGAGCAGCAGCACGAGCGCGATGTCCTTTGCCGCTGGAATCATCTGCAACGGAATGGTGAATGCCCACAGCATGGCGAGGGCGATGTGTATCCGGTGTCCGAGTGGATCAGCCGCGGCTGCCGCCGCCAGCACATCGTTACACGGCGTACGGCGCCTCGGCGCTGCGGTGGATCCCATCGTGTGCGACTCGGCCATCGTGCGGGATGCTATCAGGCACTGGCGTAAGGGCTGCAGGTGCTAGTCAGCACTGGTCGCCGGACGGAGACGCCATGATGCCTGAATCACATCGTTGACCGAAATGCGGCCGATGCCACAGGCGCCGCCGCATCGATCCGCCATCAATGACTCCGGGAGAAAGGGCTCAGCAAGCAGCCGGCATTCATTGGCGTCTGACATCAGCGTCCAACGATGGTCTGTCGGTCCAAAGAGTGATACCACAGGCACGCCGAGGCCGATGGCAATGTGTCGTGGACCAGTGTCGTTCGAAATCACGAGGTCCGATCCGCCAACGATCGCTTTGAGCGCGCCGAGTGAGCTGCCCGCAGCGGCGAGATCGATCACCGGCCCATCGCACGCCGATGCGACAGACGCGCACAATGCGTGCTCGCCCGGTGACCCTGCAATGACGACCGACCATCCTCGGGATGCGTACAGATGGTTGGCGATTGCGGCGAACCGCTCGGCCGGCCATCGCTTGTCCTCGCGATTGGCGCCAGGAACAAGCACGGCATAGTGCGTGAAGTGCGGCGGAACGACTTCGGTGGCGTCGACGCGGTCGCTTTCGGTGACGGTCAATTCGGGCAGGCCGGGCGCCGCTTCAGCATCGACAAGTTCGGCATACCAGTCCACGGT
>CAZRBV010000032.1:0-10802 GCA_964598425.1 uncultured Isosphaeraceae bacterium | reverse complement strand
ACGCGGTTGATCGTCGACCAATCAATCACGGTGTCGATGCTCCGAGAATGGCATCGGCCGCCGCCCGCATCGTCCCGGCCACCACGCTGGGCGGGGGGTCGCCGGCCGCGGTTCCAAGCAACACGGTGCGGCAGCCCGCGGCAATACCGGCAGCAATATCGCGATCCTGATCTCCGATGAGCCAGGATCTTGCAAGATCCAGATCGTGCCGCTTCGCTGCCTCGAGCAGCATCCCCGGTGCTGGCTTCCGCCATGGATGTTCACGTGTGAATTCGGGGACAACCCCAGTTGGGTGAAACGGGCACCACAGCCAGTCGAGAATCGGAACAGCGCCGAGCAGCTCCTGCGTGCGTACGTGGACAGCGCGGACGTCGTCCTCTCCGTACCGACCTCGCGCGACGCCGCCCTGGTTTGTGATCACGATCAACGCCCGGCCATCCGCGTGCAGGCTGGCGAGTGCGTCCCGCGCCGTGGGCATCAGCTCGACGCCTTCGGGGTCGCCAAGATCGCCGTCGTTACGAATGATCGTGTTATCCCGATCGAGGAAAACGGCTGAGCGGCTCATCGGGTCATTGCCGTTGGTCGAATGGTGAGGTTGGAAATGCAAACATGGGCGGGTGCTTCGACGGCGTACAAGACTGCATCAGCGACATCATCCGCCGTCAGGGGGTGGACCATGGCCGCGTAGTAGGCTCTGGTGCCTGCGCGGGTGTCTGCGTCTCGAATGCTCGCCGTCAAATTTGTGGTGACGGCGCCCGGCGCGATCGATGTCACGCGAATACGCGGCCCGCCGCGTTTCATGTCGGCAGCGAATTCTGCCCGGAGTCCTTCACTGATTGAGTCGAGGGCGGCCTTGCTGCCCGAGTAGACGCTGGCACTTGGAAACGGGTGTTGCCCGGCGACCGACGAAATGTTGACGATGTGGCCATGACCCCTGCGCTGCATGCTCGGCAGCACGGCGTGAATCGCATTCATGGCACCTGTGACATTGACGTCGATGGTGTCCTTCCAGTCATCCAGCATTGCAGCCGAGGCCGGCGCGATCGGCATGATGCCCGCGTTGTTGATCAGAAGTGAGACGCCCCCATTGTCACCGGCCGCCGCTGCCGCTGACCGAAGATCCTCCGGGTTTCGCACATCGCCCGGATGCACAACGACCTCACCCTGCATGCCCTCGGCCGCCCGCTCCAGTTCGTCACGGCGTCGTCCCACCAGGATGACAACCGATCCCCGCTCAGCCAGGCGTGTGGCGACGGCGCATCCAATTCCGCTGCCTGCACCTGTCACCATCGCTACCTGGACCATTGCGTCATCTCTCTACGCCGCGTCCGCCGAGGACCGGGTGTGGGTATCGTACGGGCATGAGCGTGACAGACTCGACCGAACGAAGCGAATCCGATCTTGTAGCTGCTCGCCGCGCCAAGCTTGCGAGGTGGCGAGATGACCTCGGCATCGACCCGTGGGGCTGCCGCGTTGACGGCCTGGTGCCGCTGGCCGCGGCCCGTGGCATGTTCGACGAAGCTGCGGCAGACGCTGTGGATGCCGACCCAGGACCTGACGCCGATCCGCGACCTCGCGCGGCAGTCGCCGGGCGTGTGATCCAACACCGGGCCATGGGCAAGCTGTGCTTCATGGTGCTGCGAGATGAATCTGGCGACCTGCAAGTGTCCTGCTCTAAGGCTGACATGGAGCCAGCTTCCTTCAAACTCGCCTCAAAAGTTGACTATGGCGACATCATCGTCGCCGCTGGCCCGGTGGGCCGCACGAAGCGTGGCGAGATCTGCGTCTGGGCGGACCGCTTTGAAGTGCACTGCAAATCGCTCGCCCCGCCGCCGGAGAAGTTTCATGGACTCACCGATGCCGAGCAGCGCTATCGCCGTCGTTACGTAGACATGTATGCCAGTCCCGAAACGATGGCGACGTTCTTGCGGCGCAGCCAGATCGTCTCAGAGATCCGCCGTTTCATGGAAGATCGCGGCTTCATCGAAGTAGAAACACCAATGATGCAGCCGGTCGCGGGCGGCGCAGCGGCACGACCATTCGTGACGCACCACAACGCACTCGATATTGATCTGTACCTGCGCATCGCGCCTGAGCTCTACCTCAAGCGGCTGCTCGTCGGCGGCATGCGGCGGGTCTTTGAAATCAACCGGAACTTCCGCAACGAAGGCATCAGTCGGCGACACAACCCCGAGTTCACGATGATGGAGGCTTACGAGGCGTTTGGTGATTGTGAGTCGGTCATGGATCTGACGGAATCGCTCTTCCGAAAACTCGCAGGCGGTGTCGTGGCATTTGGCGATCTCAAGATCGATTACGAGGCTGCCTTTGACCGAACGACCTATGGTGATCTCTTCAACAAGACTCACGGTTGCGACATGCGAGACGGTGATGCGGTCCGAAAGGTCGCTGCCGCCAAGGGCGTTGAAGGCGCTGATGCGAAGGATCCGTGGCTGCTGGTCGAGGCACTCTTTGATGAGGCCGAAGAATCCATCGACCAATCCAGACCGACATGGGTGACCGACTTCCCGGCACCGCTCTCGCCACTGTCCCGCCCACACGCGGATGATCCCTCCATCGCGTGGCGGGCTGAGTTGTTCATCGCGGGAATGGAACTTGGCAACTTCTACACCGAACTCAATGATCCGGATATCCAGCGGGCGCGATTCACCGAGCAGCTGGCAGGCATCAACGATGAAGACGCGGCCTTCCGAAGCCTGGACGAAGACTTTCTCGATGCCCTGCTCGTGGGGATGCCTCCGGCAGGCGGATTTGGAATTGGCATCGACCGTGTTGTCATGCTCATGACGGGCAATACCAGTATTCGAGATGTCGTGCTCTTCCCGTTGATGCGAAGCGAAGGGGGGAGCGAATGATCAGGGCACTGACCGCGAGCGTTGCCCTGGTGTGTTGCGGCGCGGCGTCTGCCGGGTACGACTCGTGGTACGAGTTGAAGCTCGGAGGTGTTCGGGCGGGCTGGGCGCATGGAACGGAAGTTGTCGATGGCGATCTTCGCACCGTCAGTTCCACCGAGTCCATGCGGATCGCTCGTGGTTCAAGCGAAGTCTCGGTGACGGCAACGACAGTCTGGGTCGATCGGGTCGCTGGCGCACCGGTATCGATGCACTGGACGCAGGACATGGGCGGCGCGCCTGTTCAGACAACGTGGACGTTCGGACCGGAGGAAGTTTCGATTACCGTGGATCAGGGCGGCCGCGCGTCAACGACAACGCAGCCAGCGCCGTCAGTTCCGTGGCTGACTCCTGCGGCGGCGCTCGATCTGGTCGCGCGTGAGTCCGCGGCGGGATCGGATGAGGTGACGTACTACACGCTGATGCCCGATCTTGGCTGCGTAGCTGTCAAGGTGACGATGCGCCGAGCCGGCCAAGGGGTCTACTCGGGCGTTGCGGGGGACATCCCTGTATCCAAGTGGTCTGTGACCATCGAGGGGCTGCCGATTGAGACGGAGACGTGGTTTTCTCCGGAGTTCCATCCGGTGAAGACGATCATGACCGCCTCATTCGGTGAGATTGAATCGACGCTGTCGACGCGCGACATCGCTTTGGGAGCGCCCGGCGGCCCGGCGCCCGAGTTGTTCGTGTCGCTCTTCGTCAAGCCGACCGGGTCCATGGGTCGCCAGGCAGATGCCCGCCGAGCTTTCCTGAGATTGACGACGAAGGATGGGGCACCGCTCACGCTTCCGTCGAGCGGGGCGCAAACGATCGCCGGGGCAAACGATTCCGGCGTGTTGCTGCTTGTTGAACGTGACGCATCAATGATTCCTCTGGCGACAGCGTTGGATGACGATGTGGACCGTGGATGCATCGCGCCCTCGGCCATGATCAACTCGACCGATGAGGACGTCGACGCATTCGCGATGTCGGCGATTGCGCACCTCCCCGATGACGCATCGGCAGCCGAACAGGCCGAGGCGCTTCGCGTCGCGGTGCGGGCCTGGATCACTGGCAAGGGCCTGGAGACGGCGTTTGCCAGCGCCTCTGAGACTGTGCGCAATCGCGTCGGAGATTGCTCGGAACATGGTGTCCTGCTCGCTGCAGCACTTCGGGCGGTCGGCATTCCCTCCCGTGTGGCGTCGGGGCTTGTCTGGATGGACGGGCTGGACGCATTCGGCTGGCACATGTGGACGCAGGCTTTTCTGGATGGCGAGTGGGTTGATCTCGACGCGACGCTTCCCATCCCGTTCTCGGCAGGTCACGTTCTTGTGGCCACCTCCACGTTGAAGGATGGTGACGGGCAGCGGCAACTCATGTCCATGCTGGGGCTGCTCGGCAATCTCGACATTGAGGTTGTTCGAGTCGATCGGTGACCGTGGAGCGATCACTTCCATCTCGGCCGAGCGACGGGCACAAAGGAACATTCGGAACGGTGGGAGTCGTTGGAGGGTGCGATGAGCCCACCAGCATGATGATCGGCGCGCCGGCACTTGCGGCGAGAGGGGCGCTCAGGTGCGGGTGTGGCCGCGTCATGATCGCCGCGCCGCGATCGATTCTTCCTGCGGTATTGGCGTCTGCTTCGTCAGCAACTGGATGCCCGCTTGGGCAGGATCACCAGGGGATTCTCGATACCGATGATGCGGTGGACCGGGTTGATGCGCTGGACCAGCAGGCGGAGGCCCTTGCGATTGGTCCGGGATGCGGGCGCTCTGATGCGTTCGCTGCGGTGGTTGAAAACCGCGTGCGCGCTGCGGGGGGCCCGCTGGTGTTGGACGCCGATGCGTTGCATGCGTTGGCGGCACAACGCCAGCAATGCGATCAGCGACCGACTGTGCTGACGCCGCACCCAGGCGAATTCCGTGTGCTCGCTGCCGCGTATGAAACATCGGATGCCGGCGAAGACGATCAGTCCAGGCGAAGGGCAGCGATCGAACTCGCGGCTGCCACCCGCGCGATTGTGGTGCTGAAAGGGCATGGCACCGTGGTGGCGACCCACGATGGGGCATGGACGTGCCCGACAGGCGGCGTGGAGTTGGCGATTCCAGGCAGCGGAGATGTCCTCACCGGGATTCTGGCGAGCGTGCTTGCTCAGCAGGTTGCAGGAGAGGCGCTCGATCCGGTTGCCGCCACGCGGCTTGCAGTTGCGCTCCATGCCGAAGCCGGTGCCACGTGGCGAGCGGCTCATGGCGATCGGGGCATGCTTGCCGAAGAATTGGCCGACGCGGTCATGGCCGTGGCCAGATAGGCTTCACATATGGGTACATCGATTCAAGCCGGGCAATCTCTTTCGGGCGAGCGATTTCTGCTGGTCAATCCGCAATTGGGTACGAGCCGAGGTGGCGGCCCGTATCTGCGCTGCCTGCTGCGAAACGCCGACGGCCAGGTGGCGGGACGATGCTGGTCGTTTGATGCGCAGCGACTTCGGTCACTGCAGGATGCCGCGGTTGTCGAGGTTGACGGCCATGTTGTTGATTGGCAGGGCTCGCCCCAGGTCAACATCGAATCGCTTGAAGCAGTCGATGTCGAGCGCGATGTGCTGCTTTCTTTGATGCCTGTTACCACCGGCGATGTTGATCGGATGTTTCATGAGGTTCGCGATCTCCTTCTTGCCATTGAGTCGCCAGGACTTCGCTCGCTCGCTGAAGCGTTCCTCGACGACGAGCCGCTGATGAGGCGCTTCCGCGAAGCGCCCGCAGGAATTCGAAAGCACCACGCATGGATCGGCGGCCTGCTTGAGCACACACTGCAGGTGATGCGGTTGGCTGAACGCGTCATCTCGCTCTATGCCGATACCGAGGTCACAATCGACCGGGGCATTCTGATGCTCGGCGCGTTTCTGCATGACATCGGCAAGACCTCTGAGCTCGACTGGTCGAGGGGCTTTACGTACACGCGTGAGGGAGACCTCATCGGCCACCTTGTGCTCGGGGCAGGACTCATCGAGGAGAAGGTGGCAGAAGCAGCGATTGCGGGTGCTCCGCCGATTGAACCAGCGCAGGTGCAGCATCTGCTCCACTTGGTTCTGAGTCATCACGAGCGGCCCGAGTACGGCGCGGCCCGCCCTCCGCTGACGCCCGAAGCGGATGTGCTGTGTCTCATCGACCGGCTCGACGCGACGCTGCATCTGGTGGATTGATCGTTCCCCAAAAACCGTCTGAGTATGCGGAAACACGCCCCGCACCGTCCAGTATCGAACGCCATGCTCACAGGCGCGGCGGAGCTTGGCTCTACACTACGCGTCTCATGCCAACTGCACCTCGAGTCTTGCTCGGTATCCCGGTCTTCAATGAAGCGAAGTACGTCGCGGCTGTCTTGAATGAAGTGAGGCGATACGCGAAGGACATCCTCGTCGTTGATGATGGTTCGACTGACGAGACGCCGCACCTGTTGGCCGACCACAATGTCGAGGTTGTTCGCCATCCGCAGAACCGTGGGTATGGACACTCAATGCAGGACATGATCCGCCGCGCCGATCGCGATGGGTATGACTGGCTCATCACAATGGACTGCGACCTGCAACATGAGCCAGCGGCCATACCGGAGTTCCTGGAAGCAATCGATCGCGGCGATGCCGACGTGGTGTCTGGAAGTCGGTACCTGCGGGCCCTCGGATCGGCGGACACACCGCCCGCAGACCGCCGGACAATCAATGCGGCGATGACGCGGATGCTCAACGAGAGGCTCCACCTTTCGTTGACAGATGCATTCTGCGGATTCAAGGCATATCGCACCGATGCGTGCGCGGCGCTTCAGCTCGACATCGATGGGTATGACTTTCCAATGCAGTTCTGGGTGCAAGCGGCCCAAAGTGGCCTGCGAATCACCGAGATTCCAGTCAAGCTGATTTACAACGACCCGGATCGCAGCTTTGGCGGCCCGCTCGACGATCCGCTCAATCGCCGCGAGGTGTACGAAGCGACCTTTCACCGAGAACTGCTTCGCTCGGGATCGACAGATGTGCTCGTTCGCGGGTGATATCCAGATCAATGGAAGTGGCTTGGGAGTGCCTGGCACGCCGACCGATGCTGTCTCTGAAACGCGCCGCATGCTCGGTATCCCAACAGATCGCCCGGTGATCGCCACCGGACATCAGCCGGTGGCGCCCCATCCGGGCATTCTGGCGAAGTACATCGCGGCGCGGCACTTGGCCGATGGCCTGGGCGGGCTGGTGGTCAACCTCGTCGTTGATACCGTTGACATCCTCGTGGGCGCCGTTGAGATTCCACTCAGCTCGCTGCCGCTTGGCCTGCGGATCGAGCACGCCCAGTTGCTGCGGGAGTCCTCAGGGGTGCTCTCAGCGAGACCGGCAGGGGCTGTGGTGCCCTGGACAGAGGGGCCAGCGATGTCGGCTGCGACCTGCCGCGGGCTCGCGGTTCTGGCGTCGGCGTGGAGCCAGGCCGAGGGTGCGACCGCGGGAGCGCAGGCGGGAAGCATGGTGCGTTCGCTGATGCGGCCAATGGTGGGTGATGTTGTCAATGTGTTTGCGTCGGAGCTACTCGCCACGCCAATTGGCCTGGAATTGATTGAGGCGATTCGCCGCGATCCGAGCGGCTGTCTTCGCGCATGGAATGATGCGTGTATCGCACATCCTGATGCCGGTGTCGGGCGACTTCGGGCAGCACCCGAGTTTGAAGTGCCCCTCTGGGTGCTGGAGGCTGCGGCTCGAAGGCCTGCGACGGTCCGTGATCTTGAGGAACCGCAGACGCTGTTGCCGCGAGGCCTCGTGACCTCAGCGATCATGCGCCGAGCTGGGTGCGACGCATGGGTCCACGGGCGTGGCGGGTGGTCGTACGATCGCGTGATGGAGGATTGGATTCAGGGCTGGCTTGGGTGGCCGCTTGCGGGCCGCTGTCTTGTGACGGCAGACGTGCGCCTGCCGGGCTGCCGCGAAGCCGACCTTGCTGCGGCCGAGCAATCGCAGCGGCGGAGAAGGCATGACCCGGCCAGCGGCGGTGCGCCAGGGCTCTCACGTGACAAGGCGACCATGCTTGAGCAGATCGGCGCATGCCCGCGAGGGAGTCAGCAGCGGCGCCATGCCTGGCTCGCCATGCATCGCTGGTTGGATCGGGAAGCTGGGCATCGGACATTGCGGGGTGACGCGGCGGTTGCTCGAAAACGCGACTGGGCGTTCCCCCTCTATCCCGAGGAGTCGATTGAGGGGCTGGTAGCGGCTGTTTCGGAAGCCATCAGCGAAGCCGAAGTCCTGCCTGATTCCATGCCTTGTTGATCGTTTCGCGATCGGATTGCTCAATGACAGTTCCGCCCGGGCGGTTGGCTCGTGTCCAGTGGCCCTGCGCGTCAAAGTCGAGAACCGTTGGCAGTCCGTCAATTCCTGACCACGACGCGCATGACTCGGGTCCCGTCCAGCGGTCCCGGCGGATCGTGATGCGGGGCGTTGCGGTCGAGTCGTCCCACGTATTCCAAGCCGCTCGGCGTGGTGCCGCGTGGTCCAGGGCATCCCAGACATGCCATCGAAGTGCGCGGGGGAGCCAGGGCGCCGTCGGTGTCAAGGTGGAGCTGCTGCGGATTCCATGAGTCCCATCTTCCCTGACGACAAGGAGTTGGCCGCGCGGCATGCTTGCCGAGGCTGGCTCCCGAACACCCATCTCCGACGTGCTGGTGCGGTGGTCACCCTGTCGCTCGGTCGCGGTATCGACCCAGACCTCTTCGCTGAGATCCCAACTGACCCAGCATCGCTGGACGCGATCTATATAGGTCTGGGATTCGGCATCTCCAACCAGCCGCAGGTGGGTTGTGACGAGCAGCCCTGTTTCGTCGGGGTTGGAGGAGGGCCCGGAGACTGTTTGGAGGGACGATTTGGGAGCTTCGGTCACTTCAATGGTTCCGTAGCCGAGCTCGCCGTGGTCACTCGCACCAGGGTTCCTGATCCGGACCGTGTGAGTCACGCCAATCAGCGACCGTAACTTGCTTTCAGTAAGCAGCTTGAGTGCACTCGATCCTGCATCGAAGTCCTCCTTGAGCTCGGTCATTCCTTCAGCGAGATCCAGAAGGGAGACGCTTGCAAAGACGCCATCGAGGGTTTCCAGCAGCGCGGGGCCGGCGTCGGGCGTGGTGACGACTCCCACGACAAGGCATCTACCGAGGGCCTGAGGCGCGACCATCCAACCCATGAGGGCCTCCTTTCCGTCACCAGCCGGGACCGGAAGCCACAATACGGCGGCGTCACGACCGTCGAGGTTGAGATGGACGGGATTGAGCGTTTCCGGGAGGTGGTCCGGATGGAGGCGAGACTCCAGCACTTCACGGAGGCATGCATCGGTGTCGGACGTGGTCGTGGGCGCCGAATCGATTCGGAGGCTCCAGCGGGGTGCCTTTCCGCCGTCCCGGAAGAGATACGAGGACTCGCCCCCGTCTCCAGCCCTGCGGACCATCTCTGCATGGGGCGGGAGGTTGACGGCCACGCCCAACTCATCGCTGATGAACTGGCTGGGCTGGGCAGCAGTCAGCAGGGCGGCCATGGTGAGGATTGGGGGGGCGATGCATCGGACTCGCAGGAAGTGGTGATTCATGGATTGGAGGCTCTCACGACCTTGACAGGGGGTTCGGGGGCCCTATCATCGCCGTTTCGCGCTTGGTTTTGGGCCAGGCCGTTCTGTGTTCTGAGAACTCGTTCAGAGACATTCGTCGAGAGGCAATCATATATGGGGTTCACGATGTGGGCCCCAGTGATGAATCAACCATGAAGATCCGCATCCGCATGGAAGCTTACGACCACCAGGCGCTCGACGCGTCTGCGCGTGAGATCGTTGACCACGCCAAACGCACGGGCGCCCGTGTCAGTGGCCCGGTGCCGCTGCCGACGCGGCGCGAGGTCTACACGGTCAACCGTTCGACGTTTGTCAACAAGAAGTCGCGCGAGCAGTTCGAGATTCGCACGCACAAGCGAATCATTGATATCTCGGAGCCGAGCCCGAACACGATTGATGCGCTCAACCGACTCGTGGTTCCGGCTGGCGTCTTTGTGAAGATCAAGGCTTGAGTTGGACGGAAGTATTGAGATGACCCCCGCACTGCTTGGAACAAAGATTGGCATGACCCGCTGGTTCATGGAAGACGGCACGAATGTGCCAGTCACTGTGATCGAAGCTGGCCCATGCGTTGTGACGCAGGTCAAGTCCGTTGACACCGATGGCTATGACGCTGTGCAACTTGGCGGCGGCGAAGTGAAACCCCGCCGAAGCACCATGCCGATGATCGGCCACGACCACAAAGCTGGAAGCCCGCCGCTCCGCCACCACCGCGAGGTTCGTGGCGAAGCTGACGTTGAGCTTGGCGAAACACTCGATGTGTCCGTCTTCGAAGATGTGATGTTCGTGGACGTCCAGGGCGTAAGCAAGGGCAAGGGATTTCAGGGCGGCATGAAGCGTCACAACTTCCGCGGTCTTGAAGCTTCGCATGGCGTCAAGCGGCGTCACCGCTCGCCAGGCTCCATCAATGGACACGCGACCAATCTGGGGACAGGCCCGAAGATCAAGAAGGGCAAGAGAATGGCTGGTCACATGGGGCATGAGCAGGTCACGAACCGCTCGCTTCGCGTGATTTCGCTCGACGTGGATCGAAACCTCATCGTGGTGAAGGGCACCGTGCCCGGTCCTGTGGGTGCACAGGTACTGGTGCGAAAGGCCGTTCGCCTGAACAAACAGAAAGCGAGGGTGGCGAAGGCGGGCTGAGGCCCACCAACTCCGGACGGCAACGTCCGGGCAACCCGAAACACGAGAACGCCGAGTCGCAGTTCTACCTCCCACCCCCGAAGGCCCTGACGCAGGGAACCACGGGTGGGACCACCTGAAAGGGTGGTTCGAAGCATGGCGAGGAGAGTCAGGCGCA
>CAZRBV010000031.1:0-32801 GCA_964598425.1 uncultured Isosphaeraceae bacterium | reverse complement strand
GGGCTCTACCTCGGAACGCTCGCAACCGACATCTACCTGCACGACACGTATTTCGTCGTGGCCCACTTCCACTACACGATGATGGGATCGGCGTTGATCGGTTTTATCTGCGGCTTGCACCACTGGTGGCCGAAAATGACCGGCAAAATGTTCAACGAAACCGCCGGTCGAATCGGGTTTGTCCTGTTCTTCGTCGGCTACAACATGACGTTCTTCACGCAGTTCATGTTGGGAAGCCACGGCATGCCTCGGCGGTACGCGACATACCCGGCCGATGCGGGGTTCCAGATGTATCACATCGTTTCCACCATCGGTTCGTACCTGATGGCGATTTCGTTCTTCGTGATGGCGGCGTATTTCCTGGCATCATGCTTTGGCGGTCGGCGAGCTGCAGCGAATCCGTGGGGTGGACGGAGTCTTGAGTGGCAGTGCAGTTCACCGCCACCATTTGACAATTTCTCGGAGCAGCCAGCGGTCGGCGACTGCTATGACTTCTCCGTACTCCGGTGGGATGAAGCGACAAGGGGTTATGTCTGGCGCGAGGATGTTGCACATCCTGGCCACGACACGGAGGAAGTGGCGCACACATGAGTGCGCCTGGGAGCCGTTCATTATGAGTCAACTGCACATTGAATCCGATGCGCACGGGGAGGACGGGCACGACCACCCGGAATTCCTCGCCCACCATTGGAACAACCCGGTGCAACAGTTCGAGGCCGGAAAGCTCGGCATGTGGATCTTCCTGGCAACGGAGATCCTGCTGTTTGGTGGGTTGTTCTGCGCGTACGCCGTTTGGCGATCCAATCATCCTGAGATCTTCAAGTACGGAAGTCAGTTTCTTGATACGACATGGGGCGCTATCAATACGGCCGTGCTGCTCACGAGCAGCATGACGATGGCCATGGCTGTGACCTTTGCAGCCAAAGGCAAGATCAAGGCCGTGGTGATTACGCTCATCCTGACGCTGATGGGTGCCGGCGGATTCATGGCGATCAAGTACGTCGAGTACAGCCACAAATTCCATGAGGGATTCTTCCCCGGAATGTCCTTCTATGACGAGCCCCACGCTTCAGAGTTGTGGCTCCCCCTCGAGGAGACAGCCGTCGCCAGGGCGGAGAAGACCGCAGCAATGGAAGCGGCCGATTCCGCGGCCCTTGTGGCCGAGGGTGTTGCGAGGGCCGAGTTGCCCGCCGAACCCGCCGAGGCGCAGGGCTGGAACCAGAAGGTCGCTGGGAATGGGCCTGAAGGACTCTCGTCGAATGAGTTGGCGATTGATACAGCCGAGTTGTCAGTCTTCCTTCCTCCAAGTGTGCTTGGCAATGTCGAGGATCAGTCGGCGGAACTTGCCTTTGCTGAACATCACAAACCAGGCGAGGCAGTCCATCTACCGCACCCATTGCAGGATCCGGAACGGCCGGTCAACGCTCAGAAGTTCTTTACGATCTATTTTCTTATGACAGGCCTGCACGGAATCCACGTGGTCGTTGGCGGCATCGTCATCCTGTGGCTGTTGATTTTGACATTGCGGGGCCGCTTCAGCGCGGCCTACTACACGCCGATCGACCTTGGCGGGTTGTACTGGCATATCGTTGATGTGATCTGGATCTTCCTTTTTCCTTTGTTCTATCTGATCTGACGGAGCTTTCGAGATGTCATCACCTGATCACGAACACGGTTCCGTCGGACACATTGTCCCGATCAAGATGCTTGTTGGCACATGCTTGGCCCTGCTTGTTTTGACGGCGGTCACAGTATGGGTAGCCAAGCTGGATTTTGTCGAGCTTCGCATGGGCGAGATGAACATTCTGGTGGCGATGGGAGTCGCGACCGTCAAGTGTGTCATCGTTGCTTTGATCTTCATGCACCTTCGCTGGGACCGCTCCTTCATCGGCTTCATCTTTGTCGGGTCTATTCTGTTCGTTGGTGTGTTCATCGGTTTCGCGCTTCTGGACACGAGCGAGTATCAGCCCACGATGATTCCTGGCGACACGCCGCAGATTCAGCAGAAACTCGATGCGCTTGAGGCCTCTGTTGCAGCCGGTGCGCAGGGCGATCATGGCACTGCCAGCGAGCACTGACTCGGCCGCACTTGGCGGGGAAGGCGCCCGCGGCGTCTACGCCAGCGATGAGGACCGCGCCAAAGCCGGTTCGCTGGGACTGCTTCTTCTACTTATCACGCTCGGGATGCTCTTTGGCGCGCTTGTGCTCGTCGTGCTTGCTGTTCGCATCGGCGATGAAGCGTGGCCTTCGGATCTTCCGCACTTGCCATGGCAGGTGTGGGTGAGCACCGTCGCGCTGCTCGGAACGAGCGTTGTGCTGGCCGAGGCCGTAGCCGCGCAGCGGCGTGGATCGGACACCGGCATTCGATTGGGCTTGCTGATGGCCGGCCTGCTTGCCGCCGTGTTTACGGGCATGCAGGCTTGGGCGTGGTACGACTGGTATGGAGGCATGCCCGCATGGGAGTCAGCGACCCAGCAGCACCGAATCGGCGTGATGGGATTCTGGGTGCTGACGAGTTTGCATGTTGCGCACGTGCTCGGCGGGCTCGTGCCGCTCGCGATGGTCGGGTGGTACGCCGTCTTTCGTTCATGGTCCGCCTCGCGGGACGGCCTGCTTCGGCATACGGCCACATACTGGCACTTTCTTGATGCCGTCTGGGTCGTCCTTCTCTTGACCATGCTGTGGGTGCTGTAGCGACCCTCACTCCGGTGGAACGGGCCGCTCATCGGCGGTGTGCAGCGGAGCGAGCGTTCCATCTGCATGGACCGAGGTGCTCAGGTCATCCGGCGTGCCGGGGGCACGATCAGGACCGTGGCTGGTGAGCCGAATCAGCAGATCGCCGCTATCTCCTTCCACGAGCACAAGCGCGATCTGCGTATCCCACCCATCGCGTGGCAATGGCCGGGAGAGTGCTGCAGCTGTTTGAGCCTTGGGGTCTCCTGCTGCTGCGGCGACCTTCGGGCCTACGTTCGACGCCCACGCTCGCATGGCCTCCTCGGTGTTGGCTCGAGCCTTCTCTTCAGCAGCCATTCGCATCGGATTCGTTCGGTCTTCGTCCCAGTGCAGCGGGAATCGCTGCCCTGCGATCGTGGGCGGATAGCGATTGTCGGACCGGTCGACATCAGCGAGCTCGTCGTTGGGATCCAACTCGATGTGAGCGATGCCATGGTCGCGAATGAACATCTTTGACGCGTGGTGTTGGTCGGCCCGCCAGAGATCTGCGGGAAGGGTGATGTCTTCAATCGAACCGTCATCAAAGGTGATTCTCAGCGGCAGTGGCATGACGAGTCCGCCGTTGGTGGTGAACCGCACGACATGAAACTGCTGAGTCGTCTTCAGGAGCGCCTGTTGTTCGGGGTCGAGTTCTGCCAGAAGCTTTGCGTGCGCTCGCTCATCGGCGGGTGTGACATCGTGTTCTTCGAAGGTGCTGTAGAAATCAATGAGCTCGGGAAAACGGTCGGTTCGTCTGGCGACGCCAGCGTTGCGCTGCTCCGTGATCGAAGTTGGCGCCTCCCGGTCTTCTTCCGCTTTGTCAGCGGCCTTTTCGACGGCAGGTTGCTCGCTGTTGACACGATAGGTTTCGACGCCCTCGATCCCGATATCGACCGGGCGTGTATCGTAAAACCATCCGCGCCAGAACCAATCGAGGTCGCGGCCGCTTGCATCTTCGATGGTTCGAAAGAAGTCAGCTGGCTCCGGGCGTTTGAATGCCCATCGCCGCGCATAGGCCTTCATGGCATGGTCGAAGAGCTCGCGGCCAACCACCGTCTCGCGGAGAATGTTGAGCGCTGTGGCGGGTTTGGCGTAGGCGTTTGGTCCAAACTGCAGGATTGACTCACTCGCCGTCATGATCGGGCGCGTATTGCCGTAGTCGCTCATGTACTCAGCGATGGCTCTCGGAAGCCCGCGGCTCCGCGCGTAATCGTTTTCCCAGGATCGCTCCGCAAGGAACTGGTGATAGGTGTTGAGACCTTCATCCATCCAGGTCCACTGTCGCTCGTCGCTGTTGATGATCATCGGGAACCAGAAGTGCCCGACTTCGTGAATGACTACGGAGATAAGCCCATACTTTGCTCGCTTCGTCCAGGTGCCATCGTCCTCGGGCCGGGGCCCGTTGAACGTCATCATTGGATACTCCATGCCGCCGCCGACGACGCCGTTGACCGACCACGCGACGGGCCAGGGGTACGGCATGGCGGTGCGAGAGTACGACTCAAGTGCGTGCGCGACCGCATGGGTTGAATACAGATCCCAGAGCCCATCGGCTTCCGCGGGCCACATCGACATGGCCATCGCATGATCTCCGCCGGGGATGTCAACGCCCATCGCATCCCATGCAAATGCAGGTGAGGTGCTGAACGCGAAGTCGCGGACATTGTCCGCCTCGAACTTCCATGTCTGCTCCTCGTCGGTGGTGGACGCGACGAGCGCATCGGACTCTTCACGGGTGACGATCATGATGGGGCGCTCGGAATGCGACGCTTCCTCAAGCCTCGATCGTTGCGAGGCACTCAGGACCTCTTTGGGGTTGGTCAACTCACCCGTGGCGCCGACGAGGTAGTTCCTGGGAACGGTGATGGCGACTTCATAATTACCGAACTCAAGCGTGAACTCGCCGCGACCAAGGAAGGGCCGCGTTTGCCAGCCGTCATAGTCGGTGTATGCCGCGAGACGTGGAAACCACTGCGCAACCTGATAGAGAATGCGGTCGTCGTCGAGGGTTTCATATCCACTGCGTCCTGCGATGTGGTCTGGAACGATGGCGCTTGACCAGTCGATGTCGAAGCGGAACTTCTTTCCCGGGGCCAGCGGGGCCGGCAAGTCGATTCGCATCATGGTGCCGTCAATGGTGTGTGTGAGCGGATTCCCCCTGGCATCGGCAACCCTCTCGACTGTCACACCGCCCTCGAACGACTCGGCACCCAGGTGGTATTGCAGGGACTCGTAGTGCAAGCCGCCACTGAGATCGGGGGCTCGCTGAGCGAGTCGGCCGCGGGCGTCTGGGCGAAAGCGGTTCTGGTCAAGTTGCACCCAGAGCCAGTGCAGCGTGTCCGGACTGTTGTTGTGATAGGTGATCGACTCGTGGCCTTCGAGGCGATGAGATTGGGTGTTCAGTCGAACGTCGATGTCGTAGTCGACTTGCTGTTGCCAGTAGTCGGGGCCAGGCGCACCGCTGGCGCCGCGAAAGCGATTCGGTGAAGGGAGGTCGCGATCGTCGAGCCGGACGAACGGGTCATCGTGTTCCAGCGTCTGCTCGGGTCTCCACGGATGATCGTCGGGATGAGCCAACGCAGGCGCCGCGATCGCCATGCTGAGCAGGATGGTGGTTCGCATGGAGGCCCTCCTTCACGTGATTCTGCAGACAGTAGCAGAGCGGGCGGAGGACCCTCGTACAACGAGTCGTATCAGGGGCAGGGACCGAAGGCACTCACGATGTAGAGGAGGTCATCGACATTGACGGTGCCATCTCCAGTGATGTCCGCTTCGCAGTCGGTGCAGTCGCCCCACGCGTCGAGAACTGCCAGAATCTCGTTGGTGCCGACGATGCCGTCGCCATCGAGATCACCATCGCAAGGCTGTTCGCTGCAGTCGATTCTGATCATTTCGACATTGTCGATGGCAGCTTCGACGCGTGATGTCTGGTTGAGATCAGAGGCGACGAACTGAATGCGGAAGAGTTCGTTGATCTCAAAGTCTGGAAGGTCGACGAGTGAGAAGATCGAGGTCTGCCAGTTTCCAGTGACATCCGGTCCTGTTGTTCCAGTTTCGTGGAGCAGTGTCCACGTTGCGCCATCATCATCCGAGACGTTGACAACCCAAATGTCATCTTCGACGTTGTCGCCGCCACCCATGTTGCGATACCACGAGCAGTAGGAGATCTCCAACGTGTCAGTGGCGTCGATTCGCGGTGATGTGAGGATTGTGGATCCGCCGTCGACGTCATCGCCACCGCCGGTTCGATTCTCGGTCATCCAGCACCAATTGTCGGTACCGCAATCGCTTTCTGGCCGCCCATTACCGCCGTTGGGTATGCCGCGCTCCCAGATTCCGTCGGTAGCGTCGCCGCTGACCGTCCAGCCGGGATCGTCGGTTGCGTCATCAGAGAAGACGATCTCCGGTTCGGACCACGCGGACACAGCGGTGAACCGATCGTCCGGTGCGCCAGCCGGCACAAACACGTTGGCGTTGTCTGTCGTCTTGAGCCAGAGGTAGTACTCGGCATCAATGCCGCATTCGACCGGTGGGAATGTGGCGAGGCTCGTCCCATTGCCGAGATCTTCAAGCGGGTGCTGTGTTGTGTTTCCATCGCCTTTGACAAGGAGAATCGCCGAATCCGGATCGTATGTCCCGAGCAGATCCGCAATCTCCACGACGAGCGTCGTGCCGCCGCCCGGTGACACGTGCGAGGGAAGTCCATTCGGGAACGAGACGTCGAGCCAGGCGATCGGGGGCACATTGAGGCCGTGTGCACCAAAGCCCGCCTTGATGGCATCGTAGTTTGGTGAGCCGTTGTCAATGTCGCCATCGTCGTCATCCAGCGTGACAAAGTCGATGGCGATGGCATCATCAATTTCGGTTCCAGTGTGAAGCAGAATGCTGTTGATGGTCAGCGCGCGGATGATCTGATCGGCGCTCAGCGGATTGGTCAGGCGGAGCGACTCCCATGTGTCCCACACGCATCCCGAAAGAAGCTGCCCGCACGCATGGATTTCGCTGCCGCAACTCGAGCATCCCGTCCCCGAGTATTGGCATGAGTTGTCGGCGTCGCGGATGCCGCTGACACAATTGCCCTGAAAGAACCCCGGGGCCATCACAGTGTCACTCGTCATGAGCAATGCGATGCAATCTGCCATCCCTTCGCCGTACGCTCCCTGCCCGGAGCCAGCGACCGCAATGAGGTGATGGCCGTACTCGTGGTACACGACGTGCCCGAAGGCAGTGTTGTTGCATCCGCCGCCAGACTGGTAGAAGTTGATGGACTCGTAATCGTAGTAGGCATTGCAGGTGCTGCCGAGGTTCACGTTCACTGGGAAGGCTGTCTGCGTTCCGATAGTCGGGTAGTCGGGATTGACGGCCAGGGTGAAGTCGCGGACATCGTTCGAGTCTCGATACGCGACGGATTGAGACATGTACAGCTCATCCAGCTCGTCGTTGAAGTGGAACTCAATGTGATCGCCATCACTGGCGTTGATCGAGCGTGCGTCATCGGCGCCAGCATCGTTGTTGACGTCGAACCACAGTCCTCGAAGCTCGGTTTCGAGAAGCACCGGCCCGGTTGCCGAGATCGTGAACTCGCCCTCCGCATTGGTTGTGACGGGAGATCCGTCGGCAAATACCTGGATCCAGGCGAGGGGGCTGAGGGTGGTGGGGTCGCACTCCCACGCGCTCCAGCCATCATTGACTGAAGCTTGAACGACGCCAGTGATGTCACCGGTGGCGGCGGCCTGCGCTGCCGAGAGCATGGCGTTGCAGTGAACGATCAAATCCTCGTGATGCAGGATGGCGCCGGTGGCGGCGTCGAGAACAAGCTGGACCTTGGCGTAATCGACATCGCCGCCGCTGCCTCGCTGCGCAATCGCCTGGATGGCCATTGTTGGGGCGGCTGGTTCACTCCCAGTACCCGCGAAGACGCACGCGAATGGCTCGCCGCGCAGCACGGTCTCGGGCCCGAGCAGCCGCTGCGCTGCAGCACGCGCAGTTTGCGTGATGAGACGGGGGGTCGTCGGGGCTGGCCAACCGCCAATGTCTCTGGTCGTCGAAGCGGCAAGAACGACCTCGTTGGACTCGCTTCGGACAAGGACGTCTACCGCGGCGCCAAACACGGGGAGGCTGTGTGCGTGCTGGGCGTAGCGGAAACGCACAAAGCGCGGCGTGCCGTTGGCATCATGCATGAGCGGCTGCCCAGTCGCGGCATCGGCGAGGATCAGATTCGCGGGATCAAGATTCCAGATCCCACCGTGCTCAGCGAGAAACGTGGCTGCAGCATCGATGGGCGTGAGGCCGCTGGCCATGGGCTTGCCGTACAGTCGGTCGACGCGGCCGGTTGCGTCAACGTGGACGCGGACGCCTGGAGTGGTGGCTTGCAGGGATACAAGCGACGCATCAGGGACAGAAGCTGCGGCAACGGCCACGACGATGGGAAGGATCATTGGCGGCATGTCTCTCTCACTCGGCTCTCTGAACAGTTGGGGTTCTGGGGGGATCGCCCAGACGGCCCCTCTCTCATTGCTCTCATACGCACGATGTCCCCCCAAACATACGGCACACCGGATGTCCTTTGTCCCTCGAAAGTCAGCATTTGTGTGCCTACGCACGGAACCGCGGTTTGAGTTGCGGATACCCCCTCAGCATGGCCCTGCTGCCGTCAAGCCAAACGCTGGTTTCCCGGGCTCGTTCCGCCGCTCGTGGGGTTTATTCGGCTCTCGACCCTGATGGAGTCAATTCAAGGGCATGGGCCGCATGCCAGAGCGCGTGCCGGAGGTCGAGCCGATCCGACTCGGGCCAGACGGCCGGCTCCAGCCTTGGTGGCTGGCGTCGGCCAGCAGATACGAGCGACCACTCGCTTTCCGGCCGGGCATCGGATGCCGCGATCAGTGTTCGCCCGCCTTGCGGAGTCAGCATCAGCACGACTGGAGACTTGGCAGCCGGGCCATCCTCCGGGACGGGCGTGTCGTAGATCAGCCCGCCGGACACGTAGTAGGCCGTCGGATCGCCGTGCTTGTATCGCTTCTTCAGATCCTCGTCGCGTCCTGCTACGGTCGTATCGGGATGAGCATTGAGCCAGGTCGGCCAACTCGTAAAGCGGCACGGAATTGTGGCGAGTGTCTCTTCCGGGCCGGTGATCGATCTGGCGAGCAGTTGTGAAAACAGCGGCTCGCCGCCCACACTGCCGTCTTCGTTTCGCAGGTAGAGGACCTGATTGCCACCAGCGACCAATCCACTGACTCCGAATTGCCTCACCTCACCGCCCACGCGTCGATCGAAGACGACCGGCGATGCCGACGGCCAGTGCCAGGTCACGACGATTGGGACGCCGCCGAGTTCATCGTGGATCAGTTCATGGACGTGCAGCGCCGAGATGGGGTACGCCCTGGCTTCTCCGCCGATCTCGACACCAATGACTGAATCATCTTCGACCAGATACTTCTCGCGTGTGGCGGAGCGAGCAACGACTTCGTCGGCCGTCAGGATGGCTACAGGCGCATCGAGCGTTGGAACCATGTCTCGATACAACATGGCAGGCTCAATCGCTGCGATGCCGGGCAATCGCAGGTTGGAGAGATTGAATTTGTATGACTCCAGGGTCTTGCCATCACCGGGCGGCCGCGAGGCCAATCGAAGGACGGCGGGGGCGAGCGCCCAGGTCAGGATTGCAAGAAAGAGAATGGCTGCGCCGATCAGCACCCATCCTCCGTCTCGAAATGACAGGCCACGCTTCGCAGCGGGTTGGTTGGTCATGGCGTGACGGGTTCCAACTGAATGAACACCTCGATCAACTGTGGCTCCCGGTCGAGCACCATTGCCAGCAGGAGGAGCGGCAGGTAGAGAAGGCTTGCCAGGAAGGCTGACCTGGCGGTTTCGTGGGACCGCTGCTGGAAGAACTGCAGGGCCTTCCACGCGAACCAAAGCCCCAGAATCAGGGCGAATCCTGCGTATACAACCCCGGCGAGCCGAAGCGAGACGACGAGCAGCGAGAGTGGAATCAGCAGCAGGGCCGAGAGCAGCGTTCCTTCACACACGGCCCGCTCGCCGCCCGGCGCGGATGGGAGCATCCGAAAGCCCGCTGCCTGGTACTGGTCTCGGTACATCCACGCCAGCGAGAGAAAGTGTGGCAGTTGCCAGAGGAACAGAATGGCAGCAAGCGTCCAGCCGCCAAGATTCAGCTCTCCTTGCACGGCGACCCATCCGATGAGCGGAGGGATTGCACCGACTACGGCGCCGACAAGTGTGTTGAGCGTGCTCAGTGGCTTGAGTGGAGTGTAGGCAAGGACGTAGATCAACAGCGTGAGCAGCGCGAGGCCAGCCGCGAAGAAATTCACCAGAATCGCGAGCAAGGTGACACCGCCATAACCGAGCAGCATGGCGACAACCCAGCCATGTGTCGGACTCATCGCGCCGCTGGGAATCGGTCTGCGCTGCGTCCGCGTCATCAACCGATCTCGCCGCGTTTCCATGACCTGATTGATGGCGTTTGCAGCCGAAGCGCAGGCCAGTGTGCCGGCAACCGTCCAGAGCAACAGAAGCCAATCAATCTCGGGGCCGCTCGCCATGATGCACCCGACACCCGCGGTGACGACAACCAGCAAGCTGAGCCGAAGCTTGATGAGATCGGCATACAGGCGAAGGAGTCCGACCGGCGTAACCGGGCAGCGGGGAGGCGCCGTATTGTCGGAATCGGTGGCGGAGTCGGCCATGAAAGGGTGGTTCCTGCGGCGCGAAGCGGACTGCCGCGAGACGCCTAGTATACGCGTCCGCCGCCGAGACTCCGCGGCATGAAAGGGAGAGGTTGGATGTCCGAATTCGAAACGTCACTGAATCCTCCGGCCAACGACATATCCACGCCACCGCTTGGCCGGGGCTGCCGCATTCTTGCGGCAGGGTTTGGCGCGACGACCCTGATGTGGCTGTTCAGCTACCTCGCCATCCTGATTCCCGGTGCCTTTGTCGGAGAAGTCCTCTTCGGATGTGCCCTGCTCGCGCTGCTTGGTGGGGGAGTCGTCGCCGGGCGGGCTGACGGCGGACTGGGGGAGGGCCCTGGTGCTGCAGGCAACTCCCTGATGGCTTCCACATCGCGCGGCATGGCGACAGGGTTCGTCTCTGCCATTCTCAACCTGCTGATTGTGTCCAGTCTGCTGCAAAGCGATATGGCTGGCGGTGGTGGCTGGATCGTCGGCATACTGGTGGGGTGCATCGTGATTGGGGGAGTCGGCGGCGCGATTGGATCAGCGCTGTCGCCCTGGCGAACCGATGGCAACTGGCTGTCCGTCTTCTGCTGGGTCGTGACAGGTCTCACGTTTTTCATGATTGTCACGGGCGGTGTTGTAACGGGGTTTGAAGCGGGCCTTGCTGTTCCAGACTGGCCGAATTCATACGGCCACAACATGCTGCTCTATCCGCTCTCTGAAATGGTGGCGGACCCAGACAGCGGCGTGTTCTTTGAGCATGCGCACCGACTCACTGGGATGTTCGTCGGTCTGGCTTCGGTCGTGCTGTGCATTGTCCTGTGGATGGGTGATTCGCGGATGTGGGTTGGCTTGTTTGGTGTTGTTGTGTTGATTCTGGTCATCATGCAAGGTGTCCTTGGCGGACTTCGCGTGACTGGCGTACTGACGCTGAGTCAGGCCGCCGCTGATCTGTCTCCCAGCACAGCACTTGCAATTGTGCACGGGGTACTTGCACAGTTCCTGCTTGCGTGTATGGCAGTCACGGCCGCGGTGACAAGCCTGAGGTGGCAGCGGGGGGAGCTGCGACTTGGAGCCGGCCGCCTCTCGGTTGATCGCAACCTTGCGCTTGCACTGTTGATCTTCCTGGTCCTGCAACTCGTACTCGGTGCTGGCTACCGGCATCTTGTGACGGCCTCAGGAGCCAAGGCCCCGGCGGCCACGCATCTGCTGCTGACGCATATCACCGTTGCCGTGTTTGTGGTTGTACTCGGTGTGTTTGTGGGCCTGCGGGGATGTTCAATGGAAGGGCGGGAGCGCATCTTCAAGTGGATGGGCATCACGCTGCTCTCGGCGGTTGGACTGCAGATACTGCTTGGCTTTGGCGCGCTCGCGGCGGTCATGTTGCGGCCCGAGATTGGCACGACCGCAGACGTACCGGTCTGGGAAGTACTCGTGACGAGTGCCCATCAGGCGAATGGCGCCATCTTGCTGATGACCAGCGCGTTGCTCCTCGCGTGGTACTGGCGGACGCCGGAAGCGTCGAACCCGTGAGCGAACAGCCGTTTGAACTTGAACCAGACGACCTTCCGGCTGCGCCCGACTTGCCTGGCGAAGTCATCGTCAACAGATCAATCGATGAGACGCTCGATGCATTTGCGGACGATTTGTTCGTGCACGCGGAGGCAGCGGTTGAGGATCATGGCCGATTTGATCTGGCCGTTGCGCCTCACCGCTCGCTTGAGGCTGTGTGGTTCAGGATGATGCTGGCAACGGAGTACCGATTATTCCCCTGGGCGCAGACGCATGTGTGGCTGACCGATCCCGATGTCGCCGCTGCCGCCCGCCTGCAGGAGACGCTTATCTGGCCTGCGGGGATCCCGATCGAGCAGGTGCATCCGATGCCGGGGCGTGGCGAGTTGACCCTGCATGAGCGTCTCTCGGAGGCGCTCCATGAGCGTCCATTGGATGCAACTGTGCTTGGCTCTGTTGCGCAGGATGGGTTCGGCGTGAGCCAACGCGTATTCCTTCAAGCGGACCGAATAGCGGTGTTGGCGGTAGGTCAGACCCTGGAAGCAACAGCATCGCTGACCGCGGAACTCATTGCCGCAGCACCCCGACTTCGGTGGTATGTGGGCAACGCCCGACCCGACGGGTGATGTATCTCGTTGTCAGGCAAGCACGTGCGCGTGTGGCAGGAGGCTACGCCGTTGTGGCGCAAGGAGCTCAATCACCCGTCGGGTCGTTGGGCTGTGTTGAGGTGCTCTTCGAGCAGGACAGCGGCCGCGTGGGCGTCGGTGCCACGGGGGACCTGTTGCCCGCGTGTTCGGTACTCCGCTTCGAAACTTGTGAGACGCTCGTCCTGGTAGTGGACGGGCACCTCTGCGCATGCTGCGAGCTGATCTCCGAAGGCGCGGGTGAGTTCCGCCCGTGGCCCCTCGGTGCCATCCATGTTCAGCGGGAGCCCGACGACGATGGCGTCGGCTCCGTGCTCCTGCAGTGCCTTGGCGACCTCGGCAACGAGCGGGTCGCCGCGAGGGACATGAAGCGTCGTGAGCGGGAAGACGCTCCTGGTCTCGGTGTCACCGATGGCGAGGCCCGTTCGTTTGTCGCCGAGATCCACTGCGAGGAGCCGCATTGACTATTGCCACTCCTCGGCGAGCTGGCCGTGCAGCGTCTTGACGTCCTGCACGCGGTCCGTCGGGCACACGAGCGTCGCCTTCGGGGTGTGAATGACGATGAGATCTTTGCATCCGATTGTGGCGACGAGGTGTTCCTCGTCCTCGCTCACGGTGATGACACCACTTGAATCGAGGTGCTCAGCGGGGCCGAACGATCTATTGCCTTGTGAATCCGCTTCAATCGTCTCACCAGCGGCTGTCCAGCTGCCGACGTCGAGCCACTGGACATCCATCGGCACGGTGCACACGTGAATGTGCTCGTCGTGCGAGGCTGGTTCCATGATGGCATAGTCCACACTGACTTTGGGAAGCGTCGGGTAGACGCGATCCAGCGTTTCCTGCTGCGCTGGTGTTCCCCAGGCTGCGGCGATTTCGTTCATGCCTGCAGCTGACTCGGGGAGGAATCGCTCCAAGGCATCAAGAAAGCCGGACGCGGAGAACACGAACATGCCTGAATTCCACTTGAAGGAACCGGCGTCGAGATAGGACTGAGCCGTCGCTTCGTCAGGTTTCTCGACAAATCGAACGGTGCTTCGCGCTGTCGCATGCCCTTCGATCGGATCACCAAGCTCAACGTAGCCGAAGCCCGTGGCGGCGAACGTGGGCTCGATGCCGAACGTGACCATTCGGCTCGGTGATTCGGTGACGAGCGAGAAACCAGTCTCGATGCACGAGGCGAACCGGTCTTGCGGTGTGATGAGATGGTCTGCCGTGAGGACCGCGAAGACAGCATCTGGATCGGTCTTGTGAAGCACCGCAGCCGTGAGCGCGACGGCATTGACGGTATCGCGGGGGCAGGGCTCACCAATGAGTCTGGCGTCTTCGAAGCCATCGAGGTCTTCGAGAATCAATGAGCGGTGCGACTCTCCGGTGCAGATCCACTGCCGTTCTGCAGGCACCAGTCCATCGAGACGCTGCGCGGCGTGCCACAGCAGGCTTCGCCCCTGCACAAGCGGCACCATCTGCTTGGGCCGCCCGCCGCGGCTCATCGGCCAGAGTCTGGTTCCGCTTCCGCCCGCCATGATCATCGCGTGGTGCATGGGGTCAGGATACTGGTTGACGACCGGCCACCCACTCTCGAGCGGCCAGTGGTAATCTTCAACAATGCTCGCTCGGATCTCCGGACAACTTGAGACGGTGCTGCAGGATCGGGCGCAGCTGGCGGTCGGTCCCACGCTGGTCGATGTCTATGTGCCGGGAAGCGATCTGGATACGCTGCACGGGCGTGTGGGCGAGCAGGTGACCTTTCATACGCTGTTCGTGCTGGAGGGCATCGGGCAGGGAACATCCATGGTGCCCCGGCTGATCGGATTCGGCTCGGCGGTGGACCGAGCCTTCTTTGAGCTCTTCACAACGGTCAAGAACATCGGGCATCGCAAGGCGCTTCGGGCGCTGCAGGCGCCGGTGCGGGACGTGGCCGCCGCGATTGCCCGCCGCGATGCTGCCTTTCTGGTGACGCTGCCGGAGATCGGAAAGCGAACAGCCGAGACGATCATCGCGGAACTCTCCGGCAAGGTGGACTCGTGGCTGGAAGGGGCCGAGGAGGTTGCCGGGGTGCCTGCTGTCGGCTCCGTGGCGGCGGATGCCATCAGCATGCTCGTGACGCTGGGCGAACGGCCCGACGCGGCGAGGCAACTGGTCGAGCGGGCACTGGCCCAGTTTCCTGATGTGGACTCGCCCGAGGCCTTGCTGGCTCAGGTGATGGCCACCCGCTGAGCGCGGCGGCTACGGTGCGAGAATCAGCGGCATGACCTCGTCGACCATCGGCCAGCCGCTGGCGTCTGCGATCCTCACGCGGAGATCCTCGGCGACTTCTCGCGCCGGCCGTGACTGCCCATAGGTCACCGGCTCAAGGAAAACCACCCGCGAGCGGCTCCGCCCGAAGATCGAACCACCGACACTGTCGACGTCCGGCGTCTCTGAGATCCAGACCGGCAGAACAGTCGCCCCGGTTCGGGTCGCCAGCAGGCCGACGCCTTCATGGAAGGGCCGAAGTGTTCCTGGCGGCCTCGTAATGCGGCCCTCGGGAAAGACCCCAACGCAGCCGCCATCCCGGAGCGTACGAAGCGCGGCGCGAAGCGAGCCGGGATCGGTATTCGAGCGATTGACCGGAATGACCCGCGCAAGCTCCCACACATCGTCCATCCCCGTACCCATCATGTCGCGAGCCATCATCCAGCGAATGAGCGAGCTGGTTGCGGCCTGCACAAGCAGCGGATCAACCGCGCCGGTGTGATTCGCGACCACAATGACCGGACCCCTCTGCAGTGCCGCCGCCAGATGCTCGATCCCGTCGTGGCGCAGCTTCTGCCGCCAGCGGAGCCAGAATCGTGAAGCCCGCCAGGCCAGACCAACCGCAGCGTCCTGCCCGGGCCCGCGGCGGAGCCCTGGGACAACCACCAGCCACCACAGCGCTGCGGCGAGGAGGTAGCAGCCAGCCAGAACGGGCCAGATCATGAAACTGTTCACAGCGAGCATGATGAGCACGGTACCCGCCGGTGAGGGCTCGCATTCTGGTACCTTCCGCGAGATTCAGTGTGACCGCTCATGCCTCGCCGCGATGACATCCACACCATCCTGATTCTGGGGTCCGGACCGATCGTCATCGGCCAGGGCTGCGAGTTTGACTATTCGGGGACGCAGGCATGCAAGGCGCTGCGTGATGACGGCTACCGAATCGTGCTGGTGAACTCAAACCCGGCGACGATCATGACCGATCCGGCGTTCTCAGATCGCACCTACATCGAACCGATCACCAGGGACGCGGTCGAGCGAATCCTCGCGCTTGAAGCCGAGCGGGGAACGCCGGTTGATGCTGTATTGCCGACGCTTGGCGGTCAGACGGCGCTCAATTGCGCGTGCGAACTCGACGAGTCCGGTGTGCTGGAGCGATTCGGTGTTGAGATGATCGGCGCGACGCGCGAAGTTATCGACCGCGCCGAGGATCGGCTGAAGTTTCGAGAAGTCGTGGAGTCGTGCGGATACCGGCTGCCGCGTAGCGAGGTTGTCACCACGCTCGATGACGCATTTGAGTTTCTTGATGAGATCGGGCTCCCCGCCATCATCAGACCGGCATTCACCCTTGGGGGCAGTGGTGGTGGCATCGCCTACAACCGCGAGGAGTTCGAGGATCAGGTCCGCCGAGGCATCGCGGCCTCTCGTATCGACCAGGTGCAGATTGACCAGTCGGTCCTCGGTTGGAAGGAGTACGAACTCGAAGTCGTTCGTGATCGCAATGACAACTGCGTCATTATCTGCGGCATCGAGAATATTGACGCGATGGGTGTGCACACCGGTGACTCCATCACCGTGGCGCCCATCCAGACGCTGAGCGACCGCGAGTACCAGTACCTCAGAGACGCCTCGTTCGACATTCTTCGGGCGGTCGGTGTCGATACAGGTGGCTCGAATGTGCAGTTTGCCATCAATCCCGACACAGCGGAAATGGTTGTCGTCGAAATGAATCCGCGAGTGTCCCGGAGCAGCGCGCTTGCTTCGAAGGCGACGGGGTTTCCAATTGCGCACATCGCGGCCAAGCTTGCGGTTGGTTATACGCTCGACGAACTGCGAAACGACATCACCGAAACAACGTCGGCCTGTTTCGAGCCATCGATCGATTACGTGGTTGTGAAGATGCCTCGGTGGACCTTTGAGAAGTTCCCCGAAGCCGACGAGACGCTGACGACGCAGATGAAGTCGGTTGGCGAGGCGATGAGCATTGGCCGGACGTTCCGGGAGGCTTTCCAGAAAGCGATTCGCTCGATGGAGGTCAAGCGGTTTGGCTACGGCCTCGACGAGCAGGATCGCTGGCTTGCGGCTCATCGCGGCGAAACCGATGAGTGGCCGATCGACGAGGAAACGCTGACGCGGAAACTTTCGGTGCCGTGTCAGGGCCGTCTGTACTACGTTCGATATGCCTTCAAGCTCGGTTGGACGATCGAGCGGATCTCGGACTTGACCGGCATCGACCCGTGGTATCTCGACCAGTTTCAAACGCTGGTGCGGTTTGAGGATCGACTTCTGGAGTGCCCGTCGCTCGAGGCAATGGACGCAGATCTGATGCGGACCGCCAAGCAGCACGGCTACAGCGATCCGCAACTTGCCAAGCTCTACCTCGGCAAGGTTTCAACGGAATCGATTCTTGCAGTGCGGTCGCGTCGCAAGTCGCTTGGTGTTGAACCGGTCTTCAAGCTGGTCGATACCTGCGCGGCCGAGTTCGAAGCCATGACGCCGTACTACTACTCGACCTATGAGACGCCCTTCCAGGTGAACGGCGAGGTCGTCGAGGATGACGAGATTCGCGTCACGGACCGAGAGAAGATTGTGATTCTCGGTGGTGGCCCGAATCGAATCGGGCAGGGCATTGAATTCGATTACTGCTGCTGTCAGGCGGCCTTCGCGTGCCGCGAAATGGACTTTGAGTCGGTGATGATCAACTCGAATCCAGAAACGGTCAGTACCGACTACGACACGAGCGATCTGCTCTTCTTTGAGCCGCTCACTCTTGAGGATGTGCTCGATATTGTTGAGCGGCTCAATGGCGGTGGCATTGATGTGTCGACTCGAACCGGCGGCGTCGCCGGGTGCATTGTGCAGTTCGGTGGTCAGACGCCCCTCAATCTCGCGCACGGGCTTGCTGCTGCGGGCGTGCCGCTCATCGGCACCGGACTTGAGTCGATCGACGAAGCCGAAGATCGTGAGAGTTTCAAGGCGATTCTCGACAGGCTTGGATTGCAGCAGCCTGACAACGGCATCGCATACAGCTTGGAGCAGGCCCGCGGAATCGCCTCCACGATCGGATACCCGGTGCTCGTGCGGCCGAGTTATGTACTTGGCGGCCGCGGCATGGAAATCTGTTTTGATGAAGACGCGCTCGACCAGTACATGCGCACCGCCGTCGATGTGTCCGATCTCGCCGATGCGCCGGTATTGATCGATCGATTCCTGAGCCATGCCACCGAAGTCGACGTCGATGTTGTGGCTGACTTTGAGCCGCACGACGCAACACGCAGCGATCAGATTCACCAGTCGGCTGATCCGCCTCAGGCGGTGATCGCTGGCATCATGGAGCACATTGAACAGGCTGGCGTCCATTCGGGCGACTCCTCGTGCATTCTTCCACCCGACACCCTGACGCCGTCGATGCGGCGACGCATCAGCGAGCAGGCACGATCGCTTGCCGAGGCGCTGCGGGTGCGGGGGCTGATGAATCTGCAGCTTGCTATCCGCGATGATGAGATCTTCGTGATCGAAGTCAATCCGAGGGCGAGTCGTACCGTGCCCTTCGTTGCGAAGGGGACGGGAATTCCCTGGTCCAGGATTGCGGCCAAGGTCATGATGGGGGCTTCGCTGCAGAGCATGTCAGGCGAGATTGAACAGGACGATGCGGGTTTCTATGCCGTCAAGGAACCTGTCTTCCCATTTGAGAAGTTCCCGGGCGTGGATGTCGTGCTTGGCCCGGAGATGCGTTCGACAGGCGAGGCCATGGGATTCGACCGCTCGCTGCCGGTGGCGCTTGCCAAGGCGAAGATGAGTGCCTGGCTGCCGCTGCCGACCGAGGGCAACGTTTTCCTGAGTGTGCGGGATGCGGACAAGGAAGCAGTCGTGGATGTGGCGCGATCGCTCGTTTCGATGGGCTTCGTTGTGCACTGCACGCAGGGGACCTGCGAGCTTCTGTCGAGCCACAGCGTGGCGGCGAGCCCGATTCGAAAGATCAGCGAGGGGGCAAGGCCCAACATCGTAGACCGGCTGGCAAACGGCGAAATCGATCTCATTATCAATACGCCTACTCGAACCGGGGCTGCGACCGATGAGGGGCGAATCCGAGCGATGGCGGTTCGGTCAGGCGTCCCGATGATCACGACGATCACCGGCGCGATGGCCGCCGTTCGCGCGATTGCCGCGCTGCGGGCTGGAACATGGCAGGTACACGCGCTCCAGGATGCGTATCCGGCTCGGGCCGCAGCGGGCGAAGGTGTCGCGGCGGGCGAGTAGCGGCGAGGTCCACACTGGTCAGAGTTTCTCGATCTTGGCACTGTCAATCCGCGCCGGTGGCGGCGGGGCAGTTGGTATCCTCCCCCTCCTATGCCCGACTGGCTTCCACAGTTCATTGCATCGATGGTGGTCATCCTCGTGGTGCTGCACGTGTGTCTCGGGGCTGCGGCGTATCTGATTCTGCTTGAGCGGAAGGTGTGCGCGTGGGCGCAGGATCGCATCGGTCCCAATCGCGTCGGCCCGCTCGGGTTGCTGCAGCCGCTCGCAGACGGTTTGAAGCTCTTCTTCAAGGAAGAGTTCATGCCCACGGGTGTGGACCGGATGCTCTTCCTCATGGCCCCAGCCTTGGCGGTGATTCCCGCCATGATTGGGTTTGTCGTGATTCCCTGGGGAGGATTCCTCGAGCTCGGTGATGGCCAGACCGTGGCGATCATGGGGGCTGATATCAATATCGGCGTCATCTATCTGGTGGCGGCGGCCTCGCTGGGCGTGTACGGCGTCGGGCTCGGCGGCTGGGCCTCAAACAACAAATACTCGTTCCTGGGCGGCCTGCGGGCGAGCGCCCAGATGATCTCGTACGAGATTCCGATGGGCCTGGCCCTGCTCTGCGTGGTGTTGACGGCCGGGACGCTGCTACCGCAGGAGATTGTGCACCAGCAACTGAACGGGCAGTGGTTCATCATCCAGCAGCCGATCGCGGCCATCCTCTTCTATATATGTATGCTCGCCGAATCCGGCCGGGCCCCGTTTGATCTCGCTGAGGCTGAGCAGGAGCTCATCGGTGGCTGGCACACCGAGTACTCCTCGATGAAGTGGGCCCTGTTCTTCATGGGCGAGTACATCCACGTGGTCATCGGAAGCGCCTTCTTTGCGACCCTGTTCCTGGGCGGCTGGTCACTGAACCCGGTGACGGGCTGGGATCTGCCCCAGACGGGCAGCATCTGGCTCGTGCTGCTGCAGTTCGGCATCGTGCTGGGCAAGGTCTTTGTGCTGGTCTTCCTGACCATGATGGTTCGCTGGACACTTCCACGATTTCGCTTTGATCAATTGATGCGTCTGGCCTGGGAGGGCCTCATTCCGCTCTCGCTGCTGATTCTGCTGATGACCAGTGTCTTTGTGTACCTCGGCTGGACACCGTGGCTCTGGGCCGGTTCGCTCGGTTGCCTCGCACTGGTATGGATCATCCTGCCCTTCATGCCTGGCCAGCGAAGTCCGAATCACAAGATTGGCCTGATTGGCAGCCGCTTCAGCCCGCCGGCCTGAGGCAGGGGCCGTGGTGGTCTCATCAGATTCATTGGCCTGACCCGTGTTCCGCAGCGGCGGCAGCACGTGTATCCTCGGCGGCGATGCGACGATTGCACGTCATACTCGGGCTCATTCGGCTGCTGTGGATCACACGGGGACGCCTTCGGGGTCCGTGGTGGCGGTGGCGGCACGAGACGGCATTCGGGGCAGGCCCCCAGCCCGAGGCGGCTGCTCGCAGGCGGGCGACGCGACACTTTTTGGCGTGGGTTTGGCGGATGCCATGACCGCTGCGGGGCGGGGCCAGGTTATGGGACGCTTGTATGAGTTCGTGTCAGGCCTCCAGGGCGTTTGAAACTCGCGTTTCTCGCCCCAAATGGCGATTTGAGCCCTCGATTCTGCCCAGAATCTGGCGAGAAGATAGTTTTTTCATCTCGTGGATCCCTAACAGCCTGTTGTTGAGGAAGTTACGCATCCAGCCAACGTTTCCATCCGGGAATGTCCAGAGAAAGTTGGCCTCAGGGTGGCACTCGGGGTCGATCTCAGTATCATCCTCGCCTTCAACGGATCGGTCGGAGTTGGCCGATAGGCGATGAATCGGATCCGTGGTGCGCTGTGTGGCAGCCACTGCGGGACAGAATGGTCAGTTCCCGGGCGTCGGCGTCCCTTGTTGGGAGAGCCTCAGGGCGTTCGGAAAACAGGAGAGTCGTACTATGAGTTTCGCGACTAAGGCAGGCATCTTTGTTGGTGCTGCCGCTTTCAGCGGGATGGCCGTTGCCGGAACCGGCGACGCCACAAACGACCTGCAGTCTCGCCTCGAGGCAGCAGAAGCAAAAATCGCCGAGATGTCGGCCCAGCAGAATGGTGACTGGCTCACCGAGCAGCGCAGCGAGCAGATCCGTGGCATCGTCCAGGATGTTCTCGCCGACGCCGACACGCGTGCCAGCCTCCAGGGCAATGGCGCGACGTCCGGCTACAACAATGGCTTCTTCGTCCAGAGTGCCGATGGCAAGTGGTCGATGAAGATCAATGGCCTGTTCCAGGAGCGGTTCAATGTTGGGCATCAGCCGCAGGACACGTGGTCTTCGCAGGGCGGGGCGGCTCCCGCAGCCAACAAGGACACGGCTTTCGGGTTTGAAACGACCCGCGCCGCGCTGAACTTCTCGGGTCAGCTCGCCGGCGTTGCGTACTACAACGCCCGCCTCGACTGGTCGCCCTACAACGGCAACAACGGCCTGAGCAGCACTCCGCTTGAGTGGGCCTACGGCGGCTGGCACGTCGATGACAACTGGTCCGTCCAGCTCGGTCGTCAGAAGATGCAGGTCACCCGTGGCTTCATCGTCAACGCCGAAGATCAGCAGGCCATCGAGCGAAGCTCGTATGACTACTTCTGGGCCTCTTCCCAGATCACCAACGGCGTCATGGCCGTCGGTTCCTGGGATCAGTTCCGCATGAACGCCATGTTCAGCAACGGCTTTGACACCAACGCCGGCACCAACGGCAATCTCGATGACTGGCAGAACAATGTCCAGGGCTGGGCCATCACCGGCCGTGGCGAGTGGCTGCTCGAAGGCTCTTGGGATCAGTTCGATCGCATCGGCTCTGCCGCCGGCTCCGCCGACGCGTGGATGCTCGGTGTGGGTGCTGGGTATCTCAAGGGCAATACCGGTTCCAGTGCTGGGGCTGCAACGGATGACGAGCCCGATGCATGGCTCGTGTCAGCCGATCTCTCCTACGAGTCCGACGGTTGGAACATCTACGGCTCGGGTACCTATCAGCGGACCAACACCGGCGCCGCTGGCGCTGACGACGTCAACTCCGTTGGCTTCGAAGCTGGTGCCGGCATGTACATGGATGCCGACAACGAACTCTATGGCCGTTGGCAGTGGGTCAACCCTGGCCAGGGTGCTGGCGCAGTCAGCTCAAACATCAACATCGCGACCATTGGTTGGAATCACTACCTTGGCGGGCCCAACACCAAGCTCAGTGCTGACTGGAGCTGGTGCTTCAGCGATCCGTCCATGGCCAACGGCATGGGTGGCGGCGGATGGGGTTACACCGGTTGGTGGAACAACACCACCCAGACCTCTGGCAGCCTCTGGCTCCTCCGTACGCAGCTGCAGGTCAGCTTCTGATCTGAGCCTGCCTACGCGTTCTTGATTCTCTCAACCCCCCGGCCATGCGGCCGGGGGGTTGTTCTTGTGCTTGCGCCAGATCCCCCGTGTGTAAAGGCGGCTCGGCTCGGCGGCGGCAGATTCCGCAACCGTGGTGGTCATGGCGGTACACTCCTCCACGATGGCACTTCCAAGTCAATCCATGTCGGGCGGGGGACGCCGCTCGATGATGTCGAGCCGGCGGCGCCGCAGGCGAGGGGGCCCGCTCGTAGTCTTCCTGATCGTGGTCGCCGCGGCCGCGGTGACGTGGTGGCTCTGGCCGCTTGAGCAGGCGGGCGAAGCTGTGCCCTCAGCCCCAACCGAGGTGGTGAGGGCCGTCGATCCTGTGACGCCCGCACCCGTGGTAGAGCGGCCCGCCCGCCGTGTGGAGTTTGGCGCAGCCGACGCCGGGGTGGAGCCACAGCCGCTCGCCTCAGCGGCTGAGGCCGCCCCGGAGGCTGCTGAGTTGGACGAGCCAGAGGCAGGCGACGTGCCCGCAACCGCCGCCCCCAGCGAGCCAGAGATGGCGCCTCCGCCGGAGCCGCCAGCCCAGCCGAGCATTCTTGAGCAGGCCGTGCCGCTGATTCGCAGCGGCGATGTCGTGCAGGCCAGGGCGATGCTCAGCGAGGGCCTTCGCTCGCGAACCCTCTCGACAGCCGAGGCCGAGGAGATTCGGGGCATTCTGGCCACGATGAATCAGGGGATGATTCTCGGTCCGGAGGTCACGCCTGGCGATCCCTTCACGCGGCTCTATGAGATCAGGCCCGGCGACGCACTTTCCAAACTCGTGAATCGCGAGGGCGTCAAAACGAACTGGCGCTTTGTGCAGCGCATCAACGGCATCAGCGACCCGTCCCGCATCCGGGTCGGACAGCGGATCAAGCTGGTGCAAGGACCGTTTCACGCCGAAGTCGACAAGGCCTCGCACCGCGCAGACATCTGGATTGGCGAAGGCGATGAGGCGGTCTTCGTGACCAGTCTCCCCGTCGGGCTGGGCGAGTTCGGCTCGACCCCTGAGGGCGCCTTCCGCGTTCGCCGTGGCGGCAAGATGGTCAATCCGAGTTGGACCAATCCGCGCACGGGCGAGCGTTTCGCGGCCGACGATCCGCTCAATCCGATCGGCGAGTTCTGGATCGGACTCGACGGCATCGACCCGCACAACCTGCAGGAGCAGGGCTTCGGAATCCATGGCACGATTGAGCCTGACTCAATCGGCCAGGACCGATCGATGGGCTGTGTGCGCCTTGGCGATGAGGACATCGCCCTGCTGTACGAAATGCTCACCGAAGGCAACAGTGTGGTGCTGGTCCGCGAATAAGCACCCCCGTTGCTATCTCTGCGATCAGCGTGACGGCAACAGGTGCCGCCTCGGTACCACGCCCTTGCAGCATCAGAACACGCCGATAGATCCACTCGATCGTGAGTCACTTGAGATCGGTTCGCTCGGGGATCCTGATCCGCCGGTGGCCTACTGGGCCTCCAGGTCACCTTCAGAGCGGATTGACGCGATCTGCCACAATCGGGAGATGCTGTATGGCGATGCCGCTCGCGCCCGACTTCAGAGCGTTCCTGTCGTGACTGAACTCGGCGAAGTTTGAGTATCTGATTGTTGGGAGATTCTTGAGGCGGTCGCGGAGTGGGTCAGCCGACATGCGACGAACCTTCCAATGGATCCAACTGCTCACTCGAAGCGCCAGTCATCGATCTGGACGAGCTCCTGGCAAACAAGAGGAGGGCTGGCTGGCCGAATGATCTCGCTGATATTGAAGCGGTGAGGTAGGCGAGCCCACGTTACACAGCCACAACCCGATCGACACCTCGGTCGAGGGCATCCTGTGGTACGGCGTCCACAGCCTGCTCGGTATGGCATACGCCGATCAGCAGGCACGCGGTCGACAGCCGCGGAAGAAACCGATCATAGAAACCAGCCCCACGTCCAAGGCGACCGCCGCTGGCGTCGAAGGCGAGGCCCGGCACGAGCACAACATCTACGTCTTCTGCAGGGACAACCTGCGCGTTTCGAGGTTCGCGGATGTCGTGTCGGCCCCGCTCAAACTCGGCCTCATCCAGTGAGGTCACCTGAGCCGCTTCCATTGTTCTCGCGTCCCAGTCGCTCACCGGAACCGCCAGACGCCCGCCAACATCGAGCCACCGCTGCATGGCAGCGGTCGGGTCAATCTCATCGGGAAGCGGCATGTACCCCATCAGGACCGCTCCGGGGGCCGCTGCCGCGCGGAGCAGCCCGGCTTCGGCCCAGAGTGCGGCGGTGAGCATCGCGGAGGCGGTCGTTCGCTGGTCAGCGTCGATGGCGTCTACCGCCGCTCGCATGGCTGCCCGTAATGACCGCTTGGCGTCGGTCATGAGGTGCCGTCCCCAAGCCGCTTCTTGATCGTTGCTTCAAAGCCATGCACGCTCGGAACGTAATAGACCGGTGGTTCGCTTCCGGGGTTGATGTTGTTCATGGCAGCGGCGGCTTCGGGATCGTCATGCGCGTAGATGTAATGCTCCCCGTAGCCGAGCGCCTTCGCGCCACGGGTGTGTCCGCTGCGAAGGTGGAGCGGGACTTCGATACCGCGCTGCGCTCGGACGGCGTCTCTGGCGCTCCAGATGGCCGTGGCCGCCGAATTGGACTTGGGGCAGCTGGCGAGATACACGACCAGTTGTGACAGGGTGAGTTCGGCTTCGGGCAGACCGATGCGTTCGACGATGCTCCAGGCAGCTTCGGCGAGTTGAAGCGCCTGAGGTGCCGCAAGCCCGATGTCTTCGCTTGCAAGAATGGCGAGGCGGCGGCAGATGAAGCGGGGATCTTCGCCCGCTTCAAGCAGCACGGCGAGCCAGTGGATCGACGCGTCGACGTCGCTGGCGCGAATGCACTTGATCAGCGCGCTGGCGAGGTCATAGTGCTGATCGCCGTGCCGGTCGAATCGCCGGCCCCTGGCGCCAATGGCTTGCGCTGCCGTCGCGGCCGTGAGCGGACCGTCATCCTGATGAAGGTGGCAGGCGACCTCAAGCGCGGCGAGCGCACGCCTCGCGTCCCCTTCGCATCGGTCAGCCAGCAGCTCGCGGGCCTCAGGAGATATCACGACACCCTGCGGGACTTCTCCAGCCTCGACCGCCCGGTCCAGGAGTGAGGCAACGGCGGCAGCGTCAAGCCGGTTGAGTTGCAGGACCGCTGCGCGGCTGACGAGGGCGTCGTTCACGGTGTACCACGGGTTCTCGGTCGTGGCGCCGATCAGCGACACGATGCCGCGTTCGACATCGCCAAGCAGGACGTCCTGCTGGCTCTTGGTGAAACGGTGGATTTCATCCAGAAAGAGCACGGTGGCCGGGCCGCCGCCAGCCAGTCGCTGGCGAGAAGCATCGAGGATCTCTCTAATCTGCTTGACGCCGATTGTCGCGGCATTGGCCGAGGTGCAGGGCCGCTCGCAGGCGCGGGCGACAACTTCCGCGAGCGTTGTCTTTCCCGTGCCGGGCGGCCCCCACAGGATGAGTGACCCCAGGTGCCCGCTTTCGACGAGCTTGCGGAGCACGCCATCTTCGCCAACGAGGTGCGGCTGTCCGACGACCTGATCGAGCGACCGGGGCCGCATGCGGGCGGCGAGGGGCTGAGCCGCATCGATTCGCTGCTGAACTTCGGCCGACCAGAGGTGCATATGCAGAGCCTATCAAAGGGGTAGGGTGCCGCGGGCCTTGCTGTCATACAATGCCTCCATGTGCGGAATTGTCGCTTACATTGGCTCCGAGCAGGCCCGGCCGGTTCTGCTGGAAGGTTTGAAACGGCTCGAGTATCGAGGCTATGACTCGGCTGGAATCGCCATGCTCAATGGTGGACTCCACGTCGCCCGAACGGTGGGGCGGGTTCGGGTACTTGAGCAGAAGATCGACGGTGACGAACACTTCGATGGAACGATCGGCATCGCGCATACGCGGTGGGCGACGCATGGTGGTGTCACCGAGAACAACGCCCACCCACACTCGGATGATGCCGAGCATGGACACGGCATCGTGCTTGTGCACAACGGCATCATCGAGAACCACGCAGCGCTGAAGACCTGGCTTCTCTCGAAGGGTCACACCTTCGCATCAGAAACAGATACCGAAGTGCTGACGCACCTGATCGGAGAACTCTACGAAGGCGATCTTGCCGCAGCGGTTCGAGCCGCCCTTCGGGAAGTCGAAGGCGCGTACGCAATTGCCGTCATCTGCCGTGAGCAGCCGGATGTCCTTGTCGCTGCGCGTCGGGGCTCGCCCCTGCTGATCGGTGTGAGTGACAGCGGCTACATCGTGGCATCCGACGCGCAGGCGATCGTGGCGCATACGAGCCGCGTGGCGGATCTGGACGAAGAGATCGTCGCGACGATTACACGGGACGCATTCCATACGGCGGACCTCGACAACATTGAAGTGACCGCGAAGTTGCGGGAGCTCGAAGTGAGCCTCGACGAGATCGAACTCGGTGATCATCCCCATTACATGTTCAAGGAAATCCTTGAACAGCCACAGGCGATGCGCCGCTGCTTGAGGGGGCGAGTCAACGTCCGGGATGGCGAAGTCATACTCGGGGGCTTGAGTGACCATGCCCGCGAACTCATTCGATCCAAACGCGTCATCTTTCTGGGGCAGGGCACCGCGCTGCACGCCGGAATGCTGGGCGAGTACCTCATGGAGGATCTTGCCAAAGTTCCTGCCGAGACGGACTTCGCCAGCGAGTTCCGCTATCGCAATCCCATTATTGAGGAAGGCACTGTCGTGGTTGCGGTGAGTCAGTCTGGCGAAACAGCCGACACGCTTGCGGGAATCCGCGAGGCTGGTGAGCGGGGCGCGTTGACGATCGGGCTGATCAATGTGGTCGGATCTTCTATCCCCAACGCCACCGACGCTGGCGTGTATCTGCGAGTTGGCCCTGAAGTCGGCGTGGCATCGACCAAAGCTTTTCTTGGCCAGGTGATGGCCGCGACGATGTTTGCGATGTTCCTTGGCCGTCGCCGGTACCTGTCCAACACGCAGACTGTGCATCTTCTCGGAGAGCTCGAAGCAATTCCCGACAAATTGGAACGCGTGTGCAGCCTCGGAGATGAGGCGGAGCGGATCGCAAAGCGGTACATCCACCGCGACAACTGGCTGTTCCTTGGTCGCGGTTACAACTACCCGGTGGCACTCGAAGGCGCCTTGAAGCTCAAGGAACTCTCGTACATCCACGCCGAGGGCATGCCTGCGGCAGAGATGAAGCACGGGCCGATTGCACTGATTGACGAGGGTATGCCCGCTGTCTTCATTGCGACGCGAAACAGTCAGTATCGCAAGGTGCTCTCAAACATCGAAGAGGTGAAGTCTCGCGGTGCTGACGTTATCGCCGTGGCGACCGAGGGTGACGAAGAGATCGCCTCTCTGGCCGACGAAGTCTTCTACATCCCCGACGCCCCTGAACCACTGCAACCGCTCTTGACGATCGTGCCGCTGCAACTTCTGGCCTATCACGCGGCGCTGCTGCGCGGGCACGACGTCGACAAGCCTCGCAATCTCGCCAAGAGCGTGACGGTGGAGTGATGCGGGCGAGCGAGTGGCGCGTCGCGCCTGGCCGGACGCTGGACCTCAGACAGCCCAGACTCATGGGCATCCTCAATGTGACGCCCGACTCGTTCAGTGATGGCGGGCAGTTTGATTGCGTGGACGCAGCCACGGCGCACGCCGCCGCCATGATTGAAGCTGGGGCAGACATCATTGACGTCGGAGGAGAGTCGACACGCCCCGGAGCGGCGCGAGTGCCTGCCGATTCGCAGATCGACCGAGTGGTGCCAGTGATCGAGGCGGTGAGCGACCGGCTTGATTGTCTGATCAGCGTTGACACCACGATTGCGGCGGTCGCGGAGGCGGCGATTGAAGCGGGTGCCCACATCGTCAACGATGTTTCTGCTGGCATGGAAGATGAAACGATGCTGCCACGTGTGGCTGCGAGGGGGTGCGGGGTGGTACTCATGCACCGCTTGGTCTCGCCCGAGGAGGACACGTGGAGCACGCAGTGGACGCAGGCACCCGACTACGGGGGCGATGTGACCCACGCGGTGCGAACCTGGCTTGCCGCGCGGGCGGAGGCGGCTATGGCGGAGGGCGTCCTCCGCGAGGCGATCTGTCTCGACCCCGGACTCGGATTCGGCAAGAGCGTGCGGCAAAATTGGCAGCTCATCGCCGGGTGCGAGCGGCTCTGCGCGGCCGGGTTTCCAGTTCTTGGCGGCGCCAGCCGGAAGTCATTCATCGGGGCGGTCACCGGGGGCGGGGGACCAGCGGAGCGGCGAGATGGTTCACGTGCCGCAGCCGCCGCGATGGTGGCCGGAGGCGTTCACGTGCTCCGCGTGCATGACCCTCTCCCGCACCGGGCGATGCTGGAGGCGATGCGAGAGGCGGAGACTGCAGATGCCTCGGGGGCGGCCGAAAAGGAGGAGCCGGGGGCCACCTGCTGACGTTACACTGCGCCCCTTCGCTTCGGCGAAAGACGATCCTCCCCATCCCCCGGATTCCCGAACGCTCAGGAGAGACCAATGGCCAGCGACGCCGTCATGAATTACACCGATGCCTCATGGGAGCAGGATGTGCTCCAGAGTGATGTCCCCGTGCTTGTCGATTTCTGGGCCGAGTGGTGCCAGCCCTGCAAGATGCTTGGCCCCACGATCGATGAGTTGGCTGGCGATTACGAAGGCAAGGCCCGCGTCGGCAAGATGAACATCGACGAGCACCGTGAAGTCGCCGCCAAGCTCGGCGTCATGTCGATTCCGACCGTCATGATCTTCAGCGGAGGTCAGATGGTGAAGAACCTTGTTGGCATCAACCCCAAGCAGGTGTACGCCGAGGCCCTCGACGCTGCCATGTGATTCGCTTGCTGGGCTTGGTATCATGCCCGGTTCACAATCTAAGACTCAGGGGCCGTAGCTCAGTTGGGAGAGCGCCTGCATGGCATGCAGGAGGTCGTCGGTTCAAGCCCGATCGGCTCCATGTGCAAGAAAACGTCGCCCATTGGGCGACGTTTTCTTGCGCATAGCGCATGGGGTCGCCAGACCCCATGCGGCCTTCTGGTCTACGCCCCAACCCCAGCCAGCATCTCATCCACACTCTTCTTCGCATCTCCAAAGAGCATGCGAGTATTCTCATGGAAGAAGAGCGGATTGCCGACGCCGGCGTAGCCCGTGGCCATGCCACGTTTCATGACAACAACGAGGCGACTGTTCCAGACCTGCAGCACCGGCATGCCGGCGATGGGGCTGTTCGGATCGTTCTCGGCACCCGGATTGACGATGTCATTGGCACCGATGACCAGCACGACGTCGACATCTGGAAGATCGTCGTTGATCTCGTCCATCTCCAGGACGATGTCGTAGGGGATGCCGGCCTCGGCGAGCAGCACGTTCATGTGACCCGGCAGCCGGCCTGCCACTGGATGAATTGCGAACAACACTTCAACACCGTCGTCGCGGAGTTTCTTCGTGAGGTTGGACAGCGAGTGCTGGGCCTGCGCAACCGCCATGCCGTACCCCGGCACGATCACGACCTTCTTGGCCGACCGCATGTGATCGACGGTGTCTTCGGCTGAGATCTCGATCACTTCGCCCTGCTCGCCGTCACTGGCGGCCACAGTGCCTTCGGCGGCGCCGAAGCCTCCGAGGATGACGCTGACGAATGAGCGGTTCATGCCGCGGCACATGATGTACGAGAGGATCGCGCCACTGCTGCCGACGAGCGCGCCGGTGATGATCAGCAGATCGCTGCTGAGCATGAAGCCTGCTGCTGCGGCCGCCCATCCCGAGTAGGAGTTGAGCATGGAGACGACGACGGGCATGTCCGCGCCGCCAATTGCCATGACCATATGAACGCCGATCAGGCCGGTGAGAACCGTGGCGACGATGAGCAGGATGATGCCCGTCGCGTCCACGACGAACATGCCCTCGTCTGTGACGGCGCCGCCAACGAACCAGATACCCAGCAGCACCGTGATGATGATCGCTGCGAGGTTCAAGAGGTGCCGTCCGGGCAACATGAGCGGTTTGCCGGACATCACGCCGTGGAGTTTCAGGCCGGCGATGATGGATCCCGTCAACGTGATGGCACCAACGCAGATGCCGATGTACACCTCGATCTCATGCACGGTCGCTTCGGCGACGGTAAGGCCGCCGTGAGGATCCAGGAAGCTCGCAAACCCGACGAGTACGGCTGCTGCACCAACGAAGGAGTGCAGCAGCGCCACGAGTTGCGGCATCTCGGTCATCTGCACGCGAGAAGCAAGGAAGCCGCCGATCGCAGCCGCTGGCACCATTGCGACGATCAGCACACCGTAGCGGGTGACATCGGGGCCGATGATGGCCGCGGCGAGCGCGATCACCATGCCGATGATGCCGTACCAGGTGCCGCGGGTGGCTGTCTCCTGTTTGGACAATCCGCCCAGACTCAGGATAAAGAGGATGCCCGCGACGAGGTAGGCAATGGTGGCGAGCGAACTGCCACTGCTCTCTACTGAGGCAGGGAGGGCCGCGTCACTTGAAGCCAGAATCGTCTGGAAGAAGGATGGCACGCCGCTATCTCCTGAACATCGCAAGCATGCGACGGGTCACCATGAACCCGCCGGCGATATTGATCGTCGCGAAGAAGACTGCAATGGCTCCAAGTACCACTGCGCTGAGAGTTGATCCGCCCGAAAGATGAAGAAGCCCGCCAAGAATGATGATGCCGCTGATCGCGTTGGTGACGCTCATGAGCGGCGTATGAAGCGCCGGACTGACGCTCCAGACCACTTGCCAGCCCACAAAGCAGGCCAGCACGAAGACGGTGAAGTGTGTTGCGAAGGATGCCGGGGCCCACAAGCCAATGACCAGCAGAAGCAGCACGACCGCGATGCAGCCAACCACGGTTGAAAAACCCTCGATCGCTCGCTTCGAGACGGCCGGACGTGCGTCCTTGCCAGCAGGTTCGGGCCGCTCTCCAAAGTCCTTCGAGTAGTCCGGCGCGATGCTGGGCTCTTCCGGTTTCGGTGGTGGCCAGGTGACTGCGGCGTCGTGTGTAATGAGCGACCCTCGCACGATCTCATTGTCCAAATCAATCGTCAGCGACTCCGCGCCGCCCAATTCGTCGAGCATGGCCGCGAGCGCGTTGCCGTAGAGCCTGCTTGAGAGGGCGGGCATGCGGGCGGGCAAATCGGTGTAACCGATGATCGACACCCCGTGATGCTCGACAACCTCTCCCTTCTCGGTCAACGCGCAGTTGCCGCCGCGCTCGGCGGCGAGGTCGACGATGACCGAACCTTCCTTCATAGTTTCAACCATGCCTGATGTGATCAGGACTGGCGCGTCGCGGCCGGGAATCATGGCCGTTGTGACAATGATGTCCACTTCGATCGCCTGCTCAGCAAAGAGTTTCATCTCCGCTTCGAGGAAGGCTTCGCTCATGACCTTGGCATAACCGCCCTCGCCTTCGCCCGACTCTTCAAAGTCCAGCACGAGGAATTCGGCGCCGAGGCTCTCGACCTGTTCCTTGACGGCCAGACGAGTGTCAAATCCGCGCACGATCGCGCCAAGACCTCTCGCAGCCGTGATAGCAGCGAGTCCAGCGACGCCGCCGCCAATGACAAGCACTTTCGCGGGTTCGACTCGTCCGGCAGCCGTCATTTGTCCTGCAAAGAAGCGGCCGAACAAATTGGCAGCCTCGATGATCGCGCGGTAGCCAGCGATATTGGCCATGGCACTGAGCACGTCGAGTTTCTGCGCGCGGCTGATGCGGGGAACGCAGTCCATTGCGATCGTCGTGATGCTCCGGGCCGCGAGTTCACCCACCAGATCTTCGTGTGACGCCGGCCAGATCAGGCTGAGCAGGATGGCACCCTCTCGCATGAGCGAGATTTCGCTGCTGCTTGGGGGCTCAACCTTGAGCACGATGTCGGCTTGGGCGTACACATCGGCAGCTGCATCGCAGATGGTGCCGCCGGCTTCCAGATACTTCGCGTCAGAGCAGTCTGCCCGGGCTCCAGCACCAGTCTCGACCAGTACTTCAAAGCCCATTTTTCGGAGCCGTTCAACGGTCCGAGGAACGGCCGCGACACGGCGCTCCTCGCTGGTGGTTTCGCGGGGAATACCGATGTTCATAACGGGGGTGCTTCTCTGGTGTGGAGCTGGAAAACAGGCCGCGAATGGCCATAGGGGGAGTGATCATAATGACCTGAGCCCATCCATGCGGGGGAATGATGGACCATTGAGTCTGGAATATTCCCGGGGCGTTGTGGGTCGCTCTCACAGCCATCGACAGGGCTGCGCTGGCAAGTTTTTTCAGAATTGCGACACCGCCCGGACGGGGATGACGCTTGTCTGGGAGTG
>CAZRBV010000030.1:0-34563 GCA_964598425.1 uncultured Isosphaeraceae bacterium | reverse complement strand
GGCGGTACTGCGTGTCGGCCTGCCCGTACAAGAAGCCGTACTACAACTGGCGGACCGGCAAGATGGAGAAGTGCATCTTGTGCTACCCGCGTCTCGAAACTGGGCAGCCGCCGGCGTGTTTCCACTCGTGTCCGGGACGTATTCGTTATATGGGCCCGCTCTTGTACGACATGGACCGGGTTGCCGAGGTCGCCAATGTGGACGAGAAGGATCTCATCGAGGCTCAGCGAGACATCATTCTGGATCCTCACGATCCGGAAGTGATCGCCGAAGCCCGCAAGCAGGGCATCAGCGAGACGTGGCTCGAAGCGTGCCAGCGTTCACCCGTGTACCGCATGGTCAAGGACTGGAACATCGCGTTGCCGCTGCACCCTGAGTTCCGAACGCTTCCGAGCCTTTTCTACATCCCGCCGGAGAGCCCGGTCAAAACGACCCCCGACGGTGCTGACGCGCTCAACATGGTGAACGGCAAGGCAGTGCTTCCGAAGATGGAAGACTTCCGAATTCCGGTCCGGTTCCTCGCCAACCTGTTCTCGATCGGAGAGCCGGAGCCGGTCGAAACCGCTCTGCTTCGCCAGCTTGCGGTTCGTGGCTACCGCCGATCGATTCGAGTTGAGGGCAAGGCCGACACGGATGTGCTTGCAGAGGTCGGCCTGACCGAGCAGGACGCCAAGGACATGCATCGCTTGCTCGCACTTGCTCACTACCACGAGCGTTTCGTCGTTCCGACGACCAAGCGAGAGCGAACGGATAACGCGCCGTTCATCGAGCGGGGGTATCAGGGCTTCGCCGAGATGACACCAGGCAAACGTCCGGTCCGCCGAGACACATTCCACGGTTCGCGTGAGGAAGTCGGGAGCTGATCCATGGACAATCTTGACCTTATCTCGGTATGGCGGCTCTTGTCGGAGTTGCTCCTCAGCCCCAGAGAGCGTGACGATGATCGCCTCAAGGAGTTGCGTGAGGTGCTCGACGAGGAATATGCCGGCATCGCCTACGGGATCGATCTCTTTATGAATGATCCAACCTGCCAGGACGATGCGGAATACCTCCAGACTCTGGAGCTGAATCCACCCGTTCCGCTATATCTGGGATCTCATCTCTTTGATGAACCGTCCACTTGCAACGGCATTGGCAGTGGGGCCCGGAACCCCTACATGCTAGAGCTGACCGGGATATACGAGCACTTCGGCCTCGACTTGGGTGGCCGGGAAATGCCTGATTTCCTTCCGATCATGCTTGAGTTTCTGGCAATCAGTCTCGAGAACAGTCACCTGGACACCATCGGATTGAGGCGGCGGTTTCTCGAGCGGTGCTTCTTGCCCGGCATCGAGGCCATGGAGGCCGCGATGGAGAAGTACGAGAGTCCCTATCTCGTTCTGCTGCCGTCCATCCAGGCGACTGCGGTCGAGGATCTTCGCCGCATGGACGACATACCTGCGTGGCAGCCAGAGGGTGAAATGGAATCGACCGTCCGCCTTCCGATCATCGAGGGAGCGAGCGCATGAAGACGACAGCGGTTGATACGTGGGGATTCATTGGCGCGCTGCTGGTTGTTTCCGCGATATCGTTCGTGCTCGTTCGGTACGTCGCGCACGGGCCGAGCGAGGGTGCCGTTGCCTACATGGATGCGCTCCTGGAGCCACCCGCATCGGCACCAGCGCCTGTGATTCGAGCGGTGGCGCCATCCGTCGTGGCCCAGGCCGCGGCTGTTGCAAGTTCTACTCCGTCGACTGCTGCAGCTGCTGCAGCGCCGACTTCATTTGTTGACACACTGCGATCCGGCGAGCCGGGTCGCCATAGTTACGACCGTAGCCAGTTGAGAGCGAACCAATGAACAACTTTCTTTGGGGTGTTTTCCCGTACATCTGCATCGTTCTCTTCTTTGCAGTCCCCATCGTCCGGATGGTTTTCAGGCCGTACTCGTGGAGTACGCGGGCCAGCGGTCTCTTTGGCCGACGGCTTCTGGGCGGAGCGTCAACACTATTCCACTGGGGTCTGGTTCTGGTCCTCACTGGCCACCTGTTTGGTCTCTTTGGCGGCCTCATCGGGTCTGAGCATTCGGTGGTCGTGTTCTATTGGCTCGGCCTCGTCGGTGGCTTCATGGTCCTGGTCGGCTCGATTCTGATGCTGTGGCGGCGAATGACAAATGCCGAAGTGGCTGCGATGAGCCAGTTCGAGGACTACGCCATTCACTTCTTCCTGATCGCCATCGTCGGGATTGCCCTCTTTCAGGTCATCGCGCACAAGATCTTCGGCATCACGTATACGGCATCCGCATGGTCGGCGAGTCTTTGGACGTTGCATCCGCAGCCTGAACTCATGGAGTCGGCAAGCCTGCTCACCAAGTGGCATGTCTTCCTTGCGTTGTGCTTCTTTGGGTACTTCCCATTCACGAAGTTGGTGCATTTCTGGACGTTCCCAGTCAACTACTTCGCTCGACCCTATCAGTCGATGCGAACGCAGAAGTATCGTTTCCAGCGCCGCTGGGAATTCGCCTTCAAGAGTGACAAGTCATGGTTGTTCTACATGCTATGCCTGGTTGCGGCAGGCTGGATTGTGGCCGCAGCAATGCTGGGGCAGCCACGTATGGCCGGTTCCGACTCGCCGACGATGGCGCTGGTCGACAAGAACTCGGGAATGATCGCCACCGACTCCGGGACGTGGCTCATGGGCTATCCGCTCTACATCAGTCAATGCGCACGGTGTCACGGCAATGACGGTAAGGGTGACGGGCCTGGAATGCACTCGCCGACCTTTGCAGCGCTTCCTCGAGACCTCGTGCATCGCGGTGAGCACAAGGGTGCCCGGTATCACTTCGTGTCGACCGACAACGGCATCGCGTCGGACGATGACCTGTTCCGGACAATTGCGTACGGACTGGAAGGATCCGGCATGCCCGGATTCCCCGACCTTACCAATGAGCAGATTCTCTCACTCGTCGATGTGCTCAACGAATTCCGCGCGGACGGGCCCGAGCCCGGCACCGCGCTCGCTGTCGGAGAGGCTCCCGACTCCAGCCCCGCGATGCTCGCCAAAGGTGCCGAGCTGTGGGCGGCCAACTGTGTTGAGTGCCACGGCGCCGATGGCAGTGGAGGCACGAAGCAGATCATCAGTTGGCGGCAGACCGGACCGGAGTCGTGGGAAGAGATCAAGCCTGCGCGGCTGGATCGAGGCGACATCAAGCTCGGATCATCTCCGAAGGATTTGTACACGCGAATCACGCTGGGTGTTCCCGGCGCGTATGGGGACAGCAACTTGATGTTTGCGTTCCCGCAGTTGACTGAGGATGAACGGTGGGCATTGGTCCACCATGTCCGGGAGAAGATTCTCCCCAAGAGCGTGACAAGCGCAGAGTAAAGCCCAGGGCGCGGGGTCAGACGTGAGCCACGGGTCAGACGGGCGGAAGGGGCCTGGAGACCGGCAGTGAACGTGAGGCGACATGGAGTCAACCGATCGAGACCTTTGGTCTGTCGGTTGCGCTGTGACGTGTCTCGGCTGTTGGCAGCTCCAGGAGTGAGCGCACGTGACCTGAGTCTGGACACGACTACGTAGGGCGACCCCGATGGATATTCAGAACAAAGCAACGTCAATCAACCTCTTCAGTCTGAAGACACGGCAGATGCGGGCCTTCCACATGTCGTGGTTTGCATTCTTCCTGTGCTTCTTTGCCTGGTTTGGCATCGCGCCACTCATGGCGGTTGTCCGCGAAGAGTTGCATCTCACCAAAGCGCAGATCGGAAACACGATCATTGCCTCGGTGGCAATTACGATTGTGGCACGTTTGTTGATTGGGTGGTTATGTGACAGGGCCGGCCCGCGCCGCACGTATACCGCGCTTCTTCTCATCGGTTCCATACCAGTGATGGCGATCGGGCTTGCCGACTCGTACATGACGTTCATGCTCTTCCGTTTGGGGATTGGCGTGATCGGTGCATCGTTCGTCATCACCCAATACCACACGTCAGTGATGTTCGCTCCAAACGTCGTGGGTACCGCCAACGCTACGTCGGCTGGCTGGGGTAACCTCGGTGGCGGCGTGACGCAGATGGTCATGCCGCTTGTGTTTGGTGCCTTCGTCTGGGTTGGCTTTACCGACGCGTCGAGTTGGCGGCTGGCGATGGTTGTCGCCGGTGGCGTCTGTTTCCTGACCGGTCTTGCGTACTTCTTCTTCACGACCGATTACCCCGACGGCAACATCAAGGAGCTACGCGCGAAGGGAGAGTTGCCGGTTCGCGAAAAGGGCGAGAAGGGCGCATTCGCTGCGGCTGCGCTGGACTACCGCGTCTGGGCGCTCTTCCTGGTGTATGCCGCCTGCTTCGGCATCGAGCTCACGATCAACAATATCGCTGCCATTTATTACATGGACTACTTCGGCCTTGGCCTCGCAACAGCGGGACTCGTGGCTGGCCTGTTCGGCCTGATGAACATTTTCGCCCGAACCCTGGGCGGGTTTATCAGCGACAAGTTTGTCGTGCACGGCGGGCTGCGGGGTCGTGTGAAGTGGCTCTTTATCGCGCTGCTGATTGAAGGCATTGCCTTGATCTTCTTCTCGCAGATGCGAGTACTCGCGCTCGCGATCCCCATGATGATCGTCTTCAGCCTGTTTGTGCAGATGTCAGAGGGGGCCACATACTCGATCGTCCCGTTTATCAACAAGAAGGCCATTGGATCGGTCGCTGGCATCGTCGGTGCTGGTGGCAATGCCGGTGCGGTGGCGGCGGGATTCCTGATGCGGGCCGAGGGCGTGTCGTATCCAAACGCCCTGTTGATTCTCGGCATTTGTGTGGCGTGCGTGTCGCTTGTCGTCTGGGTCGTTCGGTTCAGCCCGGCGATGGAAGGCGAAGCGGCAGCGAAATTCGCAGCCGCGATCAAGCGTCGCCGCGAAGAGCGAGCGGATCGCAGGCCCATCAAAGAACTCGTGCCTGGGCTTGCCCACCTGCGTCCAATGGATGTGCTTCGCATGTACCTCGGCGTCGCGCTGGTCATCAAGGGCGTGTACTTCATTATGAACATGTCCGACCTCGAGAACTCACTCGTTGGGGGGGCGGCCAACGCACTCGGCGGCACGCTCGGGACTGGGCAGGAGATGATCGCCTGGTCCGTGGTCTTTGCTCATGTCATCGGCGGTTCGGCTTTGGCGCTTGGTTTCGTGACTCGCGTCGCGGCAGCCTTCAACGCCTTCATCGTCGGCGGCGCCGTCATCGTTGCGATCATCGGCCCGGCAGCGGATTCGCTGCTCGGTACCAATGCCAACTTCCAACTGACCCTATTCACCTTTGTGACGCTCGTGCTCTTCGTCTGGCGAGGCTCCGGCCCGCTGTCGATCGATCACCTGCTTCGCATCGACTCCGCGAAAGAGCCCGAGATTGATCTCGAGCACCTCAAAGGACACGCCTGATGCCAGAACTCAAGAAGTGGGAGCCTGAGGACAACGAGTTCTGGGACAGCGAGGGAAAGCGGATCGCAAGCCGTAACCTCTGGGTATCCATTCCCAATCTGCTGCTTGGATTCTCGGTCTGGATCTACTGGGGCATGGTTGCCAAGTACATCCAGCAGATCCACTTTGGCAGTGGCGGTGAACTGTTCAATTTCACCTTCATGAACGATGGACAGCCGTACGATGACAACGGCTATCGGGGGTTGCTCTTTATTCTTCCGGCGGTTGCTGGCCTGGCGGGGGCGACGCTACGAATACCCAACTCGTTCATGATCGCCATTTGCGGTGGCCGCAACGTCAAGTTCATGACGTCATTGCTCCTCATGCTTCCGGCGCTTGGTGCCGGGATCGGCCTTCAGGATCACACCACGCCATTCTGGGTGTTCATCATTCTGGCGGCCCTCTCCGGCGTGGGCGGCGGCGCGTTTGCCTCATCCATGTCCAATATCTCCTTCTTCTATCCGAAGCGGATGCAGGGCTTGGCGCTCGGACTCAATGCGGGCCTGGGTAATCTCGGTGTCAGTGTGATGCAGTTTGTGATTCCATGGGTCATTACGTTCCCGCTCTTCGGGGCCCTGAGTGGCGATCCATACACGTTTGGGCCTGACGGCGCGCAAACCAGCGTCTGGGTCCAGAATGCGGGCCTCGTCTGGGTTCCCATATTGGCAGCCTTGGTGATTCTTGCATTCCTGTTGATGCACAACATGCCGTTTCACAAGCACGGCGGCACGCCGGTGGCGGTGGCAAAGTATCTGTCGCTGACGGTATTGGGGTACTTCGGGGCGGCTGTGGGCATCTACCTGCTCATCGTTCCATGGGGCGGCTTCCCGATGCTGCTCAAGACCTTCCTGATCGTTGTGGTCGCGGTGGTCATCACCTTGCTCGGCATGCGATTCCTGACGCCAAAGGAAACCAAGGCGAATCTCCAGGATCAGTTCGGCATCTTCCGCGAGAAACACAACTGGGTCATGACGTATCTGTACGTGATGACGTTCGGTTCCTTCATCGGATATGCCAACGCATTCCCGAAGTTGATCGACGACGTGTTCGGCGTGATCCGGGTCGGCGAGGAAGCCGGACAGGCAACCGGCTTGAAATCGGCTGGGTTCGTCTGGATCGGAGCCGGTGTTGGGGCGTTGATCCGACCATTCGGTGGGTGGATGTCGGACAAATGGGGCGGCGCCCGCGTAACGCACTGGGACACCATCATCATGATCGCATCGACGATCGGTGCCGGCTACTTCGTGTCGCTTGCGATGCAGTCCGAGAATCCGAAGCAGTACTTCATCCCATTCCTGCTGCTCTTTATCCTTCTCTTTGCGACGACCGGCATCGGTAACGGATCGACTTTCCGAATGATCGGCGTGATCTTCAGCCGTGACATGCGTGGTCCGGTCCTCGGATGGACGTCTGCAATTGCGGCGTATGGCGCATATCTCATTCCCAAGATCTTCGGTACCCAGATCAAGGCCGGTACGCCGCAGTACGCCTTGTATGGATTTGCCGGTTACTACCTGACCTGCCTGATCGTCAACTGGTGGTTCTACGCTCGCAAGGGCGCAGAAATCAGGTGCTGATCACTCATCCTGTTTGAGGAAGGTTCACGATGTCCGTTATTGATACGACCCACACTCACGGCGAAGCGCACGACCCGAATCTGGCGCACCACTTCGAGAGCATGGAGCAGCAGCACGATGCCGGAAAGCTCGGCATGTGGCTGTTCCTTGCGACCGAGATCCTGCTCTTTGGTGGGCTCTTCTGCGCCTACGCTGTGTTCAGGGCCAACCACCCCGCGCTCTTCGTGTGGGGTGAGCAGTTCATGGATGAGAAACTGGGTGTCGCCAATACGGCGATCCTGCTCATCAGCAGCATGACGATCGCCATGGCGATCACATACATTCAGCGCAATCAGCGTCGGATGGCCATGTTTGCCGTTGCGGTGACATTCATCTGCGGCGCGATGTTCATGGCCATCAAGTCGGTGGAGTATGGCCACAAGTTTGAAGAAAAGCTCCTGTGGGGTACCGGCTTCTACCAGATGCCCGAGGGTGGTCATGGTGGTGGCGCGGCGGGGCTGGCAGCAGCCACGCCTGCCGCCGCAGGTGATGCGAGCAAGGGGCGAACCGGGTGGGACAGTACATGTCGGTCCTGCCACGGCGCGGTCGGTGAGGGTGTCGAAGGGCAAGGATTGGATGTCCGCGCGAGCGCGTTCATTCAGGATCTTGACGATGACGGGCTGGTCGCTTTCATCAAGAAGGGACGTCTGGCAGACGACCCTGCCAACACCATGGGAATCCTGATGCCGCCGAAGGGTGGTAATCCGCTTCTCAAGGATCAGGACATCCGCGATATCGTTGCCTATCTCCGAACGCTGCAGGTGCCGATTGATACGGCGCCAGGTGAGGGAGGTGAAGATGCTGCTGCGGACGCAGTGGCCGATGCCGAGCCAGCGGCGGCATCCGATGCACCGGCAGAAGCAGCGGCGCCTCCTCCGGTCGAAGCGAGCAACTGGCTTCCCAGCTCGTCGATACCACTGGCGCCCGATGGGCCTGCTGGTATGACCGACAGGCTCATCGGTGATGTTGAATACACCGTGCACCGTCCGGTGCCGCAGTTTGACGCCACCCGGCCGGAAAATGCGCACCTCTTCTTTGGGATCTACTTTCTCATGACCGGCTTGCATGGCTTCCATGTGATTGCAGGCATGATTGTGATGGTCTGGTTGCTCTGGCGACTTGGACGAGGTGACTTTGGCCCGCGTTACTACGCTCCAGTCGAGTGCGGGGCCCTCTACTGGCACGTCGTCGACGTCATCTGGATCTTCTTGTTCCCACTGTGGTACTTGATCGCCTAGAACGAGAGAACCCGGTGCCCCCCTGGGCGCAGACCGGGGCGGCACATGCCGCAGGCCGGCATAGGTGGGACCCAATTGCCCTACCATGTTCTGTATGTTTATCCCAGCACTGATCGTCGCCGCGGTTGCCGCGGCTCCCTCGCCTCATCACACCTACGGACTCACCGAAGCGACGCCGCGGATGGACGGCACGATTCGGGTCGCCTCCTACAACATGCTCAATTACTTCGACCAGCAGGACGATCCGAGCCTGCAGGGTGAGTACGACGACTTCGGCGACAATCCGGGGCCGACCTCCTATGAACGGTGCGAGGAACTCGCGCGGGCGATTCGCGCCGTAGATGCCGATGTGATTGCGCTTGAGGAGGTCGAGTCCAAGGAGGCGATCACCTGGTTCCGCGATCGGTTCCTCGCGGACATGGGCTACGACCACATCGCGTCAGAAGATGTCGGCTACTACCGGGGATGTGAGCAGAGTCTGCTGAGCCGCTTCCCGATCGTGGACACGCGCACATGGCCAAACGCAGATCTCTCGAGGGTGCGGCGCACCGGAGGCGGCTGGGCCGATCCTCCCAGCGATGGGGGCGATGCGAAGTTTCAGCGGAGCCCGCTCTTTACGACGGTACGAACCCCGGGCGGCTACGAGCTCTCACTGTTCACAGTTCACCACAAGGCGGGGCGTGATCGTTGGAAGCGAGAAGGCGAAGCGCTGCAGATCATGGACTTCATTGCCGAGCTGACGAGGGCGAAGCCGGATTGCAACATCATCGTCCTTGGTGACTTCAACGCGCAGCCCTGGGACCGATCCATGCAGGTGTACTTCCGAAGTGGGATGGTTGACGCCATGACCCTTCGAGGCGCGAACCTTGCGCACGACGATGCGTCGCCGCTTCGAAAGACACATACCACTGGCCGCGTTATTGACTTCATGCTGCTCAATCACGGCGCGCTTGGCGAACTGGTGGAGGGGAGTGGATTCGTGCTGGGGACGAGCGCCGAGGACTACGACTGGCGGAACGACCCAATCCCGGCGGGCTATGCGTCGGACCATTACCCGATCGCGATCGATCTTGTCCCACGAGAGGGTGCAGGCGACACCATGAAGGCACCGCCGTGGCCGGCGGCTTCGACGCGTACCGCGATGCGGGCTGCCCCGAAGCCACGAACGAGTTCGCCAAAGCCAGCGGCCCCCAAGGGCAAGGCGTCTTCGAACGCTTCATCCGGCGGCGATGGATCGTATATCGCCTCCAAGAGGAGCAAAAAGTTCCACAAGGCAACATGTGGCAACGGCAAACGCATCTCAGAGAAAAATCTCGTCAGGTACAGCTCGATCGAAGAAGCTGAGAAGGCGGGGAAGACGCCAGCAGGTTGCTGCAAGCCTGGCTCCTGAGACCGCAACTCGTTGAGATCTCAAGCAGACCCGCCGAGCGTTTGAACACTCGGCGGGTCTGGTGCCGTCGTTCCTGTGTGAAGGAACGGGAGGGGAGATTCTGAGTGGTCAGCCTTGACTGAGATGGCCATCCATGGTGGCAAGCACATGCCTGAGATCCTCGACGTTGATCATGCCGTCTTCGTTGAGGTCGGCGAGGCACGAGCTGTCGCTGCAACCGCCCCAATCGCCGAATACTGCGAGCAGGTCATTGACATCGACTTTGCGGTCACCGTCAACATCTCCGGCCTTGAGGGCCGTGATTGACACGCGGGCGCTGGCGGAGCTGCTGTCAAAGCCCGAAGCGTCGGCGTCGTGCTGCGTCCTGGCGCCAAGCGTCCAAGTTCCAGACTCGAGTCGGGTGATTCGAGTGCCAGCTGACAGCGTGTCATCGATGATGTTCTCAAAGTCAGGTGAATCAATGCCGCCGGGGCTCGATTGGCTCCCCATCTTGATGCCTGCCAGGGCGGTGCCGCTGGTGGCGTAGTTCCAGTCGATGCGAACGCGGGTGCTGTGCTTGACTTCGAAGTCGACACGCGCATCGGCATCGTGCTGACTGATGATCGGTTCCTGAAGACCAGAAGCGGAGCCTTCGCCACCAACGGTGAGCTCGAGCCGCTGGTCAAGGACGGTGAGTTTGACGTTGGCGAGCGCATTGGCTTCGTCGCCGGAGTCAACGCAAGAGGCATCTTCATTGACGCCTTCGAGCATCGATGCGAGGGTGACTGTAGTGGTGTCGTTGGTTCGGCACAGGGGGTCTGACCACTGGCCGATGTTGGTCAGGGTGTGGACCGACCCGTGGACGTCGGCGGGCTGGAAGGCCATGCCTTCAAACGAGTCGAGCCCATGTGGACTGGCCATGGCGGGCATGGCAGCGACAAGGGTGGTGAGCGTGGTGCTGACGATGGTGGTGCTGAGGTTCATGGCGTGTCTCCGGGTTCGGGGAAGGGTTTCGTGTGCTGCCATGTATCCGCACCAGCCAGTCAGACCTGTCAGCCAAAAAAAGCGCATCCAACCCGTCGGGTGGTGTATCTGCAGGTGCGGCAACGGCTTACGTTTTCGGGGAAACGTAAGTCCCTGCGGGGCAAGGAGATAAATGGCCCGACGGGTCGGATGTGCTTGATTCAGCCGTTCTGGCTGCTTTCCGCTTCAATAAACACCCGCTTGATGTCGCTGTGGGCGGCGCGGATGTTCTGGGTGAGCTGGTCGATGGCCTGCTCAACCTCGCCGGCGGGGAGCTCGTCGCGGAAGTCCAGACTGATCGTGAGCAGCACATAGTGGGGGCCCATGTGCAGCGTGAGCACCTCGTTCACCGCAACGACGGCGTCGATGGCGCCGGCGCGGCGGCGGACGTCGGCGACGATCTCGGGTTCGGCTGACTCGCCAATGAGGAGCGACTTCGTGCGAATCGCAAGCATGATCGCAGTCGCGCCCAGAATCAGCCCAATGCCAATCGAAGCGATGCCGTCAAACACGGGCATGCCCAGCACCTCACCCAGCGTCAACCCGATCGCCGCAACGACCAGGCCGAGCATCGCGGCCGAGTCTTCAAAGAGGACGACAAAGGTCGTCGGGTCCTTCGAGGCGTTGATTGTTGTGGCAATGCTGCGTCCACGCATTTGCCCGCGGAACGCCTTCCACGCGAACCACCAGGCACACCCCTCAAAGACGCCCGCCAGTCCAAGCACGATGTAGTTGATGATTGGGTCGCTGAGCGGTTCTGGATGCATCACCCGATGCACGCCCTCATAGATCGACACGCCAGAGCCGAGCGCGAAGATCAGAATAGCCACGATGAATGCCCAGAAGTAGATCTCTTTGCCGTGGCCAAAGGGGAACCGCTCGTCTGCGGGTTTGCGGGCCCGCTTCATGCCATGCAGCAGGAGCCCCTGATTCCCGGTGTCCACCAGCGAGTGAATGCCCTCGGCCATCATCGCGGCTGAACCCGTGATAGCCGCCGCCACAAACTTCGTGATGGCAATGAGGGCATTCCCGACAAGGGCGGCATAGATGACGAATGTGGTCCCGCTGGCCATGGCTCGTGCAGCGTAGCGGCCTGCACGGCTTGAGTGGGGCTCGCGGCGGATCCGGCGAGGTTGTGATTGACCACGGTCAGGTCCGGTGGTCCAATGGAGAGCCTCGGAGGTTCGCCCCATGTTGATGCTGCTCATGTCAATGATGCTCGCTACCGCCCCTGCAGACGGCGTCGCCGTGGATGCGTCCATGTTCAAGCCACTTCAGGCCGCGGCCAATCGTGTCACCATCTCGGACGTTCCGCTGGGTGACGGTACGCGGGGCGAAATGAGTCTTGAGCCCTTGCGAATGCTCACCTCCGCCACCAGATTTGAGGTCGGCCTCGGTCGTCGGGCCATTGAACCGGCCGATCTGCCCACGCTGTATCACGGCTCGGTTCAGGGGCGGGCAGGATCATGGGTGTTCATTGCCGCAAGCGGGCGCGGCGTGACCGGCCTGCTCGACCTCGGCGATGGCATGCTCGCCCTCGCACCAGCAGACGGCCGGCCCGGGCTCGCAGGCGAGGACCTTGCGTGGCAGCCGCTCGCCGCAGTCATGCCGCCGCCGGGCGTGCAGCTCTGCGGCGCGGACACCAGCCGCGCTGGCACCGCAGCGCCCCGCGCGCTCGATGCCGCTTCCCGCGTCCATCTGGAGCTCGCCATCGAAACAGACTACGAGTTCGCGTCACTCTTTGGCGGCGACCTTGACGCCACAGCCGCTTACGTCATTGCCATGCAGGGCGCGGTCGCGGCCATCTTCACCCGGGACGTCGCGTGCGACATCGAGTTGACCTATGTGCGGCTCTGGGACACCGCGGATGACCTATTCAATCAGGAGGACCCGCTCCAGCCATTCCGGCACTACTGGAACGACAACATGGGCGACGTGCCACGGGATCTGGCGCAGTTTCTGTCAGGTCGCGTCAATCTGCCCTACGGCGGCGTCGCGTGGCTGAATGCAACCTGCGGTGATCGCGGCTACAGCGTCGCGGGCTACATGCTCGGATCGTTCGTCAGCGGCACCGATCCCGCCTTCGGCAACTGGGACGTGACTGTTGCCGCGCACGAACTTGGCCACAATTGCGGAACCGCTCACACCCACGACTACGACCTCGACGATTGCGCCAATGGCCAGATCGTCCGCGGTCCCATCATGAGCTATTGCCATACGACAACCGGCGGCGGCGCGAATGTGGACATGCGGTTTCACAGTTTCACGACCGCCGCCATGCGAGCGCATCTGGAAGAGTCCGAGTGCCTGTACATCGATTGCAACGGGAATGGCCTCGATGACTTTGATGACATCACTGGGGGCGAGAGCATCGATACGAATCTTGATGGCGTGCCGGATGAATGCCAGGACTGCAACGCCAACGGCCAGCTCGATCCGATCGACGTCGCGGATGGCACGAGCGCCGACATCGACATGGACGGCATGCCCGACGAGTGCCAGCCTGACTGCAACGGCAACGGCATGCCCGACCAGTACGACATCGGCATCGGCCTGAGCAGCGACGTCTGGGGTGACAGCGTGCCGGACGAGTGCCAACTGGACTGCAACGCGAACGGCCAGGCGGACTACAACGAGATTCAGGACGACATGACGCTGGACCTCAACCGGAACATGATGCTCGACGCGTGCGAGGACTGTGATGGCGACGGTACGCCCGACCTCGCCCAACTCGGTGGCGGGCTCAATATCTGGCTGCTCAGTGGTGGGGATGGGCGCGTGGTCGCCATGCACCCGCATACCGGTGTACCGATGGTGTCGGGCCCCGCGCACATTGTTGAATCGCCTGGCGGCCTGCTTGTTCTGGATAGTGGCCGTGTGCTGATAACGGATCTGGCCGGGGACCGGGTGCTGGAGGTGGACGCAGGAACGGGCGAACTCATCGGTGACTTCGCGCCGCCCGGTACGGCGGGCCTGGACGGTCCGCTGGCCATGCTTGAACATGACGGCGCCGTACTGGTTGCGTGCCAGGACAGCGGCGCGGTGCTCAAGTTTGACGCCGAGAGCGGTGCGCCCCTTGGCTTGCTCGTCGAATCGCTCGACTCACCGGCATCGCTTCATCTGAATCCCGAGAGCGAACTGCTCATCGGACTGAACCGGGGGCAGGTCCGCAGGCATGATCCAGACTCTGGCCTGCTGCTGGGCGTACTGCTGGAGACAGGCAGCGTGGAGGATCTTCGCGGCCTGCTGGTGCATCCGGACGGCATGCTGCTCGTCTCGGACGCCGAGACGGACGCCATCGAGGCCTTTGCGATGGACACCGGCGCGCACCTTGGACGGTGGGATACCGGTGGCTTGGCCGATGGGTACTGGCAACTGCTCGATCCTGGACCGCTCATGATCGGTCCAGGCGGGCATGTGCTTGTCGCGACGACCAGCAGCAATACGGCCTTGCAGCGATATCACCGCCAGACCGGTCTCTTTCAACGGAGTTTCTACATCCTCGACCAACTCTCGCCCGACACCGTGGCGTTTGACGTCATGCCGGTTTCGGATGAGGACTGCAATGCCAACATGCGGCTCGACAGCTGTGAGATCGCAGCGGGCGACGTTGAGGATGTGAACGGCAACGGCGTGCCGGACAGCTGCGAGTGTGTCAGCGACCTCAACGGAGATGGTGTTGCCGGCGTGGACGATCTGCTGGCCATCATCGCGAGCTGGGGCGGCCCTGGCGGTGATGTTGACGGCAACGGTACGACCGATGCTGATGATCTGCTGGCGGTGCTTGCTGCATGGGGTGCGTGTTGAGTGAGGCCATCGGCAATCCGTGTGGATCCTGTTCGATTGGAGGGTGTTCCAGATTGACCCGCTTTCCCGGTTGATCCGTTCAATCTGCAGACAGTGTGTCCGATCCGGTCACCGCCGCTGCGATGAACGTACTCAACGAAAAGAGGACATTGCCCGTCATCGCTGCGCCAACACGACCTTGATGCCGTGCCCCCATTGGAGCATGTGGTACTGGCCGGGGCGGGCACGGATCGCAGCCGCAGTCAGATCAGAATGGATTTCACCAGCTCGCCCGCGACATCTGTGAGACGGAAGTCCCGGCCCTGATATGGGTAGGTCAGCTTTGTGTGATCGACGCCGAGAAGATGCAGCATCGTGGCGTGCAAGTCATGCACGCTCACCGGGTTCTCGAGGATGTTGTATGAGTAGTCATCGGTCTTGCCATAGGTAATCCCCGGCTTGATGCCACCGCCTGCCAGCCAGACGGTGAAGCAGCGGGGGTGATGATCACGGCCATAGTTCGTTTTGGTGAGTGTGCCCTGGCTGTACACGGTTCTGCCGAACTCGCCAGCCCAGAGTACAAGCGTGTCGTCGAGCATGCCGCGCTGTTTGAGATCCTGCAGCAGGGCTGCCTGAGCCTGATCGACTGCCGCGCACTGCTGGCGGATCTCACCTGGCAGATTGTTGTGCTGATCCCACCCGCGTTGGTAGAGCTGTATGAACCGTACACCGCGCTGCGCAAGTCGTCTCGCTCGCAGGCAATTCGCAGCGAAGGTACCGGGAGTATGGACTTCTGGCCCGTACAGCTCGAGCGTCTCCTTCGACTCGCCGCTGATGTCGGTCAACTCAGGGACGGACATCTGCATTCGGTAGGCCATTTCGGCCTGAGCGATCCGCCCGAGTGTGGCTTCATCACCACTTCGCTCGTACTCAGCTCGGTTGATTCCCGCTGCGAGATCGAGCATGCGCCGCCGATCTTCACGGGTGACACCGTCCGGGTCACGCAGATACAGGACGGCGTCCGTGCCTGCGCGGAGCTGACAACCCTGGTGCTCGCTTGGAAGGAAGCCACTTCCCCAGAATCGAGCGCTGAGCGCCTGCGTATTGCCGAACCCTTGTGAAATCATCACAACAAATGCGGGCAGGTCTTCCGTTTCCGCGCCGAGCCCATAACTCATCCAGGAGCCGAAACTGGGCCGCCCCGGTTGCTCCTGTCCGGTCTGGAAGAAAGTGATGCCGGGTTCATGATTGATCGCCTGCGTATGCATCGAGTGGATGAAGCAGATGTCACCAGCCATTGCTGCCGTTCGCGGCATGAGCTCAGATATCTGAACGCCGTCTTCATTGTTCGCATAGCGCTTGAAACCGAACATGCTTGGCGCGACTGGGAGGCGGTCTTGACCACTGGTCATGGTCGTAATGCGCTGGCCCATCCGGATGGAGTCGGGGAGGTCTTCGTCAAAGCGGTCGCGGAGCCCGGGCTTGTGATCAAAGAGATCAATCTGGCTCGGTCCGCCCTCCATATGCATGTAGATGATTCGCTTTGCTTTGGGTGCATGATGAGGCAGGGCGCTGAGAATCGCGTTGGCGTCAGGGCCTGCTCCGAACGCAGGGTTTGCAAAGAGGGAGCTCAGCGCGGTGATGCCGAGCCCGCCAGTCAGCGTCGAGGCCATCGACCCGAAGAACCGTCTGCGGGTGAGATTGCACAGATACTCCTCAAGTGGATCGTGCCCTGGTTGGTGTGGAGTCGGCATGGTCAGTCCTTCACGATCGCGGCATCGCTTGAGAGTACAGCGGACGTGAGCATCGTCCAGGCAGCCAGTTCTTCGGCGGACACATTGTCTGGAATGGGCGATGCCCCGATGCCCACCAGGCTTGCCGCATCGTCAGAGGCATTGAGATACCGATTGCGCCAATGCTGCAATGAGGAATCCAGGAGTCGCGCAACATCGGGCGGCGGATCCTCGCCGGTACATCGGCGATAGAGATGTGCGATCTGTTCCTGTGATGTCCCAGGCAAGGCAAGCACCCGGGCCGCTGTGTTTCTGGCAGCCTCGATAATCTGGGGGTCATTCCAGAGCACGAGCGTCTGAAGCGGCGTATCCGTGGTCAAGCGCCTGGCAACGCAGAACTCTCGAGTGGGCGCGTCAAAGGTCAGCAGTGATGGTGGGGGCGCTGCGCGCTTCCAGTAGGTGTACATGCTCCGCCTCCAAAGATCATCTTGCGTTCCCTGCTCGAAGGCATTGGTATTGGATTGCAGCATCGCCACCTCCTTCCAGAGTCCATCTGGCTGATATGGCTTGACGCTTGGCCCGCCAAGCTGCTCGACGAGCAGGCCCGAAACGTGAAGCGCTTGATCCCGGATCTGTTCGGCCGTGAGACGCTGGCGTGGGAATCCGGCATAGAGGTGAGGCGCGTCCTCCGGCCCCGCAGCGGCTTGCTGATATGTGGCACTCTCGACGATGGTGCGGATGAGTTTCTTGAGGTCCCAGTCACGACGGAGCTCAGCAGCAAGCCAGTCGAGCAGCGCGGGATGGCTTGGCCATGAGCCTTGCAGGCCGACGTTCTCAACGGTTGCTGCGATACCAGTTCCGAAGAACTGCTGCCACAGGCGGTTTGCAACCACGCGCGCTGTCAGTGGGTTCACATCGCCCACGATCCAATTGGCGAGATCAAGCCGTGTCGGGTTCTTTGCCTCAATGTGGCCGAGCACGGCCGGCACGCCGGGGGTCACTGGGCGAGTCTCATCAGCACCGTCATACAGCCCACGCGTCATGACGTACGTCTGTTTTGGTTCGGCTCTGTCTCGCATGACCATCGTTGTCGGCGCGGCTTCGCGGATTGACCTGGCGGCAGCCCGGGCATGGCCGATCTCGCTCGTCAATTCACGGTATCGAGGCGAGAACTGCAGCCTCCATGCATCAGCGGCGCGCCGTGTGCGTTCCGTCGGCCTTGCACTCGCAGGCAAGGCCATTGAGACCAGATCGCCATTGAGTCGGTGATCCTCGAGGAGTTCACGGTGGTACATGCCGCCGGCACCACCGGTATTGACGAATTTGCACACGAGCGTGCTTGGACCAGCGGGAAGATTCAGAACCACGCGTTCCTGATCGGCCGCGACGCCCCTGTCTACGCGGGCTTCGTGGACGCGTCGACCGTTGAGGTAGATCTGCATGCCGTCATCGCTTCCCATGGACAGCTCCATGCGGCGGGCGGTTGGGGCAAACAGCTCTCTTGCTACAAACTCGGCTCCTTTGCCTTGCGCAAGCGTGACAAGTTCGGCTTCAAGAACGCCTGGTGCATGCCTCCATGTGTCACCGCGATAACTGGCCTCAAAGTCGAGCGGGCCGCCTGCTTCCGGGCCATAGACCGTGTCGTAGGCTTCGGGTCCATCCTCTGCTGCGAAGGGGCCCGTGATATACCAATTGGAGTGCGCGGTTGGAAGCATCGCGACCGACTCCGTGTCTGCGCTTCCGAGCTGCAATCGAAATCGACCGGCGCTATGGGCTGCGTAGGGGGAGCTGAAGTGAAGCCGCAGGGTGATGTCGGTTCCTTCGGGATATCCAAACGGTTCACTGGCAAGAAAGATGCCGACTCGATCGCCGCGTTCTTGATGGGCATTGATGGCCCAGCCGCGACCGTCGTCGGCTCGAAGCGCATTGACGGCAGCAAAGTCTCCATTGGGCTGCTCCAGATCTGCCCAGGCCCATGTGAGTGCAAGTGGCGCTCGCTGGGTTGAATCAGTGGCAGAGACAACTTCGCCCTCGATCCCAGTCAGCACCAGATTGCCATTTGCTGCGCGGCCAGGCCCGCCCTTGGGGAGCGAGTCATGTTGCAGGAGTTCGAGCGCGATGGCTCGAAGGTCGGTGCGATCAGTGTGCACCGTGATCGTATAGGTGTCTGTGTCGGGCGTGTCGCCCGAGGCCAACAGTGAGCCGTCCGGCAATGCAGCGAATGTTGTGTCAGGACTGGTGCCAGCTCCGCGAAGGCTGGGTTGTGACCATGTCCAGGACGACTGTGTTTCGGCTTGAAAGGCCTCGCGCGCTGCACGCCCCTCTGGCGTCACCTGGCTTCGCTGCGAGAGGCTTTCACTGACCTCATCTTCAAGTGCTTTGAGCCTCGCCTTCTCTTCTGGCGTGAGGATTGCGATGAACGGTTCGTAGGATCGGTCCGGGTTCTGCGTTTGCGAATACACGCCCGGTTCATCATTGTTGTTGAAGAAGGCAAGGAGGCTGTAGTAGTCCGCGGACGTGATCGGATCGTACTTGTGATCATGGCACTGCGCGCAGTTGACGGTCAATCCGAGGAAGGTGGTGCCAAACGTGTTCGTGCGATCCACAGCGTACTCAAAGAGGTATTCCTCTTCGATGGCGCCGCCTTCATCACTGGTGACATGATTGCGATTGAATCCGCTTGCGATCAGCTGATTGGTCGTCGCGTTTTCGATGAGATCTCCTGCGAGTTGCTCAGTGATGAATTGGTCGAGCGGCATGTTCGACCGAAATGCATGGAGTACCCAGTCTCGCCACGGCCAGGCAGCGCGGCCATTGTCCATGTGGATGCCGCACGTGTCTGCGTAACGAGCGAGATCGAGCCAGGGAGTTGCCATGTGTTCGGCGTAGCGACTTGCATATGGTTCTTCGTTGAGGAGGCGAGCGACGAGGTTGTTCCACGCGTGGGGCGACGGGTCATCGAGAAACGCGTCGAGCTCCTTGGGCGTTGGGGGGAGCCCGGTGATGTCAAGGAACAGACGCCTGCACCGCGTCGAAGGATCCGCAGCCTGCTTTGGCACGCGACCACGTGCCTCGAGTCGGGTAAGAATGAACCGATCGATGGGATTGTGGGGCCAGTCCTCATCGGACACGGCTGGCGGCATCGGCGAGTCAAGCGGCGTGAGTGACCAGTGGGTGTCGTACTCGGCGCCGTGTTCGATCCAGGCGCGGATCAAAGCCTGCTCGGACAGTGTCAGGAGTGTCTTCCCGCTCTCCGGAGGTGGCATGTGATCGAGCGGGTCATCTGTCGTCACCCGATGCCAGAGTAGAGAGCGTTTAGGGTTGCCCGGGACGATCGCAAAGCGGCCGCGCTTTCGCCGGGCGGTTGCTGTGTCAAACGTATTGAGTTGAAGCTTTGCTTTTCGAGAAGCGGCGTCTGGTCCATGGCAATGGAAGCATTTGTCGGAGAGAATCGGGAGAATATCGCGACCAAAGACGATGTCGCGATCTGCCGCCAGGGCTCCTGTACCCAGGCTGCAGCACAAGATGAGTTCCCACTTCCAGAATCGGCTCATGTGCCGACCATAGCAGGGTTCGCAAGCGATGGGGTCAGGCACCCTTCGGGACTTGACCCCGGTTTCAGTCGCAAAACGTGGACATCAAGCTAGGCGGATGCCGTCTGGCCATTCGTCATGATGAGTTCGTAGGCAGCGGTGTAAATCAGACAGCACAGCGGAACGCCGACGAAGATGAAGGGAAGCGTAAGGAGCGCCAGGCTTACGACGAGAATGATCGCCAGAACGATGACGAGTGCGAGCAGCTGCCAGAAGTCTGGGCCAGTCACTCGCCATGACGTGGAGAAACTCGCCGACACGCCGAGCCGCTGACGAGGATCGGCGCACAGGATGGCGACAAACCCAAGTCGCACGAAGAAGAAAAGTGCGACGCACACGCCGATGACAACTCCAAGGGCGGCGCCTGGGCCAAAGCCTGATCCCGAGCCGATTGAGAACATCAGGAATGATCCGGATAGCCCAGCGACAATCAGGACCGCGAACGCAATTGCACCAAAGATCAACCACAGCAGCCTACACCGACAAGCGGCCAATAGCGGCCGAAGCCGGCAAACAGAGTGCACATTCTGGGAGACTCGCCGCGGTGAAGTTGAATCGCGTACAGATAGATGCCGACCGCAAACACATTGGTGAAGAAGATTGAGATCAGTGCGTCGGGGATTGTTACCTCGCCAGGGTTGGGGTGAAGGTCAAACGCCCTGTTGAGAACCATTCCGACCAATGACGCGCCGATCATGACCAGGATAAAGACAACAACCGCGCCAAGTATGCTTCCGTATCGATGCTTGAACACCATGTAGCCAGAACCGAACGCTGCTTCAAAACTGAATGGCATGGATAGATCCTCTCAGAGGTCGATGGAGTTGGCGGGGATCGTACAAGCTCTAGTGCCGTGGGGCGGTCCGGTGCAGCTGGGGAGCCGAACAGCCTTGAAAGTCGGCGGTGGGAAGGAACCATGTTGGTTGATCGCCTTCGGTTGACTTTGAGCCCGGCGGTCTGCTGACAGGATCAACAACACCGTATCGGCCAGGGTGATGCGCGCGATTCTCGATCACACGAACCGGCCCATGCAACTCGGCAGTGACAATGTCGAGATCGCCGTCGCGATCGAGGTCGCCGAAGGCTGCTGCGCGGTCAAGTCGTGCCTCTGCGAGCCATCCTGTCGTGGCGTTGTGAGGAACAAAGCGATCGCCCTCGCGCAGGAGCAAGAGTGGACGTTGGCGATAGTCGCTGTCCATTGTGCGGTTTGACGCATTGGGATAGACGTGCCCATTGAGGGTGAGCAGGTCCTCGTCGCCATCGTGATCGAGATCGATGAAGCGGCTCGTCCAGCCGAGCCGCGCGCGGCTCGGCCCTCCGATCGCGTACACATTCGTGCGGTCGACAAAGTGCCCGTCTTCCTGAATGAGAAGCGTGTTGGTGTCGCTTGAAAAGTTGCTGGTGAAGACATCAGCAGCGCCGTCTCCATTGATGTCGCCGAGCGCCATCCCCATGGTGGCTTGTTCGGCACCGGCCATGTTCGTTGCGAATCCGCGCTCATGGGCCACATCGTGCCAGATGTTGTTCTGGTATTCGAGAAGGTGGTTCGCCATGCCGTCATTGCCGACGAGGATTTCGGTCGCGCCGTCGTCATCGACATCAAGTACAACGGCGTTCAGGCCAAAGCTTGGCCTTGCATCGAGGCCTGTCTCGCGCAGAAAACGCCCGTCGCCCTGGTTGAGCAGCAGCACATCAGGAAGCGGTCTGAGTCCTGCGGGACCGGCGAGGACCTGCTCGCCCTTGAATACAACGGGCGGTAGGGGCGGCGCATCGAAACGCCAGTCGACATAGCGTGTGACGTACAGATCGAGGTCACCATCGCTGTCGACATCCCCCGGCGCGGCTCCGGTCGACCAGTTGGGCACGTCGACGCCCGCCCACTGCGTAATATCGGTGAACGTGCCGCCATCGTTGCGAAGCAGCACATCGGGCCCGATGCAGGTGACGTACAGATCCGGATCACCGTCGCCGTCGATGTCAAAGGCTGTGGCGGATGTCGCCCAGCGAGTAATGTCGATGTTGGTAATTGCCGTGGCGTCGACGAACTGCAGTCCGCCGGTTTCGGCAAGTTCATTTCGAAAGAGACGGCACCCTGGTCCGTCTTCGGGCGAATCCATCGTGGCGCCGTTGGCGATGAAAACATCAAGATCTCCGTCACTGTCAAAGTCGAAGAGTGCGATGCCCGGACCGTTGACTTCCACGATCTGCGTGGAGGGGTCTTGCCCGCAAGTTGTCTCAAAGTGCAGGCCAGTCGCTGCAGTGATGTCGGCGAGTTCTACTGTTCCATGTGACGGCAGCGGTCGCTGCTCGCACGCGAAGGGGAGCAAGGCTGCCAGGAGAAGTCGCCTCATCGCGGCCGCGGATCCTCTGCTTCGACCCGCGCCTTGGCCGCATCGCCTGCCTGCTGAGCCTCGGCGGACGCATCGCCGAATCCCCTGCGCTGCAGCAATCGGGCGAGGCGGTAGTGCGCCTCGTAGAGGTCAGGGTTGAGGCCAACGGCTTGCTTGAGCAGTTCAATTGCGGAATCGACCGAGTCCTGCATTTCGGCGATCTCGGCCTTCTTTGCGAGGGACTTGGCATGTCCCGCTGCTCGTGCCGGCTTGTCTTTCTGGAGAAAGATGGCCCGGTCCAGGTAGGCCGAAGCGAGTTCAATCTCGCCACGCTCAAGAGCGAGTACGCCAAGTGCAAAGTATGAGTCACCCTCGGTCGCATCAAGACCGAGATGTCGATGAAAGGCAAGCGTACTCTCTTCTGGAAGCCCGGCGTGGTAGAGCGACCATCCAAGAAAGTGCGATGCAGGCGGGTACGTGGGCACTGCCGCCTCGGCTTGCCTGAGCCATTCGATCGCCCTGGTGTAGTTGCGATCCCAGTGGTGGGCAAGTCCCATCAGGAAGAGCAGGCGGCTGTCTGCATTTCCTGAGTCAATGCGTTGCCTGAGTCGAATGCGAGCTGGCCCGGTGTCACCGCCTTGAATGAGGTCAAAACACTCGGTTTGAAAGGCATTGAGGGGCGGAACGGCCGCCACTTCAACCTCGGGGCGTTCGCATCCAGCAAGGAGTACGAACACAGCGACAAGAGTCTTGGCGAAAGCGCCAACGCCCGTTATGGTGGTTCCGAGTGGGGTGGGTGAGAGGAGCGTCATACCAATGCTCAGGATAGCCCTGCTGCCCGTATTGATGTCGGGGGGGTGGTGCCTCGCAGGCGATTTGGCCGCTCCACCACGCATGGGTGACGCCCTTGACGGGCTGAACGCCGCCCAGCTTGTGCGATTTGAACTTGGCCGCGTCCAGTTCGAGCGAAACATCACCGTCGAAGAAGGGCTTGGCCCTGTCTTCAATCAGACATCCTGCGCGAGTTGTCACAATGCTCCAGTCGGAGGGCCGGGCGCTCAGCAGGTCACGCGGTTCGGGCGGCTTGACAAGAAGGGGGGGTTTGATCCGCTGGCGAGCCTCGGCGGTTCACTGTTCAATGCCAACGCGATCAGCGACGACTGCCAGGATGAGATTCCAGCGTCGGCGAATGTCACGTCGCTTCGTGTGACGCCTGGGGCGCTGGGCTACGGGCTTCTGGAGGCGATTCCGGATGACGATCTCGTTGCGAATGCCGCGAGTCAGGCCGAGTCAATTCGAGGTGTCGTGCGGTGGACCGAAGCCATTGAACTGCCGGGCGTGCAGCGCGTCGGTCGATTCGGATGGAAGGCGCAGCTGCCGACGATCATGTCATTCAGTGCCGATGCGTCGAATCAGGAACTAGGGTTTACAACGCGGCTGCTCCCTGATGAGAACCCACCGAAGGGCGACGGGGACCTCCTTGCCGAGTGTGACGATGTGCTCGACCCGGAGGATGTTGCTGACGCCGAGGGTTTTGAGTTTCTCGACCGTGTGACGGACTTTCAACGCTTTCTCGCCGCGCCGCCGCAGATGCCAGCGAGTGGCATGGCCGGTGAGGCCATGTTTGCCGCCGTTGGTTGCGCTGGGTGCCATACACCAGCGTTTACGACGTCTGACGATTCTGGTCTTGAGGAAGTACTCCGCAGCCAGGCGATTCGACCGTATTCTGACTTTCTGCTCCACGATATGGGCGCGGCCGCCGACGGCATTGCCGACGGACCAGCAGGCGTTCGGGAGCTTCGCACGCCACCGCTGTGGGGCGTGCGTACCCGGAATCCAATGTGGCATGACGGTCGCATTCTGGGCGGGACCTTTGAAGATCGCATTCGTGAAGCGATTGCGCTGCACGGCGCGGCCCTCAGTCAGGGGCAGGCTTCAGCAGCGGCCTTTGATGCGCTCTCCGTGGCGGATCAGGCTGACTTGATCGCTTTTCTCGATTCGCTTGGCCGCGCCGCCTTTGATGGCGACGGCGATGGTGATGTGGACCTCAATGACTTGTACGGTGACAACGGGTTCATCGCGTGCCTTGGCTCAGGCATCTCGAGCGACGATCCGTGCGCGGTCCACGATCTGGACCGCGATGGCGACGTTGATGTGACCGACGCCGCCGCGCTGGCGATGGACTATGACGGTGGCTGGCTTGACTGCGATGATGACGGCGGGCACGATCTCGTACAGATTGCTGCCGATCCTTCGCTTGATTCGGATCAGAATGGTCAACTCGATGTCTGCCAGAATTGCCCTGCAGATATCGACGGATCGGGAGACGTTGGAACGGATGACTTGTTGACCGTGCTCTCCGAGTGGGGGCCGTGCGCGTCCGGGTGTGATGGGGATATCGATGGCGATCTTGTGGTCGGTGTCGATGATGTGTTGATGCTTGTGGGTGCGTGGGGATCATGTGATTGAACGAGGAATGGGAACACTCATGAACGTACGCGCAGCAGTGTCAACAATTGGACTCCTGGCTGGGGCCGAGTCGATTGCAGCTCAGAATTGGGTTGAGTTCGTCGAGGAAACGGATGCCCGCCTGCAGGCGGATCCATCGCTCGGTGTTGCTGACTCGCAGGAGAAGGACTACATCGTTGGTGATGTCGATCTCGACGGCGATGAGGACATGATCTGCGTACGCAAGGAACCGTTCACGTCGACCGGCCGAGACATCAATGTTCTGTTCCTCAACGAGGGCGGCGTGCTCGTCGATCGAACGGCAGCCTACGCGTCCTCATCAGACGTGCCCGGTGACGACGGTTTTCTGACGCCGACCAACGATCGGGATGTCGAACTCGTCGATGTCAACGGTGACGGCTGGCTTGACGTCGTAACCGCGACGACGCTTACGGACAACGATTCGAAACACCTGTCGCACCCTCGGGTCTACATGAATCTTGGAGAGGATGATGGCCTCTGGCAGGGATTCCGCCATGAGGATGCGAGGATCCCCGAAATGCACCCGACGGCAGGCCCACGGTTCTGCTCGGTGGCGTCAGGAGACATCGACGGCGACGGCGATCAGGATCTGTACTTCGGCGATTATGACAGCGGTGGAACGCAGATCTTCGACTACAACAACCGCCTGCTGATCAATGACGGAAATGGATTCTTCACCGATGAGAGCGAAGCTCGGCTGACTTTCGAAATGCGGGAATCCGCCTTTGGCGCCGCCAGTGAGATCAAGGATATGAATGGTGACGGGGCGCTTGATATCGTCAAGCAGACGTCGCTCAATCCACCGCAGCACATTGCTGTGACCTGGAACAACCCTGCCAATGAGGGCGTCTACAACGGATATCAAATCGTTGACCAGCTCGCGCCATACTTTGTCACGGTTGGCGATCTCAATGGCGATGGCATGCTGGACATGGTCGTTGTTGATGACGGCGTCGACAGCTATTACCTCAATCAGGGCAATGACGCCCAAGGCCACGCCCAGTTTGCGCAGCGTGGCTTCAATTCAGTCACCAATGGATTCGGAGGCGACGCCTACATCGTTGACTTGAATCAGGATGGCAATGAAGATGTGATCATCACGGATGTGGACGTCGATATCGCTGGCTGCTCCCGCGTGACGCACCTGCTGCGAAATCGTGGCGAGTCTCCCGAAGTGACCTTCTCGCGTGAGGCGACCGGCATCTCCGACTCCATGCTTGAGGGTGTGCACGATGTCGGCGTGATTGACATCAACGGAGATGGATGGCCTGATCTGGTGATGGGGCGATGTAGCTCAACCGAAATCTGGATGAACCAGCCGCCAACCGGGCTGGTGTTCGGCTGGGAGGGTGGCATTCCGTCGTATGTATCACCGGGACAGGAGACTCAGGTGCAGTTCCAGTTGCAGCCGGTGGGTGGTGTCGATGTGCTCGCAGGCAGCGGACGGCTTTATGTCCGCCAGAACGGCGGGGCGTGGACCGAGGAATCGGTCGAGGATCTGGGCGACGACACGTATCGCGGCAATCTGCCCGCGATTGAGTGCGCCGAGTCGATCGAGTTTTATGCCAGCGGCGAGACTGCGGGCGGAACCATATATACAGACCCCGGAGCGGCGCCTTCGAGCGGCTACGCTGCGGTTGGGGCTGATGGGACGGAGACGCTCATCCGGCTCGACTTTGAGGAACCGGCAGTGGGGTGGATCGTCCAGAACGATCCCTCGCTCGACACCGGTGGCTGGGAGCAAGTCGACCCAATCGGTACGCTCTTTGGAACGACACCGTCGCAGCCTGAAGACGACGCGACCAATGGTGCCGACGCGGTGCAGTGTTTCATCACGCAAAACGGTTCGGTTGGCGGAAGTGCTGGAGAAGCCGACGTGGACGGCGGCCCGACGATTCTGGTTTCGCCTGCGGTTGATCTTGATGGCACCGACGGCACGATCAGTTATGCCCGATGGTTCTTCGACAGCGAGACCGGCGATGCGTTGTATACCGAAGTGAGTGGCGACGATGGCGCGACCTGGATGCCCGTTCACAACTCGAGCGGCACGAGTGCTGCATGGGAGACAGCGTCGTTCCGAGTCGGCGACTTCGTGGTTCCGTCCGCGGCGGTTCGCGTGCGGTTCGTCGTCGAAGATGGAGCAAGCGCATCGGTTGTTGAGGCTGGCATTGACAATCTGCAACTCGATGTCTTCGCCTGTGATGAGGTTCTTCCATGCGAGGGTGACATCAATGGAAGCGGCGACGTCAATGTTGACGATGTGCTGCTCATCCTGGGTGCATTCGGAAGCCAAACGAGCGGCCCTGAGGACATCGATGGCGATGGATGGGTGACAGTCAACGATGTGCTCATTCTGATCGGTGCTTGGGGGCCGTGCGAATGAGCGAGTAATCGTTGCCGCGCAGGCGCAGGTCAGGGGCACGGGCCCCACGCTTCGAGGATCACGAGCAGATCCATGACGTCGACGTCGCCACCGCTGTCCAGGTCGCCCTGGCAGGATGGTGGCGGGCAGTCATCGCAGGAAGTTCCGTTGCCCAGCCAGGATCCGCCAAAGCTCTCGCAAGATGACGCTGAGACAAGGTCGCACCCCGTTGTGACGCAGCATGCGCCAACCGATGCACATGGATACGCAGTGAACGACCCGAGATTGGGTGTGCCTCCGTCGCGGGTCAGGAACAGAACCTGGCCGTCGGAATCTGCGCCGTATCCACCGCAGGCACCTTGCCCAGTGAGAGCGAGGCCTTCGGTGTTTCCTGGCGGCATGTCGGAGTCGTACAAGATGAGGGTGTCGAGAATGCCAGCCGCAGCGTCCGAAGTGAGCGTCGTGACTTCCAGCGAGTTGACGTTGCCCGGGTTATGCCAGACGTACATCAATCCGCTCGCGCGGTCGAAGTGCAGTCCCGCAATCTCGTTTGCTGCGGTGAGGAACGATCCGTGGTTGATGAAGTCATCCGATGTATCCGGGTTGACATCGAACACGTGGAGCAGGCCATCGACTTGATGTCCGACAAAGATCAGCCCCCCCATGCCCTTGGTACTTCCGGCGTAGGAGCTGCCGTCTGGAAGTTTGAATCCGGCTGCTATCAGCGCTGCATCTGGCGCGAACTCAAGAGCTTCGGGGCCGGCGTTCCCAACTTCACCTGGCATGGTGTGATCATTGTTGGGGGTTGTGAGGGTCCAACTTCGCAGGATCGACGGAGTGTCGCCGAGATTGACGACACGCGAGACAGTGCCTGTGTTCTCATCGAGCGTGTACAGCTCATTGGATGCAAGCTGGTTGACCTGCATGCAGGCTTCGATGTCCCCGCCAACGCCGCCCGGAAGTGAGGTTGTTCTTACCAGCTCAAAAACCATGTCCGCTTCGCTATAGGCAAACTCCCAGAGGTTGCCGCCCTGCTGAACGACCCAGAGGGTCTCGGTGACGGGATTCCAGGTGGCGCCGCTCAGATTGTTCGATGCGCCTTCGATGGCGATCGCGATTTCGGCGCCTGCCGGCCACGGCGCGGCGATGGCCAATCCGTTGGTTGATATCAGGCAGAAAGCAGTGTGCAGTTGACGCATGTGCCATCTGTGCTGTGCTTGCCGTTTCATGTGGGGCGATGCTCCAGGAGGGGTCATATTTCCATCGTTTTCGGCCCGGTGCTACCGGTAACTCGGCATTTGCGGCAAATCGCAGTTCGGAGGTGCTGGGAGGCTGGCAGTATGCTGCACCTGCGTATGGACACTCGATGAGGACGCCACATGATTACGGTTGAGGACGCGAAGCAATTGGCAAACGCATTTTGGGCTGTTGTCACGGCAGGTGGAGATGCCTCCGCCGCGGGTGATCTCTTTCAGCAGCAAGGGCTGCTCTTGCCAAATGGCGAATGGGTTGATCTTGAGGCCCACCAGGCACTTCATGCGCCGCTTCACGACGAGCTGCATGAGTGGCTTGATCTCAACGTAGAGCCCTTGTGCGAACAGCCAGAGCGGGTGCTTGCGCGAGGGCGGGTGCATTGGGAAGCCACCGTCCGCGCTAGCGGTGGCCGCATCGTTGCGGATGTAGGGGAGATCTGGGTGATTGAGCGCGGCGCCGACGGGCGGCTCCGTTTCGTGCACTACTGGTCCGATTCGATCACCTTCGCAGCGGGGTCAGCGCCCCTGGAAGGCGTGTAAGGAGGCGTAAGCCTATACGCGGTTTCTGAGATCTGACTCAATCCGCTGCAATGTGTCGCGTATGTCTTCAATGATCGCTGCCTGAGCCGCATTGGGCGTGAACGGTTCTGCTACGTCAGCCACCGGGCCTGAGCCCGACACAAGTGAGTCCCGCTGGGCGAGTACGTGATCACGGAAGTCGATGGTGTCGACGATTCCAACGAGCGTGACAAGCGCGCCGGAAGCGGACGATCCTGAGGACCCTGCCGTTTCAACGCTGATGGCGTGCAGCTCCATGGCCCGCATGATGGGGCCTTGCTTGAGCGCGAGGTCGGTGATCTTCTCAAGCGGAATCGTTTTCTCGATGCGGTTGAACATGCCCTTTCGGACGACGAGTGTCTTGTCAGTCAGCGTGCAACTCATGTGATCGAGATACTTGCCCGTGAACATCATTCCAAAGATGAACCAGAGCGGAATGAGCGGGATTGTGATGATGCAGAGCAGCAGGATCAGCCCGCCGCCCAGCAGCCAGTAGGTCTTGACGCGGGGGTTGAACTCGGCTTCCTTGAGGACTCTCGATGTCGTCATGCCCGCATGGTATCGGTGGCGGGCCTAGGGCAGCTGCTCAACATCAATCCCATTGAGCTGCACGTTGCCTGGGTTTGATGCTTCTCCTGACGCCTGGAAGCCAATATGGAGCGACTCGCCGTCGGCAATGGTGTCGTTCCACGGCTCATTCTGGACGACCACGTGCCCGGATCCGTCCTGTGACCACAGCGATTCGCCGATCGGCCACAAGCCCGTCACGGTGAATGCTGCGTCGAATTCCAGCGTCCACGGCGCAATGTCTTCGCCCGTGTGGTTTTCGATCGTGAGATCGGCCGTAAAGCCGCCATTCCATGTGTCGTTGATCACAATGCTCCACCCGAGCCCATCGAGTTGGCACTCGTCGGGAATGCCGTCAGCGTCGAGATCGGAGGAGTGGCCGTCGTTGATATCGCAACTGTCTGGCGCGCCGTTTCCATTGCAATCGGGTTCGCCCTGTTGGATGTCATATCCGTCAGGCAAACCGTTGGCGTTGCAATCCGGGTCGCAGGAATCGGGCACACCGTTTTCGTCAATGTCCGCCGCGCTTCCGTCCGCGATTTCGTCTGCGTCATCGACGCCGTTGTCGTTGCAGTCGACTTCGCCGAGTTCTCCGTACATGTGCGCGCCGCCATCGAAGACCGGAATCATTTCTGTTTGCGCGGTATTGGTCTGACCGAAGGGGAGCGAGGCAAGCGATGGATCATTGGTCGAATCCCAGGCCGATGCGGGGGCGCCGCCTGGCAAGCCGAGCGTGATCTGCATTTCCCGCACGTACGAAGTGCCAGGCCCTGGCGTGATCACGTCGCCCGCGTGATCGACAGTGAGGTAGTACCGATTTGCTGCGGCATCCGCAATGAATGGGCCAGTCACCACGGCACTTCCAGCGGCGCTGACTTCGAGATCGCTTGGGCCGTATCCCTGCGCAATTGCCTCGGAGAGATCGACATAGATGCGGTAGGACATGGCATCGCTTGAGCGGGCGGGCCACGCCGAGCGGTTATTGAGCAGGCACCGAACGCGGGTCGAGGTCGGCAGATCCTCGATGATCGACGCTTCGACGAACATCTCCTTGCCGTACGCGTCTTCCTCGGGCGGAAACTCCGAGTCTGGAAAGGGATCGCCGCCCCAGACCTGTGCCATCCGCGCCAGCGCGGCCGTGAAGCCGGCGTTGTAGTCGCATGCAACTTCATTGGCGATCCAGTCACCACGATCATCTGCCCAATCAAAGTCATCAGCTGAGGCTGGCCCGCCGACCAACGCGCCCCAGAGCGTGTGGCGGTTTGGTTCCGGGTCACCAATCTGATCATCCCAGGACCCGTGCGCGGTTCGGTGGTGCGGTCGAAGTGGGGGATTCTCTCCGAACCCGCACACGTAACTGGAGCTGCGTGGATTGTCTCCCAGAGCGTAGTTGATCTGCTTCTCGGCGAAACTGAGATACCGCCCGTCCGGCGCATCGCCGACGTGATCGACATAGACCATCGCGAGAAAGGCCGAGTTGGCCGCGTATCGAAGCGATCCCCACGTACTGAGCCAGGCCAGACCGCCGGGCGTGTAACTCACGCGACCGGACGCTGAGCCAACGGTCCAGTAGTCGAGCCACTCGGCCGCTTCGTCGCGGTAGACCTGCTCGCCCGTCAGGGCTGCCAGCAGGACCATGCATCCGTAGGACTTGTCGTCCCAGTTGTGGGTCCACTGCTTGGTGCCGTGCAGGAAGTGCGTGTCGTACACACTGCGTGCCTTGGCGAGCCACTGTGAATCTCCCGTAGCCCGGTAGAGCCACAGCGCGCTCCAGCACAACTCGTCGAAGTAGCCCGACCATGACTTGTAGAACGGGGCGACGTTGGCGATTGTCTCGTGGTAGAGGCCCTGATGTTGTTCGGCGAAGGCGTGGAGCTGTTCGGCATGTGTGAGCAGCAACTGGGCGTAGGCTGGGTCAGACGACTGGAAGATCAGCGATGCAGCAGCGAGAAAGGCGGCGGCCTCGCCGGGCGGCTCGGAGCCCGGGTGATCAGGCGTGAGCCACCAGATGGCCGGTGTGTAGGTGTCCGGGTAGACCTCGGCGGGTGTCCAGAAGGCGTGCGCTTCGTCGCCCTGACCAATCTGGCCGCAGAATACATTCGGCTCTGGATGGGCGGCGATGCACCAATCTGCGTGCCAGCGGAGCGTGCGCTCAAGTTCGTCCCATTGACCGCTGGCAATCCAACCGTCCGGGTATTCGACGCCGCTCCAACTGAGCATGGTCATGGCGCTTGAGATTGGCAGGACGAATGTCGGTGAGTCGCCAGCGTCCATGTATCGCTGCCGAAGATCGACGTCATGCTGGTCATTGATCTGAGCGGGGCCAACCTGCATGAAGGCATCGCCTCGCCAGGAGAGGCGGGCATCGTCAGGCAGCGGCCCAGCACGCTGCGCTTCGTAGAACAGCACCGCAGTCTGGAGGGCCTGCCCATAGTTGAAGAGACCGATGCCGTCAGAGGCGCACGGCCCCCATGCGGAAAGAAGCGGAAGAAGGTCGTCGAGGTCAACGGTGCCCGAGTGATCGACATCGCTGCTGCATGCACTGCAGTCGCCCCATTCGGCGATGAGCTGCAGCAGATCTGTTTGTCCGACGGTGTTGTCGCCATCTATGTCAAGGCATGCGCTGCTGGCGGTGGAAGCTGCGAGTAGGGCCACTGTTGATTGAATCAGGTGTGGTGTCGATCGCACGAGAGCCTCCCTCTGGCTGCGGACTGTTGAAGGAACCTACGATGGAAGAAGCTCAGCCGCCGCAGCGATTGGGACAATTGTGAGTCAATCGTTGATTGCAGGGCACGAGGGGCTATTTGCGAGTGATCAAACGCCGTCAAAGCCTTTGAATATCGCGGGCAGCCCGTGACTCATGTCACACAGTGGGGAGGTTGATGCGATCATGGCGCCTGTATGAATGATCTTCGGCCAGCAGGTTTGCAGTGGCGGGTGAGCCACACTGTTGTCGCGGGGCTGATCGTTGTGATGGCGATTGGTGTGCTGTGGCTCATGGGCAGGCCGCTCATCTGCACATGTGGCACGGTGTCGCTCTGGCACGGCGACATCAATACAGCCGAGGACTCTCAGCAGATCTTCGACTGGTATTCCTTCTCGCATGTGCTGCATGGCTTCTTGTTCTATTGGTTGCTGTGGATACTCTCACGCAAGGCATCGCCGCTGCAGTCCATTGGTCGCCGCTTTGTGCTGGCGGTGCTGGCCGAGTCAATCTGGGAAGTCATCGAGAATACACCGCTCATCATCAATCGCTACCGCGAGGCAACGATTGCGCTCGGATACATGGGCGACTCGATCATCAATTCAACCTTCGACATCCTGTGCATGGCGCTTGGGTTTGTGCTGGCATGGCGTTTGCCGGTCTGGGCAACCATCCTGATAGCCATCGCATTCGAAGTGATCATGGCCGTCGCCATTCGAGACAACCTCACGCTCAACATTCTGATGCTCCTTGCCCCAATCGACGCTGTGCGGGCGTGGCAGGGCGGGTAGCGGCGAACGGAGGTTGATGTGGTGCTTGGCAGGGCCTTTTCGCATTGTCTATTGCCCCCGCGTGCGGATTCGGTGATGGCGACCAACGCGCGCTCCGTTTCGGATATTCAGCGGCCACGTGCGAGTGTCGTGACGTCGTGGGCTTCGAGAATCGTAGAGGGCAAGTCGCTCCCTGTCGTGGGGGCACTCGCCCCAGAAGGAGCGCATGACGATGAGCTCGTCGGCATCAGTTTCGCATGTGCCGGTGTGTTCGTACAGCACAATGCCACCGCCCCTGGTGGTCTCGCATCGCACGTACTCGCAGGTCCGAGCCGTGACGTTCAGGTTCATGGTCACGTCGCGCCCCTGGCCGCAGGGACGCCCGGTAGGCAGCCTCAAAGGGGGCCATGCAGCGGCGACATCGTTTCGGATGGCGAAGTCAACATTGTTGAGCCTGCTGAGTCAGTGGGGAACGTGCCGGAGGCAATCGGTCCGTAGTGCAAGCGAGGGCGGCGTGGAGTCCATGGGCCGCGCTACCGGCTGGTGGTACGCTCGCGGCAGCACGGGGTTCGATTCGGTGCTGATTCGGGGATGCAGGAGGGAGCGGCCGCGTAATGATGTGCATGCGGACAATGATGATTGGGCTCGTGCTCGGAACTGCGGTGGTGACCTGCGGCGCGTTCGCGGGCGACATTTCCGAATCAACAACCATCGACATCACGAAGGTCTGGTCGCAGGAGCCGGGTGGCTGGTCGTACCCCGTCGCCATACGCATGCCAGCGGACCCGATGCCTGAAGGCGGCTACGCGGCGTGCATTCTGCTTCACGGTAACGGCGGCACCGGTGACCCGATGCTGTGGACGACGGGGGAACTCATCGACTGCCGAGTGCTCGTGGCGCCATCCGGGTATGACAACAGTTGGAATCTTTGCGCGGAAGACAGCAACGCGCCTGACATCGAGATGCTGGAGGAACTCATCGCGGCGCTCCAGTCCTTCGACAACATCAACCCCAATCGAATCGGCCTGATGGGATTCTCCAATGGTGCCGGACTCACGAACCGTTTCATGGTCGAGGGCGATGCCAGCGGCATGGACCGCGCGTGCGCCGTCGTGTCGCAGCTCTTCACCGCGCAGCATCACGAAGGCGGATGGTGGGGACCTTCCGGCGAGACCGAGGACGGCGCCACGTACTGCGGCTACGACGACCCGCAACAGCCCGTCACCGGCAGGAAGTATCTGTCCATCTGCAATGAGAACGATCCGATCATTCCGTATCACGGCGGCGAGTCAGTGGTAGGGGTGACGTTCCTTCCCGCGCCTGCTGCGATCTTTGAGGTCGCCACGATGCAGGGCTACACAGGCGAGCCGATCATGGGCGAAGGCGAGGAGATCGGCGACACCGGTGTCTATGCGTACTCCTATCTGGACGGCGACATTGTGCATCTGCGCGGCTACGCCGAGCATGCGATCGACGAGACGCAGGAGGCGTACATCACCGAGTTCTTCGGTGGATGCGAGGTTGAAGCGTGTCCGGCGGATCTCTCCGGCGACGGCGAGGTGGCGGTCGATGACGTGCTGCTCGTGCTCGGCTACTACGGGCAGTCGGGCGGTGGGGGAGACGTTGACGGAAGCGGGCTGGTCGATGTGGACGACCTGCTGGTGATCATCGGGGCATTTGGGGAGAACTGCTCGTAACGGCGAGGCGGCAGGACCGGTGGCCGTGCCATGA
>CAZRBV010000029.1:13489-35912 GCA_964598425.1 uncultured Isosphaeraceae bacterium | reverse complement strand
ACCCGTCGGGTGATTTATCTTTTTGCAGGGCAACGACTTACAAGATCGACGATTTATAAATGCCTGTGTGACAGGCAGATACATCACCCGCCGGGTCGAGCGCTGGTCGAGGCCTCGAGAATACATGCCCGCGGCTCGCAGGTGATGGTGTGAAGCCGAATCTCCCGGGCATCGACGAGCGGTAGCGTTGCGGCCACGGGCTCGCCGCGCAGGAGGTCTGCGAGGAAGGCGAGGTCGCCAACGTTGCTGATCGCGTCTTCTATCCAGGGGTGGATCAAGGCAAAGGGCATTCGCAGGGGCAACCGCCCAACGCCGAGAGTTGGCGGCGGAAGGGTGAGCGCCTCGCCCGAGATGGCAGGCCGAAGGCAAAGCCGCCCAATGCGATCGCCGAGTTCGGTGCTGGCGATGGCGACTTCGATTCCCGATGGCGTGATGCGGATCTGCGGTGGACTGAGGTCCGCCGGCCACGTGACGCCCTGGCCAGAGAGCCACTGTGGCAGCCTCGTGGCGAGCCAGGCATTGACCGCGTCTTCAGGGATTCGCAGTCGCCAGACCTGGTCCGCAGGACGGATTTTCTGGAACTCCTCGGCGAGCCGGTACTCGGCAGTTTCCCCGAGCTGCGTGGCGGCCTCGTTGCTCGAGTCCACAGGCTGATACCAGCGAGGCGTCAATCCGGCGAGCCACCATCCGATCGCCATCAGCAGCACCGCCGCCACGGCACTACCAACGAGGGTGGCCAACAGCACTCGACGCGTTGCCCGCTGGGGTTGTTCTGAAGACGGCATCGAAGGGATAGTACGATCCCGCTATGGGCGACTTGAGAACGGGCACGCAGGATGAGCTGATCGAGGGCGATGCAACAGCCATCGAAGAGTTGTCGAGTTCGCCCGATGTCGAGTCGATGGATCACGGCGGCCAGCTTGAGTCGTACGAGGAATCGACCGGTTACCCCGAAGATCCCGCAGATATCGACCGTCCGGCACCTCCGGAGGAGTCGCTCAGCCCCGCGATCGTCACATGCGTTGATTATGGGCCGGATGGCATCACCCGCACGAACATTACGGACGTGCGAGCGTTCTTCGCGAAGCCGCGGGCGGACGCGAGCGTAGTCCGGTGGATCAACGTGGTGGGTGATCCCCCGGCGTTCTTGCTCGAAGTCATTGCCGAGCGATACCACCTGCACCCGCTGGCGCTTGAAGACCTCATTCAGATTCCGCAGCGGCCAAAGATTGATGAGTACGCCGAGTTTTCTGATCACCCGTATCTCTTCGTGACGACCCGCGCAGTCGACGAAGAAGACGGTCACCTCCGCAGCCAGCAGGTCAGCATGTTCGTGGGAGCGCGGCAGGTGATTTCATTCCACCAGTACGACCCCAATCTCTGGCAACCGCTGCTGACACGACTGGAAGATTCCGGAAGTCGATTGCGCCGAAGTGGAACGGACTTTCTTTTCTACTGCCTGCTTGACCGGATCGTAGACGAGGTCTTCCCGGCACTGCAGGACATCGGTGAGCGGCTCGACACCCTTGATCGCCAGATCACAAGTGACAACGATGAAGAGGCCGCTGACGAGGTGCACGAGATCAAGCGAGCACTCCTTGTGATGCGGCGTGAACTCTGGCCGATGCGAGAACTTCTCGGGACGCTGGTCGGCGGTACGTGGGCGATGATCTCCAAGGAAACGCAAACGTACCTTCGGGATGTGCATGACCACAGTCGCCATCTTGCCGACACCGTCGAGATTTACCGGGAGGCGACGACGGGGATGCTTGCGGTGTACCAGCAGGAACTCAATCAGAAGATGAACGACGTGATGAAGGTGCTGACCATCATCGCGACCATCTTCATTCCGCTTTCATTCCTCACCGGGCTTTTTGGAATGAACTTCACCGACTCGCTGCCTGGCCAGCAGAGCCCAAACGCGTTTCTCTGGTTCATCCTGGCCTGCGGTGGCGTTGTGGCCGTGATGCTGGGCTTTTTTCGCTGGCGGAAGTGGTTGTAGGGCTGCTCGCCGCTACTTCGGCTTTGGATACCGGACCATTCCAACCGTTCTGAATCGCAGCGTCTCTTCGCCGGGAACGTCGGTGCGAATCTCGAGCGTTCCGGCGAGTGAGCCCATGTAGTCGGCCATGTCGCCGCTGAGGATGAGATCGTAGCCGACCCCTGTGACTGCGGCGCTGATCCCTGCGATTGCGGTACAGGCGACCCATGTGAATGCGGATGGGGCGACCCGTGTGAATGCGGCTGGGCTGACCCATGTGATGACACGTGCCCCCAGACCTATGACCCGTGCGATCCCGATTGCCCTGGGTACGACCCGTGCAACGGGGACTGCCCTGATTACGACCCCTGCAGCAATCCGGAGTGCCCTGACTACGACGAGTGCTTGTGCTACGGCGGACCGCTTGAGTGCAATCCGCTGTGCGAGGACTACAACCCCTATTGCAACCCTGAGTGCGCTGGATACGACCCTTGCAATCCGATGGCTGATTGCTACGACCCATGTGATTGCGGCGACGGCGACCCGTGCGAGTGCGGTACTGGAGATCCTTGTGAGTGCGGCTACGGCGATCCCTGCGAATGTGGGTGGGGAACGCCTTGTGAATGCGGTTATGGAGCGCCATGCGAGTGCAATGAGAATTGTGACGAGGATTGCCCAGGCAATTTCTCTGAGACCCCAGGTGGTTGGGATGGCGTGATCGACATCAATGACCTGCTGTTCTTGCTCGGGTACTTCGGTCAGCCCGATGCCGACATCAATGACGACGGGACAACCAATGTCGATGACATGTTGATTCTGTTGGGCAACTATGGCGCATGTCCATGAGATGATGACTGCGGCGGTGGCTGCGACGGCTACGGCCCATGCAACCCGGATGGCCCGGACTATGATCCCTGCTCTTGCGGTGATGCAGATCCCTGCGAGTGCTGGGGCGATTGTGACCCCCCGGGCAAACTATCTCATCGCCTGACAACGACTCGCAACAACACACGGCCGTGCGTGGCCGTACCTGGTTGTACTGCAGCCAGAAAACTGGGCTCGCCAGTCCTATGTCCAAGGGTTCACCTCGTATGAGTTGTTGTGCGGGGCCGAGGATGGTCGCGCGATTGCCTAGAGGGGATTCCATATGCGGCGCGTTGCAGTAGCGTTGATTGGCTTTGTGGGGGTCCTTTGCGCGGGCGACGTCGTTGTGATGCAGGACGGAACCCGCTATGAGGGGCGGATTCAATCGATCGCCTTCCCGATGGGCAACATCGAATTGCAATTGTCGGCGGGTAAGCGCGAATCTTTGAATGCAGCCATGGTCCCGAGGATTGTCTTTGGTGCCGAGGCTGTCGAGGTAACCGCGCCTGAGCCGGCACCGGCCAACGCACCGCCGAAAAGCACCGCCCAGCCAGCAGTGCAGTATGCAATGATCCCGCTTCATGGGGCACTGGGCGAAGAGATCCTTGCCCATGATGTCAATGAACTCCTTAGGGGGCTGAGCGGGAGATACAACGCGATTGTCTTTCATGTGGATTGCCCAGGGGGATTCCGGCGTGAGGCGGAGCGAATCGTGGAGGCAATCGAATCTAAGCGGGAGAAGATGACGATGATCGCGATTGTCAAGGATGCGCGAAGCACCGCAATTCCGATCGTTCTGGCGTGCGATCATGTGTTGATTGAACACGGGGGCCTGCTTGGTGGCCCGGGGACCTATCCGTCAGCCCGCCGGTCGGGAGACTTGAACAAGCCATTCTCGATGGATAGATCTGCAATGGAGTCGCTTGTGCGCACGAGCCACAACGCTGGGTGGCCGGAGGAACTCTGCCGGAGCCTTGCGGGTTCGCCGTGGAAGACGATTGACTCGGCCGGCGCAGCGGGCTCGAACATGGGCGTTCACCCGACGAAACGCCGGTTCCGGGGCGAGTCGAGCTCCTGGACAAAGGGTCGCGCACTCACCAGCTGGACCGAGGAACTCGCAACGGCTGTGGAGCCCGGGGCCGATCGAAAGTGGAGGGAGAAGGGACGAGGGGTCGCCACGATGGCAGAGGCGGTTGAGAGCTGGACGAAGTTCAACAACGCGAAAGACAGTCGCTCTGCGAAGCGTTCGAGCCTCACAAAAACGATACGGGAAGCCAAAGCCGCAGAACCGTGGGGTGGAACCTACCCCAGCGGTGATGTTGGGGTGAACCGCCGAAGCAGAGCAAAGTGGGATGCGGCGTGCGACGAATCCCTTGACAAGTGGAAGGAGGCCCGAGAACTGGCCGAGCGGCTCAACAATTTGGAGCGTGATGCGGCCAGATACTACAAGTTGCATGTTGTGAACATGCAGCAACTGCAGCAGGACTACGATGAGTGCTGCAAGCGTGAGGAGATAGTGAGGGCGGCGAAAGGTAGATGCGTGTTCACCGGCGGTCGAAGCGGCGGCCGCACCGGCGGTCGAGGCCGTTGACCGACGACAAAACGGGACCGCCGGTTACTTTATCTCTTTGCGTTACAGCGAGTTACAACAACTGAGATTTGCTAAGTCGTTTGGTGGCAACGACATAAAGTGACCGGCGGTCACTGCAGGCTGCGGATGTAGGCGTCGAGTTTGGGTTCGCGGCCGAGGTAGTCGTGGAGCATGTCGCTTGCATCGGCGGAACCGCCGCGGGAGAGCACGGTGTCTCGGTACCACGCGCCCGCCTCGGGGTTGAGCATGCCGAGCTCCTTGAATCGCTCTGCCATGTCCTCCGCGAATACCTTCGACCACAGGTATCCGTAGTAGCCGCCCTGGTAGCCGGTCAAATGGCCAAAGGCTGCCTGGAACCATGTGTTTGGGACGGCTTCCAGCAGCGTGCACTGTTCCACCATGTCCAGACCAACCTGCGTCGTGTCAACATCGCCGTCCGGACTGGTGTGATACGCCTGGTCGATCGATCCGAGCCAGACCTGGCCCTGATCGAGCATGCCCTTGCACAGAGACTTCGCGGCAATCATCCGCTCAAGCATGTCCGTCGGAAGTGGTTCGCCCGTTTCGTAGTGGCCGCTCATGAGCGGCAGCGTCTCGGCGCTCCACACCCAGGACTCCAACATCTGACTTGGCGCTTCAACGAAGTCACGCTCCACGCGTGTGCCAGCAAACCGCGTGGTATCTGTCTCGGTCAAGAGTGTGTGCAGGCAGTGCCCGAATTCATGGAAGAAGGTCTTGGCCTGATCGTGGGTGAGCAGACTGGGCCGATCTTCGGTCGGCTTTGGGAAGTTGCAGACGAGCGCCGCAACTGGCCGCTGCACGCTGCCATCGGGCCACACCTTTCGAGGGACGATGCCCCACTGCGCGGCGTGTCCGTATTTACCCTCACGCGGATACATGTCCATTGTGAACTCGCCGAGCACAACTCCGCTGGCTCGATCAACCACTTCGAAGTACTCGACGTCCTCGTGCCAGAGCGGCGCATCGGCGGGCGCCTTGATCGGCCTGTAATCGATGCCGTAGAGGTTCTGCGTAATCTCAAAGATGCCGTCACGCACGGTGGCGAACGGGAAGTACTCCTTGACGACGTTCGAGTCGACGTCATAGTCCCGCTTCCGAACTCGCTCCTTCCAGTATCCGAAGTCCCACGGTCTGAGTTTCGCATTGGGATCGTCAGTGCATTCACGCTTCGCAGCTGTGAGCAGCGCGAGATCCTTCTCGGCTTTCGAGGCGAGAAGTGGACGAAGCGTCGCGTAGAAACGTTCGACGGCGGCAGCATTCCTGGACATGCGGATTTCATTCTCAAAGTCGCTTGCGTGGTCGTATCCAAGAATCTGCGCCTGCCGTGCTCGCAGTTTCAGAATCTTCTCCAGGACATCGACGTTGGCTTTGGCTCGCCGCCTTCGCGAGAGCCACATCTTCTCTCGTGTCTGTTCGTTGGGAGAATGTTCAAGAATCGGAATCGATGTCGGGTAGTCCATGCCGAGCGAGTACAGGTCGCCAGTCTTGTTCAGCCCAGCGATGTAGTCTTCGGGCATGCCCTCCAGTTCTTCTTCGGTCAGCAACAGCGTCGTTGCGTCATCGAGAATGTTCTGATCAAACTCGATCGAGAGCTCATTGAGCCGTTTCTCGACATCAGTAAGTTCTGCCCGCTGGTCTGCCGAGAGGTCCATTCCCGCCCTGCGGTAGTCGCGCAAGATGAACCGCAGGAGTCGCGCATCCTCACCTGTGAGACTCGGATTCGTATCGGCATAGGACTTGATTGACGTGTACAGCGTTTCATTCTTGCCCAGGTCGATATACCAGTTCGTCCACGCTTCTTCGCATCCACGCGCAGCGTCACGCATGGCGGGATCCGGATGAACGTATCCCATGAACGCCAGCAAGTTGCCGTCCCGGTCAAAGTGGGCGTTGATGTCATCCATGGCCAGCACGGTGTTGTCAAACGTTCGCTGTGAATCAGGAACGGCAATGATCGCTGCGATGCGTTCATTCGCTTCCTGCATGGCGGCGCCAAATCGCTGGGTCAACTCCTGTGGAGTCTGTGGCACGCTCGGTGTGAGCGCAGCTGTGGCTAGCGAACAGACGCCAAAGATGGCCGCAACGAACATGCGATGCATGGGAATCTCCAGATTCTGGTTGAAGGGGGCCGCAGGATCACCCGCCATCCGCAGAAGCGGTGGCAGGTTTGACGTACTCAACGTCCAGAATGAGCATGGTGCCGGGAGGAAGTGCGCCAAGTGGATCGAATCCAGCACCGAGCGTTGGAGGAATGATCAACTTTCGTGTGCTTCCAGGCTTCATCCCAATGAGTCCCTCAGCAATCGCTGGCATCAGCGCTTCGTCGATAGTCACTGCTACCGGCATGGTGCCGGTGGCCTGCCATGGGCTGCCGTCGGGCAGCCAGCCGTCGCAGCGAATCGTGGCGGTATCGCCATGTGCGAGCGGCGCTCCAGTACCGGACGCCATGTCATACCAACGAAGCCCAGACGAGGAGCCATTCCTGACGGCGTCTCCGACAGGCGTTCCAGGAATTAGAGCCGGCATGACGGCCTCGTCACCGAACGACACCAGTTCGATCTCCATAACCAGGTCCTGCGGATCTGCGTCACGAAGTGGCCAGGCTGCGCGATCGGCGGCGCTGATCCACACCTTGCGGGTTTCACCGATCTTCATGTCACTGACTACAGTGGACCAGCCGTCAAAGGCCGCCGAGTCACCAGTGGGCAGGACAAGTTCGTCCGGGCCATCTGGTCCGCCGAAGTACTGCGTCCCATTCATGGACCACGCGCTGATGTTCATGGTGGCGGTTGACGGTTCGACTGGAAGCATCCCGCCGGTGCCATCCGTGATGGTCCAGGCCAGAATCCCGCTGCCAAGTTCGGTTCCGTCACCTGTCACCGGCCCACCTGGAAGCATGGCGGCCGTGATGGCAGGCTTGGCTGGTGGTGGCGTTTCCTTCACGGTCTCGGCGGCGGCTGGTTTGGCAGCTTCTTGTGAGCCGCTGTCACATGCGCCAAGGAGGGCAATGGTGATGAGCATTGCAGTGGCTGTTCGGGGCATTCTGAGCATGGTGGTTTTGCACTCCAAGTACGGGACAGAGCGAGGGTACTGACTCCTCGCGCCCGCCGCCTTGCCGGCAGAGAAACTGTGGACAGCCTCGGTACAGTTCCATTGGAAGATCCCCCCCAGGCCGTACAGTGGGGAGGTATGACGGTGTCGATTCGCAAGGTGATTCGACGCTGCGGCCTTCATGAGGCTGACGATGCTCGGCGGGACATGGCCTACCGGCTCTCCCGGCCTCCTATTGAGCGGCTGCAACACGTCGAGCGACTCCGCGGTATGGCGGAGCGGAGTTCTATGGAGCTACAGGGCGATTGCCGGGGGGTTACTCGCGCTGTTCAACGCAAACGGTGTTGAGTACCTCCATTGTCGGGGGCTACGCGATGGCGTGGCATGGATTGCCTCGCTACACCGGCGACATTGGTCTCCTCGTCAATCCGGTCGCCGGGAACGCGGCTCGCGTGGTGGCCTCGCTGGAGGCATGTGGGCTCGGATCATTGGGTTTGTCCGAAAAGGACTTCACCCACCCCGATCGGATTGTGCAGTTGGGGATGGCGCCATGGCGGATCGACCTGATCACGTGTATTGACGGTCTTACGTGGGATCAAGCCATCAGTGGTGCGGAGATGACGACGTGGGATCCGCCGTCGCCGGTCATTGGCCGGCGGGCGCTGATTGCCAACACGTGGGCGTCGGATCGAGCGCAAGATCGAGCAGACGTTGCAAGATTGACTGCCGGGGAATCTTGACCTCTCTCACGCTCGCCCCAACGAAACAGGCGAGTTCGCAAAGAGCGAACTCGCCTGCCGTTGAATCATATCGATCAGATTCAGCCAGCGGCTTCCGCTGCCATCGCTTCGGCCTTCTTCTTCGCATCGTCGAGGTTGCCGACGTACATGAAGGCACTCTCCGGCAGGTCATCGCCTTCGCCCGCGACAAGACGCTCGAACGAATCGATGGTCTCTTCAAGCGGTGTGGTGATGCCGGGGAAGCCGGTGAACTGCTCGGCCACGTAGCAGGGCTGACTGAGGAATCGCTCCATGCGACGCGCACGTGACACGGCGAGCTTGTCTTCCTCGGCGAGTTCGTCAACGCCGAGGATGGCGATGATGTCCTGAAGGTCCTTATATCGCTGCAGGATCTGCTGCGCTTCGCGGGCGACGCGGTAGTGGCGGTCGCCGACGATTTGCGGATCGAGAATCCGCGATGATGAGTTCAGCGGATCGACCGCAGGATAAATGCCCTTCTCGGCGATGCCACGCTCCAGCACGACGAAGGCGTCGAGGTGGGTAAAGGCCGTCGCGGGGGCGGGGTCGGTCAAGTCATCGGCCGGCACGTAAATGGCCTGCACCGAGGTGATCGCGCCGCGGGATGTCGAGGTGATTCGCTCCTGCAACTCACCCATTTCCGTCGAGAGTGTCGGCTGATAGCCCACGGCCGACGGCATTCGGCCCAGCAGCGCGGACACCTCCGAACCAGCCTGGGTGAAGCGGAAGATGTTGTCGACGAAGATCAGCGTTTCTTTACCGGAGTTGTCGCGGAAGTCTTCGGCCATGGCGAGTCCGGAGAGCGCGACGCGAAGACGCGCACCTGGAGGCTCGTTCATCTGGCCGAACACCATCGCCACCTTGTCGATGACGTGCGCGGTGTTGCCGTCGGCGTCGGTGTACTCGGCCTCCTGCATTTCACGCCAGAGGTCGTTGCCTTCACGGGTTCGCTCGCCCACACCGCAGAACACGCTGTAGCCGCCGAAGCCACGCGCGACACGCGCGATCATTTCCTGAATGATGACGGTCTTGCCGACACCTGCACCACCGAAGAGGCCGATCTTGCCACCCCGGACAAACGGGCAGAGGAGGTCAATGACCTTGATGCCGGTCTCGAGAATTTCGGTCTTGGGGTTGAGCTGATCGAGATCCGGCGGCGGCTGGTGAATGGGACGTGAGCGATCGCTGTCAACGTCGCCACGCTCGTCGATCGGCTCGCCAAGGAGATTGAAGACGCGTCCGAGCACGCCTTCGCCCACCGGGACGGAGAGGGGCGCACCGGTGTCGGTACACGGGTGTCCGCGGCGCAGGCCGTCGGTGCTTCCAAGCGATACGCAGCGGACCTGACCGCCGCCAAGGTGCTTGCTGACTTCGCCGTAGAGGGTCAGCGTCTTGCCGTCTACCTCCAACTCGCTCGTGAGCGCGTTATAGATGTCCGGAAGTGCGTCCTCAGGGAACTGCACGTCGAATGTCGAGCCGATGACCTGGATGACGGTGCCTGTGCTGGCCATGTCTTGTCCTGCCGTGGTAGGGGATTGAAAAAGGGGATACAACCGATCGAGCCGAGCAGGATAGTGCTTTCCCGCCAGTCTCGCCACCGCTGGAGGCTGCCGGTGGGTACCATTCGCCCCTTCGGACATGCACTTCAATCTCATCGACAACGTGTTGGAACTCGGCGATAGTCACATCGTCGCCCGGAAGCAGGTCAGCAGTGCTGAGGAGTACCTTGCCGACCACTTTCCGGGCTTCCCCATTCTCCCCGGCGTCATGATGCTGGAGACGATGGTGCAGGCTGCTCGTCACCTTCTGGGAACCACCCGGAAGGGGGCATGGGTTGCTGGCGACGTACGGGCTGTCAAGTACGGGGCCATGGTGAGGCCAGGCCAGTCGCTTCGGGTGCAGGTGTCCGTGTCCGAGCCAGACGAGGCAGGGGTGATCGCCTGCCGTGGCACGGGAACGCTGGAGGGTGACCCCGGTGATGGGGACACTGCTATCTCAGGCAGGTTTACCATGCGTCCGCCGAAGGTTCTCTGTGCGGCGGCCGCTCAATTGCAGGAGTCGGAGACGACATGCTCATGACCAAGAACGACATCTTTGGAAAGGTCGGCGAGGTCCTCGAAGAGGCCCTGGGATGCGACGAGGACGAAATCACACCGGAAGCCAGCCTGACGGCCGACCTCGGCGCCGAGTCGATCGATTTTCTCGACATCGTGTTCCGGCTCGAGAAGACCTTTGGCACGGCGGACAAGCCATTCAAGATTGATCAGGGCGAACTGTTTCCTGAGAACTTCATGGACAACGCCGAGTGGGTCCAAGACGGGAAGTTTACGGACGACGGCATGGCAATGCTTCAGGAGCGCATGCCGCACGTAGACTTCGCTGCCTTCGACGCAAGCCGCGAGGTTGTCAAGGTTGGCGACCTCATTACCGTGCAGTCGCTCGTTGAATTCGTATCACGCAAGTTGGAGGCCGCGGGCTGAGGCTCGTGTGCTGAACCATGCGCTGGATGTGGATAGACCGAATTGTCGAGCATGAGCCCGGCGAACGTCTTGTGGCGATCAAGAACACAAGTCTCGCCGAGGACCATCTGCACGACCATCTTCCCGCGACTGCGGACACGCCAGCGATGCCGCTGATGCCCGCCTCGCTCATTGTCGAGGGGATGGCGCAGACGGCGGGCATCATGGTTGGCGCGGTCAACGACTTCCGCGAGAAAGTGATCCTCGCCAAAATCTCAAAGGCGGAGTTCGGGGCCGACCTTCTTCCGGGCATGACGCTTCGGTACACCGCCACGATGGATCGCATCGATGATGCCGGTGCTGTGACGCGCGGCACCGTGGAAGCGAGAACGAATGATCCGGGTCCGGGAGGCGACGCGTGGCAGCCGATCGGCTGCATCAACCTCATGTTCAGCCACGTCGATCAGAACATGGCCGGCCTGGAGTTTCCTGAAGAGAACTTCGTGTTCGGCGAGAACTTCAAGGCTGTGTGGGGGGCATCCGGTCTGGTGTGCTGAGCGCGAGCGTTCCGTACGCGCGGTGTGGCCTCTTCCTCGCCCCGGCCTCAAGGGGAACTCCGACAAAGCCGGTGAGGGGGTCCGATTGAGTCTCCGCGCCAACACGGCATTGCCGGAACCACGCCCCCTGCATCGCGGCTACTTCTTGGATTTGGAAGTAGCCCCCGCGATCGCGCCGGCGACGCCGCCGCCGACACCACCTGCGATGGCGCTGGAGCCGCTGTCGACTCCGAACAGTTTGGCGATGAAGACTGCGCATACGGCGGCGATGATGGCGGCGATGATGGCGAGGACGAGGGGCTTCATGGGTCTTTCTCTCCTGCGATGCGTTGGTCGCGCTGCTTCTTGGCAATCCAGCCACCGACGCCTCCGCCGATGGCGCCCCCGGCAATCGTTGAGATTGGATCGAGTTGCAGCATCGCTGCGATGCCACTGGCGATGACAGCCGCGCCGGCGGCCGAGAGCAGAATCCAGCGAATCGTGACTGCCATCGAGACCTACTGACTCGACTGTGCGAGATGGGCCAGAACGGGTTCGGGGACGATGTTGGCCAGCTTCTGGATATCGCCACCGAGCTCCACAATCTGCCTGATGAGGCTCGATGACGTGAATCCGTATCGCTCGTCGGTGATGACGAAGACGCTTTCGATGTCGGCGACCTGGCGGTTGGCAATGGCAAGCTGGCACTCGCTGGCGAGATCAGTGACGTTCCTGATACCTCGAAGAAGTGCCGCCGCGCCAATCGAACGGGCGAAGTCGACCGTGAGTCCGTCGTAGGTTCGCACTTCAACCGGGGCACCATCCGGCGACGCCGCGAGCATGTCGCCCACGACCTGCTGCATGAGCCCGAGCCGATCGTCCGGCGTGAGCATGTGCTGCTTCTCGGGGTTCTCGCCGATCCCCACCACAATCCTGTCGAACAGGCGCCGAGCCCGGCCGATGACGTCGAGGTGGCCCAGGGTTGGTGGGTCAAACGAACCTGCGTAGAGGGCAATGTGCTCGGCCATGCCCGGGATTGTACGCCGCAGCGAGCGGGCTTCCGGCCCAGACACGAAAGGCGACCCTCCCAGACCGAACTGGAGGCGTTGAAACTCGGCTCAATCCAGGGGTTGCAGGACCCGAATGTCTGATTGAATCGGAAGGTAACCACGTCGGGGCCGTGATCCGACACCGGAGCGAACCTGATGACCAGCCGGGTGAGCCTGCGAATGCAGGCTTCTCCCGATTCCTCCTCTCCTCTCCTTGCGCTGGGGTACTTCCCCCGGAGCACACGCGGGCGACCTTGATGTCGCCCGCGTTCCATTTTTGGATGGGCGTGCCCGGAGATCCCAGGGTCCACATGATGCGCACAGAGCCAGTTCCAGAACCGGGAGACAGGCTGCCCTCCGGTCAGGTATTCATGAGAAGGTTGTCGCGGCCCGGGATGATGATGTCAGCGATCTCTATGGCTTCTCGGAATGACTCCTGCGCCTTTTCGCGGTCCCAGCAGGTTGGCAGGACTTTGGCGTCGGAGAGATGCTCCTGAGTTGCAATTGCATCGCCCGTAACAAGCACCGTGTGCCTGGGCTGGGCAAGCAGGACTCCGCAGGTACCCGGCGTGACGCCGGTGAGCGGAAAGAGGTCCACGCCAGGTGCAATGGAGTCGTCCGCCGGCACCACTCGGTCGAGAATCGAGAGTCGATCCTGCAGCGGTCTGACGCCGCCGTCTTCCGGGTTTTCTTCTGCGAACTGCAACGACTCCCGTAGTGCCGCCTGCGCCGCGGCGATCTCCATTTCAAAGGCGAGCCACGTTGCCTCAGGGAAGGCAGCGATCCCTCGCATGGTGTCGTCGGTGAAACTGGTCAGGAAACAATGCGTGACCTCCGCTGGCGTGATCGGGGCTCGCTCCGAGAGCTTTGCAGCGACGATGTGCGGCGGAAGGCCAGGGTCCACGATGAGGTTGATGCCATCTCCTCGCACCAGCGAGGTCGTTGCGTGGCCGGTTCGAACGGGGGTGGCCTCGTTCCAGAGCGGGTGTGCTGGCAGGGCTCCGATAGAAATGACGCGGGCGGTTGGAATCATGGGCGGAACGGTACTGCGGATGTGAGAGGACGGGGCGAATGCGGGCGGTATGCTTTCTGGATGCAGAGAAAACTTCTTGCGGCTTGTCTTCTGGGACCAATGAGCATGGGTGCGGCCGCGCAGGGCCCGGAGTCGCTGCCGTGGTTTCTCAAGCTTGGCGAGGCTTCCATGCAGTTGCGGGCCCGCGTGCCTGTGTCGCGCCAGGTTGTGCTGGTTCCAGATCTTGGCACACTCATCGATGAGGTCGGTAAATGGACGCCGGAGGCCCACTGGCCCGTGCTGATCGATGAGCCATTCCTGGCCCCCATGTTCATCAGACGGTTTGCCCCCGAAGCCATCTACCGCAGGGCTTCCATCGGACCAGTTTCTTCGGACCCATCCGCCATCGCCTCGGCCGTGACTTCAGCCGCCGCGAGCGCATGGGGTGACGCGTCGCGATCGCCACGCGAAGCGGCGGTAGCCGCGGGGTTCCCAGTTCCTGCGGGCTTGGTGATTTCCGACCCTGCAGACCCTGCCGTGTCCGCCGCGCTCCTGCTCGCAGCTGGCCGCGGCCAGGACATCGCCTGGATATCCGGCAACTTCGGCAAGCCTGACGGCGTGCTGGGGCAAGCAGAAACGGCATCGCTTGTGCAGCGCATGCAGGATGCAGCAGCGGCCACGGGTCTGGCATGGGATCAACTGGGGGACGAGCTTGACACGCTGAGCGTGTGCCGCGCCATGTCGGCTCGAGCCAAGTCCGGCCCGCCCGTTGCAATGGCGGCGAATCGTGGAGAGCCAATGGCGATGACGGACATCATTGGCCGTACTCCTGATGGCAGACGGTGGGCTGTGGCCGGGTGGATCTTTGGAGACACTGCAAGGGCGGCCTGGATGTCGAATTGCAGCCTGTTCCTGCCACGCATGGATGCGTGGCTGTGCGGTACCTACCCCTCGCAGCAACCGTGGTCGAACTGGAGCGTTGCCCCGGCTGCCGCCACGTTGAAAGAAGCGGACTACACCGTCACGCTGCGTGAGCACGAAACGCTGCCAGCCCTTCGGGCCGACACGATGGCGGGCCTCACAGCAGATCTTGCCGTGATGACCAGCAAGGGGAATGCTGACTTCTTCCGGATGGCAGATGGTCAGGATGCTGACCCTGGCGGCACTCCCATTCTCAATACGCCCTCCGCGCTGTACCTGATTCACAGCTGGTCGCTCCGGTCTCCGGCATCGCTCGACTCGGTTGGCGGGCGATGGCTGGAGCATGGCGTCTACGCGTATGTCGGCTCATCTGCCGAACCGCAACTGCAGGCATTTGTCCCCCCCGCGCTGCTGGCAAAGCGAATCGCCGGGGGCATTCCATTTCTTGTGGCATCAAGGTGGTGGCCTTCCGGCGACAACCCGATGTCGAGGCCGTGGCGGATCAACACGATTGGTGACCCACTGATGGTGTTGCCCCCGCCCAGAGGATCACTGCGGCGGCTTGTGGCGCCTGTTGATGATGGGGCCCGGGCCGGACTCCTCGACGTGCGGACCGAGGCTGTCCATGCGATGCGGGCTGTGGAAAAGACGGCCACCGATGTGGCGTACGGCCGCGCCATTACCGCCGTGGTGCTGCTTGGTAAGGATGCGATGGCAGCCAAACTCTGGACTGCAGCGGCCGAACACCGGGCCAACGGTCCTCAATCAGCTCGCGCTGTCTTTGGAGCCTTGTTCAGGCAAGGCGACCACAACGCACTTCTTGAGGCCTGGAGCCGGCTTGAGGTGCCGAGCGTGCTTGAGGGTGACATGTTGTGGGCATCGCTGGGCCCATCGCTCGGTGAAGGCACTTCCGAGGCAGCCCTTGCGGCGTTGTCCGACGCCATCACGCCCGGAGCTGTCGTTCAGCGGATACTTCGCATTGCACCAGAAATGGGTCGCAGGTATGGCGGTGCCGCTGAGCGGGCGATGGTGGAACGGGGCCTTGCCCTCGCGACGACCTCAAGGCAGCGGCAGGCCCTCTCAGGGGCCTTGAAGTAGGGGGGGCTTTGCGGCTGCTCAGCGGGTGAGTGCCAATTGGGCGCCCGACTCGCCAGGCATGACAGTCCATGCCACGGCTGGAAGCTGGATGCGAGCACGGCGGGCCGCAAGTGCTGGCGGGATCGCTGTCCCCTGGCTTGCCATCATCTGCCGCCCGAGGGCATCACCCACGGCCAGGGAAACTGGCTGTGAAGGGCCGATGGGCCGTGTACAGGTGCTGTCCTGACCAAAGGCCGGTGGAGCGGCATGCTGTGCCGGAATGAGGTTGAGTCCCAGAATAAGGGCGTATGCAGAGCTGAGGATCATGCTTGAGTCTCCAAGTAGCCCGGGTGAAGCCGGGTCCCGCTTTGTTGTCGATCCAAGGGCGGGGGCGATTCAGCCAAGGTCAAGGAAACCTGCCAATTCAGCACTTCTCAGGCCGCACCATCGCCAACCCTCCACGGTTGACGCAGGCCAGCCGCCCTGCGATCCTGTCTCCCTACCGTGCGGCAGGGGCGGTGGGCACCCAGGACGCCGCACTGAGCATGGACAGGAACCTGACCCATGGGGCTTTACAGGATGTTTTCGGGGCAACCGGTGTGGCGAAGTCTGTTGACATTGCTGATGGTGTGGGGGGGGTATGCCCCTGCAGCAGCGAGCACCGATTCCAAGTCTTATCTCATCGATCACATGGAGGTTGTGTGGCGGTCAGTGAATCCCGACCTGCCACCGCTGGATGATCTGTCAAAGGCTCCGCTGACGCTCGATCGCACCGCGCGGGGGTACACCTCCGTTTCGAAGGGACGCCCGGGCGTGCGAACAGATCTTCAGGCGTTGAACCTGCAGCGATCGGTTCGCGTCAGCGGTAGCGGTCTTCTCGATATTGCCTCGGCGCTGAAGCACGCGCTTGAGCAAGATGGCCTCATGGGCGTCACCGTCGATGTGGCACTGCAGCAGGAGTCTGCTGGTCGAACAGCTTTCCATGTTGCGTGGTTTCTCGTGGATGTCCCGCTTCCGGGCTCGACTCCGAATCCGCAAGTTCCAACGGATCTGGCACCACTGGATTCGCTCCTGTCGGCCAACATGCATGTGAGCACGATTCATCTTGCCTGGCAGGGTGACGCTGGCGGCCTGCCAACGCCGATCGACTTTCTTGAGTCGATCAAGGCGCCGCTTGCGGTACAGGCCGGAACTGTGATGGATGCGCCCGGTGCAAGCATGTCTCTCGGACGGCTCCGGTGGGAGAACGGGTTGCGTTGGACGCCCCAGGCAGTGCAGACGCTCACCCAGACGATCACCCGAGCGACTCGCGGGCTCGGTGCCGATGTCACCACATCGGTGGACTTCAAGGTGACGGCCGGCGCGGGCAATACCAAGGTTTTGGATTACACCGTGGCGGTGAGGCCCAATGCGGACGCTGCGATCGCCGCTGTCGATGAGCGTCCAGCCTCGCCTCAGTCAGAAGCGATTCCACCGCCTCCTGCTGCGTCGCCACCGGCCGCGGCTGACACATCGCAGTCTCTGGCCTCGGCGCCGAAGCCAGCGACGCAATCGAGTGATCAGGGCGAACGCGATGCTGGGTCCGATCAGCATCAGGTCGCCCGGGCGACACCTCAGACGCCCGAGAGTGAGCGGCAGACAACACGGGCGGCGCCTGTCGAGCGCACCATCGTGACGCCCAAGATTGATGGCATCCGCATTCGGTGGGCTCAAGGTGATGAGGATCGCGGCGATCTGAACGCTGTCATGGCGGCGGTTCCTGTTCGGTTGCAGCTTGTTGACGGTGAAGTGGAAGCTGGTTGGGGTGACCGCGGTGAAGAGTCACCGCTGGTCACGCTCCATGAGTTTCCCTCTCGAGGCTGGCGACCTTCCGCCACCCGCGCTGTCAGGTTGGCGATCCAGGACCGGATCACAGATCTTGGCATGACGCAGACGACCATCAGCGACGCGCGGGTTGAGGATGGCGATCGGCAGATCGTAGAGTTCACGATTACGCCGCCGCCGAGAGACGCTGCGATGCCGCCCCTCGCCACTCAGAGCGAGGAAATCGACGGCACCTTCTACTACGTCGCCTGGCCATTTGAGGTGATGTATGGAGCGCCGCACCGAGACTTGCCAGCGGAGTCTTCATTTGAACGGATGGCCATCTCGCTGAGCCCTACGTCACATGGTTGGACAGCGCCGGGTGATGACGCCATCGAAATCACGCTTGGCCGCCTGAACGAGGCGGGATCGATGCTGTATGACGCGCTTGCCATCAAGGAAATCGGTGAAGAGATTTCCGACCATCTGACGGAGCAGGATCTCATGGGCGTTTCGGTGCAGCCAGTTGCTGACCAGATCCCATCGGTTGGTCCACGAACCGGGCAAGACCTCCGCGCGGGCGCCACCGACTTGCCACTCGTGGTAACGGTCGGCCGTGTGTCCGACCTGCGTACCATTGCCAGGGGTGAGCGAGTCGATTCGGAAGAGGCCGAGAACCATCCCTCACATCAGGCGATTCGTGACGGATCACCCCTGACGGCGGGTGAGGGTGATGCTGACGGGGCGCTCCTGAGGCGCAAGGCACTCGACAACTATCTGTACTTCCTCAGTCGCCATCCAGGACGTGATGTTGAAGCCTCCGTTACGGCGGGATCGAATCAGGGCGATGTGGCGGTTGATTACGTGGTGTCCGAGTCGAAGCCCTGGACCGTCTGGTACCAGTATGGCAACACCGGCACGAAGAATGAGGGCTATCAGCGACACAGGTTTGGGTTCCAGACTACACAGCTGACCAACAACGATGACATCCTGTCGTTGCAATACATCACGTCAAACTTCAGTAAAACGAATGCCGTGATGGGGCGATACGAAGCGCCGCTCGGCTTGGACGGAAGACTCCGGTGGGGCATCAATGGTTCATGGAGTCAGTACTTCGCCGATCAGTTTGGAGCGACGGTTGGAGCGACGGTGATTCCCAATGCGTACACCGGCTTTGCATGGTCTGGCGGCGGCGATCTGCGGCTCAACGTGTATCAGGATGGCCCCATGTTCATCGATGTTGTTGGTGGGGCCCGGCTGCAGCACATCGGCGTAACAAACGAGATTCTCTTTGGTCTTCAGGACCAGGCTTCGTTTGTGATACCCCATGGTTCGGTTCAGATCGAACGGACCGGCGATTGGTCTCGGTACCACATGAGCGTTGGTATTGAAGGCAATGTGCTCGGTCACAGTGAGTCCGACTTGACGAGGCTTGGCCTCTTGACGGGGCGCTTGCCAATAGCGGATAAGTGGGCTCGGCTCAATTGGGCTGGATCGATCTCATCGTTTCTTGAGCCGCTGTTTGATCCCGCCGGGTGGGGCGATCCGAGTACGCCGTCGACATCAACCCTGGCACATGAGGTGCTGTTTGGAGTGTCCGGTCAGTATGCCTTCGGCAGCAGGCTGATGCCGCAGTTCCAATCGGTTGCTGGAGGTCCGGGTACCAACCGCGGCTATCCCGTCAGCATCGTGGCTGGCGATAATGCGCTCAACCTCACTGGCGAGTACCGATTCCATGTGCCGCGAGCATTCGGGATCCAGGCCGAGCCGGGCACCCTCTTTGGCGAGCCGTTCCGCGTGGCACCGCAGCATGTCTATGGCGTTCCCGACTGGGATCTGGCCTTGCTCGGCTTCGTGGACTACTCATGGCTGACCCAGAACGACAAGTTGTTTCACGAATCCGACCAGACCCTGTTGTCGGCCGGGATCGGTTTTGAACTGCTCTACAAGGCAAACCTGAAGGTCCGACTTGACTGGGGATGGGCCCTGCGGTCGCTGGAGGGCGGTCTGTATGACTCAGGGCACAATCGTGTGTACGTTCAGGCCAGCTTGTCCTTCTGATTTGCCACTTCGGCGGGTATTATTACATGGTTGAGCCGCGTGATATCAGGCCGTTACCGGACGGTATGTCACACCGGGGACTAGGTTTATGGGTGAGATGAGGGCAGATAGGTTTATGGGTGAGATGAGGGCAGAGATGATTTCACGAATCGACGGCGTTGCACCTATTCGTATAAAGGCTCTTCGTACAGCGACGACATTCGCTGCAGCGATCGGCCTCGGCTTCCTGTCACCATCCGCGGTGGCCACGCCTTCCGGGTGGGAGTTCGTGACGGGTGACGGCTACGGGTTTATCAATCAGATTGGTCCGGCCGGGCAGACCGTGACCAACGTCTTTCTCCCCGGCGAGGCGGTGTGGGATTCCAACCGCCACATCATCAATTGGGACAGCATCGACCTGGGGAGTCAGGAAACCCTGAACTTCAACGGGCAGAATGGCTACATGGTGCTCAACCGCATTGACGGGCTGGGCAACCCAACGCAGATCGACGGCGCGCTCAATGCGATGACCGGCCACGTGTACATCATGAACAGTGCAGGCGTGATGTTCGGGCAGGACTCAGTGATCAACGTATCGAGTCTTCATGCAGCGGCTGCCAACTGGGCCGACGGTGATCAACTTCAGACGGACTTCCTCAAGGGCAATGCGTTGTCGTTTCATACGTCTGGCGATGTTGACTTTGCCGGGACGCTGATGGCATCCGACGCCGTTTCATTGATTGGGCAACGTGTACGCAATTCGGGCAGCATCAATGGCAGCGCGATCGTGATGGCGATCGGTGACACCGTGGTGATCGACGATATGGGAAGCCGCATCTCGGTGAAGATCATCGATGACGACGGCGACGTCCATGAAATGGATGACAGCTTTGCGCCGCTTGCCGGTGATGAAACAGCTGACATCACAACGGGTGATCCCGGCATTCTCAATACGGGCACGATTACGGCATCTCCTGGTGGGCAGGTTTCGCTGGCAGCTGGCGACATGCTCGGGCTTGGACTCTCGATCCAGCATTCCGGTGAGATTCATGCCGACGGCGGCGATGTTGATCTGCTCGCCGCAGGCGGCGCTGTGTGGACATCAACTGCAAATGAATCGGTTGCGAACGCAGGGCTCATCGACGCAACCAACTCGACCCAGGCTGGCACGATTGACATCGTCGGCCCCGCAGTTGTGCTTGAAGCGTCAGCGCAGGCCAACGGCCATGCAGGATCCGTATCTGTGCAGGGACATTCGAATGTCATCTTGACGGGAGATGCAGCCCTCGTGGCTGACGGCGGTATGGCATCGGCTGACGGCGGAACCATTCTGGTTGATGTTGCCGACGGCACCGTGCTCGCCGAGGCAGGTACAGGACTCTCCGCCAAGGGCGGTCTGTTCGGAGGCGACGGCGGACTCATCACCATTGATGCCCAGTCGCTGGAGCTGGCAGCGGCGACCAAACTTGGCGCCGTGGCAGGTGACACTGGACGGCTCGTGATCGAGTCCGACAATGCTGTCACGGTCGACGCAGTTGATCAAGGCCTGACACCCTACGACGCGTCGGACCTTTCGACCAGCGTGCTGGCAGCGGGCGAGACTGGCCGCATCAGCGCCTACGGCGGCCATACGTTTTCGTCCGTTGACGGGGACGTCGAGTTGACGACCGGCGAGCCGCTTCGATTTGAAGCGTCACTGCTCGGATTGCGGTCCGACGCGACATTTACTTCTGATCAGATCCAACTGGCGATCAGCGATATCACACAGGAGATTCGCGCCCAGCACCTGACATTTGATGGGCACCTGGCCCTTGAAGATCACGCCCGCCTTGGCGCCGACCACACTTTGAGTGTGCTCGGTGGCGGCGCCTCGGGTGACGGCGCCTCGCTGCTCAGCCTGAGCGCCGAGAATGAAGTACGGCTGGAAGGTAACTTTGGCGGAGAGGCTGCCAAGATTGGCGAGCTTCTGATTGGCAGCGGCGCCGCAATTTCGCTGCTGGGTGGTGGAGATCGCGATGGACAGACCTTCATCGTTGAGGGAGATCTGTCCATGGGCGGTTCTGAGCAGAGTGTCGGCGGCGAGGTGACCGTTGCCGCGGCGGACGACATCGTCCTGCTCGTGGGAGGAAACGTGTTCTTCGGTGGGGACACTGGGGCACATCTCAACATTGAAGATGGACAGGGTGTTCACGTCGAAAGCGGCGGTGAGATCGACAATTACAGCATCTTCGTCATTGATGGCGCGTTGCACTTTGAGGCGCATACGGTTTCGAACAATTCGACGATTGACGCCGCTGGCGGCATCACGCTGAATGCCCTGGTTGGTGACTTGACGACAACCGGCGCGCTCATTACCGACGGTGATATCTCGCTTTCCGCTGGAACGGCATTGACGAACGATGTCTCGTATGGACAAGCTGGCGGCAGCGTGACGCTTCGATCATGGAATGAGAACGTTTCAAATTCGGCAGCACTCTCAAGTGGTGTTGGCGTGACACTTATTGCCGAAAGCGGCTCGGTATCGAGTACAGGCAACTTGAATGCTGCTGAAGTGCTTCTTCAGGGCGGCACGGGCGTCAGCCACAGTGGCGACATCACTTCCTCTGGTAACGTGACGCTGACATCCACTTCCGATCGGGGTGCAGGGGGCGGGCTTGTTGACTCCTCCGGAACAATCAATGCTGACGGCCTCGTGAGCCTCGCCGGTGATGCTGGCGTGCACGTGCAAGGCCAGACAACGGCAGGTGGACTTCTCGAAGCGACCTCTACGGGCGGCGACGTCACAATCGACGCCACCATGACAGGGAGCGACCGTGTTGTGCTGACCGCGACAACGGGCGAGGTTGGTGGAGCCGGCGATGTGACTGGATCAGAGTTGGATATCTCGGGCGGCTCGATCGCTTTTGGGGGGTCACTTACGGGCGATGCCACTCGAGCTGCAGGTGATATCACGCTCACATCGACCTCGGGTGATCTTGAGATTGCCGAGACCACAGCCGTTGGCGGTTCGGTGACGGCCACGTCTGCTGGTGCCATGACAACAACAGGTGCCGTATCTGGCGACGCCGTGACCATGCTTGCGGCGACCGATGTTTCAATCAACGACACCATCAACTCCGGCGGCGCGCTTGATGTGACGGCGACCGCCGGCGACGTGGCGATTGCGGGCGATCTTGACGCAGCAGGCGATGTGACAATCGCCGCGGACGCTGGCACGCTGAGCAGCACCACTGCGATCAGTGGCGGCTCGCTCGATCTGC
>CAZRBV010000029.1:0-13389 GCA_964598425.1 uncultured Isosphaeraceae bacterium | reverse complement strand
GTGACGTGGCGATTGCGGGCGATCTTGACGCAGCAGGCGATGTGACAATCGCCGCAGACGCTGGCACGCTCAGTGGCGAGGGCGCCATTGGCGGGGGCTCGCTTGACTTGCAGGCCGCATCGATCAACCTCTCCGGCGACCTCACCGGCGGCGACATTACGCTCGCCTCGCTCGCAGGCGACCTGGACTTTGCGGCCGCCAGCGGCAATGCAATCTCTGCAGATTCTGCAGCCGCGCTACGCACCAACGGCGCCATCTCCGGCGACTCGGTCAGCCTCACGGCAGCGACGAACGCTTCGGTGAACGACACCATCACCTCCGGCGGCGCGCTTGATGTGACGGCGACCGCCGGTGACGTGGCGATTGCGGGCGATCTTGACGCAGCAGGCGATGTGACAATCGCCGCGGACGCTGGCACGCTGAGCAGCACCACTGCGATCAGTGGCGGCTCGCTCGATCTGCATGGCGGCGACGTCAACCTCTCCGGCGACATCACCGGCGGCGACATTGCGATTCAGGCTATTCAAGGTGACGTGCTACTTGCCACAGCCGATGCAGCTGGGGACTTTGGAGCCACGGCGCAGAGTGGCTCGGTGACAACACAAGGACAGATCGAAGCCGAGAGCGTTGGGATTGTCGGTTGGGGCGGAGTCCAGATTGGCGGTCGTGTCGAGTCGGACACCTATCTCAGCATTGTGTCCCTGGCCGATGTGATGCTCGGCGGCGAACTCGATGCCGGGCAGAGCGTGTCTGTGAACGCCGTTGGTTCGCTTGAGGGCGACTTGGCGATTCAGGGCGGTGCAGTCGAACTTGCCGCTGGCGCAGTTGATCTCGGTGGGGACATTACGGCCGACGCGGGACAACTGGCGATTGGCCTTTCTGGGACCGGAGATGTGCAACTTCGAGGCAGCCTTCAGGCGACCGGCGGCGATGTCCGGTTGACAGGGGGATCCGGCAGCCTCTTCGTTGATGGCAATGTGGCATCCACTGATTCGATAGCGATTTCTGGAGATGTCAGTCTTGGCGGATTCTCAGGGGTGCACGTGAGATCTGACCTGAACGCTGGTGGTGATATCACGATCGCCGGAGCGGATACCGTTGCATTGGAATCGGTCGCCCTGACCGCAGATGGCAACGTAGAGATATCCGACTCGAACGTCGTGTCACTCAATGGCACAACGGTGCGCAGCACCAGTGGCGATGTGTGGTTGATGCACCATGATCAGACCCGAATTGAGTCGGCAAGCACCATTGATGCCGCAGGAGATGTCAGTCTGCTGGGTTCGGATGGTGTGGGCGCTGTCAATCTTGCTGGCGGCGATCTGGCCATTCAATCGGGAGGCGACACGAACGTGATAGCGACCATCGATGGCGACGCCGCGCTGGTTGTCACAGCTGAAGATTGGATTCAGCTCGGCGGCGACGTCGGAGATGAAACAATGCTCAAGTCGATCACCCTTGACGGTGACGCAGTTGTCTTGGGAGGTACCTGGCAGGGCACCGATTACAGTATTGGCGCGGTGCGAGCCTCAGGAGATATCTCACTGAATGCGAGCAGCGGCTCGCTCGCAAGCAGTGGGCTGCCTTCGATTTTCGGGTTCGGTGACAGCCTGATCGTGCAGTCCGAGCTTGGCGATCTCAGCATTGGCGCCAATCAGGGGCTGTCCTTCGCGGGCAATCTGATCTTGGATGCCAGCCAGACATTGACGGTGGGCGACGTCACGGCCACAGGCGACCTCACGCTGGAGGGCGGGCAAGTTGATGTGATGCGGCGGGGTGCACTCACGCTGCTGCAGCCCGGCGGTTCGATCGTGTCTCCCCAGACATCAGTCGTCAGCGGCCAGACACTTACGATTGAGGGCGAGCTGGCATTCACTGGGTCCGGAGAGGATCCGTTGTTCGGCGGGGTCGTTGATGCCAAGGGTGTGCCACTCATCGATCGAGCAGCTGTGGATCCATTCAGCGCCGCGTCGCTGGAGCTTGGCGTTGGTGGCAGGGAGCGAATGGCGCTCAAGGCACTGAATGGATTTACACCATCACCGGAGCCAGGTGACGAGATCGCAGCAGAGTCGCAGCAGGGGGAAGTCATTGTTGAACTGGCTACTGGCCAGCCGGACTTGCGTACGGTCCAGCTTCTTGCCGACCTTGGCGTCGAGATTGTTGATAGTCCCGACCGGCCCGCTGGCACCGACCGCCTCGCTCGAGCAGGCCATGTGGTCAACGACTACCAGCCAGGCACTCCGGCACTTGGAGATCGATCTGCGGCAACCCTCATTCAGGTGTCTCGATCAAGGCTCGATCCACAATACGTGCGGGACGCGGTTGCGAACTACTCACTGGCACTTGAGTCGGCCCCCGATCAGGGATCGCTGAGCAGCGCGGCGGGAATCGTGACGAAGGCCAGAGAAGCCTACGCCGCGGCGTCGGCCGACGAGCGTGACCCTGTGCCATTCCGAACCTGGCTGACATCGGAAGACCCCTCTGGTGGCGATACGGTGTCGGTGCTTCTGAGCCGACTCGACCGGGCCTTTGAAGACCTTCGCCGGGCCGGGTTGACTGCGGCGGAGGTCGATGCAAGCCGTCGATTTGTGATGCATCGGCTGACTGCAACCCAACCAAAGTCGGCAGATGAAGTGGCCGTGGGTGCGGCGAGCCAAGCGTCTTCGAGTTGAGCTTCCGTCCGTTTCGGCTTGAGGGATTCGGCGTGAGGATCTATGCTCGCGCTGGAGGCGGATACGCATGACCAACTCAGGCTCGGATGATGTTGCTGGACGCTATGAAGAAGTGAAGGATCGGATCCGAGCGGCTGCTGAACGTGGCGGTCACGACCCGGCCCGCGTGTTTCTCATCGCGGTCACCAAGAATGCAACCCCCTCGCAAGTCCGAGTCCTGCATCGAAAGGGACAAGTGGACTTTGGCGAGAGCCGCATGCAGCATTTTGTGCGCATGGCGAGTCAGATTGATGAGTTCAGGTCGCGCCAACTGGAATTGCATGCCGGGGGGGATCTGCCCGAGTCGATTCGGTGGCACTTTGTTGGCCACTTGCAGCGGAACAAAGTCAGGCGCGTCATCACGACTGCACGTCTCGTACATAGCGTTGACTCACTCAAGCTGGCCGAGGAAATCCAATCTGCCCACCGCGAGGATGAGCCGCCAGCGGAGATTTTGATTCAAGTCAACATCACTGGGGAACGGAGTAAGCAGGGCATCGCTCCCGCTGCGACGCCGCACCTGGTGGACCAGGTGCAGACCATGATGGGCGTGTGCGTACGCGGCCTGATGTGTATGGCGCCAATTGCCGAGGATCCGGAGGATGTTCGCTCAGTCTTCTGCCGTGGCCGCGAGTTGTTCGACGAGGTGCGTCGGACGGTGGCAACCGACAGGTTCAACCTGCTCTCCATGGGCATGAGTAATGACTACGAGGTTGCGGTGGAGTGCGGCGCCAACGTGGTTCGGGTCGGCCGGGCGATTTTTGGCGACGGCTCCGAGGTCGAGGCTCCGGCAGCAGCCACAACCATCGATGGTTGAGAGGGCCTACGCCTCCGAAGAAACGCGAAATGCCAGTTGCTCAAGTGCCCGTGAAAGGTCGATTGGTTCGACGGGGATTGTGACGTTGAGTCGTGCCGGGGCGAAATTCAAGATGCCCTGGATGCCGGCTGCAACAAGATCCTCGGCGACCGATTGGGCGTACTCCGCAGGCACCGCCAGCACCGCAAGTTGCACATCGGCAGCGGTGATGATCTCGTGGAGCTGGTCAAGGGGAAGTACTTCGACCCCCGCGATCGACTTTCCACAAAGGGCTGGGTCGGCATCGAAGGCTGCGACGACGTTGAACCCACCGCCAGCAAATCGGGGATATCCCATGAGTGCCGAACCGATCTTCCCTGTGCCGACAATGGCGAGATTCCAAGTCCGATCAAGAGACAGGGCTCCTCGGATGCGCGTGGCAAGAAATGCTGTCTGGTAGCCAACCCCGGGCCTGCCGGTCTGGCCGAGACAGCCCAGATCGCGTCTGACCTGCGCATCGGTGAATCCAAAGGCCCGGGCAATAGCTGACGAGCTGATCGTGTGCCGTCCCTCGGCATGTGCCGTTTCGAGTTCACGCAGATACAAGCTCAGCCGCTGAACCGTTGGTCGGGGAATGCCGGTCGGTGGTGGCATGCCACCATAGTACGACTCGCGGCCCTACTATGGCGGCCATGCACATTCGCGACATTCTGGAGCGCGACGAAAGGACTGTCAGCTTTGAGTTTTTTCCTCCGAGCACCGACTCCGCAGCGAAGGCACTGGAGGCGAGGCTTGAGCAGTTCTCTTCCCTCAAGCCGTCATTTGTTTCGGTGACCTACGGTGCCGGGGGATCGACCCGCAGCCGCACGCATGATCTTGTTATTCGACTCTACGAACAGGGTGAGCTTGATCCGGTACCACATCTCACCTGTGTGGGGCACTCATGCGGTGAGATCGATGCGATTCTGGAGCGGTATGCGAGGCATGGAATCGGAAACTTGCTGGCGCTGCGAGGCGACCTGCCGGCGGGAGAACAAGCTGACGCCGCGCAAGGTGACTTGAAGCATGCCGTTGATCTCGTTCGTCAAGTGGTTGCATTCAACAGCTCTGGGGCACACCCCGACGCGCGGGGGTTCGGTATTGGCATCGCCGGATTCCCCGAGGGACATCCGGAGACGCCCAATCAACTGCGCCACATGGATCACCTCAAGGCCAAGGTTGAGGCAGGGGCGGACTGGATCACGACGCAACTCTTCACCGACAACAGTCACTTCTACGATTGGCGGGAGCGATGTGACCTGGCGGGGATTCAGATTCCAATCATCGCCGGAATCATGCCAATCACCAGTCTGGCTGGCATGGCGAAAATGGCCGACCTGGCGGGCGGGACGACTTTTCCTGCTCGTCTTCAGCGGCGGTTGATGCGATTTCGGGATGACGCACCCTCGATTGAGCAGGTCGGGATCCAATGGGCAGTGGAGCAATGCAACGATTTGCTGGATCAGGGCGTTGCTGGGATCCACTTCTACACCCTGAATCGCTCGGATGCGACCACCCGGATCTTCCAGGCGCTCGGGGCAGACTCGTCGGTCGATCTGCAGCCAATGCCTCCCCGGAGTTGATGCAGTGGTATCCTGCCGGAATGCGACGAACCGCTTTCTTCATGATTGTTCTGGCCTGCATGGCGCTGGCTCGTCCGGCTTGGGCGGCGGCAAGCGGGGCTGGCCTCGATAGTCGGACGATCGGTGAGTACAAGCAACAAGACCCGCAGTCTGGTGGGATCTCGCCGCTCTTCGGAATGACAGTTTCGGTGCTGCTGGTCGCCGCAATTGTGAGTGCCAGCCTGATCCCGTCCAAGCGTGGGCATCAGGACTGATGTCCACGACGTTCAAGCGGTGGCGGATTCCCGTGACGCTTGGTTCGGTAGCCGTCGTACTGTTGATATCGTTGCTGCTCCCACCGCTGAGCGAAGCCAGCGGGATCTCGGGCGACAGGAGTACATATCTGGCCGTCACGGCTCAGAGCGGTCGCGGTCAGGAGGAGGCGGTCTGGATCTTCGACACGCGAACGGAAGAACTCATCGTCGTGGCGTGGGATCGTGACTCATCTTCGATGCGAACGCTGGACCGGCGTGAAGTATCACGCGATCTCCTGACGGTCGAGGGGAGCCGCTGACATGCAGACGCCTGCTGCCCCAACCATGCTCACGGCAATCAGCATCCTTGTCATCGGGATTGTGCTGGGTGCGTCATTCCCTGGAGGCGGCGAGAACGAGGCATTCGGCGCCTCTGAGGCGACCAGGGATGGATTCACGCTCCTGACGGCGAAGTCACGAGACATGCGGGTTTCGGAAGAGACTGAAGTTGTCTATCTGCTCGACCATCATCGGGGCATGTTGCTGGTCTATGGGCTGCAGGACATGTCCCATCGCCCCTCGATCGTGCTGCTCGACGGCGGTCGTATTGAGGTGCTGTTTGAGCAGGGGCGGGCCATCGCCCGCAGCCGATCGGGCACACAAACCAGTCCGTAACACCTGCTTGATGTCACGGCAGGCCTGATACCCTGCCCGGTATGCGCCGTCCAGTGGATGCTGTGATGCTCGCCCGGCGAGCGGCCTCGTTTACGAAGCGGTCGATCAAGGCCGAATCGAAGCGATCTGGCCTCCGACTTGCCGTGTCGATGCTTGACCTCACCACGCTTGAGGGAGCAGATTCGCCTGAACTGGTGCGGGCGTTGTGCCGGAGGGCGATCTCACCGTGCCCAGTGGCCTTGGACCCCCCGATTCCGTCGGTTGCAGCAGTGTGTATTTACCCGCGACTCGTTCCCATCGTCCGTGAGGCGCTTGCAGGGAGCGGTGTTCGCGTTGCTTCGGTTGCAACGGGTTTTCCGAGCGGCCAGGCACCGTTGGCGATGCGACTGCAGGATACGCAGGCTGCGATTGAGGCCGGTGCCGACGAGATTGACATGGTGATCAGCCGTGGCGCTTTTCTGGCGGGCCGACTCGAAGAGGTGGCCGACGAGATTCGTGCTGTGCAGGAAGTGTGCGGCGACGCCCATCTCAAGATTATTCTTGAGACCGGGGAGCTTGAAACCCCGGACAACATTCGGCGATGCGCAGACTTGGCGATTGAAGCGGCCTCACGTGACCGTGTATTGCAGGATGGCGAAGTCTTTGTGAAGACCTCCACGGGAAAGATGTCGCCTGCAGCGACGATGCCCTCGGTGCTGCTTCTCCTTGAGTCTGTCAGGGATCACTTCAACGCCACGGGCGTTCGGATCGGCGTGAAGCCAGCAGGCGGGATTCGCAAGGCAAAGGCTGCCCTGCACTTGCTGGTCATGGTTCGTGAAACCGTCGGGCAGGAGTGGCTCACACCGAACCTGTTTCGGATCGGCGCCTCAAGCTTGCTGGATGACCTTGTTCGTCAACTTCTTTGGACCAGCCGCGGTTGCTATGCGGCAATGCATGACGTGGCGGTGACCTGATGACACAGACCGATGGCGCGGTAGCAGCGGCTGGCTGGGACTACAGCCCCGCTCCAGAGCGAACGAGACCTGAAATCAATTCTGAATATGGTCTTTTTATCGACGGCGAGTTTCGAAAGTCGAGCTCGGGCAAGGTCTTCGATACGGTCAATCCTGCCACCGGCGAGCGGCTTGCCCGAGTTGCGCTGGCAGATGAAGCGGATGTCGACGCTGCGATGGCAGCTGCCCGCGCAGCGGGCCCAAAGTGGGCACGGATGAAAGGGCGTGAGCGGGGCAAGTATCTCTTTCGGCTTGCCCGCAGGATTCAGGAGTGTTCCCGCGAGCTTGCGGTTCTCGAGACCATGGACGGCGGGAAGCCGATCAAAGAGTCCCGAGATGTCGATCTTCCGCTGGTAGCGCAGCACTTTTTCTATCACGCCGGTTGGGCGGACAAGCTGCAATGGGCCTTCGCCGGCAGGTCGGTTCGCCCCCGGGGCGTCTGCGCTCAGATCATTCCCTGGAACTTTCCGCTGCTTATGGCGGCCTGGAAACTGGCACCTGCATTGGCGTGCGGCAATACGATTGTCCTCAAGCCAGCAGAAACCACGCCGCTGACAGCACTTCATCTCGCGAGGCTCATGCAAGAGATCGATCTTCCGCCTGGCGTGGTCAATATCGTGACAGGCTTCGGTGAAACCGGACGGCTCGTGGCGACACATTCAACCGTTCGAAAGGTGGCGTTCACCGGATCAACCGAGGTTGGGCGAACGCTGATGCGAGAGACTGCGTCGAGAGAACTTCCGCTGACCCTGGAGCTGGGAGGCAAGAGCCCCAATATTGTCTTCGCTGACGCTCCGATCGATCAGGCAATCGAAGGTGTTGTCAGCGGGATCTGGTTCAATCAGGGGCATGTGTGCTGCGCTGGATCGAGGCTCTTCGTGGAGGAGTCGATTCTTGAGACGTTTGTCTCAGCCCTTCGGGATCGCATGAAACAGCTTCGCGTCGGTGACCCGCTGGATAAGAACACCGATATTGGAGCGATCAACAGCGGGGACCAGCTCGAACGCATTCGGTCGCTGGTACGAACCGGGCAGGAGGAGGGGGCTATCTTGCACGACGTGCAGGCCACGCCGCTTCCCAAGAAGGGGAACTGGTTCCCGCCATGTTTCTTTACTGGCGTGCAGCCATCCCACACTGTGGCGCGAGAGGAGATCTTCGGACCTGTGCTCTCTGTCATGTCCTTTCGAACACCCGAAGAGGCCATCAGGAGGGCCAACGCGACGCCCTATGGCTTGGCCGCCGGAATCTGGACAGATAAGGGATCGAAGATTTTTGAAATCGCAAGCCGGATGGACGCTGGCATTGTGTGGTGCAACACCTACAACCAGTTTGACGCAGCCGCGCCTTTCGGGGGCGTGAAGGAATCAGGCTTTGGCCGCGAGGGTGGCCTTCACGGGCTCAGGGCCTACGTGCGATGAGGAGGCTGTGATGACCAGACTTGAAGTCGTGAAAACCGGAAAGTTGTGGATCGGTGGCAAGTGGCCTCGATCAGAATCGGGAGCGACATTTCCGGTGATGACTCCGGACGGAGAAGTCGTGGCACGGTGCGCCTCGGCGAGCCGGAAGGACGCCCGTGACGCGGTGGAGGCCGCACGCTCAGGATTGGCCACATGGCGTGATGCGACGGCCATGCTCCGTGGGCAAGTCATGTACAGGGCGGCGGAGATGCTTGAGGGACGCGCGGGTGAGTTCGCTGAAGCGCTGCAGATCAGTGGCGCTGGCGCCGCCGCTGCCAGGCAGGAAGTCGACACCTCCATCGATCGAATGGTCATGCTTGCTGGATGGTGCGACAAGATCCATCAAGTGCTGGGATGTCAGAACTCGGTGGCTGGCCCCTATCACTGCTTTACGATTCCTCAGCCATGCGGAGTCGTGGTGGCTTTCTCCCCCGCAGAGCCAGCCCTCCTGAGTCTGGTCACATTGGTCGGAGCCGCGATGTCGATCGGCAACGCCGTGGTCGCAGTTGCGCCGCCGCAGGCTGGGCTTGCTGCGGTGCTTCTTGGTGAAGTCCTCGCGGTGTCAGATGTTCCCGCAGGCGCAGTCAATATTCTGACAGGGACTCAGAAGGATCTGGTGGAGCCTCTCGGCGGGCACCGGGAAGTGGCCGTTGTGGTTTCAGGAGGACTTGGCAAGGCATCACGACTCGCGCTGCGAACGGCGGCGGCCGATGGTATTCGCCGGGTCCACGCGGTTCCCTGGACCGGATCGGCTTGGGAAGATGACGAAGAAACCTGCTCGCCGTGGTTCCTGGAGCAGTTCGTTGAGTTCAAGACGCTTTGGCATCCCTCCGCGACGTGAGATCTCCTGATTGCGACCAAATCAGGCAGCTGAGGGCGGAGTCAATCTTCCGAATCTCGCAGCGGGTCTACTGAAAGTCGGGCACGAGAACGAGACGCGTCCGCTGCGGTACGACGCCGAGATCGGGCCGCCCTTGGACCGGAAGTTTCAACTCCTCTCCGTTGGTCAGGCGATTGGGGAATCGCCGCTGCCACTGCTCGACATCGCTGCTGACAAGGCCGGAAGCCGGATCAATGGCCTGGTCATTGAAGACGCCCACGGTGATTGTGCTGAGATCTGAAATCGGATCGTGGTGGTAGTAGGCAGGTACGCCCTGCTCGCGGAGGGAGGCGACCCTGGCTTCTACGCGTTTCCGCCGCACTGCTTCGGGGAGCATTCCCGAATCAAAATCACCCCAGACTTCGATTTCCAGGGTGTAGACCATCCTTCCATCAGGGAATTGCTTGCGGACAGTCAGGAGTTCGTGGGGGTGGATGCTCTCAAGATCCCGCCTTGGAGCAATCTCAGTGCGGACGATGGGGCCAAAAATCCGTTTGCCGTTGACCCTGATGCCCCGGAGAAACGCCATGTCGTTCCCAGCTTGAGGATCATCCCAGTCCTCGTATCGGCCGTAGAGAACCATTGACCCCCTATTGCCGACATGTACGCGGACCTCGGGTGCCAGTGGGGGTACGACCGCGGCGAGTTGATCTCGCCACGTCTGGGCAGACTTGCCCTCACGATCACCAGGAAATGTCTGAAGAACCAGAGCGTGCCATGATCCCCGAATCGGCTCAGGCTCAACCACCGGCGGACCTGCGGACTGTTGCCGGGCGGTTCCACCGGCTGGCCGCGGATTGGAGCCAGGGTCAAGCATCTGTTCAATGGAATGCCAGGAGTCCTCATGGTCTGTGTGCAGGTCTTCGTCGTCAGCGATCCGCGGTGGCGGAGCCTCTGGCCGGGCCACGGGGGTCGAGTCACACCCCGAGAGGGTTGCTACGGAGATGGCTGCGAGCAGGGCAGCAGCGAGCTCTTGAAGCGAAGGTCTTTTTTGTACGCTCAGCATCCTGGTGGTGCCCGCAAGTCGTTGACGACACGGGTGTTCTGTCAATTTTCCCAAAGTTCAAGGGGCCCGGCGGAGTGGGCCGATGTACTACCTACAGCCAATCGAGGTGCTTTCGGTTGGCAACGCGATTCAGGGAAGAATCACGAGCAGTGTAGGGCTTCTGAATGTATTGCGGCGGTCCCTTCAGTGAGGGGCCGGCGAGGAGTGTGTTCGATGTCGGATATCGCATTGGTGGGAACAAATCACTCGGCTGGAGGATCGGAACCCCCTCCAATGCGGGTACCCGATCGGCTGAGACCTGGCGGTGATCGAGGCGTACATCGGTTCGATCGTGACGTCAGACGGTGGCGGCGGGAGTTGGCCGATCTGGAACCTCGCGAGGTCCGATGGGATCGCGTGGCGACTATTCGAGCAGAGATCGAGTCAGGCGAGTACCTGACCGCTGCGAGGCTTGATGCGGCCATCAACGGCTTGCTTTGCGACCTTTCGAGGTGATGGCTGCACTCGACCAGCGTGTTGTGTGGCTGGTCTCGCTCCTGCCTGCTGTCAGCATCATGGCTGGCTGCGAATCGACGCCCGGCCCTTCGACTGACTTCAGTTCAATTCAGGCGAGATTCAATCCCGCCGTGCTTGAGGTACACACGCTGTCGCACATCTACGCCCGGGACGACGAAGTCGTGGTGCTTGATGTGGCCATTGAGTTGCTTGATTCGGATGGATTCTCGACCCGCGGGACCGGTACGCTTGAGATCGAACTGCATCAGGGAGATCGTGATGGCGAGGCCATCATGCTGCGGAGGACCTGGTCAAGGGATCTCAATGATGCCGCGGTGAACGCAGTGACCTTCGATGATGCGACCCGAACATATATTGTGCAGGAGCAGCTGGAGTATGCGGAAGTGCCGCGTTCGCCGCGGCTTACGGCGTCGCTTTATCAGCCTGGGGGGGCGACGCTGACCGACTCCAGTCCCTTGCCTGTGCTTGGCCCCGGTCTTGAGGACCGTTCAGAGGCAGTCGAGCCTTCCCGCCAGCAGTGAGTGGCGTGCTCAGTCCGCCATGTGGTCATGTTTCTGCCCCCTGATGATGGGGATGCGAAGCCGCCGATCGCCTGTTTGCTGCGTGCCGGTGTAGCGTCCGTGAAGCGAGGCCATGCTGCTAGAATCGGCTTCTATGGTGATACAACCGACTTCTTTGCAGGCTGGTCATCGCGTGCGAGTGACGCAGCAGGTGCCGCTCCGCGACTCAACCTGGTCTGAGGCGATTGAAGGCACCGTGGTGCAGTATCGGCAGGCGGAGACTGGCTCCTGGTTTGCGCACGCTCGCGGGGATCGACTGTGGCTCGATCGGCTTGAAATCATGCGTGACGACGGTGAACGCGTTGTCTTGAACCTGGATCAATTCAGCGTCGTGGAGTTGCTCGAGGGCTCCACATGACAGCGGCAGCCCCGCGCGTGGGGTGCTTATTGAGCGCTCAGGGGCTGCATCTGTGAGTACGGGAGGCTGCCCGCAGGTCCGATCGCGACAATCGTGGGGTCAGTTTCGGCATATCGACGAGCGTACTGTTGAACCTCCTCGGCCGAGACCGACTCGTACTCCGCGCGTCGGGCTTCAAGCGACTTGCAGACACCAATAGCTGCCAGGTTGCCAGCCAACCGTCCAGCACGCGCCGCAGTTGATTCTCCGCGGAGAACCATGGAACTGATAATGGACCTGCGAGATCGTTCGACTTCGTCGACCGACAGATCAGAAGCGATTCGGTGGACTTCTTCGACGCACGTCTCAACCAACTCTGTAGCGTTGTCGGGCGTGGTTCCCGCACGCAATACGCACCAACCCTGATCTCTAGCCGGGAGAAACTGGCTTGAGATGGAGTAGCACAACGACCGTCGCTGTCGTACCTCAGTGAAGAGGCGGCCACTCGTTGTGCCGCCGAGCGACATACACGTCAAGTGTTCGAGCATGCGATCGTCTGAAGCTGCGTCAGGGGCGTCCCATGCCATGCCGAGGTGAACCTGTGAGGTGTCTTGGGCGATCAGCCGCTTGCCTCGTGGACCAGCTTCGACCGGTTCAAGTGCAGGCGGGTGGCCAGACCACTGCTGCGTCAGCTTGGTGATTGTGTCGAACACCTGATCTGCATCGCAGGCACCAGCAACGCTGAGAATGGCCCCTTCAGGGACACAGCACGCTGCATGGCGGCTCAGGATTTCGGCTTGAGTAAGGGCAGAAAGGCCCGCCAGGCTTCCACGCCCTGTGCGGTGGTATGGCCGATTGAGATGCCGCAGCCCCAAGGCAAGTCCCAATTCGTCATGTGGATCGTCGGAGATGTGACGGAGTGACTGCAAGCAGAGTTGACGTGCGTGCTCCAGATCCTGTTCGCCGAGTTTGGGTTCAAGTGTGACCAACAAGAGCAAACGGAGTGCGTGTTCGACTTGATCGCCTGTCGTCGTTGCGTGGAGTTGCACGTGCCGTCGACCAGCGTGCACACCTCTCTGCATGCCCGTGAGATCAAAAGACGCCGACAATTCTCTGGAAGACAACGTTTGTGTGCCGCGGAAGAGCATTTCTGAGAGCACGACGGCGCAACCATCCGTTGCGTCAGTGTCGTAGGCCGATCCGGAGGGCAGGAACAGTTGCAGAGACGCAGACTCAACGCCATCAAGCTGCTCGACAGCGATTTGCAGTCCATTTGCGAGCGTGTGAGTGGCAATCATGGTGCGTGTTTCCTGTGCGAGGAAAGACGGCAAGCATACGTGAGATGTGGCGCGCAACGTGTCAGCTTCGGTGCGGTTCAAGTTCGCGTTACAAAAAAAATTGTGTAAAGAGTCTTCAAATACCTGTCCGATATCGGTAGAACGTGTTGTAACGGGTCCGCCCGGGTGTACGTGCATCCGGCGCTCCGACTCTTAGCCGGACCCGAGCGGATTTCATGGAGGTCATCTACATGGCCAAGAAACGCGCGACTAGAAAGAAGGCCACTCGCAAGAAGGCCACGAGAAAGAAGGCCACTCGCAAGAAGG
>CAZRBV010000028.1:34210-36588 GCA_964598425.1 uncultured Isosphaeraceae bacterium | reverse complement strand
CTGTTAGCTCAGTTGGCAGAGCAGCTGACTCTTAATCAGCGGGTCGCAAGTTCGAATCTTGCACAGGGCATTGTGCCGGCCCTTCGCCTCCTTTGCGGCGGAGGGCCGCTGCATGTGCCCGCGTGCCCGCAAGCGAGCAGATGGTGGACAAACCGACCTCCTCGACGATTGATCGATGGCGCCGTACCATCCCGGCGGATCGTCATTCGTGGTTCTCATCAGGAGTGCGACGCCCCAATGCCGACTGGAACCGTAACGAGATTCTTTGAGTTGCGTGGCTTCGGTTTTATTACGCCCGATGAAAGTGATCGGGATGTTTTTCTTGGGTGCGATGTCATCGGGACAGCTTTCGAAATGATTGAAGAGGGACAGCGGGTTGAGTTTGAGGCCGTCGACGCGGCTCCCGGGTTGAAGGCGATCGCTATCAAACCGATTTGACCCGTGTCGGACTCGCCTCTTTCCAAACTCCCGCCAGCCTTTCTGTCGCGTCTCTCGGAACTTCTCTCGCCGGATGAGATGTCACAGTGGATGGCCTCCGCCATGTGCCCCCCGTTGGCGATTCGGTGGACCGGGGACCCGGTGTCGGCGGACGAAGGAAAGGCGGCACTCATCAAGGTTGGCCTGTCACCTGCGCAGGTGCCGTGGTGCCGCAACGCCTGGTCTCTCGGCCGCATCCCCCGTTCCCGGGTATCGCGCCTTCCGCTCGTCGCGGAGCAAAAGCTGTTTCTGCAGTCGCTCTCGAGCATGGCCGCCGTGATGGCAATGGACGTTCGGCCGGGAGATGATGTACTTGATCTGTGCGCGGCGCCCGGCGCGAAGACATCGCTGATTCGGCTCCAGCAGGAAGGGCAGGGGATGCTCGTGGCAAATGAGCTCAGTCGTGCGAGAACGATCCGACTGAAGACTGTGCTTGCGAGATTGAATGTCGAGGGTGTCGAGGTCTTGACCGGTCCCGGGGAGTCGATCGGAACCACGCACGAGCGGTGCTTTGATCGCGTTCTCGCCGACGTGCCATGCAGCGGGGAGGGGAGGTTTCACCTCTCAGATGATGCGACGTGGTCGCGGTGGAGCGAAGCTGGGATACGCGGGTTGGCAAAGCGGCAGGGGGCATTACTGGAGTCGGCTTGCAAGGCCCTCCGTGTAGGAGGCGAAGTCCTGTATTCGACCTGTACGTTGGCCCCCGAAGAGAATGAGGGGGTTGTTGATCGTGTGTTGAGGCGGGGACGAACATCCATGGAAGTACGTTCCATCGACCTCCCCCTTACGACGACGCGACCGGGACTTCAGCAGTGGCGAGGCAGGACACTGCACCCCGATGTCGCGCGAGCCGTGCGTGTGATGGGCGATTGTGAGACAACGCCGTTTTTTATGGTCCGTTTGAGGAGAGTGGAATGACACCCACAAGCTGCAGATTGATGGTCATGTTGGCGGTGGTTGCGGCGACGGCATCGTGCCAGGGCCCGGCCAACTCCTCTCTCCCGATGACAGATACAGAGCCATCATGCGAGCCTGCGCATGCAGGTGATTCAGTCCATGGAGACGTCGAATTGCTTCTCACGAGACTTCGCCCCGAGGACGATGTTGATCGCGATCAACTCGCCCGCCACGCGCAGGTGATGAGGCGCGTGTGGAGGGAGGCGCCGTGGTTCCAGGATGTGCCCGAGGCCCTTTGGCAGGATGCGGTCCTGCCGCCCACCAACGTGTCCGAGCAGTTGGAAGACTGGTGTGACCCACTCATGGCGCGGCTCGAAGGCATTGCTGTCGATGCGTCTACGGTTGAAGATGCCGTTCGGCAGCTCAATGCCGCAATTGGCGAGACGCTCGGTGTGCATTACCACCCGACCAAACGCCGGGCGCCGGATCAGGGACCACTTGAGACGATGGAACTCGGCTGGTCTTCGTGCACTGGACTTTCAATATTGCTGGTTGACGCGTGCCGAACGCGGGGCATCGCCGCTCGGGTTGCCGGTACACCGCTGTGGGTGAACGAGAGCGGGAATCACACCTGGGTTGAAGTGTGGGCCGATGGGGCGTGGCATCATGTTGAAGCGGCGGATCCAAACTCGTGGGACTCGGCTTGGTTTGATGCCGCGGCGGCGCTGGCAGCTGACGAAACAGACCCGCTGCACAGAATCTACGCCGTATCTCCCAGCGGTGAGGTGAGGTTCCCCCTTGCGTGGGACTTGAAGCGAGGCGACATCCGCGCTGAGGATGTCTCGGATCGCTACCGCCGCAGGTGAGCGCGGCTGCTCAATGGCCAGACACCACGCAGGTCGTGGGGGGGGGGGGGGGGGCGCCGGCCCGGGCGCGCGGGGGGGGGGGGCGGGGGGGCGGCGGCTAGCCCGGCCTATTCATGAGGCTTTGACGCATTGGGGCCC
>CAZRBV010000028.1:0-34200 GCA_964598425.1 uncultured Isosphaeraceae bacterium | reverse complement strand
CTCCTGCCCCCGATGGAAGGCAGGCGGAGCGGCACTTGACCTAGTGGCGCCTTTCAGGATCTAGCGTCGCCGACGCGGGGATGCGGCAAGCCCTGCAAGCCCGAGGAGTCCTAGAACTCCAGGCGCGGGCACCGGAGCCGTGCCCGGTATGCCCTTGGGAGTCTCAGGTGTCCAGTCTGTGACGGGCGTCGTCGTGAGCGGGCTGGTTGAGGAGACGTCCTCCCAGCCTGTGGCCAGCTCTTCCGCCTGCAGATCGATGATGAGTGTGAGAATGGAGCCCCCTCCATTCAGGGTCAATCCGTGAGCCGCAATCTCACTCCATGGACCCACGGGCACGTTCGCTCCCATTGGCCCGTCTTGATTGGTGTGGATGACTGGTGGAATGCCGATTCCCCAAGGCGAGGAAGGGAGCCAACCAGGCTTCTGCAGCCGGCCCGCTTCTGCCTGCGCGGAGAGCGCGAGTATCGCCGCTCCTGCGATCGTATATGCAATGTGTCTCTGAGTACTCATGAGAATCTCCTCTCAAGCTGTTGCGACGACGCTGTCGGTGACCACACGGGCCGACTCCAGCATGGTCCATCCGGTGCGACGGAAGTTCGGGAACCGTCCCATCGTGCCGGTGATCATTCGTACGTCATCGCTGTCCATGGTCAGCGGTTTGTCTTGACCGGTCCATCCGACGAATCGTCGGTGCCCGTCGAACTGGATGGAGAACACACGTTCTCGCATCGCCCAATTGTCGAGCCGATCGGCTATCTCATCAGCCTTGTTGGTGAACATCGCGAGAAGTCGATGCAACTCACGCTCATTGGAAATGTGTCGAAGTGCAATATTGCACCCGAAGATGCACCACCATCCGTGACTCTCAAGCAAGTCCCCGGCGGAATCGTCATCGAGGTCAACGACATCGGACATTGAATCGAGAATGGTGGCGAGCGCTTGCCTGGCATCAATCCGACCAGTGACGATGTCGGCTTCAAGCGTCCCGCCACGGCACGTTCGGGCGATTCCCGGTGCCGACTTGTCTTCCTCGATGCTGAACGAGCCGTAGTGTTCCAGAGCTGCTCGAAGATGTTTGGTGGCGATCGCTGCATGGTGATTGGCACGCGCGGGATCGGCATCAATGAGCCGCCGATGCGCGCTGCCGAGGACATAGAGCGAGAATGCATGAGTTCGCCGTTCGCGCAGGGTCGTTGGCGGTGACTGGTCGAAGTGCTTGATGAGATCCGATGCAATCGTCCGCGACTCGGTGAGATGCCAAAGGCTGTAACAGGCATTGGCCAGATTGCTCTGGAGCATGCGGCGGACGTCCGGCGAGAGCGGGGCCTCGGCAAGACCCTCACGCGCCAGGTCGAGACTTCGCGTAAACCTGCCGAGACCATCCCATCCGCCAAGTTCGCGATTGCAGGCAAGCGCCCGCTCTTCGCCGGTCGTGGCAGCGGCGCGAGCCTTGCCGGCAAGCCTGATCATTTCGCGGTGATTGCCCTTGGCGTGGGCCTTGCCCGCAGCCTCGTCCAACTCGGCAAAGCAGCGACTGGAGGGCTCCGTCAGTTCCCGGTCCGCCGAATCCCAGAGGCACTCGGTGACATCTCCGACCGTCCAATCGAGAACGTCGGCCAGTTCGATGATGAAATCCAGCTTCGGATTGCCACTGATTGGAATGAGTTTCGTTGGATCTCGTCCGAGCGATTCTGCCAGTTCGCGTCTGGACCAGTTTCGATACACCTGAGCGAGTTCTACTAACCACTCAAGTCGCTTCTTCTTTGTGGACACGTCAATCATGTCTGAACTCTCCCCAGCAGACCAACTTCGGTGGCCTGCACGCTGGTGTGACTGGTGAAACCAAAGCCTCTGTTCCTTCCGTGTCCCAGCAGGCGACGTGTGACGTCACGTCTCCGACCATAAGGCAGCACGCTGCGTTTTCGACTGACTGCTGCCAAAACGCAGCATCGAAAGTTCAGTGGTGCACCGCGAGATGTCGTGATCTGCAAAGAAGTGTTCAATCAATGAATCGTGCGGGCGCCGTAATCCTTCGTGCCAAGCCGATGAGGACGGATGTGCTTCCTTGTTGTTGAGCAATCGAGCGCGTTCGGTGGTTGGGTTGTAACACTTGCGTGTTTCTACAATGTTCGCGGAGTCCTGCCAGAGGCCATCAATATCGCCTCCACAATGAAGCACAGGAACAGCGTGCCCCGTGCCGAGCCTCGGATCGGGCCGTGTTGGGCCATCATGCACCGGGATTCGCCGTGCGCTCCGCTCAGGCGGGCGGAAGGGGTACGCTGCCCGTATGTGCAGATGGATTGCCTATACCGGTCCTGAACTTCGGCTTGCGGAACTCCTGATCAAGCCGTCTCACTCGTTACTCACGCAATCGCGTCACGCAGAAGAATCGACGTTTGCGATCAATGCGGACGGCTTCGGCGTGGGGTGGTACACGAAGTTCGGTGATGTGCCCGGTGTGTATCACGAGACACGTCCTGCCTGGAATGATGAGAATCTCAAGAGCATCGCTTCGCATCTGGCCTCTCCGCTCTTCATGGCGCATATTCGGGCAGCGACGAGCGCCGTGTCACGGACCAACTGCCATCCCTTTCGAGCTGGGAGATGGCTCTTTCAACACAACGGCGCCATCGGCGGGTTTGACCGAGTGCGACATCACCTTGATGGCGCTATTGATCCCGACGTCTATGCGTTGAAACAGGGCAGTACCGACAGCGAGACCATGTTCGGCCTGTGTCAGAGTGATGGGCTCCATGAAGATCCCCCTGGCGCAATAGGCCGCATGATCGAGCGGGTCGAGGCCAGCCGCCGCGAGCACCGCGTCGAAGAGCCCTTCAACATGACCGTTGCGCTGAGCGATGGCGATACGTTGTGGGCATGCAGATACGGGTCAGCTGGTGACGGGCCCTCGCTCTATCACGCTGCGTCCAGAACTGCTCTCGATCGTGCGTCGGCAACCGCCGGTGCCATCGAATCCGAGGCGACCATTGTGGTCTCCGAGCCCCTCGATGCGTGCGATGAGCACTGGCGGCTCATCCCCACTCGGCACGTTCTCCGAGCACGGGGCGATGAGATCGAGATCCAGCCTCTGTAGGCCGGATCCACGCCAGCGTGCTGATCTCGTTTTTGGTCTCTCAGGCCCCGGAATCAGGGGATCCGATATCGACAGCCTCCCTGACCGGTGGTACCTTTGAGGGGCATTCGGCGGGGTGGATTGTCGGATCGGGTGATTGTCCTGCCCGGTCCACCGCGGAGCGACGCTTGAACCTGAGTCAGGCGTTCTCAACCTCGCACCCGGAGGCGTTGACCGGGCCGAGAAAACTGAGCGGGATCGGTGCGTGAGTGCTTGTCCCCTGGCGTACGGCGTAGGCCTTCTGGAGTGACTCAATGACATCAGTTGCGGGAATTGCCGGGGGAATTGCCGGGGGGGTTGCAGGAGTGTTATGGGCTGTCAGCGTGTCCCGAGCGGCGCCGCTGACCCTCGATATCGCGTCGCCGATCACGCTGTCTGAGTCAGCAGCGGATCTTGCAAAGACACCTCCACGGGCGATCGCCCTCAAGGTGAGCGAGATGGGCTCCTCGGCCGTATGGAATGCCTCGGAGATTCGCCTCAGCGGAATGCCAATGCCCGATGGCGATGACGCAACGCTCGTGCTTCGGAGGATGCCGAGCCCGATTGAGGCGACATGGTTGATTGGCACCGACTCGGCGGGCGCCGAGACGCAGACTCCTGTTTCCGCCCCGCCGGTCTTGCTGCTTTCAGGCTCCGTTGATGGCGAACCGGACAGTGCGGTCTTTCTCGGGATGTATGGAGATGTTCTGCAGGGCTGGATCGAAACCGACGCTGGCCTGCATGTGATCTCGACTCCACCGGAAGGTGGCCCGACGCTTCTGTATCGCGTTGGTGCCGAGCGTGGTGGTATCGATGTGCCCTCACCGGGCGCGTCTCAAGTGGTTCCGAGTGAGCCGGCTGCTGCTCAAGGCGCCGCCACGAGGTTCAGCCCGGAGACGGACTACGACCGCCTTCTGAGCGAGCTTCAGGATCCACAGAGCCCACTCCGCTCAATCCTGTCTGGTGAAGGTGCCCGGCGTCTGCCGGACATGCTCAACCGATCCGCCATCGCTTTGGATCCGGAAGTGGAACTCGGAGCGTGCTGTGTGATGCCTGGATTCTGCTTTCAACTTCCAGCATCGCTTTGCGCCGACTTTTGCAATGAAGTAGGAGACACGTTCTGCCAGCAGACTTGGGCGAATGGCACCAACGACGTTGACTTCAGCTCCACGCCGCAGAATCTGCCGCCCTGTTGGCTCGGCCCTGGCGTTCCCTGTAATGAGCAGTGGGTGTGCTTTGAACCAGATCCCGATGCTGTGCCGGGCGACGAAAGTTACGGGAACTGGACGGGCGCATGCTGTGTTCAAGTGCCATTGGGATCGGGCGTGTATCAGGTCCAGGACTTGCCAGCATGCGAGTGCGCGCTGCAAGGGGGCACATTTCTGATTTCTCCGGCGATCTGCCTTGGTGAAGACCTCGCGGATCCCGAGAAGATGCCAGCGAGCAATTTTGTAGACGCCGCCACGATTCTCACGATCAATCCGAACATCTGTCTTCACCCTTCAGGCGCGTGCTGCATTGAGCAGGAGGTGCTGTGCGAGGACATCGCTGACCCTGCCAATCCCAGCTTCGATGTCTTTGAAAGGGTGACGTGTATCAACGTGCCGGAGTCAATCTGCGCCGACGCAACCATCATTCAACAGTCGTTCAATGGAACCGGCGGGGCGGGTTATTTCACGAAGGAGTGCTTCCCGTGCCTCTTCGATCCCGCAGCTCAAGGTGCGTGGGGGAGTGATTTCATTTGCCCGGAGTCAATGCAGAAAGAGCCAAGCGGCGTGGGGCCGCCTCCACAATTGGCGTGCCAGAGTCCCCGACTCACCATTGATACCGATGCGTGGTACCTGCAACGATTCGATGGCGATGTACAGGCCGCGCAAGCTTACGCAGCCATGCTCATGGCTTCGATGAATTACATTCTGAAGCGGGACGCGCTCGTTGAGTTTCAGATCGGAGACCTCCTGATTCGAGGTGGTGAAGTCTGCGAGACATCAGACAACGGCACCCCAACCAACCCGGACGATGACTATCTGACGTGTGAGCCGTGGGATGCGGTGTACTACGTGTCCGGCGCGTGTTGCTTCCCGACGGATGGCTGGTGCATCGACTCGACCTCAGAGAGTGATTGCCGTAACTGGGGTGACCAGGGGTATAACGTGCAGTGGCATGGCCCCGGGTCTTCCTGCTGGAACGAATCGGGAACACCCTGCGGTGCCTCGGGTGACGTGTGGAACGATGCCGACTCGATGTGGGAGATCGGCGATACGCTGAATGCGATGACGGGGTACTGGGGATTGACGCCAACAGACGCGAACATGGTTCTGCTTCTCTCCGGGTACCCATACGGCAAGCCATATTTTGCCAATGTGCCCTGGCCGGACACGGACGAGTGGGAGGACACGTGGGGGGTTGAGGTGCAGGATGTGGCGGTCGGCTCGTTCCGCACGCTGTGTGTCGAAGGGCAGCGGCCCTACGCAGTCGCGGCGGTCAAGGGAACATTCCCCTGGCCCGGCGTCAACTTCGCCCCGGACAACGTCAACTGGGATATCGTCGCCGTCGCACGGGCGCTTGGTATGGCTATTGGCGTGACCGAGACGCGGTACTACGGGTATGACACGTGCTTTGGCCCACCGTGCGAAGGAGTTCGGGTCGATCCCGACTGTGAGCATCAGTTTGTGTACACGGGGCTGTATCAGGGATCGAGTTCGAACGCAGGTACTTCCAGTATGCCTGCAACGCTCATGAGTTTCTGCTACACGTGCCCTGGCGGTGCTGCCAACATCCAGCTCCGATTCCGCTCCGATATGGGAGCACGAATCTATTCCCGATTTGCATCAATGGACTGCTCATGGTCAGCCGTCGGGGGTTTGGACCCTGCCGAGCCGAGTACGCCGTACGCGGCCGATGATCTCTTCACGACGATTCCGGGCGGTCCACAACTTCTTGATGTCCTCGCAAATGATGTGGCGCCCGGCTGCTTTGATCAGAACACCTTTGACGTCGACTCCTGGGATCCCGCCGACTGGGATCCTCAGGAAGATCCATGGCCACTGTTCCCAATGGATGTGACCTATCTTGGTGTGTGGCAGAACGAGCCATTTGACCCCGTGCTTCCATTTGACCAGTGGTGGGACTTCGTCGAGGATGATGCCGGGGGTCTTCCCGGGTTGACGATTCTCGGCGGCACGATTGATATTGTTGAGGACCCGGCGAGTCCCAATGGGACGAGGTTGGTCGAATACACCCCGCCGGCTGAGTCATGCGGCATCGACGTCTTTCAGTACAGAATCACGACCGATCCAGCCGGATACGTCTTGCCGGACGGAACACCAGCCCCGATCCCGGATTCACCGGCAGACGCGATCGCAACCGTGCGGATTATTGAAAACCAATGCAGTGTGTCCAAGACGATCAGCTGTAATCCCACTCCCCCGAGCGATTGCCCGGCGAGTGGGACCCAGTCCCCAGTTCCACCGATGGTTCCTCAGGCGGACGATGCTGATGTGATTGAGATCGTCGACACGGCTGCCGCAGAACTGACGGGCTTCATCTGGTCCGACCTCATGCTGGGCTGGGATCCGCTCCGGCCCATTCTGGCTGAAGACGCCTTCCTCCGCGTGTGGGTTGCAAGCCAACCCGGAGCTGCCGCCGACGTGTACTTTGAGGTCTATCCATTCGATGACACCGTGGCCGCATGCGGCCCGGACGATCCGTATGTGCCTGGAAGCAATCCCGAAGCAGGCCCGAGCAGTGGGACATGTGCTCCACTGGATGGTGTGTACGTTCCAAGCGATGGCAAGATTCTGGTGCAGTGCCTCCAGACGGTTGATGCTGTACCGGGCGACCGCGACGGCTGGTGGTTTGGTGGAAGTTTCTGCATTGTCTCCGAGCCGACCAATGCGATCGGAGCCTGTTGTGTTGACGGCATGTGCATTGAGACAACCGCGTATGACTGTTCGGCGATGGACTGGAGCTGGGAGTGGCTTCCCCCCAGTTTGACGGATCCGTACTACCGCTGGGGATGGACCACGGACCGAAATGCTTCGGGTTTCTTTCACGGCGCTGGCACCAATTGCACCGAGCGGAACTGGTGCAGGCGTACCGCGCCATGTTGTTATGTATCTCCTGATGGCAAGCCGGGCTGCTCACTTTTGACGTGCGATGAGTGTCGTGCAATAGGCGGCGTGATGCTCACGATGGCGGCAGGAAGTAACGGCACCGACTATTGCGATCCGGCCGATCCGTGGATTCCTTCTATCGGTCCTCCACAACCGTTATGGGATACCGAGTGCGTCTATCCGGTTTGCAACTTTGAGAATCTCTCCGCAGTACCGTTGGTCCCACTCAATCCTCCCGATCCATCGGGCACGATTGGTGCCTGCTGCGTTCAGGCAGTCAGCGGTGAGCATTTCTGTACCGACCTGTCTCGCGACGACTGCGAGGCCTATGAGAGCGATCCGCTCGTCGATTCGACTTCGTGGTCGATTGTTGCGCGTTGCGACGAGGTTCCATGTCATCCACTCGGAGCGTGCTGTGTTGACAGTGGATCCGGCCTGCTGTGTGTGGGTGACGGGATGAGCGAGCCGGAGTGCCAGGCATTCTGGTATGGCACGCCGTCAAACCCGCCCTCTCAAGTCGTCTTCCGCGCTGGCGAATTGTGCGGAGCGGGTAATTGCAACCCATCGGGTACTGGTGCATGCTGCCTGCCGGATATCGGCACGTGCTGTGATGGAATGTCGAAGGAAGTGTGCGATCTTGTCTACGGGACCTTTCTCGGCCAAGGCGTCAGTTGTAACTCCTGCAACGGTCCAAGTGATCCCGTCGGTGTCTGCGCGCTCAGCGGTAGTGGACTTCCGGTGTGCACCGCGGATCTGAGTGAATCCATCTGTGTCAACTCGTTCGCGGGTACGTGGTATCCCGACATCGCTGCCTGCAGCGAAGGTATTCCGGGGCTTGGCATGGAACTCGAACCGCTTGACCAGCCGGCAGTTCAACCCGATCCGGGGAATCCAATCGGTGCCTGCTGCCTTGAGTATGACTGCGTCCCGCAGGTTCGCCGCTTCGACTGTCTGCTTGCAGGCGGGCGATTCCTGACCGATACCGACAACCCGTATGCCAACAGCGGGGGATGTCCTCCAACGCAGGGCTCCTGGTTCGGGCGATGTTGTCTTTCAACGGCCGCATGGGGCCAGGTGTGCGTGAAACTGAACCGCCTCGATTGCCACGCAGAGGGCGGGACGTATGTGTTTGGTACCGACTGCACTTCACTATGCGGCGTGGAGGAGATGAGGATCTGCGCGCCGGGCGTCTGCCAGATCACCCTGGATGATCCGGGGCAGATCGGTGGCGGTGGCATTGTGATTCAGTACATCACCGCCGATGACGCAGGATGCCTTGCGCAGGATGGCCGGTGGCTTGGATACACCTGGCAGGACGGAGTTGACGCGGGTGTGAGGGCCTACACCGGGCATATCGAAGGCGACATTTCACTTTTCAGGCGGCACGGCGATCTTGATGGAGACGGCCGTGTTGGCGCAACAGATGTGCTGCGGCTCTTCGGGCATTGGGGATCTGCAGACTCACGGGCGGACCTCGACGAGAGCGGCCGTGTGGACGTCGACGACCTGCGGCGGCTCCTTTCGCAGTGGGATTGAGCCTGCCGAGTGTGGTGCGCGCAATCTGGGGCAGTCTGCTGCTGGCGGTCCTCGCCGAGGCGTGCCTGGCACTTGCGTGGTACCGCCTCAGCCGATCAGGTGCCGCGCCCGGATTGGCCATGGCATTGTGGATCTGGCCGCTCGTCTGGGGCGGGTGTGCGGCGGCAGGCCTATGGCTTCGTCCGCATACGCAGGCCCCGATGAATCCACTGCGGCCAGGACCGACAGCGCTTGCAATGGCCCGGTCATTGGCCTCACGCACACTCCTGATTGCAGTTCCTGCCGTGGTAGTGCTCTACGCAGCAGCGGCGATCGTCTTCGCCTGGCGGGCGGCATGATCACAGCGCGGTGTTATGGGGCGGGCGCCAGGCGACAACCAATATCGCTTCGATAGAAACTCCCCGAGAGCGTCGCAGCTTCACATGCACCATTGGCACGTTGGCGGGCCTCGTCCAGTGACTCGGCGAGCGCTGTGATACCGAGCACTCGCCCACCGGTATTGACCAGCACGCCTTCATGGTTGATCGTACTTCCGGCGTGGAAGATGATCAGGTTGTCGTCTTCAATCCCGTCGAGGCCGGAGATCGGGCGGCCCTTCTCGTAGGAGCCGGGATAGCCCTCGCTGCACAGCACCACACAGCAGGCGCAGCGCGGGTCGAAGTCGATATCGGCATCGACGAGCGTACCGACCGAACATCGCCAGAGGATGTCAACGAGATCACCTTGCAGCCTCGCCATCAGAGGCTGGCACTCGGGATCGCCAAACCTGCAATTGAACTCGAGCACCTTCGGCCCCCCGGGCGTCAGCATCAGGCCCGCATAGAGCACCCCCCGGTAGTCAATCTCGCGGCGGCGCAGCGCGTCGAGCATGGGTACGAGAATCGTTCGTTCGATTTCTTCGAGCTGAGCCGCGTCGACGACCGGGGCCGGGCAGTACGCGCCCATCCCACCGGTGTTTGGACCGACATCGCCCTCACCGACCTGCTTGTGATCCTGGCATGGATCGAGAATCCACATGGTGCGGCCGTCGACCAACGCGAGGATGCTCACTTCCTGCCCGAGCAGCAGCTCTTCGATGACGAGTCGCTTCCCGGCGTCACCAAAGGTCTGCTCCACCATGATTGTTTCGATGGCCTCGAGGGCATCGAGGGTCGTCGGGCAGACGATGACGCCCTTGCCTGCTGCCAGCCCACTGGCTTTGACAACCAGTGGTTCTTCGCGGGCTGCGAGTACGTCTCTCAGGGCACCTTCAATGGGCGGCATGGGAACATGGCCGCGGTCGTCGCTCGTTCCGAGCCAGCGCAGGAGCGGCTGCGCGTCCTCGGCAATCTTGTCTTCGGCGAGCTCGGCTTCGATTCCGCGAAGCACCCATCGGCGGGCTGCGTTCGGTGTCTCAAGCGTGCGGCTCTCGGCGGTTGGGATCGCCGCCTGCTTCATGAGATCTTTGGCGAACGATTTGTCCGCTTCGATTTGCGCGCCAGCCTTGCTCGGCCCGAACACATGTCGTCGCTCGGTCTGCAGCGCATCGGTGATTCCATCGGCCAGCGGCTGCTCCGGTCCGACGATGACAAGATCGATGTCCTGCTTCTCGCACCAGTTGATCAGCGGGAAGGTGTTGTCCGGATCCCACTTGTGCGGGCACGGCTTACCAAGCTTGGCAAGACCTGCGTTGCCAGGATCGGTGAGCCACAGCACGCCGCAGCGGGGCGACTGCTTCAGTTTCCAGGCGATCGCGTGTTCGCGGCCGCCGCCCCCGATGAGCAGGATATTGCAGGAGGACGGACAGGATGGGGGGGGTGCGGGCATCTCGGCAGCGTAGCGTGCAGGGGCGTGGAGTGGGTACTTCTCACCGACGAGAATTCGATCGTCTTCTCCGCCCGCGGGGTGTACCCGGCTCTGGCGTGTGCTCTCGTTTTCGTGGATCGCTCTCCCCGCTTCGGATGGCCGCAAGTCGATCGCGGAGGGCTGCCGCCCGCTCGAATTCGAGTTGATCGGCCGCTTCGAGCATCTCGCGCTCCAGCGACTCCAGCAGTTCGGCCTGGTCGAGCTGCGTATCCGAGGCCTTCTCATTGAGTGCCTGCCTCGCCGTTCTGCGGGCCTGGAGCTCGCGCTCGATTCCTCTGCGTACGGCACGCACGATGGTCGTTGGGGTGATGCCGTGCTTCTCATTGTGTGCCTGCTGCACGCCCCGCCGCCGGGCGGTTTCGTCGATGGCCGCCTGCATGGAATCAGTGATGCGGTCTGCGTACATGATGCAGGAGGCGTCCACGTTGCGAGCCGCGCGGCCGATCGTCTGAATGAGGCTGGTCCTGCTTCTGAGGAAACCTTCTTTGTCCGCATCCAGAATGCACACAAGTGCGACTTCAGGAAGATCAAGACCCTCACGGAGCAGATTGACGCCGACGAGGACATCGAAGTCGCCTTCTCGAAGCGCCTTCAGGATTTCAATTCGATCCAGCGTGTCGATGTCGCTATGCAGATACCTGACGCTCAATCCCCTCTCCTCAAGGAATCCGGCAAGATCTTCGGCCATCCGTTTGGTCAGCACGGTCGCGATGATTCGCTGGTTACCAGCGGCGACTTCGCGGCAGGTTCTGATGAAGTCTGGAACCTGCTCCGTTGCCGGGCGAACTTCGATCACTGGATCAAGGAGCCCTGTCGGGCGGATGACCTGCTCCGCTGGAGTGCCACCTGCTCGCTCAAGCTCATACTCGCTCGGTGTGGCGGACACGTGAATGACCTGAGGGACAATCTGTTCGAATTCATCGAACGTGAGCGGCCTGTTGTCCAGAGCACTCGGAAGTCGGAATCCATGATCTACCAGGACCTTTTTGCGAGCCTGGTCACCGTTGTACATCGCGCGAATCTGCGGGATGGTGACGTGCGATTCATCAATGAATACGAGCCAGTCATTCTGCTCTTGACCAGGGACATGGTTGAAGTAATCGAGGAGGGTCGATGGTCGTGAGCCCGGCGAACGTCCCTCAAGGTGCCGGGCATAATTCTCAACGCCTGAGCAGTAGCCAACTTCAGCGAGCATCTCCATGTCGTACCGTGTTCTGGACATGAGACGCTGGGCCTCCAGCAACTTGCCCTCCTTCTTGAGCTGCGCGGTTCGAGCGGAACACTCATCCCGGATATCGGAAATCGCTTGGGTCAGGCGATCTTCGGGAAGGACATAGTGGACGGCGGGAAAGATGAACACCTGTTGCTCAGTGGCGAGTGTTTCTCCCGAGACGGGGTGAATCAATGAGAGCCGCTCGATGTCATCCCCGAAGCACTCGATTCGGACTGCAAACTGCTCGTATGCCGGGAAGACTTCGATGACATCACCGCGGACGCGGAACTTGCCGCGTTCGAACTCGATTTCGGTTCGGTTGTACTGCATGTCGGTCAGCGATCGAAGAAGCTCGCGGCGATCGATCTGTTGGCCAACCCGAAGTGCAAGCAGCCGATTCTGCCACGCCTCCGGCGACCCCAGTCCGTAGATGCACGAAACGCTGGCCACGACGATGACGTCATTTCGGGAGAGCAGGTTGCTGGTGGCCGAGAGCCTCAGCCGGTCGAGGTCATCATTGCGGGCCGCGTCTTTCTCGATATAGATGTCGCGTTGAGGGATGTACGCCTCTGGCTGGTAGTAGTCGTAATAGCTCACGAAGTAGCACACGGCAGCGTCGGGAAAGAGGGCCCGGAATTCCTCATACAGTTGAGCCGCGAGCGTCTTGTTATGGCTGATGACCATCGCGGGCTTGCCGGTCTCTGCGATGACGTTCGCCATCGTGAACGTCTTTCCCGTCCCCGTTGCCCCGAGCAGCACTTGCGATGGAGCCCCTCCCTGGACGCCTGCGACCAACTGCGAAATCGCCGCGGGCTGGTCACCCGTGGGCTGGTACTCCGCCTCGATTCGGTACGCCGCCCTCATGCGGGTCCGCCCGAACTCACGCCCCGTACTTCTCGTCGTAGGCCGAAGAGTCCATGAGGCTCTCCAGCGGCCCTGCGTCGGCCGTACGGACCTTCACGAGCCAGCCTTCGCCTTGTGGGTCGCTATTGAGCAAGGCAGGGTCCTGGACGGCTTGCTCGTTGATTTCGATGATCTCGCCTGCGACGACCGAGTAGATATCGCTGGTGGTCTTGACCGACTCCACCTCTCCAATGGCGTCGCCAGCTCCAAGAGTAGTGCCTGCGGGGCGAAGTTCTACGAATGTGACATCAGTCAGTTCCGCTGCGGCGTGCGGGGTGATACCGATCGTGACCGTGTCGCCGTCGGGGCGGAACCACTCGTGGCTGTCGGAGTAGCGGCAATCGGATGGGCTGGTCATCTGGACACTCCTGTTGGGCGGATCGGCCTCCGCATCGAATCCTGAACCGGAACAACCCAATGGTATCAGGTGGCAGGCAGCGATTTCGCGCCGTATCCGCTATCCTCGCGCTTCAGATTGAATGCACCATGACGCTTCTCCTCTCTCTCACCACACGATCGCTCCGGTCCCTGCTTGACCCACACGCCGACCCCCCTCGGACACTTCTCGACGCGCCCGCATTTGCGAAGGCCGAATTCGGGCTCCGCGGGCTCAGCGTCGATGTGGAGATGTTGGCCGGTTGGTCAGGCGAGCAGCTCGGGACGCTCCGACATCGTGGCGATCAGGCCGGTTGCCCGTGCCTGGTTCTGGTGGATTCAACGCCTTTGGCGATCGGTTCGAGCGATGAGGCGGTCCAGGAAGCAGCGATGACTCGGCTCTCCCGCGTTGCAACTGCGGCGAATCGGCTTGGCTGCAATTCGGTCGCGGTTGCGGTTGCAATGGCCGCTGGCGATTCAGCCGATCAGGACCGAACGGCTCAAGCGCTTCAACACGCCATGGTCTCCGTGGAGCGGCTGGAACTCAATCTGCTGCTCGTGCCCGGGCCAGGGGGAACGCGATCATCAGATGGTCTCTCAGAGCTTATCAAGCAGGTGGGTGGCTTCCGGATCGGCGCCTTGCCGACCTATGGTGACCTGAGTACCAACGAAGACCAGCTTGAGCACATTCGCAAGTTGGCTCCCTATGCGGGCGCGATACACGTCCGGTGTGAGGGATTCAAGCGCGGCGGGGCTCACAGAGGCCTTGATCTCGCAGCCGGTTTGGCGGCCGCCAAGGCGGTTGGGTACCAAAGCAATGTCGTGATCGACTATGTCGGTGATGGTGATCCAGCCAAGGAGATTGCCCGCGCCGCGGAGATTCTGCAGGCTGCTATCGAGGCGGAGTAGATCATGGCTGCCGAGCCTATGCGATTGATCGTGACGATTGACGGCCCGGCAGGCACGGGTAAGTCGGCGGTTTCCGGTCTGCTTGCCGATCGACTCGGTATCGGGTGCCTTGATACGGGCGCCATGTATCGCAGCGTGGCGCTGCTGGCACTTCGAACCGGAGCGGATCCTGCCGACGGGCCGTCACTCCTGAAACTCATCGAGGCCCACGACATCAATTTCGACTGGGATCTGCGGCCACCGGTGGTGATGATTGACGGGGATCCTGTGGAAGCGCTGATTCGATCGCCGGAGATTGGAGAGATCGTGTCCATTGTGGCGGCTGTTCCTGTCGTCAGGGCTGCTCTTGTTGAGGCGCAGCGGCGTATTGCCGAGGAACAACTGCGGCTCGTCAGTGAAGGGAGGGATCAAGGATCGGTCGTGTTCCCTGATGCAGAGGTTCGATTCTTTCTCACTGCAGACGCGAGTGTCCGGGCGAATCGGCGGGTGCTTCAACTGCAACAAGCTGGGAAGAGCCCGGACCCCGCAGCGGTTCGAGCCGAGATCGATACGCGTGATGCCATTGATTCGAGCCGGTCGGTTGGACCGCTCATGTGCCCGGCGGGTGCCATTCAGGTTGATACTTCGGCGCTGACGCTTGATGAAGTGGTCGACCGACTTGAGCGAGACGTGCGAGCGCGGCTTGCCGACTCGGTGCAGCCCCCGTGCTGAGCATCCTGCAATTCCGCCGCCGCAACGACGATCGTTCGGCTATATCGCATCTCGTGTGGTATGGCTTGGTGGCATGGAGTGTTGGAGGGGTGTGCTGGCTGCTGTGGCGATTTCGCACGATGGGAAGGGGACGGATTCCTCGCCGGGGCGCCGCACTTGTCATCGCCAATCACCAGTCCCACATCGACCCGATGCTGCTTGGCATCATCCTGCGCGATCGCAGCCCGCGAATGCTTGCCCGTCGCTCCCTTCTGACTGATTCTCCCTGGCCCATGCCGTGGGTATTGCGATCTGGCTACCGCTGCATCTTCGTTGATCGCGACTCCGCAGATCCCAGCGCGATGCGAGCGGTGCTTGGTGAGCTTCACGCGGGCAGGCTCTCCGTTGTGTTTCCTGAGGGGACACGCTCGGTCGACGGAACGATGCTTCCGTTTGAGCGCGGCGTCTGGCTGCTTATCAAACGCGGTGGTGCTCCCATTCTGCCTGTGGGCATCGAAGGGACATTTGATGCGTGGCCAAAGGGATCAGGGCCGAGGCGAAAGGGCCGAATCATGGCCAACGTGGGAGCGCCCATCGCGTGCGACACGCTGCTGGAGATGGGAGTCGATCGGGCCCTTGCATTCCTGCACGATCAGGTTGATGCGCTTCGAGCAGAAGCTCGCGCGGAGATTCGGCGGCGGACCCATGGGCGATGGCCCTTGCCCGGACCAGCGGATGATTACACCGGAGCGTCATCATGCACGGCTGGGACGTAATTACCGATCTGGTGGTGTTGCTGTCGGTTGCATCTGTGCTGGGCGTCGTTGCGGAGCGCATCGGACTGAGCTCGATCGTCGGCGCGATCATCGGAGGGATGCTTGTCGGGCCAGGCCTGCTGGGGTGGGTGCAGGACGATCACTTGGAAGTCCAATATGTGGCCGAGTTTGGCGTCGCCCTGCTTTTGTTTACGATTGGCCTGGAAATCACGCGTGAGAAACTGATCGCATTCGGGCTTCCAGGTGCTCGCGCGGGCATTCTTCAAGTTGTGCTGACGACCGCTGGCGCTGCGGCTGTGGTGAACCTGTTGGGATGGACTTGGGCTGGTTCGCTTGCGATCGGTGCGATGGTCGCGCTGAGCAGCACTGCCGCTGTGGCGAGATCGCTCTTCGACTCTGGACAGCTGGAATCGGCTCATGGCCGATTGGCAGTCGCCACGCTTCTGGTGCAGGACCTGGCGATTGTGCCGCTTGTGGTGCTGCTTGCGGTGATTGGCGGGCCGGTGGAAGTGGCCGAAGTGGCAACGGAACTGGGATTTGCCGGGGCAAGGTTTGTTGTTGCCGTCCTGATCATCGGCGCGGTCGCGATGTTGCTGATCCCGCGACTGCTGCAGAGCAGCCATCTGAGTGGGAACCGCGAACTTCCTGTGGTACTCGCGGTCGTCACCGGAGTTCTTGCAGCCTGGCTCTCGCATGAGTTGGGCCTCTCGGCGGCCATCGGTGCATTCATCGCAGGGCTGGCGCTGGCGAATTCTCCGTTCGCCCGTCAGATTCGATCGGATGTGGCGGGCCTCAAGGCGATCTTCCTGACGATCTTCTTTGCCAGTATCGGAACCCTTGCCGACCTCACCTGGCTCGCGTCGCCTGACCGCATCGTGACGGTGATGCTGCTCGCTTGCCTGATTGTGGTGGGAAAGATTCTCGCGACGGGCCTCGCAGCGAGGTTGGCCGGGGCGGCGGCCGGCACGGCGATTGGCGTGGGATTCTGCGTCGCGCAGATTGGAGAGTTCTCGTTTGTACTCGGTGGAGTTGCCCGCAATGAGGGGCTTCTTGAGTCAGACACGCTCGATCTCTTCGTCGCTGCCTCGGTTGTCACCCTGCTGCTGGTCCCGATGATGGTGGGCATTGCGCCTCGTATTGCCGCCGGCTTGCGATCACCTGTCGAAGGCAAGATTGCAAAGGGCGGGCAGGGGCGCGTGATTGTGATCGGCATCGGGCCCTCTGCAGCCCGAGCTATTCAAGGGGCTCGGGATGCCGGTGTGCCGGTCACGGTCGTTGACTTCAACAATCAGGCGGTGCTCCGGCGGCGGCAGGAAGGGGACGAGGGAATCGTCGGTGACGCCCGGAGGCCCGAGATATTGAAAGCTGCCGGAGTTTCGCGGGCCCGCATGGTGGTTGTGAGCCTTCCGGACCCCCAGGCGGCCGCCGAAGTTGTTCGTCAGGTGCGCTCTTTGGCAGTTTCGGCGCCGATCGTGGTCAGGTGTGGGTACAACCGGGCCGAAGCCCAGCTCCGAGCTGCGGGCGCGACCGAAGTCGTGCTTGAAGAAGAAGCCGTCGGTCTCGTACTTGGCCGGGCAGTCGTAGAACAACTGGAACGCGCGCCCGTGTAGCTGGCAGGGGCGCCGGGAGGCTCCCCATGCGAAGTTCGGTTCAGACCTTCATTCTCGATGGTGTCGATGCGAGTCCGTGCCGCGTCGAGGTGGCCATCCTTGACGAGAAGACGCCGCGAACGACCGTCGTAGGGTTGCCTGACGCTGCGGTCCGCGAAGCCGTAGACCGGGTGCAGGCCGCGATGGAGGCGGGGGGATTCGGGTATCCGCCAGGGCGCATTACGATCAATCTCTCCCCGGCAACGCACCGCAAGGAGGGCCCGCTCTACGATCTGCCAATAGCAGTAGCCGTTTTGCTCGCATCTGGTGAACTCGGTATTGATGCCCGTGCGCGAGCGAGAGACTGCGTCATTGCCGGAGAACTTCGCCTTGACGGAACACTGCAGGCGATTCCCGGCGCCGTCGCGATGGCAGATCTCGCCGCGAGGAGCGGCATTGGCAGTGTGTTGCTCCCGGCGGCCAGCGCCGCTGCCGCGGCGCTCGTTGATCGCGTTCGAAGCCGCCCCGCACACAGCCTCAGCGACATCGTCGACTTCCTCAGTGGCCGCAAGGACCTGCCGGCTGCCAGACCACCGATCATGGGCGTGAGCGAGGCCGATATCGATCTGTCGGATGTGCGGGGCCAATTGCTTCCTCGGCGGGCGCTTACTGTGGCAGCCGCTGGATGGCACAACCTGCTGATGGTGGGGCCGCCTGGGAGCGGCAAGACAACCCTTGCCCGGTGCCTGCCAGGGATTCTCCCGCGACCGGAGAAAGGAGAGTCATTGGAGATGGCGAGGATTGCATCGGTGGCGGGTACGGCCCTGCTGGCGCGACGCCCATTTCGCAGCCCGCATCACACCGCCTCGCCGGCTGCCATTGTCGGAGGCGGGTCCAAACCACGTCCCGGTGAGATCACGCTTGCGCATCACGGTGTCCTCTTTCTGGACGAGTTCCCGGAGTTCTCTCGCTCGGCCCTGGAAGCGCTGCGAGAGCCGCTGGAGCGGGACGAGGTGGTCATTGCCCGCGCCTCGGGCCGAATTTGCTTTCCCGCCCGGGTGCTTCTGGTTGCGGCCATGAATCCAACAAGGCGGGGAAGCGGGCGTGTTGGATCTGATGCGTCGCTACATCGATTGTCCGGCCCGCTTCTGGACCGCATCGATCTGCAGGTGGAAGTGCCTCCGGTCCCTGTGGCCGAGCTTGATGGTGATCGGAACAGCGAGCCGAGCAAGGACGTGGCGGCAGCGGTGTCGGCTGCCTGGCGGTTCCAACGGCTGCGGCAGGGCAGTACGCCCAATGGGCGGCTCGGCTCCAGGCAGCTCGATGAGTTTGCACCGATGTCAGATGGAGCACGCAGCCTTCTTCGACGCGCGGTTGAGGAACTTGGTTTGAGTGCAAGGGTGTGGGATCGGCTCCGCAGAGTATCGAGGACGTTGGCGGACTTGCAGGAGGTCGATGGGATAGAGGAGGCGCATATCGCCGAGGCGATTCAATACCGCTGGTTGGATCGGGCATTGTGAAGGACGATCGCCAACAGGCATGACCTCAGACGATCACAGCCCAGGTGCAAAGCCCCGTCGCATCGTGTTCTCGCATATGGCTCGCGGCACGGTGAATTGCGAGAGGTACGCACGTCCACCCGCTTTGGCGCCAACGCCAGACATGCCGAAGCCACCGAAGGGCTGGCGGCCAACCAGTGCGCCTGTGCTGTTTCGATTCAGATAGAGGTTGCCGACGCGGAACTCCGACTTGGCTCGCTCAAGGTTTTCCGGGCGTCGGCTGTACACGGCGCCCGTGAGCCGATACTCGGTACCGTTGGCAATCTCAAGCGCGTGGTCGAACGATTCCGCCCGCATGACGGCCAGCACCGGCCCGAAGATTTCTTCGCGGGCAAGGCGGTGGTGCGGTTCGATATCCGTAAACACGTGTGGCGCGACATAGGGCTTGCCGACATGCGCCTCAAGGCCCTCGGGTACCAGTGCTGCCGCCGCCAAGGTTCCTTCGCTGCGGCCGATGTCGATGTACGAACGAATTGTGTCGGCAGCTTGCTGGTCTATCACTGGGCCGATATCGGTTCCGGGAAGGAGTGGATCACCGACGATCAGGGTTTCGACCGATGGGAGGAGCCGCTCAACAAATGGTTCCCATGCGGAGCCAACAACGATGGCCCTGCTGCACGCGGAACACTTTTGCCCCTGAAAGTTGAATGCGCTGCCTCGAACACCGAGGACTGCCTCATCCAGATCGGCCGATGTGTCGACGATGATGGCATTCTTGCCACCCATCTCGCAGACCACGCGTTTGACGTGATGCTGATCTTCGGAGACGAGCCCGCAGGCTTGCACAATGTCGAGCCCGACCGCCTTGGATCCAGTAAAGGCGACCAGCGACGTACGGGGATCTCGAACCAGATGTGCGCCCACGGTTTCGCCACGGCCGGGCAGGAAGTGAAGCACGCTGCGCGGGACACCGGCCTCGTGCAGCATGTCTACGAGAATCCTGGCAATCCCGGGTGTTTGCTCGGCTGGCTTGACGATTGCCGTGTTGCCGGTCACCAACGCTGCCGCCGTCATCCCGCAGCAGATGGCCAGCGGGAAATTCCATGGACTGATGACGACCGCAATGCCCCGCGGCTCGTGAAACTCGGTGTCCAATTCCCCGATGAACTGCCCGAGCCGCCGCGGCTGGAACATCGCAACGGCCTGCCGGGCGTAGTAATCGCAGAAGTCGATCGCTTCGCACACGTCTGCGTCCGCCTCACGCCAGGTCTTGCCAGACTCTCGAATGATGACTCCAGAGAGCGTGTCGCGGCGAGAACGCATGATGTCGGCGCATCGAACCAATGCTGCAGATCGTTCGATGGCTGGCGTATCGCGCCAGCCGGGGAAGGCATCGTGGGCGGCCTGCAGCGCGGCATCGGCCTGCTCAACTGTGGCGTCGATTGATACGCTCGGAACGCTGGCCGTCGATATGGCTTCTTGAAACACAAATCGCTGGTGATGTTGGGAGAAGTCACGCATCGGTTCTGTGAAGAATGGTCGACCGTCGTCAAGTCCTTGCACTGAGTCGGACAGGGCGTGCCGCTCGGGAGCACCGTCGATTCGCGCGATGCCAGGATCTGTTGCGGGATCCTCTCCGTGCGGCTGCGCGAGCTGCGCTTCTGCGGAAGACGCTCCGGACGAGCTTCCGCGCAGCCATGACTCGTTGGACGTGTTTTCCAGGAGCCGCCGGACGAGATATGCCATGCCGGGGATCATCTCACCGACCGGGACGTACTCTCGCAGTCGCATGTTTCGCTCGACAGCGACGGCCTTGAGTTGGTCCGCCATGCCGTGGAGCATCTGAAGTTCAAGCGCGTTCGGGGGTAGTCCGTGTTCTTCCAGCAGCGCCAGTGCGACAGCAATGGACCGAAGGTTGTGTGAGCCGAGGGCAAGCTTGACGCCGCCAACTCCGGCTTCCTTCGGCATGTTTGCGATGAAGGCTGCGGTCATACGCTCGAAACACGCATCGGTGTCGCGTTTGCGAGACCAGACCGGGACCGGCCAGCCGTGCATTTCGGCCTCGATCGTCTCGGCATCCCAGTACGCACCCTTGACAAGCCTGACCGTGACCTGGCGGCCACACCCGCGCGCCCAGTCGATCATTCGCTGCGCGTCGTCATCACCGCTTCGCAGGTACGCTTGCATCGCCAGACCTGCAGGGAAATCGACTTCTTCACAGCATCGCTGAAAGAGCTCCAGTGTGAGATCCTTCAGCGCAAAGTGTTCCATGTCGAAATTGACAAGGACGCCGCGTTCGCCAGCCCGAGTCAGAATGGGGCGGAGCGCATCGACCAAGCCGTCGATCGATCCAGCGGTATCGATCGGATCCGTTCTCGCATACAGCGAACTGATCTTGATTGAAACGTTTGCGCGGGGGATCGGGCCGATGTGATCAGATTCGAGAATCGGATTCGCTGGCCACTGCGAAACGGCGTCGGGGAGATTCTCGACGAGATCCAGATACCGAGCTTGATAGGTTTCGGCTTCGGCATCGCTGAGGCAAGCTTCGCCCAGGAGGTCGACGGAGAAAGCAAGCCCCTCGTCCCAGAGCGTGCGAAGCATGGGAAGTGCCGAGACGGCGTCGGTTCCAGCGATGAACCGCTTCGCCATTGATTCGATTCGGCCAGAGACTGTCCGAGTCATCGTCCCTTTGGCGAGTCCGCCGGCTTTCAGTCCAAGCCCGAGACCGGACGGCAGGGTGACGCCCGGCTGCGTGAGATAGTCCATGAGATGCTCATGGACATCCTGCTTGTTGCTCAGTGCAGGGAAGCAATCGACGAATCGAAACAGTTGTACCTTGAAGGCTTCGTCCTTCATGGCCCAGTCCATCAGTTTGTCGGACCAGAAGGCCGCCGAGAGCAACCCCTTGGCGTGTCGATCGGCGTCCCGAATGAGCCCGGTGCCGATGCGGGTCGCCGCTGCCTCGGTCTGCTGTGAGAATGGGCTGGTTCCTGCCGGGACCGCGGCGGGTCCCGCAGGCTCCGGGCTTTTTGAACGTCTCGTGAAGAGGGCCATAGAGGCGGAGTATAGATGGCGGGGGACCGAACCGACGCGTCAGACGCCTGGTGCGGATCCGACCATTGCGGCGGCGACCTCTTCGTAGACTCGCCCGCACTTGACTGCGGCATCGGCCCAGGTCAGTCGCTTGATATCGATCACGCCGTGTCGTCGGAGTGTCTGGCCGAGGGGGGGATGCCTCAGGACGGCCACGATCTTGTCGGCCATCGCCTCGGTGTCCCAGAAGTCGCATTTGAGCGCATGGGTCAGCACTTCACTGGCACCGGACGATTTGGATATCAAGACCGGCACATCATGCCCCATGGCTTCGAGCGGAGCGATTCCGAATGGCTCAGAGACCGAGGGCATGACGAAGAGGTCCGCCATATGGAAGACCTTCTCGATATCGGCCCCGCGGAGGAACCCTGTAAAGAGGAAGTGCTGCCCGATGCCAAGCTCTGCAGCCAACTCGATGCATCGGCGGTAGAGATCGCCGGACCCCGCGACAACAAAGCGAACATGCGGCTCGACATCGAGGACCCGAGCCGCCGCGCGGATGAAATATTCGGGGCCCTTTTGCCGAGTGATGCGGCCGAAGTACAGCACGATCTTTTCCCGACGGCCAATCGGGCGAGCGCCTGCCGCGATTGGATCGATGGCAACGCCGTTGTACACGACAGTGACTTTGTCGGGGTTGACTCCGTATCGCCGAACCACGATGTTGCGAGTCAATCGTGAGACGGTGATGACTCGCATTGCCCCATGCATTCCGCGGCGCTCGATGTCGTAGATCTGCTGGTTGACCTGCTCACCGCTTCGATCGAACTCAGTCGAGTGCACATGTACGACGAGCGGCTTCCCGGTTCGGCGGGCGACTTCAAGCCCGGCGGGATAGGTCATCCAGTCATGTGCGTGGATGACGTCGAATGATCGGGAGCGCGAGGCGTCGCGTGCGAATCGCGCGAATCGACGAACCTCGGTCATGATGTCGCCTGCATAGTCGCCCTTGCCGTCATCTGCTGGTGCTGCGTCGTCCGCGCTCTCGCTGGACTCACCCCGGGGGGCGGCCCCCGACGCTGTGGCCGCCGCGTCTGCGGCGTCCTCAGTGACGTCATTCAGTTGGGAGTCTCCGGGAGCGTGATCTCCGGATGAGCCGATTGCAGCGACGCCCATTCCAGTGGCGTCCGGGTCGTATGGTTGGCGCATCTGCACGGGAAGATGAATGAACTCTGCTTCAGCCGAGAATCCCTCGGGTCGGGATTCGGATGCGGTCGATTGACATGGTGGGGCGGGTGGCGGTGAGGACGCTGATGCGGAGACACCGTGAGTGGATTCCACGGACGTGGGAACTGCATCCGGTGGCGCCTCGGCTGTGACCGCGGAGGGACTGAGGAGATCCACGTGCGAGGCGGCGGTTGGATCGGTGGCGCCGGGCATGACGAAAGTCACACCGATGCCTTGCGCATCCATGGCCCGGGTCAGTCCGTGACAGGCTGTTCCAAGTCCGCCGGTGATAAAGGGGGGAAACTCCCACCCGAGCATGAAGACTCGCATCGATCCATTTCCCAGTGCTTCAGAATGCGGCCGATCCATCCAGTGGGATCGGGAGTTTGCAACAGCGCGCATGGTACCCTGCGCGTGTGGCGGCTTCTACACAACAGCGACCGGAACAGACCTGGACGACTCGGCATCTACTGGCATGGATTGAGGAGCATCTTGCCTCCCGAGCTGTGGACGAGCCGGGTCTCGTGGCCCGCTGGCTGGTCGCCCACGCGGTCGGGATCGACCCCATTCACCTGTATACCGACTTGGATCGCCCTGCCTCCGAGGACGAACGCGAGCGGTTGCGAGCGTTGGTGCAGCGGGCTTCAGGGCATGAGCCGGTGCAGTATCTCCTGGGAGAGGCAGGGTTTCTGGGGCGGTTGTTCGATGTTGGCCCGGGCGTGCTGATTCCCCGGACCGCCACGGAATCGCTTGTGCAGCATGTCCTGACCTGGCATCGTGGGCTCGATCCGGATCAGCGGCCAGACCCGCTCTGGATTGCGGATGTGGGGACCGGGTCGGCGTGCATTGCGGTGACGCTGGCGATGCATCTTTCCGCGGCGAAGGTTGTCGCTGTGGATCGCTCAGGCGAGGCACTGACCTGGGCTCGCCAGAACGTCGCGAAGTTTGAGATGGGGGAGCGGGTGGAAGTCATCGAAGGCGATGTATGCGCACCGCTGCAGGCGAGAGGGCGCGAAGGCCGCTTCCATGTGCTGGTGAGCAACCCACCGTACATCAGCGAGGCCCGCTGGGGAGCCTTGGCGACCAATGTCTGCAACCATGAGCCCCGAGAAGCCCTGCACGCAGGCGCCGATGGACTGGACGTCGTGAGGCGTCTTCTTGATGCGGCGCCACAGCATCTGCTGTCCGGCGGTTTGATGGTGATTGAAGTGGACGATCATCACGCGACGGAGGCTTGTCGGTTGGCCGAGGCGCACGCTGATCTTGAGCACTGCAGGGTGCTGCGAGATGAGTTTGGTGATGATCGTTTCATCACGGCACTTCGACGATAGGTGAGCGCGTCAGGGTGCCCGGCCGGGTATCTCTGCAGTGAACGCGTTGCGGACAGCGTCGACGAGTTGCGAGGTGCGGAATGGTTTGAGGAGTATTCCTTGTACACCGTCTGCGCTGGCGCGAACGATTGTGTGATCCGGGTCGTAGCCGAAGCCGGTCATCAGAATGACCGGAACCTCGGGCATCATCTGCCTCGTCTTGGTGAAGACTTCATATCCGCTGGCGTCGGGCAGTCTGATGTCTGAAACCACCAGGGCAAAGCCTGCGTCGCTGCAAGCCATTTCGATGGCCGTAAATGCAGCCAGGCCGTTTTCGCACGTTGTGACAGCGCAGCCGAGTTGCCGCAGTACCTGAGCAACCTCGCTGCGAACCCGATCCTCATCATCCACGACCAGCACCTTGAGGCCTTGAAATGCGGTATCAGGCTCGATTGCGTGAATCTCATGTTCGGCGTCAATGATCGACCTTGGGCCGGCGGCGCACGCTGCAATACGGTTGGTGATATCAACCGTGATCTGCTGGATGAGCGCTGCGGTTTCCTCGTTGCCTGATCCTCGAAGACGAGCCGCCATCCCTTGAAGATCAGAAATGGGCCGCTCCAATTCTGAGCTCATATTGCGGGAAACCTGTTCGTTCGTGGCGATGCGTTCGACGACCAGAAGGTCAAGAAGATGCAGAACACTGGCGATGTATCCGGCGAATCGTTCCGCAAGAATTCGATCGTCTTCCGTGAACACATCCACCGAGTCCGATTCAATGTTGAATACTCCGATGACCTTGCCGTGCACGCGCAGCGGCACGGTGAGCGAGCTCCTCGCATCATCCAGACCTTCGCGATACATCGGATCCTTCCGGACATCGCCGCATACATAGGACTTGCCTGTCGCCGCAACCCAGCCGGATATGCCGTTGCCGGCTTCCGATACGGAGATCGTCTCGCCAATGCGCATCGGCGAGAGGTTCTCGGAAATCACCAGTTCCAATCGGTCGGATCCCGGTGCGCGGAGGCGAATTTCAAAGTGGTCGAACTTCAGTTCCCGCTTGACGCTGGAAATGATCCGCTCTTCGAGCACCCGCAGGCGATCCGCGATGTTGAGCGAGGCGATTTCGTCTCGATCAAAGTGAAGCAGCATCAGGCCGGCCTGATCGACCGCGTCGAGCCTGAGCTGCTGCGTGTGATCATGGGTGACTTCCAGGAGGAGGCAGACATGATGTCCCTTGTCAGAGGGCCTGAGGATCACTTCCCAGTGCTGGCCTGCCCCCTCGATGTGCGTCCGGGTGGAAACGCCGGCGCTGAACTCCACACACCACTGCCGGCAGCGGTCCTGAACCGGGATCGGGAGCTTGCTGAATCGCTCATCTTGCCAGACGATGCCTCCTCCAGGCTCAAGCACGACGATGGCATCGGCCGCATTCAGGAGGAGTCCGGCGGGACGAGATCCAGTATCGCCTTGTGACGTATCGTCGTGTGCCCCGGTCGCTTGGGATGTTCGCGAAAGTTGGTCCATTCGGACCCCTCATGATCTGACCAGAGGAAGCCTACCCCATGTCAGGCGAATGACAAGCGATTCGCCTTGACAGGAGAGGTATGTCAAGGAACGATCGCGTCCCAATCCCTGCAGGAGTATCAATGATCGGATGATTCGGGCAGCACACTTGACACGACGCTTCGGTTCCGTGACGGCGGTAGATGATGTCTCCTTCGAGATTGAGAGGGGCAGGGTGGTCGGTTTTCTCGGTCCTAATGGGGCCGGAAAGACAACCACGATGCGAATGCTGGTCGGCGTGTTGGCCCCGACAAGCGGCACGTGTCTCGTTGGCGGCGTGGATGTGGCCAATTCCCCGGTTCAGGCGCATCGGCACATTGGGTGGCTTCCCGAGGGAGCTCCCGCGTGCGATGAGCTCCGCGTCGACGAATACCTCCGGTTTCGCCGCGGGCTCTATGACCCCGCAACGGCGCTGCCGGTGCCTGAGGTGATCGAGCGATGCCAGCTCACCGAGGTTCGCCGCCGCATTGTCGGCCAGCTTTCACGGGGGTTTCGACAGCGGGTGGGACTTGCCGCTGCGATCATCAATGATCCTTCTGTCTTGATTCTGGATGAGCCAGGTACCGGGCTTGATCCGGTTCAGCAGAGGGCCTTCAGGGGCCTCATTCGGGAATTGGCCGAAGATCGAGCGATCCTGTTCTCGACACACCAACTTGGCGAGGCGATCGACGTGTGCGATGACTTGCTGATCATCGGTGGGGGGAGGCTGTTGGCCGACAGCTCGCTTGCCGAAGTGAATCGGGAGGCGATGTCGAACGCATCATTGCTCGTGGAAACCCGGGGCATCGATGCGGCTCACGTTCTCGGTCAAGTCGAGTCGTGCCGCGTTCTGGACGTTCGTCAACTGGACTCAGAGTGGAGTCAGAGTCGATGCCTCGTGCCGTCCGAAGCTCGTGAGGCGATTGCCGCGACGGTGGCTTCCGCGGGGGGGAGGTTGCGGGTCTTGCAGGTTGAAACCCCTTCTCTGGAGTCTTGGGTGCACTCGATACTGCAAGGTGGCGCGGCATGAGGCGTGTGATGGCCGTGGCATGGTGTGAGCTCAGAGTGTTCTTCCTCAGCCCATCGGGGTGGATCGTTCCGGCGCTCTTTCTGTTCGCCTCCGGATTGGTCTTTATGCAGACCGCGTTTCGAGCGGGGCACCCCGCATCGCTGCGGGGCGTCTTTGTGTTTGATGCTGTGTTCTTGCTTATTGCAGCTCCTGCGATCGTCATGGGGAGTTTCTGCGAGTCACGCCGCCGGGGCACACTGGCCTTGCTCCAGGCAAGTCCGGCGTCGGCCTGGGAGATCGTGCTGGGCAAGTGGCTTGCAGGCATGGGCGTCCTGGCGGTGGTGCTTGTGCCGACCTGGTCTCAGGTGCTGCTTCTTGAGGCATATGGACGCCCTGATCTGGGGGCGCTGGCCTGTGGGTACCTCGGTTTGTTCCTGCTTGGCGGGGCCGTACTGGGGAGTGGCCTTCTGGTTTCGGCGCTGGTGGTGAGCCAGGCAGTTGCATTCCTTGTCACGGGCCTGATCTGGATACTCTCGGCGGTGCTGCTGGAAGTCGCTCTTCCCCAACTACTGGGCCCCACCTGGCGAGCGCTCTTTTCCTCGCTCGATCCCCTGCAGCGCCAGCAGGACTTCACGCTTGGACTCCTCGACACATCGAACCTCGCGTACTTCATAAGCCTGACAATCGCGCTGCTGATGGCCACTGCCGTGGTGACCCGGATAGAGTCTCGGCGAGCCGCTTCAAGTGTCGGACTCGTCGGGCTCCTGGCGGTCCTGATCGGCTTCAATGTGGTAGCCGGAACACCTCAACTTCGATCCTACCTTGATGCCACGAAGAGTCGCGTTTACTCGCTCAGCCCGCGCACCATGTCGATGCTCAGTGACCTCGACGGTGCCTGGCACATTACCGTGATGCTGCACGAGGACGGAGCGGATCCGGCGATTGTCAGGCAAGTCGATGAGGTGTTGCAGCAGTTTGCAAATGGTCCGGCGGCCATCGAGGTGCAGCGGCTTGACCCGGCAGATCAGCGTGACATTGTGGCGTGGGAGGGAGTTCTCGCGGGCCTGCGTGGCCTGGACGCTTCGGAAGCAGTCGAGTGGCGAGCAGCAATTGATGATGGCGTCGAGGCATTCAAGTCCTTTGTTGTATTTGCGCAGACAGTGGCAGGCCCCATGCGGTCGGTGTCAACGGGTGCGGACGATCTAACCGCTGCAGTGTCGGCTCTGGCTGTCATCGCAGCGCAGGGGCACACGATTCTGGAGGCGGTTGAAGGCTCAATGGAACCAGGTCCGGCTCAGCCACTACCGGATTGGGTCGGCGCCAAGGCGATTCTTCAGCAAGTGCTGACCCAATGGGCGATGGAACTCGGCGGCATGGACCACGCTTTGCGATCGCGAGAGGGCATCTTGCCGGCGGTGTGTTCGGTCGAGTCATTTGCCGCCCGAGCCGACATGCTGGCGCGAGCTGCTGATCGTCTGGCACGGTTGAGCCCGCTCCCGTCGGCGGGGCTTGGCCGGCAGTTGCTGGAGGGCGAAGCTGCCGTGGTGCTCGGGCCCGGCGGAGGCCGGGTGATTGCCGCCAGCCAGTTGATTCCCAGTGCGTTTGCCGATGCCGGTGAGGGCCGTGTTGCGTTCGACCAACGCTTTCGAGGGGAGCAGATCATCGCCTCGGCAATGCGCTCGATAGCTGAGGAAGTCACGCCACGGGTTGTCTTTGTGCATGATGGGGCAGCGTCTGTTCTGAATCCGGTCAACCCTGACGTCGACGTGTCGGGCGCGGCATCTGTTCTTCGAGCGGCAGGGATGCAGGTCGAGCAGTGGCAACCGCACGTGAACACAGGAAGGCCGGAGTGGACCAAAGGACCGACGGCATGGGTCATTCTTCCCCCTGCACGTCGAGGCGGTGTGGAGTTGAGCTCAGGTGAGGCGGCACTGCTGCGAGCGGCTTCGGACCTTGCGGCTTCTGGGGAGGGCGTCATGTTGAATCTCTTTCCCAGCCAGGCCTCAGCGCTCGGTCAACCCGACCCGTGGGCTGCTCTCGCTGGAAGGTTGGGTGTCGACGCACGCACGTCAGAAGTCCTGTTGCGAGACGTGTCGACATCGGAGGGGCGGGAACCACCCGAGGCAACGATTGAACTGGCCGAGTTTCCTGCGGACCACGTCGTGGCAGCGGCCGTACACGGCCAGCCACTCAAGCTTCCCCTGCCGCTTCGCGTGTCGCCAGCGGCCGATGCGACAGGTCTGATGGTGCTGGCCGAAGTGGAAGCAGGGCCCTCGCTGTGGATGGAACCGAATTGGCGAGCACTGGTGTCGGCGGATCCTCGCCTTCGCAGGCGGCCTCCTGCCTTTGATCCGGCGCGGGTCATCGATGAATCAGTCCCGGTGGCAGTCGCGGGCACACTGCCGCGCGGAGGAAGAGTACTTGTCATTGGAAGCGGGAATTGGATGCGCACAGGCGTAGCCGATGCCGCCGCGAATGCGGGAGGCGATCGGATCGCGCTTCTACATCCAGGAAACCACGAGTTGATGGTGGCGGCAACCTCGTGGCTTGCCGGGCTTGATGATCGCATCGCTCGTGGGGCGCTCAGTCAGGAAGTGGCGAGGCTTCGAAGCATCGGGACTTCCGAGCGGCGACTCTGGGGTTGGGTGATTCTGTGTGTGCTGCCTGTCGCGGCGCTGTCACTCGCGCTTGTGACGTGGATAAGGAGGCGGAGCTGATGTCGTGGCGAACGGTGCTGTTCGTATGGGCGGCCGCTGCGCTGATGTGGGCAATTGGCTGGGGGCTGATGCCCAGCGGCGATGCGGTTGAAGATCGAAGCCAGGACGCTGTTGCCGTAGGAGCGATTCCACTGCAGGCAGTTGAGCGGATCGAACTCGAGCGAGCGGGCAAGTCATGGGCGTTTGCTCGCCAGGCGGATGGATGGTGGCAAGTCGAACCGTTTCGTCATCGCGTCAATCCGGAACTGCTCATGGCACTTCCGGCGACGATTGAGTCGCTTGAAGTGATTGACGTCATTGATTCTCAAGATCCTGATATGCCAGCCCTGTCCACGATCGGGCTTGACCCGCCCGATGCTCGGGTTCGAGTTCTCGGGGATGAAACGACGGGCCATCGCGAGCTTGGCATTGAACTCGGCCGCCGTGGAATGGCCGGGCGCGGATGGGCGCGAATCGTCGCGCCTGACGAAGTCTCACGCCTTCTGGTAGTTGGTGCAGACTTGCACAATCTTCTCTGGAGCGAACCGCCTGAGACATGGAGGGATCTGCGGGCGTTTCCCGGCGTCTCAGTTGATGCGACCCGCGTCGAACGAACAGTCTCGGGCGAAACGCTGGTGCTGGAGCGTGAGGGACGCCGCTGGCGGATCTCCTCGCCCCTTCCGACGCGCGCCGATCCGAACGCTGTGGCCCAGCACCTGTCGGAGATTGCCGGTGTTCGCGGCGAGGCAGTCCTCTTGGATGATCCGGATGACGTCTCAGCATTCGGGCTGAATCCGCCAATCGCACGTATCACTGTTGATGTAGACGGCCAACGCCTGGCGCTTCTCGTGGGTGACAGGGTGGGAGGGACGAGTCAGGCTCGCTATGCAATGGTCGAAGGCGTACCTTCGGTGATTCGTATTGGCGCGAGCGATGTAGCCCGACTGCTTGGTGACCCAACGGCGATGGTCGATCACACGGGAACAGACGTTTCTCCGGCAGATGTGACGAGTGTTCGAGTGGCGCGAGGTGATGACGAGCTGCTGTTGCAACGGCGACTCGATGTCTGGGAATCCCCTGGACGCGGCGTCGCTGATGCTGATGCGGTTGAGCAATTGCTGACAGTACTGACGCGCACGCGAGCCGCCGAGGTAGCGCTGCATGATGTCTATCCTGCAGAGCTCGAGGTTGCCGTCGTCACGTTGTTGGGCCGAGATGGTGGTCCGCTCGATTCTGTTCGGGTGCTTCGTGAACCAGCGTCCGTGGCAGGCGATGGCCGCTGGGCAATGGAGAACGGAGATCGCGTTCTGCGGATCATGCCGGACGGCACGGCCGTGCCGCTTCATCCAGCCGAATTCGGTCTGACGGGGACGCCGTAACGCACGAGTATGTCATCGCCTCGGCGGTACTGACCGCGAAGTGTGAGCCGTGTGGCGGCAGAGACCGTGGCTGGCGCGAATCCTCGGATCGGGGGCGGTGCCTGATCGTCTCCGACAAGGAGCGGGGCGACGAAGACTGCAATCTCACGAACCAGGTCGGCGTCAAGCAGGCTGGAAATGAGCCCCGGCCCCGCCTCAGCAAGGACTGTTCTGATGTCATGCGCTGCCCCGATATCGCGGAGCGTTTCTCGCAGATTCAGCCGCGTGCCCTCCGGTACACCACGATGCACGGTGACGCCTCGCTCTTCAAGCGGTTCAACAACGTCGCCAGTGACGGTTGGCAGGCAGGCCATTATCACCGGCGTCTCGGAGGCTGAGCGAACGAGCGCAGAGTCGAGGGGGAGGTCACCGCGGGGAGCGATGATGACTCGCTTGGCGAGCCTCTTGGTCCTGACACTCCGCGCGGTGAGCAGGGGGTCGTCGGAGCGAACCGTGCCCATCCCGGTCAGGACGGCGTCGACTCGCCCACGTTCCCGGTGAACAAGCGCACGCGCGCGTGCTCCCGAAAACCACTGGCTGTCCCCGGTTCGAGTCGCAATGCGGCCATCGATGCTCTGAGCCCACTTCGCGGTGATCCACGGCAGTCCGGTCTTCAGATTCCAGAGAAAGGGCGCCGTGACATCCATGGCAGCATCGCTCGGAAGGTGGGTGACTGCAATGCCTGCTGCCCGCAGCGCATCGGCACCTCCCGAAGCCTCGTGATGCAGATCGCTTACGCCGAAGACAACCCGAACAACGCCCGCCCGAGTGATCGCGTCTACGCAGGCGGGTGTGCGGCCGACGTGGGCGCATGGTTCCAATGTGACGTACAGCGTTGCACCGCGCGCTTTGGATCCCGCTTGGGTAAGGGCTCGTACTTCTGCGTGATCCCCGCCACAGCGGCGGTGATGCCCTTCGCCAACCTTGTCCCCACGCTGGTCGACGATGACGCACCCCACCAGTGGATTTGGCGATACACCTCCGTGCCCCCGAACGGCAAGTGCCGCGGCGCGATCGAGCCAATGTCGATCGGTCGCGGCACTCGTCGTGGTGGATGCGGGTGAACTCACGAGTGCGTGAGTACCGCTTCGCTCAGATTGGGTGGCATGATGCGATACTCGGCCGGCTCCATCGTGGAGGTCGCGCGACCTTGTGTCATGCCGCGAAGCACCGTTGTGTATCCAAACATCTCCGACAGCGGAACCTCTGCGGAAATCACGCGCACGACGCCTCGCAGTTCCGAATCGTTGATCTGGCCGCGACGGCTTGCAAGATCGCCCGAGACCGATCCGAAGAACTCCTCGGGGGTTGTGATCGTGACTCGCATGATCGGCTCGAGCAAGGCCAATCCAGCCTGACTGCACGCCTGGCGAAATGCCAGCGAGCCAGCCTGTTCGAATGCGACCTGGCTGGAGTCGACATCATGTGACGATCCGTCTACCAGCTCGATGGCAATGTTGACGACGGGGTAGCCGCCCAGGATGCCAGAAACAGCGGCGTTGCGGACGCCGGTTTCGACTGATGGGATGTACTCGCGGGGGATTGATCCCTGTGCAATCTTGTCAACAAAGGCGATGTTGTTCTTGAAGTCGACTTCCATCTCCTCGGCTTCGGCTGCCGTACAGGGGCGGACATTGATGATCGCATCGCCATATTGGCCGCGTCCACCGGTCTGCTTGACGAACTTCCCGCGGACGTTTTCGGCGGGCCCGATGATGGTTTCGCGGTAGGACACCCGTGGCGTGCCGACGTTGACGCCGATGTTCATGTCGCGGGTCAGCTTGTTCTTGATGATCTCAAGATGCAGCTCGCCCATGCCAGAGATGATCGTCTCGCCCGTCTCGTCGTTGTATCGGGAGCGGAATGAGGGGTCTTCACGCTGCAGTGTTCCAAGTGCTTCGCCGAGCTTCTTCTTGTCGTCAGTTGTCTTTGGCTCGATGGAGAGAGATATCACCGGCTCGGGGAAGTGCATCCGCTCAAGGATGATCGGATCGTTCGTGTCGCACAACGTGTCTCCGGTCACGCTGTTCTTGAGCCCAATGAGCGCGACGATCTGGCCGGCATGCGCGACGTCAATGGCTTGGCGATCCTTGGCGTGCATCTCGTAAATCCGTGAGATGTTCTCTTTGCGTCCGTTGCCGGGGTTCAGGACCCGCGTACCTTTGGGGAGCGTCCCGGAGTAGATTCGGGCGTACGTGAGATCACCGTGTGAATCTGCCACGACCTTGAATACAAGTGCAGCAAACGGAGCGTCGTCTGAGTTCGGCCGCGTGAGTTTGGTATCGGAGTCGCGGGGATCCGTTCCCTCTACGGGCGGCACTTCGGTTGGATCCGGGAGGTAGTCGATGGCGGCGTTGAGGAGTCGCTGGATGCCGATATTGCGAAGGGCGGCACCACACAGAATCGGGATGCACTCGTGGGCAAGCGTGCCGATTCGAACGGCGGCCTGAATCTCATCGGATGTGATCGCGTGCTCATCTTCGATGTACTTCTCGGTGAGCCGATCATCGAGTTCAGCGGCCTTTTCGACGAGCTCATGTCGCCACAGTTCTGCCATCTCAACCAGGTTCTCTGGAATGTCCCGCTGCTCAACGACAGCGCCAAGTTCGCCGCTGTCAAAGTAGTAGGCCTTCATTTCAAGGAGATCGACAAGCCCCTCGAAGTCGTCGCCAGCACCGATCGGAATCTGCATGGCGATCGGATTCGCTCCGAGCCTCTCCTTGATTGTGTTGAAGGAGAACTCGAAGTCGGCGCCAATCTTGTCCATCTTGTTGATGAACGCAACGCGGGGGACGTTGTAGCGGTCGGCTTGTCGCCAGACTGTCTCGCTCTGCGCTTCGACGCCTTCCTTGCCGTCGAAGACTGCGATGGCGCCATCGAGGACTCGCATCGAACGCTCGACTTCGATCGTGAAGTCGACGTGACCGGGTGTGTCGATCAGGTTGATGGTGTAGGTCTCGCCGTGATGATCCCACGGGCAGGTCGTCGCAGCGGACTGAATAGTGATGCCCCGCTGCTGCTCCTCCTCGAGGAAGTCCATCGTGGCTGTGCCTTCATGCACCTCACCGAGCTTGTAATTCTTGCCCGTGTAGTACAGCACACGCTCGGTGACCGTGGTCTTGCCGGCGTCAATGTGGGCGCAAATGCCGATGTTTCGGACGAGTCTCAGTTCGGTGGACATGGATCTACTCGCTGGCTTCCGGCACGATGCCGGAGTGGGTTCTGTGAGGCCGCTGCCTCGGTAAAGGGGGAAACCGGACCGACCAACGGGGGACGGTTCTGGTTCAGGATGAAGTGGGTCTTGCGGAGCGGCGAGAGCCGCGGGGCAAGAGGTGCTGGGGCCCGGCATCACGCCGGACAGGGTCCTCAGCGTGGCCGGGCGTCGTCGTCCTCG
>CAZRBV010000027.1:0-37509 GCA_964598425.1 uncultured Isosphaeraceae bacterium | reverse complement strand
TCACCGACGACCAGGACGCCGCAGGCTTCATCGCCCTGCAGGTCCACAGCGCCGCTGAACCCGGACAGGTTCGGTGGCGAGACATCCGCCTGACTCCGCTCAACAGTGAGTAGATCTCCCATGCAGCCGACGGCTGGCCCGGGAATCACCTCACTATTGTCCGCGACTTTCGGCAGTATTCCGAAAAGGACCCTGTCAGTCTGGTCTGATGCCGGGCATGAAGAACACGCTCACGACGGCAGTCCTGCAATTCATTCGGACACGCCTCGCCGACCATACTCCGGCAACAGCATCCTCTCACGACTCCTCTCCGGCAGCAACCGTGGCGACCACGTGGCATGGTGGTCGCCCGGTTGCTTCCTCCGCAGATGGATCAAGGCGGGAAACGGACTCCCAATACACCGTGCGCGTTACTCCGGTGGGCCAGACAGCGTCTTGTGGTGGATGCACGCCACGCCGCGCCGATCATGGGAATCGACACTCAATACATCATTGATGGGACAACCACGCATTCGCGCGGTTCAATTGCCTCTTCGAATCTCTACGCCAACGGCGGGCATATCGCCTCCGCTGGTCGCAACCTCATCGCGGTGATCGACATGGCCTGGCATCGCTGCTTCGACCGCATCAAGAAACGCCGTGACTTCATGCGGCTCCCCGGCGACCTCGCATCGCACGGACCCGTCGGGTTCGTTGCGAACCCAGCCGCGAACAGCGAATCGCTCGGCGGCCTTCGCAGTCATCCATCGAAATCCAACCCCCTGCACCCGCCCCCGAAACACGATGGCGCGGCAGACGTCGCTCATTCGAGTGAGGCCATGACCTCTTCGGAGATATCCGCGTTGCTGTAAACCTTCTGAACGTCATCACATTCTTCGATAATGTCGATGAGCTTCAGAATCTTCGCGGCCAAGTCGCAATCACACGCAACAGTCGTATCCGGCACCATCGTGATCTCGCCACTGATGGTTTCGATCCCCGCAGCATCAATCGCGTCCTTCACTGTAATGAAGGATGCAACATCGGTTGTCACTTCAAACCCGCCGCCTTGCTCCACGATGTCTTCGGCACCTGCTTCGAGCGCCACTTCCATCAGTTGCTCTTCGGTGGTCTGCCCCTCTTCAATGAGTATGACACCCTTGGTGTGGAAACCGAAGGAGACTGCCCCCGTCTTGGCAAGATTGCCGCCATGCTTCTCAAATGCATGCCGAACAATGGGAGCTGTCCGTTGCACGTTTTCGGTCAGGCAGTCGACGATGATTGCAACGCCACCCGCGCCATAGCCCTCATATCTGACATCCTGATAGGTCGCGCCGTCATTGCCTTCACCGCTGGCCTTGTCAATAGCCTTCTTGATCGTGTCCTTGGGCATGTTGACGCTCTTGGCGTCTTCAATGGCATAGCGGAGCTTGAGATTCGTATCGGGATCGGGATCGCCCTGCTTGACCGCCGCCATGATGGCACGACTGGCCTTACTCCACGCCTTGCCTTTGACGGCGTCCTGGCGTGCTTTGCGATGCTTGATGTTCGCCCACTTGCTGTGACCGGCCATCGATGAAACCCTCCTGATAGAAGTCAGTCTTCCGAAGTCTGCGCGGCAAGTCGCTCGCGAAGTGCAGGCGCGACATCACCAAACTCAAGATGATACAGATCCGAGGAGGGAAGTACGTAGATCCCCCAGTCCTCGGCCTGTACAACATCGTACGACCGCGTGCGCTCCTCTTGAAACTCCGGATGCTCCACGAGAGCCAGCGCGTGCCTCCACGTCGATCGGGCTGCCTTCTCAGAACCGGACGCCACTTCGGCATCTCCGAGGTGCAGGAGAATGATCGGATCCATGTGATCGGTGCGGCGGGCAGCTTCTCGCAGCAAGCTCAGGGCGCCTCGTCCAGTTGGTCCATCCTGATAGCGGCCTTGCAGCAACCGAAGATACCCCACGCTATCGAGCGTGCCCGCATCCTGAGGATCAAGCTCCAACGCCAGTTCCAGATACTTCGCCGCCTCAACCGAATCCGGGTCCTGCTCGAGCAGCATGTACCCAAGATTGTTCAGCACGCCCGCCTCGTCGGGATCCAACGCAGCGGCGTCTCGAAGCAGTTCAATCGCACCGGAACGGTCGCCGAGCGTCGCATGAATCGTCGAGGCGCGATATCTCATCATCGCAGGCGATAGCGCAGCGCGAAACTCCAATCGCAATCGAAGATCATCCTCTGGAAGCGAATTCAGGAGTGCTGCGGTTGCCGCCGAGTTGTGATCGACCGCGTTCAACACGATGCACATCGATGTCATCCGGCCCCGATCGGCGGGCCTGTGCAGTTTGCCGCTCTCAAGTCTCGCGCGGGCTGCCGCCAATGCAAACGGCCGCGATCCTTCAACCGTCAATCGCCGAAGCAGCCACTCCCAATCACGACGTGTAAACCGATCGACTTCAAGCTCTGTGGCCAATCGAAGCAGCGACTCCCTGGCCTGCGTACGAGCCTCCACCGCCAATTCGTCTTCGCCAGCCTCCGCAAGCCCAACACCAATCGCGGCGTCCCATCTGACGCGCTGAAACTGGCTGTCCTCTGGAGACTCGGCGCGATGCCGCAACAGCAACTCCAGTGCATCCTTCACGCGACCAGCATGGAGCGCCTGCTCCGCATTTGCTCGAAGCGCTTTGACGTCCCGTGGACACAACTGCAATCGTTTCGACCACGCCGCCTGTGCCAACCGCGGATTCTTTGCCGTCCGGCCAACTCTCGCCAGACCCAGCCAAGCCGCTTCATTTGAGGGATCCACCGCGACAGCTTCCCCGTATGCCGCAGCGGCCTCCCGCAAATCTCCGGCAACCTCCGCCTCCCGGCCTCGAACAAACTCCAGGGTGCTTGACCGATACTCAGTATGGGTCCAACACTTCTCGCCCCCAGCGTCGGGCTGCTCAATGCCAATCTGCTCCATCGCCGAAAGTGCCCAATCCGAGTCGAGCAGCGGAGGCGATGCTCCGAGCGCAAGCATCAGAACACAAGAGGTCACTTTCGACTTCGCGACGTGCTTCGCTTCTTGGCAGTCGTCTTCCTGGCAGTCTTCCTGCTTGTCTTCTTAGCCGCCTTCTTGCTGGTTTTCTTGACTGCCTTCTTGGCTGCCTTCTTGGTTGTCTTCTTGGTTGTCTTCTTCGCAACCTTCTTGGCGGACTTCTTCGCAGTCTTCTTGGCGGCCTTTTTGCCAGTCTTCTTCGACTTCTTGGTGGTCTTCTGTGTGGTCTTCCTGGCAGCCTTCTTCGTGGTTTTCTTAGCCGTCTTTTTCGCCGTCTTCTTCGTGGTCTTTCTGGCCGGAGACTTGGCGGCCTGCTCCAGCGCTTCCTGCTCTGCAAGCGCGGCGGCCGCCTTTCTGGCTGCCGCGCGTTCGGCAGCTTCTCGCCGCTTCTCTGCGGCAATCACCTGTGCCTTGTTTCGGGTGGCAATTGCCTCGCTGCGCTTCTTGCTGGCGGCCTTCCCGGCTGTCTGAGCGTCCTTCGCGCGACGCTTTGAGACCCGATCTGATTGCCCGTTCACCCACGCCTGTAGCGTCGCGTGCACGCGATAGGCCTCGTCAGACTTGACCTGCCTGCTGACCCACGCAGAGACCTCTTCCAGTGTTGCAGACTCGTCGACACAGCCTGCGTTTCCAAGCATCCAACACAGCTGCTCATCGACAGGAACACCACCAATCTCTCCACATAGAAGCAGCCATCGCGTCGCGACGAAGGGCGTCATGCCATCCAGGGACTCGATCGACGAGCGAAGATCTCGCTTTCCAAGATCCAGCTCGGGCTCAATGGTCACTTCGTGGTGCCGCTGATAGAGATGGTTCAACATCGCCTTGAGACGAGCGGCGCGATTGAGAGCCTCGGCAGATGTGTCACCGCACATCTCGGCAATCTCGGCAGGCGTTGAAACGCGAATCTCATGCCAATCCAATCTGGCCGCCACCAGACTGTCCCATGCCTCGTCAGCCTTGGATGCACTCGATTCCCACAGCAGTTGCGAATAGATCAAGACATCGAGCGGACCAGACATCTCAAGCGGGTCTGATCGCTTCTTCAGCTTCTTGATCTGGCTTGCAAACTTCGCTGCATATTCCTTCGAGTTCTTCATGACTCGGACTCCCTCTGCCCGCGGCCTGCCTCCGCGTCTTCACGCTCGACCGCTTCTTGAATGGCCCCGAGGACTTGGGACTCTCGCTTGATGGACCCGTCTTCAACAAACCGCAGCCGAGGAATGCGACGCATTCGAACTTCCTCGCCAAGCCGACGGCCAATCCAACCTGCCGCGGCATTCAGACCGTGAAGAGAACCCTTTGTGTGCTCCGCCGGAATCACCGAACACCCTACCCTTGCTTCACTCGAGTCCGGGCTCACAGAGACGCGAGTCACCGAGACCAGACCACGTACACGCGGATCATTCAGACCCTTGCTCAGGATCTTCTGCAAGCCTCGCTGCACAACGGCATCAATCTGTTCCTGGTGGCGCGTCATAGCGATACTCCCGACCAACGGTCAAGTTCCGGGAGTGACTTCATGTGTGACATAGCACTCGAGAACATCGCCCTCTTTGATGTCGTCATACCCATCAATGAGCATGCCACATTCCTGGCCGGATCGAACTTCTTTCGCGTCATCCTTGAATCGCTTGAGTTGTGACAGCTTCCTGTCATTCTCGATGACAATCTCATCTCTCGTAACGCGAATGAGCGCGTTTCTCTTGATGTTGCCGCTCGTGACATAACAACCGGCGACCATGCCGACCTTCGTGATCCGGAAGACCTCCCGCACCTCGGCCTGGCCGAGAATCTCGATGCGATGCTCCGGTTCGAGCATGCCCAGTATGGCCTTCTCGACGTCGTCAGTGATGTCGTAGATCACGTCGTAGTACCGAATGTCTACGCCGTTATCCTCGGCCAGACGCCGGACTTTGCCAGTCGCGGTCACATTGAAACCGACCACAATGGCTCCGCACGCTTCGGCCAGCGAGATGTCCGATTCCGTAATGCCGCCCACCGCCGCGTGTTTGACCATCACCCGAACTTCTTCGTTGGTCATCTTCGCAAGCGAGGCCGTGATTGTCTCCACAGACCCCTGGACATCGGCCTTCAGAATGATCGGCAGTTCCTTCTTGCCGGCCTCGGTCATGTGGTCGAGAATATTGTCGAGCGTGACGCGCTCACGGGCCAAAGACCGCTCCCGCTCCGCAGCAATTCGTTCTTTCGCAGCGGCCTCTGCTGCCCGTTGATTCTTGACGACAAACACTCGGTCTCCCGCATCCGGAACTTCCCCAAGACCTGAAATCGTCACAGGGAAGGATGGGAACGCCTCGCCAATACGGTCGCCGCGGTCACCGACAACATCTCGCGCCCGGCCATAGCCACGGCCAGCCACGAGATAGTCGCCCTTCTTGAGCTTGCCCTGCTGCACCAGAATGCTCGCAACCGCTCCGCGACCCTCTTCCAGTCTCGCTTCGAGCACAGTGCCCTCAGCCGGACCGTCGAAGTCACCGGTCAGTTCAAGCAGCTGCGCCTGCAGATCGAGAATCTCCAACAGATCCTGAATACCCTCGCCCTTGACGGCGGCCAATCGAACAACCTCGGTGTCGCCACCCCACTCAACCGGATTGAGATCATGCTCGGCAAGCTGACCGAGTATGCGTTGGATGTTGCCGTCGGTCGCCTCGGGCTTGTCGATCTTGTTGAGCGCCACGACGATCGGCACTTCGGCTGCTTTCGCGTGATTGATCGACTCGATCGTCTGTGGCATCACGCCGTCATCGGCTGCTACCACCAGAACAACGATGTCCGTCACCTTGGCTCCACGAGCTCGCATTTCGGTAAATGCCTCGTGGCCCGGCGTATCGATGAAGGTCACGATGTGATCATCGTCCCCGACCGTCACCGGTACACGGAAGGCGCTCGTCGCCTGCGTGATTCCGCCAGCTTCGCCGTCAGCGACCTTCGCGTTCCGAATGCTGTCCAACAGCGTCGTCTTGCCGTGATCAACGTGCCCGAGAATCGTCACAACCGGCGACCGTGGCCGCTCATCTTTCATCTCACGATCCGAGAACGATTCGGCAATCTTGTCTTCCGCAGTCTTCGCTTCGATAACCTCGAGTTCAACTCCGAATGAGAGCATGCACTCCATGGCCACATCACGCTCGAGCGTTGAGTTGATCGTCGCCTCGTGTTCCTCGTTCATGAGCCAACGAAGAATATCTCTGGTCTTCACGCCACTCGCTGAACTCAGTGCCTTGATGGTGATCGGCTCGGGAAGCGTGATTGATCCTCCAAGATCAACAATTGACTTCGCTTTCGAGCCGGTCGGACCCGATGCCTTCTTCGCACTGTCCCGCCGCACCGATCGGAAATAACCGCCACTGCGGGATAGCCGTTGCTCGCGCTCACGAAGATCCTGCTCGCGCCAATTGCGCTGACCACCGCCGGTCTGCTGCTGCTGCCGACCCGACTTGTTGTCGGTCTTATTGTCCGCTGCCCCACTTCGCCTTCGGTTCCGACGGCTCGTGCGACCGCGATCGGGCGCATCCATCGGTGGAGGTCCGCCAGCAAATCCGGGGCCCCCACCCGGACCGCCGGGTCCTCCAGGACCGCCGCGAGGTGGGCCCTTGGGACGAGGCGCACGGATGTTCTCCGGTTGCTCGACTCGAATGACCTTCGGTCCGGCCAATGTAGTCTTCTTGGGCTCGTCAAGCTTTCGACCCAGCGGCGCGACGACATCGGGACGCGCGGGCTCGTTGGGAATCGGCCCAGTTGGCGCTTCGGGCTCTGCCGTACGCCGACTTGGCGGCTCGATCACACCTGTGCCTCGTGACGCCGACGGGGGTGGTCCGGCGGGCTTGGGAGGTGGCGCCGCATCGGCGACCGGCGGTTCCTCGGCAGCAGGTGCCGGTGGTTCCCTGGGCGGCGCTTCGGCTTTGGCAGCGGTTCGCTTTGTGGCCTTCTTCTTCGCCTTGGCGCGTGCCTGCTTGACATCAACCGGGGCAGCCGTCTGCACCGCAGTGCCACCTCCTGCATCACCACCGAACCACTCCCGAATGGTTGCCGCCAATCCAATGGAAATGGCAGACATGTGGTTCGTGATGTTCGGCACGCCTTCTTCGGAACACTTCGCAACCACATCCTTGGATGTGACGCCCAGTTCCTTAGCGATTTGATGAACACGGATTGTGGTGGTTTTTTTGGCCACAGGTTGCTCCCGTGACAGACGTCGCCTCTTCAGAGATTAGACGCCTGCACTCTCCCCGTTTGCTGATTCTTCGGACCCGCCGTCGAGAATCGAGGCGGCGGCCGCTTCGGCTTCGCCGTCTTGATTCGCCTCGATGACGTCCTCGGTTGGCGACGGAGGTCCATCGCCGAGAATAGATGCTGCAGCCGACTCGCCTTCCTCGCCAGCCACTGCAGCTGCATCGGCATCGGCCTCGGCCTTTCGCCGCTCTTCTTCTTCCTTCTCGCGCTCTTGCTGCTCCTGCACCTGGCGAGCCGTCGTGGCGCAGCACTCGAGTACCGTGTCGGCAAGCTCTTGTGGAATCCCGACATCGTTCACGAGTGTATCGATGCCGACTTCTTCGACATCAAAGACGCTGATCATTCCAAGCGCGCCCATTCTGTCGAGCATCGAATCGTCGATGCCTTCAATCGGCTTGATGGTCGACTCGAGCGTTTCAAGGCCTCGTGCGAATTCCTCAGGTGTCAGGATGTCGATGTCCCAGCCAGTCAATCTCGCGGCAAGCCGCACATTCTGGCCGCGTCGCCCGATCGCCAACGACAGCTGATCCTCGCGGACGATGATCGTCGCCCGCCCAAGCTCGAAGCACAAACTGACTTCGTTGACTTCCGCTGGCTTGAGGGCGTTGCCGATAAGCACTTGGCTGGACTCGTTCCATCGCACAATGTCAATCTTCTCTCCGCCGAGTTCATCAACGATGTTTCGAATCCTGCTCCCGCGAACACCAACGCAGGCACCGACGGCGTCGACCTTGGAATCGATCGAAGCGACGGCGACCTTTGTTCTGAACCCAGCCTCACGGGCCATGGCCTTGAGTTCGATCACGTGCTCGGCAACCTCGGGAACCTCGGCTTCGAAAAGCCGCCGAATATAGTCCTCATGGCCACGCGAGAGCACGATCTTGACTCGATTGCCGTCCTCACGCACGTCGCGGATGACACATCGAACGCGGTCCCCCTGGTGGAACTGCTCTCCCGGAATCTGCTCTGATCGGGGCATAAATCCTTCGGTCCGGTCAATCTGCACCACCAAGGCGCCGCCTTCGTACCGATGCGCCGTGCCCGTCACGATCTCGCCAATTCGCTTCCCAAACTCATCGAGAATGCTGGCTCGCTCGTTGTCGCGAAATCGCTGGATCATGACCTGCTTTGCAGTCTGAGCTGGAATCCTCCCCAACTCTTCAAGCGGAATCACATCGCCGGAGCCGTCCTCATTGAGCCGCCACAACGTGATCTGGCCGTTGACAGGATCCACCTTGCAGGCGAATTCCTCGGTATCGAGAGAGTTGAAGTGCTTTCGCGCTGCGCTAATCATCGCCTGCTCGAGATCCTGCAATAACAACTCGCGGTCAATATTGCGGTCTCGAGCAATGGCGTCTATGAATCTGATTGTTTCGGAGTTCATCTGAATTGTCGCCTTCCAGGCAGGGAGAAATCAATTGTGAGGTCGCGATCACGCCGCGAATCAAAAACAAACAAGGGCCACCGCCCACAGGGGCGTGGCCCGCATCTCCGGCTCGGCACCACTCTTCGCGGCACCGTGATCCGGCACGACCGAATGTGGTCGATGCTCAGATCATGGGGAACTCCCCAAACCGACCCGAGGCGGGCCGTCTACAAGCATCCGTGGCCAGGGAGACCACGAATACGGGATGGAGTCGATCACTCCACATGGCAGGAGGCGTGCTGCTGGGAAATGGTCCGCACCGCGATGCTCCAAGTAAGGAAAGAGCCATGGCACCCGCCACGCAGCGGGCCCGCCCGATCCCGGCACTGTATCCAAACCCGGCTGCTGCCGCAACCAAATGAGGCCCCCGAAGGGACCTTTGGGAGCCCCATCTGTGGCTGGCTGGGCCGTGTGGACTAGACTCCCGGGTCACAGTCCTGGCTTCTGGAGATGCCCTCGCATGCCGCGAAACACGCCCCCTCGAATCACATCCTTGATCATGACCACCTGTGTGGCCGCTGCAGCCCACGTCGCTGCCCCAAGCCACGCCGGCCCGGATGGCTCAGGTGGCTTTGGGGGGTTCCTTCCTAAGCCACAGGCAACACCCGAGTTCTATGACTCGCGCGATCGCGTCAGCGTCGAAGTCATTCCAAGCCGCACGAGTGTTCCGCCGGGTGGCGACTTTGTCATCGCTGTCGTGTTTGACCAGCAAGAGAGCTGGCACATCCACACAGAAAACCCTCAGGTTCCGCCGGAATTAGGCTCGCCCGAGGACTATTACGCCACCGCCATATACATATCCACCGCCGACGACCGGCTGGTCCCGCACACGGCCTGGACACAATGGCCCGAGGCGCACGAGATCAACGTGGGCTTTGGTGGCACGCCCGTGCCATATGAAGTGTTCTCAGGGCGGGCCATTGCGTGGATTCCGGTCACCGTGCCCACAGACGCAGCAACGGGCCCGGCGTCCATCACCGTGCGTCCCTTCTTTCAGGCATGCGATGATGTTGTATGCCTCGCCCCAACACCAATGCCACCCGAGGATGGTGAAGAACCATCGTCACGATGGCTCGAGTATGGCGAGACCCTCACGATCGAGATCACGGCGCTCGGCGAAGTCGCTGCGGCTGCAGGGAACCAAGCCGACTTCGCAGGCTTTGACCCCGGCGTGTTTGGCCGCATACGAGGAGGCAAGTCCGCTCCCGAACTCGCCGCAGATGATGTGACCTTCAACGCGTTCGGGTTTGAGTTCGGACTGGACACCGACGGCGCACTCGGGGTCGTACTCCTGCTCATCGTCGCGGCGCTCGGCGGATTTCTGTTGAATCTGACACCGTGCGTACTCCCCGTCATACCACTGAAAATCATGGCCATCTCAAGCTCAGCTGGCAACCGAGGCCGCACGCTGCTGCTCGGCGCCGCCATGAGCCTCGGCGTCATCGGGTTCTGGATCGGCATTGGCCTGGCCATCGCGCTGCTGACGGGATTCACGGCCAGTAACCAGCTGTTTCAGTACCCGGCCTTTACGATCGGAATCGGTGTCATCATTGCGGCCATGGCCATCGGTATGTGCGGCCTGTTCTCAGTCCGCCTTCCGAATTCCGTGTACATGGTCTCCCCTCGGCATGACACACTCGTCGGGTCGTTCCTCTTTGGAATCATGACGGCCGTGCTGGCGACACCGTGTACCGCGCCATTCATGGGCGCCGCAATGGCATGGGCAGCAACCGAACCACCCGCTGTCACCATGGTGACCTTTGCTTCAATTGGCGTTGGTATGTCAGTGCCGTACCTGATTCTGGCGGCCTTCCCGGGCATGACCAACAAGATGCCCAAAGCGGGGCCGGCGAGTGAACTCATCAAGCAGGTCATGGGATTGCTCATGCTCGCTGCCGCCGCGTACTTCGTCGGTGTCGGGCTCAGCGGGCTCATGGCCGATCCACCACAGCCCCCGAGCAGGATGTACTTCTGGGCCGTCGCGGGCATCGTTGTGTTCGCCGGGCTTTGGCTCATCGTTCGCACGTGGCGTCTGACCGCTCGCTCCGCCCCTGCGCACGAGATGGAGCGGCATGAGCCGACGGACATCTCGCTGCCCCGCCATGCGATTGGGTGGCGAACCTCGATGAGCGTGCTGGGCACAGTGCTCGCAGCGGGTGGCATTGCGCTCGCCGTGACACTGACCGACCACGGCCCAATCAAGTGGGTCTGGTACACGCCAACAGTGTTTGAGACTGCGCTCAAGGATGACAAGGTCGTCGTCATGGAATTCACAGCAGAATGGTGCCTCAACTGCAAGGCCCTGGAAGAGGCCGTTCTCGGAACAGACCAGGTCGCCACCCTGCTTTCTGAGCCCGACATCGAACCGATCAAGATCGATCTCACCGGTAATAACACCGAAGGCAACGCGATGCTTCATGCAGTCGGCCGCCATCAGATACCACTGCTTGTCGTGTTCGCTCCGAACGGGGATGAAGTCTTCAAGGGCGACTTCTACACGGTCGAGCAGGTTATGGATGCGGTTGCGACTGCCCGGTCGCTTCAATAGCACAGGCCGCTTCACGTCGAATCGATTCGGGCAGGCGCTGCGCGGGATCGAGTGTATTGGCCTCGTCCACATCCATAGCCCGCTGCCACGCTGCTGTGGATTTCGCGGAATCACCGAGGCGACCGGCAAGCCTCGCAAGGTTGACCCAGGACATTGCAGCATTGGGATCCGCCTGAGCAACGCGATCCGCCATCGCGATTGCAGCCAGCAGTGCCTCTCGATCACCTGCCATGTCGCTTCGGGCAGCGAGCGCGACGACCGCCAGACGAGCACCATCGAGCGATCCCCAAGCCATCGCTTCGCCGCCCGCAGATGCGGCTGCATCGAGATGTGATAACGACACGTCGGGCCGTGCAATCGCGTCTCTGGCGGCAGCCAGCTGCTGGGATGCCGCATACACCAGCAAGCGCGGATCTTGTTGCACGCGCCATGCATCGTTCAGGATCGAAGACGCCTCGCCACGGACAATCGCGTCGTCCAGACCACTGGCATCCCCGGGTGCCTGCACGAGTGTTCGGGCCGCCTGATCAATCAGCCGATCCTGCTTCCACCACGGCATCACAATGAAGATGACAGCGACGATTGCGAGAGCGGCCGACAACACACCCGCGCAGAGCGGCATGGCGCGTCCCTGACCACCTGCGGTCGCCGCCGCAGCGCCGAGCATTGCCAGCACCCACACGACCGTGGCAGATGACTCCAGACTCATTTCAACTTGCGCCTGTGTGATGAGAACGGCAACCGCGATGCACACGGCCCACTTCACGGCCGGACCGTGGGCTGTTCGCCACGAGAGCCACGCCAGCAGAATCATCAGGGGCCACCCTGATACTCGAACGAATTGAGACGCTTCGTCCAAGCCGCTCCATTCCTGGCAGGTCACCATTGCCGATGGAATGATCGCCAACAGTGCGCCGACCACGGCAGCAACACCCCACAGCCTTGAAGGCGGTTCGTCTTCTTCGCTTCGAGAATTGCCTGCTCGCCACATCAGCACCAGGACCAGCGCCACCCAACTGAGACCAATGACTCCAATGGTCGATGTCCACCCAAGCATCATCGAGTGCGGGGAAGCGATTTCCTCAGGAGCGCCGGGAACCCGTACCGAGGCATAGGCGTCCTGAAAACCGGCTGGGCCAACGCCTTCAAGTGGAGCCTCCGCAATCAATCGCGCCGCGCCGATGTCGTATTGCCATCTGATCAACATCGAGCGAGCGCCGGGAATCGCCGCCGCCTGATCGCCGCCGACTGCATTCAATCCCCACGCGGCGATCGGGGCCATGGCAGCCAGACCAATCATCGTGATTGCAATCCACCCCCCCCATGCTCGGATCGACTTGCATCGAAACCCGATCGCTGCCAGCAAGACACCTGCAATCAGCAGCAGCAACCCGGCCAGAGATCCGCTGAATCCGACGATGCCAGCCGAAATGAGGCACGCCACAAAGAGCGGACCGCCCACCCAGGCTGTCCGCCCCTGTCGGTGGGCGGCAAAGGTCAAGCCAGCAAACACAATGGCGCATGCAGCCATGACCGTCGCCAACAGATTGGCGCTTGTAAACCACGCGCTCGGTGTGCCCTCAAGCAGCCGGCGCTCATACACCTGCGCGGCGGATGAGCCCGGATCGAGCCCCATCAGGGCCAACGCCTCGTCGCGGTTTTGCATGAACCACGCGGCTGTGTCGGGGTTATCCCATCCCCACTGCGCCAAAGCCCGAAGCGCAATCGGCGCAGCCACTGCCACCAGAATCGCGACAACAGCTCGACCCGCCTGTGGATCGCGGCACAGAAGGGAGAGCGCCATCGCCGCCGTCATTCCCGCCATCCACGGAAGAACGACCTGCCCATGGTGACCGCCAATCAGGGCCCAGCTCACACAGAATGGAATCGGTACGACCCACAAGATCACGCTCGCCATCGAACCGCCGCGTCGCATCGCCCCCTCACACACGAGGCCAACCGATGCTGCGAACAGAAGCAGTGCGTCCACCAGCATGAGCCAGTGGGGCGCAAGGCCAATCGCGGGGTTCGGATCAAGCACGGGATCCACATCGAACCACGTTTCCGGAATCAGCACGACGAGACAGCGAGCCGAAGCAAGAGCGGCTATCAGAACGGCCGCTGCGCGAGACACCGAAGAGAGCGTCACCGCCGCACTCCTGATTCCAGCACTGCAAGTACAACCACCACCATCACGACGAGCGTGCCGGCCATGGCAGCCTGCCAGGGAACAAGGCTCGGCAAGAGCATTCCGACGATGCCCGTAACAGCCGCAAGGCACCAGATCACGAAGACCGCTCGACGCGGCGAGAGCCCCAACTCCACCAGCCGGTGCGAAAAGTGCTGGTGGTCCCCCGCGAACGGACTGCGCCCCTGTCGGAGTCTGATCCACGTCACGCTCGCCAGGTCGTAGATCGGAATCGCCAACACCGCGATTGGCATGAGAACCCCATACCACGCCGTTCCAATGACCCCACCAGCGTCCGGCACGGTCTCAACATAGGTCGTGCGAATTGTCAGAACCGCAAGTGCGAGGCCGATCACCATCGAGCCGCCATCGCCCATGAATATTCTCGCAGGCGGAAGATTGAATACAAGGAATCCAGCCGTTGCACCAACAAGAACGGCCAGCGTGCCCGCGACAAACCACTGCTGTGACACAAGTGAAGTCACGAGCAGCAGCCCGCCGGCAACGACGGTGACGCCGGCGGTCAGCCCATCCATGTTGTCCAGGAAGTTCATGGCGTTGATGATTGCGACCATCCAGATGATGCTCGCGACCACACTCAGAACCGTTCCTGTACCAGCAACACCATCAAGTTGCTGCAGCATGCGAATGTCACAGACGGCCGCCAGAACACCTGCGACAAAGATCTGAATGCCGAGCTTGGACCATGGACCGAGTTCGCGCCGATCATCGCAAACGCCAGCGACATGAAGAACGAGCAGGGCAGCGGCGAACGCAACGGCTACTGGTGCTGTTTCCTCAAGGCGAGGCATCCACGGCTCGGTTGCCGGAACGAAGCTGACCAGTAACTGCGGCAGAAGCATCACCAGCAGCCCTGCTGCCAGCAGAGCCCCGATGAGCGGCCACGCGATCGCCATTCCACCGATGTTGGGAACATCCCGAAGTTGCTTGAGGTCGCCAGCACCGCCGGGCGTATCAAGCGTTCCCATGCGACGGCCAACCCGGCACAACATGGCCGTCAGTGCCAATCCGACAAGAAACGCGCCAAGAAGCAGAAGCAGTACGAGGGTGACCACGCGCCCATGATGCCCGACTCGGGGCTCCGCAGCCAGTCACCCGCCGAGATACCCTGAGCATCCATGGAACACATCACGGTCTATTGCAGTTCATCCACTCGTGCCTCGAAACGTCTGCACGACGCCGCCGAAGCTGTCGGTCGGGCGCTGGCATCCCATGGCGTCACCGTGGTCTACGGGGGTGGGAGCATCGGTTTGATGGGCGCGCTGGCCCGGGGCTGCAAGGCTGAGGGTGGGCGGCTCATCGGTGTCACCACACGCAGACTTGTCGAACTGGAACAGGCATCGTGCGATTGCGACGAGTTGGAGGTCTATGACACGATGCGGGAACGCCGCCGACGACTGCTTGAATTGGCCGACGGCGTGCTTGTGCTTCCCGGAGGACTCGGAACGCTGGAAGAGTTCTTCGAAGCCCTCGTTGGGCGGCAGTTGGCCGAACACGGGTCACCAATCGGCCTGGTCAATATCGATGGCGCGATGAACTCCTTGCTACTCATGATCGACGATCTGGTCCACCATCGATTCGTCCGCGCTTCGGCACGTGATCTGTTTTTTGTCGAAGACGATGGCATCGCGGCTGTGAAGCGGCTGATTCGTACGCCAGGCGGGCTTGTAGACCCCGCTCGGATGGTTCCCTCCGGGCCCGATTGACCTTCGCTAGCCTGCGCGTATGCCTGCCACCATCGGACTGATCGCGGGAGAAGGCCAATTGCCGGTTCTCGTCGCCCGGGGAATGCGCGACGCCGGGCTCGACGTCGCATGCGTGGCGTTTCGGGGACATGCCGACCCCGAACTTCGCAACCTCTGCACCAAGTGGTCTGAAGTCAGCCTGTATCGACCCGGTGGCTGGCTCCGTAGACTTCGCCGCTGGGATGTGGTCGATGCGGTCATGGTCGGACGCGTCGCCAAGACACGCATGCACGACCCGTTTCGGATGATCCGCGACCTGCCGGACTGGAGAGCCATCCGGCTGTGGTATCGTCGGCTTCGACACGACCGCAGAGACCGCGCCGTCCTGGCGGCGGTCGCCGAGGAACTTCAACGAGGCGGAGTCACACTCATCGACTCAACGACACACATCCCGGATCACCTTGCAACCGAGGGAACGCTCGGCTCCACTTCGCCAAGCACCCTGCAGCAGCAGGACATTGCTTTCGGCTGGCCGTTGCTTCACAACCTCACCGATATGGGCATCGGGCAGGCCCTTACTGTGCGTGAGGGAGATGTCATTGCAGTCGAAGCCGTTGAAGGAACTGACAGCATGATCGGACGGACGGGAACGCTGTGCCGCGCATCGGGATGGACACTTCTGAAAACATCCGCTGATGACCATGACCGCCGTGCCGATGTGCCAACCATCGGCATTGATACAGTTGCAAGACTCTCTGCTGCAGGCTGTGGTTGCATTGCTGTTGGCGCTGGGCGCGTCATTCTGATCGATCGCCCCAAGGTCATCGAAGCATGCAATCAGGCTGGCATCGCACTGGTGGGAGTCGCGAGCAGTCAGGCGTGAGTACGCCCCCACCCACAGACCCCTCCACAGAACCCCCCGCCGATCCACCACTTGTCTCCCGCGCAGGCGCGAAACTCCAACACGCGCTGCAACACTTCTCGATCGACGTAACCGCCATGCGATGCGCCGACCTTGGATGCAATGTCGGCGGCTTTACAGACTGCTTGCTGCGTCGCGGCGCCCAATCGGTCACTTCAGTCGATACCGGCTACGGAATCCTCGCCTGGAAGCTCCGTCAGGACCCCCGCGTCGAGGTCATGGAGCGAACCAATGCGCTGCACGCGGCGCCCCCGGAGCAGGGCGTCGATCTGGTCGTGGTCGATCTGGGCTGGACTCCCCAACGACACGCCCTGCCTGCTGCAATGAAGTGGCTCGCGCGAGGAGGTCGGATCGTATCGCTCGTCAAGCCCCACTATGAACTGGACGCCGACCAGCGACGTGAACATCTCCGGGACGGGCGGCTCAGCGATGAAATCGCTCAGACCATGCTCGAAGCTGTTCTGGCCCTCCTCGACGGCATGGGGTTGCGCTCGCTCGGCACGACCATTTCGCCCGTTCGCGGCGGCAAGAGCAGTCGCGGCGGCGCACGAGGAAACCGTGAATTCCTGCTCTTCGCAGAGGCCGCGCAGCCCGACTGAGGGCGGCGTTTCCAATACAATGCGGAGACACGGTCACGCAGTGAAGCCGGGAGCCTTCACCGCGTCTGAGGAAGCCCATCCATGAGCGACGCAGAGCGTCCCGAAACTTCGGACGACAACCCTTCGCAGCCGGACAACATCGGCCACGTAATCGAGCAGCGGGTCGATCAGGAACTGCACGACAGCTATCTCACCTACGCGATGTCGACGATTACGGACCGCGCGTTGCCCGATGTCCGAGACGGGCTGAAGCCTTCGCAGCGGCGCATCCTCGTCGCCATGCATGACCTCAACCTCTCTCCCGGACGCAAGCATCGCAAGTGCGCCAAGATTTCGGGCGACACGTCAGGCAACTACCATCCGCATGGTGAGTCAGTCATCTATCCGACCCTCGTCAACATGGGTCAGGATTGGAAGATGCGCGTGCCGCTCATCGACAAGCAGGGCAACTTCGGTTCGATCGATGGCGATCCCCCCGCCGCAATGCGATACACCGAAGCCCGGCTCACAAACGCCGCGGCGGAAATGCTCTCGGATATCAAACTCGACACCGTCGAGTACATCGCCAACTACGACGAAACACGCTCAGAACCGACCGTGCTCCCTGCGCGATTTCCCAATCTGCTCATCAATGGTTCCAGCGGCATTGCAGTCGGAATGTCGTGCTCGATGCCACCGCACAACGTCACCGAAGTGTGCAACGGCATCATCGCAACCATCGACGACCCTTCAATCGATCTCACCGGGCTGCTCGAGATCATTCCAGGGCCGGACTTTCCGACCGGCGGCACGATCGTCGGTCGTCGAGGAATCGCCGACGCCTACGCCTCCGGCAGGGGCCGCGTCATCGTACGGGGTGAACTCCATCACGAGACCATCAAGGGACGTGAATGCCTGGTCATCACGGAGATCCCGTACCAGGTCGTCCAGAACAATCTGATTGACAAGATGGTCGATGCCGCGAAGGCCGACCGGATTCAAGGCATCGCGGACATCAAAAATTTCTCCGGGAAGAAACACCGCACCCGCATCGTGGTGCAGCTCAAACGCGGTGCCGACCCGGAGATTGTCGAGCGGCAACTCTATCAATTCACCCCGCTGCAGAGCACCGTCTCCATCATCAACATCGCGCTCGATCGCGGGCGACCGCGAACCATGGGCTTGCGACAGTTGATCGATTGCTTTATCGACCATCGCCGCGATGTCGTGCGGCGGCGGACTGAGCATCTTCTGCGAGAAGCGAAGAAGCAGGCCCATCGGCTGGAAGGGCTGATCCTGGCCGTGTGCGATATTGACGAAGTTATCACCCTCATCCGCAGCAGCCGAACGCGTGAAGAGGCGATCGGAAAGCTGATGGAGCGGCGATTCCGTATCGCATCAGATCACCCGTACGCCGCGAGCATCCCGTCGATGTTGATGCAGCAGTGCGGCAGCGAAGATGGCACTGCGCTCTCACGCGTCCAGGCCGAAGCCATCGGCGCCATGCGGCTCATTCAGCTGACCGGACTGGAAATCGAAAAACTCGTGGCCGACTACGCCGGACTTGTCGAGAAGATCGAGGAGTACGAGCTCATCCTCTCCGATGAGCAGCGCATTCTGGACATCATTCGAGAAGATTGCGTCGACATCCGAGACGCCTACGGAACGGAGCGACAGACCCGTATCGAGGAGAGCGAGGCCGACGACTACAACATCGGCGATCTCATCCCGGAACACCATGTTGTCGTCACCGTCACGCATCGCGGCTATATCAAGCGGCTCCCGACCGACACCTACCGCGAACAGGGGCGTGGCGGACGTGGCGTCAAGAGCGGAAAAATCGAAGAAGACGATTTCACTGAGCTGCTCTTTACCGCCAACTCGCACGCCGACCTTCTCTGTTTCACGAATCTGGGCCGGGTTTTCAAACTCAAGGTCTGGCAGGTGCCGGAAGGCTCCCGCACAGGAAAAGGCCGCGCCATCGTCAATCTGGTGCGGCTCCGCGATGGAGAACAAGTGGTCACGTGCCTGCCCATCGACGACTTCGAAAAGGGCGAGGATTTCCTGCTCTTCGCAACTCGGCAGGGCAAGGTCAAGCGAACGGCACTGCGGGATTATCGCAACGTCAATGTGGCCGGCATCAATGCAATCAATCTCCGCGACCAAGATGATCTCGTCGGCGTAGTCCACACAAGCGGCGACCACCACATTCTGCTCGCAACTTCCACCGGCATGTCCATTCGGTTCAATGAATCGGACGCTCGGGTCATGGGACGAGTTGCTGCCGGAGTCAAAGGTATTGATCTGAAGACGGGCGATGAAGTCGTCGGCCTCGTGCGGGTTGATGACGATGCCGATCTGCTGACGGTGACCGCCAACGGCTACGGCAAGCGAACGCCCATGGCCGAGTATCTGGTCCACTCCGAAGATGGTTCCACGAGGCCACAATCGCGTGGCGGCAAAGGAAGGCGTGACATTCGCACTGAAGGTCGGAATGGCCATGTGGTGACCATCCGAAATGTCCATGATGCCGATGGTATGGTGCTGGCCAGCGAAAGCGGCATGCTTGTCAGGATCCCCGCCGATTCGATCAGCAAGATCGGTCGCAACACGCAGGGTGTTCGCCTCGTCAATCTGAAGGCGGGCGATCGCGTCATCGCAGCAGCCAAGATTGAGGATGAATCCTGATCCGAATCGCAGGTTCTGACCCGGAACCAATAGGCCTGCGTGTACCATTGCACAACCGCAACGGGAGGGTTTACAGGACATGCCGATCAAATCCTGGTCCGACACGATTACCATCGCCGAGCTTTCCGACGAACCGCTGTTCTCGGAGGACATGGACCAGCTCGTCGATCGCATCGACGGCATCCGCCATGATGGCGACTCGGGTGTGCCGAACATCATCATCGATCTGGCCCAGGTGAACTCGGTCAACTCATCCAACCTCGGCAGCCTTCTCCGGGTACGGAAACTTCTTGAGATGACTGACCGCAGGCTCTTGATTTGTGGCGTTACGGACACGATCTGGTCGGCAATGATCGCCACGGGGCTCGATCGTATCTTCGCCTTCGCCACCGACGTCACGACGGCGCTTGCCGAGATTCAACTCGGCATCGGTCCCGGCAGTGGAGTCGAAGCGGCTGAGGATTGATCCGTGCTGCGATTTCGACGAACTGATCCGGACATGCGCATCGAATTGATGCCCCTGATCGATGTCGTGTTTCTCATCCTCACATTCTTCGTATACGCCATGGTGCTCATGGTCCGCGTAGACATGCTTCCCGTGCCGCTTGAGTCCTATGCCTCGGGGGAATCTACAGAACCAGTCCCGGCGCTTGCTGTCACGCTCAGGCTCGACGGAACGATCTATGTTGGGCAGACAGAGACCGGGCTGGACGAAATGCTCGCCGCAATTGAACAGGCTCGCGCAGGTGAGCCGGATACCGTCATCTATCTCGTTCTCGAAGACGGCGCTGGTGCCATTGATCGCGGGCCGCTTCTGACTGCCGCGTGGGATCGACTGCACAATGCTGGGATCGATATCAAACTCGTCGGCCAGGCTGGTGGATCGTGAAATCCGAGGAAACAAGACTCGGAGTCGGTATCGTGGTGTCATTGCTCGTGAACGCCCTCGTCATTGTGCCTGGGCTTACCGCTGACCTGCAAATGGGCCGTGATGCATCCCCCGCAGAAGACGCTGTTCGCCCCCCTACCTTCGAACCCGATCCTGAAGATGAGCCCGAGGTCAAGCTGGGCATCGAGAACTCTGAAGCATCAACACTCACCTGGATTGGCTACGAGCAGTATCAGGAGCACATGGCAAGGCTCGCTGAACTGGAGCAGGCTCGGTTTGACATGGGAGGCGGCGATACCGGTGGCGGTGGATCGCCAGCACCGCCCACCTCACAGCCAACCAAACCCCAGACACCCACGAATCCGGAGCCGCAGCCGCGGGACGAACCGCAGCCCGAAGAGGACACGGCCCCGCATCAGGCCAGACCAGAAACCCAACCCCTCCCCGACGTACCTGATGACGCCTTGCCCAAGAGTTCTGATACCAATTCAGACGGTGAGGCGGAAGAGCCTGTGGAGCAGCCGAAGGCCTCCCCGACACGGCCCGCCAAGCCAAACGAGCAGCAGCCCCAGGCGCAGCCTTCGCCATCCGAGAAGCCGGTCCCGGAGCAAACTCCATCCGGTGATCAAGCCCCCACCACAGGCCCCCCTGCACCAACTCCAGGCACATCACAGCCAGGCGCCGACGATCTCCCTCCGGTCGACCAGCCAAGCAAGCGGCAATCCCACGCCACCACCAAGACGCAGGTCAATGTCAAGAAGTGGGGAGGCCCGGTGGCAGCAGAAGGGCTGACAGTCAACACGCGCAATCTCTCTCTGACGGCGTTCGAGGAGATGCAGTTTCGCAATGTTGTCTATATGACCGTCTTGCTTGACTTTGGCGCCGATGGCAAGGTTGCAAGGGTGTGGATCGAACGAGTCAATCCAAAGACGAAGAAACCGTTTTGGGAGCCCGGAAAGCTCGCGAGCGGGTACGAGAGTAAAGTCGTGACCTCGCTGTTCGGATGGAGGGCCGAAGGCGAGAAACTCAAAGCGCTTGAAGACGAGAAGACCATTTCGATTCCATTCAATCTCGTGTACCGATAAGACTCACATAGAATGGCCGGCATGCGAATCCTCCTGACCAACGACGATGGAATACACGCGCCCGGAATCGTATCGCTGCACTCGGCGATCTCGGACCTCGGTGAGACTTGGACTGCAGCGCCTTTGACGGTTCAAAGCGCGGCTGGTCACGGCATTACCTATACGGACCCGCTCATGGTTGAACCGGTTCAAGTGACTCCGGACTTCCAGGGTATGGCAGTTGACGGCAGGCCGGCCGACTGCGTCAAGCTTGCCATCAGGTCGCTTTGGCCCGAGCACTTCGGTGAGTCAGAGCGGCCAGATCTCACCATCAGCGGCATGAACAGTGGTGCCAACGTCGGCATCAATATTCTGTATTCGGGAACGGTCGCTGCAGCCATCGAGTCCGCGTTTCTCGGCGTTCCGTCCATCGCTGTCAGCCTCTATCTGCGAGATCGGACGAATATTTATTGGGATCGAGCTGCCGCGATAGCGCGTGTGGTCATTGACCGCATTCTTGCGATGCGTCCGCTGACTCCACACGAAGTACTCAATGTCAATCTTCCTCCGATCGAATCTGCCAATGCGCCGATTCCGCCGATCAAGGTCGTCGGCATGAATGCAGCGCCACTTCTCGAGGGTTTCGAGAGGCGAGTGAGCCCCGCAGGGCAGGTCTACTACTGGGCTGCGGGCGAAGGCATGCAGTTCACCAGTACGACGAAAGGTTCGGATGTCGATGTCATCAGGGAAGGATGCGTCACCGTGACACCGCTGTCCTATGTGATGACCGATGTTGATCGTGTTCAGGAGTGGAAGGAAGGGCTCGAGTAGACAGGAGCGAGCTACTCCTTCGGTTCGAGTACATACTCCCGGCCACCCCACCTGATCGGTTCTCCTGATTGCAACGCCTTCTCTGCCCATCTCATCACGCGGTACACATTCCAGGTACCGATTGGGTACAGGAGCACCGACCACATGGGCTGGCGGCCAATGTGCCAGGTCCAGCACAATGCGCCCAGTTGTTGCAACAACGAGAGACCGCCGGCCAACACAGCAAAGCCGCCCCAAGGGCTGCCTGCGGCAAGGCCTATGACAATGGCGGTGATGCTGCAAATCGGAAGCAGCCAGCCAAGCATCAGCTGGCGCAATGCATGCTTGCGAAGTGTTCGCGGACGCCGCTTCGTAGCCTCCAGAAAGATCCGCATCCAACCTCGCATGAAAGCCTCGCGATCGCCATACATTGAACAGGACAGCAGCCCATCCGCACGAAGCACATTGACGCGGCCACCGGCCGCCTTCATCTGGCCGGCAAAGGCGATGTCCTCGAGCAGGTCATCCTTGACTGACACGTGCCCGCCGATCTTGTCGTACCAGTCACGATCAAACAGCATGAACTGGCCGTTCGCGAATGTCCTTCCGCGATCATCACGATTCACGGCATCTGGAGGAAACATCGATAGCAGCGCCATCATGGCAACGGGCTGCGTTGACCGCTCGAACCATTGCGTACATTCAAGATCCGTGAGCAGGCTTAGTAAACCAGTGTGTCGGCACTGCGCTTCGTTGAGCGCCGCCCGAAGAAGTTGGGGCTCTGCATTGGTATCTGCATCAATGAATGCGAGCCAGTCGCCCGTCGCATGATCCGCACCAATCCGGGCCGCATTGCACTTGCCCGCCCAGCTTGGAGGACACTCCCTATTGCGAATCAGCAGCAGCCGCGAATCGAGAGCAGCACGCTCCTCGACGATCGACTCCGTGCCATCTGTGCAGCGATCGGCCACCACAATGACTTCCAGGCCGTCAACATCCTGATTCAGGATCGAGTCAATACAGCGGCCGATGACTCGCTCTTCATTGTGGGCCGGTATCACGACCGACAACGGCTCAGCCTTCGGCATGCCTTCGAGACCACGTTTGAGCGAGAGCCCCGTCGAAAGCATTCGACCGAGGCGAACCGTCACGAGTATCCACCAGATCACGCCGCCGACAGCGGGGACAGCAAGGACGATAGATAGGATGGAGAGGGTCGACATTTGGGACTGAGTGTACTCGGCCACACCAGGCCACCTCGCTACCATCAACCACATGACCCTGATCGAATCCGATCGCCTGTACGTCATGGATCGCGCAACATCCAGGCAACTCGATCTCCTGGCGATCGAGGAGTACGGCTTACCAGGCATCGTACTCATGGAAAACGCTGCCCGGGGGGCAGCCGATATTGCGCTTCAGATGACGCGAGCTCGGGCGCGCATCCATATCGCCTGTGGCCCGGGAAACAACGGTGGCGATGGCTGGGCGATGGCTCGGCACCTCCACAATGCTGGCTGCGACATTTCTGTTTCATCGACGGGCCCGCCAGGCGAAGGCAGTGATGCGGCTCTCAACGCTGCTGTTGTTGGCCGTATGCCCATTCGCGTTGTGCCGTGGTCAGAGGTCCAGCGTCCAGATCTGGTGATCGACGCGCTGCTCGGGACTGGCCTCGACCGCGAGGTTGAAGGTGACATCAAAGAGTTGATTGAGTCAATCAACAACACCGAAGCGCGGGTGCTGGCAATTGACATTCCTTCGGGGCTCGATGCCGACACGGGATGTCCGCTGGGCGCAGCTGTACGGGCCGACGCCACTGCGACGTTTGCTGGCTGGAAACTTGGGTTTCTTGAGCAGGAGTCCGTCCGATGGACAGGCGACATACACACTGTGGATATCGGTGCACCATGTGAACTCGTGCAATCGATCGCAAAGCCACTACTGACAGCCGAGCGGCACGGACGGAAGCCATAGCCAGAACGGCATCTCCAGCATCGACCTCGACGCTTCTGCAGATCCCCGAAATCCAACTGCAACGACTTGAGCCAACCGCTTGGTGGACGCCGGTCCGATCGCCCGGAACCGCTGGCGTGACAGAGAGCAACTGGGGTTTCGCCCTCGTCGCTCCGACAAGCCGCCTACATTCCTCAGCGGGGCCACTGCTACCATCCACAACCTACCGAATGTATCAACCACTTCTTACCAGCCGATACCTCATGACGCGGATGATCCCGCTCCTTGCAGTCGCTGCGGTGGCATTGTGCGTCGCCCTCGTCATCGTCGTGATCTCTGTCATGACTGGATTCCTCGACATGATCCGGTCGTCGGGACAGACGCTGATGGGCGATGTGGTTATCACCTATCCCATACGAGGCATCCCGTACTACGAAAACCTGATTGCCCAACTTCAGGCCAAAGCGGATGTCAAAGCCGCCACGCCAGTCGTCGATACCTGGGGGCTACTCCGCATGCCCTATCCGGCTGGCGATGCCAAAGAGAGTGAGCAGGTTCAGATTTGGGGAATCGAACCGGAGTCATTCTCGCAAGTCACCGGCTTTGCGAACACGCTCAAGTGGACGCAGGTTCCAGCTGATACGGCTGCCAGTATGCGGTGGGATGTTCTGCAGGACCGCGGGCCGGGGTTGGTGGCCAGTCTCGATCTCGCGGCCCGCATTCGGCTCCTGCAACTCTCTGCTCCCGAAGAAACCGAAGGCGCAAGCCCGTCGGTTCTCGAAAACCTTGCCGAGAGGGAAAGCGTTGAGAGCCTCACCAGGAGATTGCTCCACCTTGCCTGGCATCCCGATCAGCTTCGGGCGGTCATCGGCGACGATGCCATGAGCGAACTCGACTCATCCGATGCGAGGTTGAGCAACGGCACTGTTGTCGTTGAGGAAGGCCGATCACTCAAGCGTGATGGCAAACCGGCAATCGTCAGTGGTTTGCACGTATCCAAAGCAAACGAACGAACGAAGACCGGCGACTACGCCATCTCTGGTGGTGGGTACTGGTGGATGCCTAACCATGAAGCGACCCTGACTACCCTTCCGATTGACAGCCGAGGCGGGCTGCTCGATCCCAAGAGCATCATTCTTCCCTTTGCGAATGAGTTCGCCAGCGGCGTGTTTCTCATTGATCAGACTCGAATCATGGTTCCTCTCAACATCGTTCAGGACTTGACCAATCTGGACGCTGCCGAAATCGTGAGCCCCGATGATCCGACGCAGGTCGTTGGAACGGTCCCCGCCAAGGCAACCATGATTCTCGTCCGCGGGAAGGATGGCATTGATCCCATCCAGCTGAGAGAACTCGTCCATACGACCTACACCGAGTTTGAGTCCGCATCTGCCGAAGCGCATCGAGCCGTTCCGCGGCTGGACCGCGATCCCGGCCTCAGGATTCTCACCTGGGAAGAACAGAACGCTTCGTTCATCGGGCCGGTCGAGAAAGAGCGGGAGCTGATGCGAACGCTCTTTTCAATCGTGTACCTCGTGTGCGGGGCATTGATCGTGGCGATTTTCTGGGCGATTGTCTATGAGAAAACACGTGACATCGGCATCTTGCGAAGTGTTGGAGCCTCACGGATGGGAATCGTGTGGATCTTCCTTCTGTACGGACTTTTCGTCGGAGTCTTCGGCGCACTTGCCGGAATCGGTCTCGGTTGGTTGGTCACCACCAACATGGCCGCGATCCACGAGAACATGTCGCAACCACCGCTGTGGCTTGGCATCGCAATGCTGGCGTGCGCTGGTGGGGTTCTTCTTTGGACCGCACTGCAGTTCCGGAGCGGACGACTCCTCCCGCTGCTGCTGGGGATACTCACGGCGATTGTTCTCGCGGGATTGGGAGTCGGCGAGTTACTCATTCGCAACTCAGGCGGGATCGTTTTGTGGGATCCGTCGGTGTATTACTTCACAGATGTGCCCGACGCCGTGGACTGGCCCAGTGCCTGGATCACCGCGCTCGGCGCGGTGATCTGCAGTGTTGTCGCAGCTGCGATCCCCGCCGCACGCGCAGCCGACATCGATCCGGTTGGAGCACTTCGATATGAGTAGCCCAGCACTGGAAGCATGCGATCTCCACAAGACATATCGTCTGGGTCATGTCGATGTTCCGGTGTTGAAGGGATGCTCGCTGGCAGTTGAACCCGGAGAGTGGCTTGCCATCCTTGGGAGCAGCGGCTCTGGCAAAAGCACGCTGTTGCATCTGCTCGGCGGTCTCGATCGCCCAGACCCGGGCGGTGGCGACATCCTGTACGAGGGTCGCCCACTCGCGAATCGTTCGACGCGATCACTCGACCGCTACCGAGCCCGCACCGTCGGCTTTGTCTTCCAGTTCTATCACCTGCTCCCCGAACTCACGGTGCTTGAGAATGCGATGTTGCCTGGGCTTGTCCCTGGGGGAATTGGTGGCGGGCCAGCTCGCAGACGCGTGCGCGAGCTGCTCGATCGCTTCGGGCTCTCCCACAGGCTTCATCATCGCCCTCGGGAGCTCTCTGGCGGCGAGCGGCAACGGACGGCCATTGCTCGGGCACTCGCCAATGACCCACAGATTCTGCTGGCCGATGAGCCAACAGGAAACCTCGATGCCCACACCGGTGAGGAAATCCTCGACTTGCTTGCCGAAGCCCATCGGGAGGGGCTCACCATCGTGATGGTGACACACGACCAGCAAATCGCCGATCGGGCAGATCGGGACGGGCGGCTGGTGGACGGGATTCTCGGCCCGGTCGCCTCGATGAGCGGGTTGGCAGAGCCTCCCACAGCGACCTGATTCCCCACTATTGGCACCTGCTGGCACGATTCCCCCAACCTTGGCAGGCCCAATCGCCCCAACGAACGACAGTTTCGGAATAGACTGGAACGCCTGTTGCATCATCCCGATATCGATGATGCGGGACGATCCCGCCCCGACTACCCCCCTGACCCCGGAGACCTCCGATGTTTGAACGCCTCACCGATCGCGCCCGAAAGGTCATGGCACTGGCGAATCAGGAAGCTCAACGCTTCAACCACGAATACATCGGTACCGAGCACATTTTGCTTGGGCTGGTCAAAGAGGGGTCTGGAGTCGGTGCCAACGTACTGAAGGCACTGGAGATCGATCTCCGTAAGGTCCGACTTGAGGTCGAGAAACTCGTCAAGAGCGGGCCCGAAATGGTGACCATGGGCAAACTCCCCCAGACGCCCAGGGCCAAGAAAGTGCTTGAGTACGCCATCGAAGAAGCACGGCACCTCAACCATAACTACGTCGGCACGGAGCACTTACTGCTTGGGCTCCTGCGCGAGCAGGACGGCGTTGCCGCTCAGGTACTCATGAACCTCGGCGTGAAACTCGAGGATGGCCGCGAAGAGGTCCTGAACCTGCTCGGGGCTGGCATCGAGCCCGAAGACATGGAAGAAGTTGAGGAGGGCCCCGGCGAAGCGCCAGCAGCCGCGCCCCGGCGAGGCAAGAGCAAGACGCCGGCACTCGACAGCTTTGGCCGTGACCTCACCGAACTCGCTCGAAACAGCGAGCTTGATCCGGTCATCGGTCGAACGGGCGAAATCGAGCGGCTCGTCCAGATTCTGTGCCGCCGCACGAAGAACAATCCGGTCCTTCTTGGCGAAGCAGGTGTCGGGAAGACCGCGATCGTCGAGGGGCTTGCGCAGCGAATCATCAACAAAGATGTGCCCGATCTGCTGCATGATCAGCGGGTTGTGGTTCTGGACCTCGCCATGATGGTCGCTGGCACGAAGTACCGCGGTCAGTTTGAAGAGCGCATCAAAGCGGTCATGAACGAAGTCCGCCGGGCCAAGAACGTCATCCTCTTTATCGACGAACTCCATACGCTCGTCGGCGCCGGAGGCGCGGAAGGCGCGATCGACGCCTCCAACGTGCTCAAGCCCGCTCTCTCCCGCGGTGAGATTCAGTGCATTGGCGCAACCACTTTCGACGAGTACCGCAAGTACATCGAAAAGGACTCGGCGCTTGAACGTCGGTTCCAGAGCATCGCGGTCGAGCCGCCAAGTGCCGAACAGACCGTCGAAATCCTCAAAGGCCTCCGTATCAAGTACGAAGAACACCACCGCATCACCATCACAGACGGCGCCATCGCCGAAGCAGTTGAACTCTCGACACGGTATATGCCTTCGCGGGTTCAGCCCGACAAGTCACTTGACGTCATCGATGAGGCTGGCGCGATGGTGCGACTGCGTTCCATGACCAAGCCGCCAGACTTGGCTGATCTCGAAACCAAAATCGAACTGCTCACTGTCGAGAAGGAAGAAGCCGTCAAGGCAGCCGACTACGAGAAGGCCGCCGATCTACGTGACCAGGCCGAAAAGGCCCGTGCCGAAAAGGACACTGTGCAGCGCGAATGGCGTGATCGCATGAGTGAGGTTGTCGGCACGGTTGATGCCGACGTCATCGCTGAGACCGTGTCCAAGATCACAGGCGTTCCGCTCACCCGTCTGGAACAGGCAGAGAGTGCGCGGCTCCTCAAGTTGGAAGAAGAATTGCACCAAACGGTCGTCAGCCAAGATGACGCCGTCAAGCAGGTCGCCCGCGCGATTCGCAAGGCTCGAAGCGGTCTGAAGGATCCGAATCGACCGATGGGCAGTTTCCTCTTCGTCGGACCGTCCGGCGTCGGCAAGACGCTGCTCGCCAAGGCGCTCAGCGAGTTCATGTTCGGCGACCCAGACGCGATGATCTATCTCGACATGTCCGAGTACATGGAGAAGCACACCGTCTCACGTCTCGTCGGCGCCCCTCCCGGATATGTCGGCTACGAAGAGGGTGGACAACTCACCGAGAAAATCCGCCGGCGGCCTTATGCTGTCGTGCTGCTCGACGAAGTCGAGAAGGCGCACCCGGATGTCTACAACATGCTGCTGCAGATCATGGAAGAAGGCCGACTGACCGATTCGTTTGGTCGCAAGGTTGACTTCAAGAACTGCATTGTGATCATGACGAGCAACATCGGCAGTGATCTCATCAAGGGCGGGTCATCGTTCGGCTTCGGCAAGCGCGAGGAAATTCAGGACTATGAGAAGATCCGCACATCGCTCATGAGCGAAGTCGAGAAGTTCTTCCGGCCCGAATTCATCAACCGGCTCGATGACACCGTGGTCTTCAGGCCGCTCCTCAAGGAAGACCTGTATCACATCATCGATATGGAATTGGCCAAGGTTGTGGATCGGCTTCGCTACAAGAAGATGGACATGACCCTCGGACCCAAAGCCAAGGACTTCCTTATCGACAAGGGATACAACCCGGACTTCGGCGCAAGGCCGCTCCGTCGCGCAATCAGCACGTACATCGAAGACGCGCTCGCAGAGTCGCTCTTGGCCGGCGAATATGGCGAGGGGCAGATGATCAAGGTCACCCACAACGAAGGGGACGATCATCTTTCGTTCGAAGCCGACGCGTTGCCGGAAGCCGAGTCGCCTGCGGATCCCGAAGAAGCCGGAGTCTGAACGCCGACGCGTTTGAACAGCGGATCAATACACGTCGGCGAGCTTCCACTCGCCATCTTCGCGAACGACATTGATTCCATTGAATTTGAAGTCGTAGGCGATGCTGGGGTGCAGCCCGACTGAGCCAAACTCGTCTCCGGTCGAGATCATGACTTCGCCGAACACCTTTCCCGCATGCATGCGGTTGAGTAGCGTGGCGAGATCCTTACGCTCATGCTGAGCCCACGACAAGAACATGTCATAGCCACCGTCTCCCTGCGCCTCGTACCAGGATCGCTGCTCCTCAGAAATGAGTTGCTCCCAGATCACGCGGTACTCGCTACGACGAAGGCACTCAAGCAGGTTGACCACAAGATGCATGGGTAGAACGGTGCGGAGTTCCACGGTCCCATCTTCGAGATCGGTCCGGATCCGAACGTGCTCCCCGCCAATTGTCTGCTCAAACCCCTGCAGTTCCCTTGAGCGATCTTCGATCCAGTGGACCTCAGTGCCGTCCTCGCGGACCGTAACAGACGGTTGATCTCCCCCCATGATGCTCATCCACGCAGGTCGCTTTCGATACTCCACCCGTTTCGTCTCGCAACCACAGATTGAGCTGAAGGCAGCGAGCAGCAGGATGAATCGTCGGCGCAGCATGAGAAGTTCCTTACGATACCCGCCGCATATGCCACAGCACGCCAATCATCCTTCGCCGCCTCCTGGCCTTCCTGAGGTTCTGTACAGCGATCGATGGATTGTGGCATTCAATAAGCCCGTACCCATGCTCTCGGTCCCCGGCATTGGCCCTGAGAAGGCCGACTGTCTCGTGTCCCGGGCTCAAGATCGCTTCCCAGGAGCTCGCATCGTCCACCGGCTGGATCGAGACACGTCAGGAGTCATCGTGCTGGCGCTCGATGCAGAAACACATCGCAGCCTCAGTATTCAGTTTCAGGAACGCCAGACCTTGAAGCGCTATGAGGCCATCGTGCTGGGGTCGCCGGGTGCAGATTCCGGTGTGATCAAGGCACCTATCCGAAAGGACCTCGACAATCCGCCAAAGCAGTGCATCGACTTCGACCGGGGCAAGCCCTCGGAGACTGCATGGCGTGTACAGGAACGACTCGGAGATCGAACGCGGCTCGAGCTCACTCCTCGCACCGGGCGGAGCCATCAATTGCGATTGCACCTCTTGCACATCGGCCATCCCATCCTTGGCGATGATCTGTACGCGCCTCCAATGGGCCTGGAACTTGCCGACCGACTGTGCCTGCACGCCACGATGCTCCAGGTTGAACATCCTGAGGCCGGTGAAGTGCTGAGGTTGGAGTCGCCCGCGCCGTTCTGAACAGCTAGGCCGTCCTGTTCAAAGACCGCCACCTCGCAACGGCCATCAGCGGGAAGTACAGACGGTACATGTGGTATCGCAGGTAAAAGACGCGCGGAAAGCCCGTGCCGGTGTACTCCAGCTCTCGCCACGAGCCAGCCGGATCACCATCCGGATTCTGCTCCACGTCTGCGGCAGCGGCATCATCCAGTTGCTCTCGGCACAGCCACTCAATGGCACGGGTGACATCGGCGTCGCGCCCGCCAAAGACTTCAGCAATCGTCATCGCAGCCCAGGCCGTTTGGCTCGCGGTACTGACACCTCGCCCTTTGAGAGCGGGATCGATATAAGAGTCTGCGGTCTCGCCGAATGACCCATCGGCCTGCTGGCACGACTTGACCCACTCCCCTGCCCGCTGCACCCAGCCTTCTTGCACATCCACGCCGCAGCGAATCGGCCCGAGGAGCGCCTGCCATGTGCCATAGAGATAATTCACGCCCCATCGTCCAATCCACGCGCCATCCTCTGCCTGGCAGGACTTGATGTACCGAATCGCCCGATTCACGACCTCATCCCGGACTGTGAACCCGTGCCAGGCAAGGCACTCCAGAATGCGGCCGGTGATGTCTGGGCATGAGGGATCCTGCATGGCGTTGTGATCTGCGAACGGGATGTACTCGAGGATCTGGCGGTGCTTCGTGCGGTCAAACGCCGCCCACCCTCCGTCGTCATTCTGCATGGCAAGAAGCCACTTGACGCCCCGCCGCCCCGCTGCGATTCCCTGATCTGAAGCGGCTCGATGAAGTGCCATGCCGACCTGAGCCGTGTCATCGACATCGGGGTACCACGCGTTGTGGTATTCGAAATACCAGCCACTCGCGTCGCTCGGGAGATTGACCGCATCCGCCCAATCGCCGCGAAAAGTGCACTCTTTGGTGAGCAGCCACTTCGTGGCAGCATCTACGCTGGGATCACCGGCGCGCAGGCCGCACTCGGTCAGGGCATAGAGCGCATAGCCAGTGTCCCAAACGGGGCTGAAACAGGGCTGGATCATGATGAAGTCGCCGCGGCTGTCCTGCTTGTCGACGAGGAAGTCATCAAGATCTTTTTCGGCGCGTCGAATCACAGGGTCGCTTCGTTTCCAACCGAGCGCGTACAGCGCTATCTGGATGTACACCATCGGTGGAAAAATCGCGCCGAGGCCATCGGTCGCTGCGTCACCGTCCTGACTGGCGCGTTGAAGAATCCAATCCAGGCACCGACGTCTGGCAAGGCCGCGCACGGGGCTACCGCCAAGGCGATGGAGTAGTTTGAGCGACCGATCAATGGCTCCGAAGAACGTTTTCCAGAACCACGGCGCCTGCACGGTCTGTCCAAGTCGGTGCCGAGCCCTTGCATCGACGAACAACTCGTCGATACGAAGGTGGTCGGGCAATGCGCGCGTCGGCCGCAGCGTCGTCACGAGTGCAAGTGGCAGGATCATGGTCCGTGTCCACGCGCTCACTTTCGTGAGGTGAAAGTAAAACCACCGTGGAAGAAAGATGATCTCAGGCGGTATCGCGGGAACCGCGTTCCACGACACCTGCCCGAGGCAAGCAAGATAGAAGTTGCTGAAAGTGTTGATGTGTTCGGCACCACCGGCAGCCCGAATCGCCTCGCTCGCCCGCTGCATATGCGGGGCCTCAGGCGAGTCACCCATGAGTTTGAGGGCGAAGTAACCCTTGACCGTGGCGCTCAGATCCATTGCCGCCCCGGGATACTGTCCCCACGTTCCGTCTTCTCGCTGCTGCCTTCGCAGGCCTTCTGCGATCTGCTCAAGCTTCTCCCGTCCAGATCCATCGCGAAGGGGTTCGTCCTCCTGACCGAGGATGAACTTCATCAACAGATACTCGCTCTCCAGAATCGAGTCGCCCTGCAGGAGTCCGCACCAGTGACCGTCAGAGCGCTGAAGTTCCCGCAGCGCAGCGATGCCCAGCTGAACGCACTGGTCTGCAGCGACCTGCACATCGATCGTCGATTGAACACTCATGATGACGCTCATGGTACGGGATCGACCCAAGATGTCTTCGATCACAGGCGTGCCCCGAGTACCATGAGCCCCGTGCTGACAACAACACATCACGGGGACATCGAAGCGTGGCGTTCCGTTTCGGCGACCAGCGAGCACCATGACACGCGTACCGCCGCAGACGAAGTAGCTGGCGCGCTGCATGACGGTCTCGGTGGCCGAAGCCCCGATGTCGTTCTGCTCATGGCAAGTTTCCACCACGCCGCTGCCCTGCCTCAAGCGTGTGACGATCTGCGGCGCATGCTCGTTCCGGGACATCTGTTGGCGGCAACTGCGGAGTCGGTTCTGGGCGATGGGCGCGAGCTTGAGGGGCTCAGCGGCATGTCTGCGCTGGCGATGCGATTCCCTGGTCCCAGACGCATTCGGCTCTCGCCGTGGCGAACGGCCTCATGGGATCCTGTTCCTATCTCACAGCCAGAAGCGTTGGCCGCGCGACTCGACATCGCAAGCGATACGCGGTGTGTACTCATTCTGGCCGATCCCTTCTCAACCCCATCCACCCGAATGCTCCCCGCGATTGGCGGCTGCCTCGGCGGCGGGCACGCCGTCCCGGTCACCGGTGGCTTACTCTCAGGTGCTTCCCAACCCTCATGCAATCGCCTCATTCTCGACGATGTCGTGCAGGATGCTGGTGCGATCGGCCTGACAATCTCGGGCGACATTGATGTCCGAACGATTGTCAGCCAGGGGTGCCGTCCGGTTGGCGCACCGATTGTTGTGACCGACTGCGACGGGAACGTGATCACCGGGCTCAGCGGCCGCCCGGCGCTCGATGTCGTCCGTGACATGCTTGGCGAGCTACCGGAGCAGGAGCGTGAGTTGCTCTCAGGCGGATTGCTCATCGGCCGCGCGATCGATGCAGGGAAGAAGCGGCTCGGGCGTGGCGATTTCGTTGTCCGGAATGTATTGGGCGTGGACGACGGCAAGAAGGCGCTGGCAGTCGGCGAACTGCCCCGCCGCGGCCAGACGATTCAGATTCATCTCCGCGACGCGCAGGCCGCCCACGAAGACCTGCAGTTGCTTCTCGACGGGCAGCAGCTCCACGACCCGCCGTTCGCATCATTCCTCGTCACGTGCAATGGCCGAGGCCAGCAACTCTTCGGCGGCGTCGGCCATGACACCGCGATCGTCCGGCAACGCCTCAGCGACCCCCCGCTCGCCGGCTTCTTCGCTGCCGGCGAGTTCGGACCAATCGGAGGCAACAACTTCATCCACTCGCAGGCGGTGGTGGCGACGTTGTTTGGGTAGGTTTCTTGCTAGCAACTGTGTTGCCACGGTGCATGGACTCCGACAGCGACCAGACCCAGTCCAGAGCGCGGGGGTCCGCATCGATCGAATCATCCCAGTTGATGGCCCACGCGTGATGTGGGTGCAGCACGGCGCCCGCCTCAAGAAGGTGCTCAACCACAGTGCTGCACCGCCGGCGGCTGTGCCCATCAGAGAACGGGTCACCAGACTCCAGCGCGTGCCAGAGGGCGTCGCGCCCCGTCACGTCGACTGCATGCACATCTACGCCATGAGCCAGGAGCGCTGCCGTCGTCCTCACGTCCGCAGTTGCAGACGCAAGCATCAAGGCGGTGCGGCCATCCGCATCGGAAGCGTTGACGTCAGCGCCGTGCCCAACGAGGTACTCCACGGCCGCCAGATTGCCAGCCCCGGCTGCCACATGCAGAGGCGATCGATTCCCATCGACCAACGCATTCACACTCATTCCGCTGAGGGACATGAGCTTCTGGATGACAGGAATGTCGTTTTTCCGAAGTGCCGCCACCGCGAGATCAGCGACCGGACGGTCGGAATGCCGCAGGAGCAGATCGAGGAGATCCGGGTCATCTCCGAACATCGCGGCTAACTCGATGGCAGCCCCGTCGCCCGCATCACGCCGATCCGGATCCGCGCCCGCCGTCAGCAGAAGTTCCACAACCGGCAGGGTGGATTCACTGCCGCTGTTCCCCATCGCCCACTCGATTGCCATCGGCAGCGGCAGGCGGGCTGACCACCACGCACCAATGCCGTGCAGACAGGAGGTTGACGGATCCGTCATCGCCTCATCGCACACCCAGAGGTTCGGGTCGGCCCCAGCGTTCAGAATGGCATCAAGAAGACCCCTGAACTGCTGGTCATAACCCCATTCGTCCAATCGACGAACCGCGGCGTTGAGGACCCATGCGCGTTCATAGTCAGACAACGGCGCCATGGCTCCGCGAGCGATCAGCGCACGGGCACACTCGAGCCCATCCTCCTCGATCAATCGGATCAGTGTGGGAGGACTCCATTCCACCGGATCAACTCGCCACTCGGGAAGTCCTACCGCCTCAGCGAGCGCGTCGCACATGGTGCCCGAAGGAACGAAGTAAGCCTCCTCGCACGCATCGACAACGCTATTCCATGGCGATGATGGCAGATTGAGTTGCTTGAAGAACGCCACGGTGGCATCGCGCGGCGCATCGTCGAAGGCGAGCGCTGCAAGCGTGCAGGGCGTGTCGCCTTGGTCGTCCGTGAGATCGGGCCGCGCGCCCGCGACACGAAGTAAGCGGGTCGCGGCCTGGCGACGTCCATTGTCGAGAAACCTGGTGAGAAGGGTTTGTCCGTTGGAGTATCTGGCATTTGGATCAGCGCCCATCTCCACTGCATACCGGATGGCATCTTCGTCCAATTGGCGCGCGGCACACAGCTTCACCAATTCCCGCACCAACTCCCGATCGAGATCAGTCAGTTGGGGCTCCGATGGTTCCCCAATCGCTCGCTCGTAGGCTTCCCGCACATCGTCGGCAAGGTCGAGGTGACGAAGCAGGTCAAGCGTGTGGGGCTTGGCGTAGTCCTCGTACTCATCTTCGCGGTCGTACAGATGAGGGTGCCTGCGGGAGAGTTCGGACCCTTTGATGGATCGCGCACGCGGGCGTGCGCCCGCATTCACCAGCAGCTCAATGACTCGAGGCGGCGCCCCATAGGAGAGCGCGGCCATGAGCGGTGGTTCGCTCGACATGTACCGGCGCACGTCAGCGCCTGCCTCAAGCAGTGCCCGAATGACTGAGATTCGTGCTTCCTCTCGCTGCTCATCACCGTTCTCCGGCCAGCCACCGTCGATCGCGTTCTGCAGCGGCGTCGAGCAGAACCCATCCACCTCATTCACATCGGCACCGCCGTCAAGAAGCAGCCGCACGATCTCGGGATCATTACGCTCGACCGCCGCCACCAGAGGAACACATCCGCCAGGCTCCGCCGCATTCACGGGGCATCCGGACTCGATCAGCAGTGTCGCGGCATCCGCCGTGGCAACCTCGCACAACGGGTGGTCGCCGTTGGGTACAGGCTGCGCTCGGGCGCCAGCACGCAGGAGTGATGCAAGCGGAGCGGCTGTGTCGCGGCCAGCGGCAATCGTTACGGGAGACATCGATTCTCTGAAACGCGCTTCAACATCCGCGCCGGCCGCAATCAAACGATCAATGGATGAAGCGTCGCCCCACCTGCAAGCCACAAACATCGCTGTATCGCCGTCCCGGTCGTGAAGTGGGCATTCAGCACCGGCGTCAAGAAGCACGCCCACCACCGCGGCATCGCCGCATGCGGCAGCGTGCATCAGGGGCGTGATGCCCCATGAGTCGCGGGCATTGGCGTCAGCACCTGCGGACAGAAGCCGAGTTACGCCCTGTTCATTGCACGCCGCCGCTGCCAGTTGCAGCGGCGTCAGGCCCTGTGAATTCGGCTGGTCGACCACGGCGCCGGCGTTGAGCAGAAGATCAAGCGTGACCGCATCCTCCGCCGACATTGCGGCAAGCGTGAGCGGCGTCCAAATTGTGGTCTCATCACCCCACTTGCGCTGCGTGTCGCCGCAAGGACCCGCCACCCAGTTGGGATCCGCGCCCCGAGCGAGCAGCAACTCGACCACGCGGTCGTTCCCTGCCTCCGCCGCCCACATGAGGGCCGACTCGTGCGGCTGATACTCCTTGCCTGTGGCCGTACTGGTTGAGGATTGCGAGGCCGCGGCCTCCCATGGATAGGGGCCGCCTTCCACTGCAACGCCCTGATCGATCAGCCAGGAAATGCAGGCTGGGTCTTCGTTGTTGAACGCCGCCATCCGGAGAAGCGACGGCAGCCCCCCTTCCTCTTGAAGCAGGGAGTCCTCGCCGAACTCCAGCAGCGCCTGCAGAACGAGTGGGTGAGACCCCATGCCTGCAGCCAGCCGCTGGGGGGTCCACCAATCCTCATCCCGGGCCTCCAGGGCCGCTCCATGCTCCACAAGAACCCGGACAACATCGGGGTCCTCCACGGAGCGGGCCGCCAGATGCAAGGGCGTGTTGAGATTCTCGTCAAATGACCGGACAACGGCGCCGTCTTCGATGAGCGACAGAACTTCTGCGGCTGTGCAATCACTGCGGCCGCACGCGGTCAACAGTGCTTGCGTTGGAGTTGGGCCTGCCCCCACAGCGATGATCCACAAAGCCGATCCGATCAACATGAAAGGCTCCTTTCCGGGGACTACCTCCCCTTCGAGGTGCATACGCCCCATTGGCCCCTTCATAGGCTGGCAATCAGCGGCCGCCCTCCACCACCCACACCTGCCCCCCATCGGTGCTTCCCCCCCGATCTCCCCCAGGC
>CAZRBV010000026.1:21447-43507 GCA_964598425.1 uncultured Isosphaeraceae bacterium | reverse complement strand
CGAAATACGTGTCGTGCAGGTAGATGTCGGTTGCGAGCGTTCCGAGGTAGAGCCCTGTCAGGCCGCCAATAAGGAACAGGAAGATAAAGCCCATCCCGTAGAGCATCGTTGTGTTCCAGCTGATCGCCCCCTTGTACATCGTGGCCAACCAGTTGAAGACCTTGACGGCGGAAGGAATCGCAACGCTGAACGTAATGAACGAGAACACCACGTTCATGAGCGGCGACTGGCCGGACGTGAACATGTGGTGGCCCCAGACAAGGAAGGAGAAGATCGCGATGGCGATCGAGCTCCAGGCGATAAAGCTGTACCCGAAGATATGGCGGTGACTGTGCACCGCAATGACTTCACTGATGATGCCCATCGCGGGCAGAATCATGATGTACACGGCCGGGTGGCTGTAGAACCAGAAGAAGTGCTGGAAGAGCACCGGATCACCCCCAAGGGCCGGGTTGAAGATGCCGATCCCGAAGGCTCGCTCGACAGCAAGCAGCGCCAAGGTGATCCCGAGAACCGGGGTCGCCAGAACCTGAATCACCGCCGTCGCATAGAGCGACCACAGGAACAGCGGCATTCGGAACCACGTCATGCCGTCCGGACGCAGCCGGTGGATGGTCACGATGAAGTTCATGCCGGTAAAGATCGATGCGAAGCCAAGCAGGAAGGCGCCCGTCACCGCAGGAATCACGCCGCCCATGGCGGAGTTCTCATCGATGCTGTACGGCGTATAGAAGGTCCAACCCGTATCAAGGCCAGCAAAGATCGAGATCACCAGGAAGACGGCGCCAACGATCCAGAGCCAATACGAGAACAGATTCAATCGGGGGAACGCGACGTCCTTGGCACCAAGCATAATGGGCAACACAAAGTTGCCCAGCGCAGCCGGGATTCCCGGAATGATCACCAGGAACACCATGATGCCGCCGTGCAGCGTGAATGCCTGATTGAACTGATCCTGGTCCATGATCAGACCATCCGGCGTCAGCAACTGCGTCCTGACAAGCAACGCAAAGATGCCGCCGAGCAGGAAGCAGGTCAGCACCGACACCAGATACATGATGCCGATTCGCTTGTGATCAAGCGTCAGGATCCACGACAGAAATCCCCGCGAGTGCGTGAGGTAGTTGTCGTTCCCGAGCGCTGGCGTGTGCATGGTCGTCATTGCATCATCCCTTCCACGGTCATTTCGTCACTCCCGTGGATACATCCGCCCCGGAGAGATCCGGGTTTTCAAGCGGGTTGCCTTGCTCATCTACGAGCCGGTCCAGATTTTTGAGCATCAATACCATCGCGTCGATCTGACGCTCTTTGAGCTGCCCCTTGAAGGTCGGCATCGTGGCCGCGTAATTCTGCACGATGTAGTGGCGAGGGTTGAGAATCGAGTCCCGGAGATAGTTCTCGGGAACTTCAAACTCGCCGCCTGGCCCCATGTGATCTTTGAGTGTGCTGCCATCCGTGAACACAGTCGATCCACTCTTCGTGCGGTCCCACAATCCCTTGAAGGATGGGCCGGTCCCCGACTTGCCATCCAGCGAGTGGCAGGATGCGCAGCGGTTATAGAGGCGAACCATCGCGTATTCGGGGAGGTCCTGATCCGCGATGTCCTCGTACTCACGAGCAAGCTTTCCAAGGCGAGTCTGAAACTCGTCCTCGGGAAGCACATTGACAACAGCGAGCATCTTCGAGTGATCCTTGCCGCAGTACTCGGTGCAATACAAGCGGTATTGGCCCGGCGTTGTTGCCTCAAACCAGACGCTGGCATACCGGCCGGGAACGACGTCGTTCTTCACGCGAAACGCAGGGACGAAGAGGCTATGAAGCACGTCCGATGAAGTCATGATCAACCGCACCGGTCGTCCAAGTGGAACGGTCAACTCAGCAGCCTCGGTCACACCGTAGTCGGGATGCTGGAAGGTCCACGACCACTTCTGGGCGGTGACCTGAACTTCATAGGAGTCCTCTGGCGCCTCATTCAATTCGAGGAAGCCATCCATGCCAAGCCAGAAGATCACGCCTACCAACAGCAATGGGATCGCTGTCCACGTCAATTCAAGCGGCGTGTTGTGCGTCGGAGCATCCTTGGTGAACGTAGCGTGCTCCGATGGCTTGGCGTGGTATCGAATGGCGAACCACACGAGAATCACAACGCACAGGGCGAAGAAGAAGTAATTGATGTTGTTGATGAAGTAGAAGACACCATCAACTTCCGGCGCCACCGTGGAAGCACTCTCGGGCATCCAGAAGCCCCCCCCTGAGGTCGCTTCGCCCAACTTCGTTGTCGCCAGCATTCCGAGCATGCTCATGCCTGAAGTCCACCAGTTTGAAGTGCCGAGTCGGAAGGTCCGACCGAGCCGATTCCCGAGTCTGAGCTCGTGTGTGTAGTTCCTGTTTGACTGCCGCCACGCCCCTTACGCTCCAACCGCAGCAGGAACAGGATTCCAGCCACGAGGAGTATCAGCGTGATCGTGCCACCAAGCCTCATAATCTTCCACGCGCTGGGAACGAAGCTCCCTGCCTCCGGATCCCATTGAAAGCAATTGAAGAGCAGGAGCGTGTCGATCAAGGTCCCGACCTTCCCGTTCGATGCATCCACGACCGCAAATCGCAGGTCTTGAGCGGGAAACTGAACATCGTTCATGTACTTGGAGATCCGCCCGTCGGGCGTCACAAAGGTGATGCTGGCGGTATGTGCGTACTCGCCGCTCCGCTCATCGAAGCGATACCCAAATCCGATCGCCTTGGCGAGCGCTTCGATGTTTTCCTGCGTTCCGGTGAGGAACGGCCAGGCGGTTTCTGGAGCGTCCTTGCCAAGCGATGCGAGGTAGCCGCGACGATTTTGCGCCGCCAGTTCAGGCCCCTCGTTTGGATTGATGCTGACGGTCACGATGTCGTAATCGCGGCCGAGATCCAAGTCCACATCCCGCAAGCCGTCAACCATACCGTTGAGCGTGAGCGAGCAGAGCATGGGACACTGGTAGTAGTTGAGCGTCAGGATGACAGGCCGCTCACCCGCGACATACTTCGCCAGCGTGACCGGCTCCCCCTCATGGTCTACGAATGCCAGATCGAGCGGGACCATCTCATCGAGTCGTTGCACGATGCCAACACCATCCAACTCCTTTGGAAGTTCGTCTGCCAGGAGCTGCGCGGCAGCTGGCGCGGACATGAGCCCTGCCGTCAATGCTGCACACGAGATGTTGCGAATCAGAGCGAACATGGTGAATGCCTCAGCGGCCGCTGTTCCCCCACTTCTTCTTGACGACGTCTCGCGCCGTATCGATCGGAACGATCAACGTGCGATCACCGGCGAGAACACCGTCCGCATCGGTCCACTGCTCCCAGTGCGGCTCATCCTCGAGGGCAAGTCGGTCGGCCTCGCGGCGAATCTCCGCTTCCTGCGATCTCACTGAGACCACCTTGTGTTGCGTCTCGGCTCGCTCTGCGGCGTAGTAGACGGACGTCATCGCCAACACGGTGATGACCGTAAGAATGGCGCCCGCCAATCCAATCACCCAGGTCGGTCCGCCAGCGGGATCTTCGGCATCACCCGAAAGATGCGCCTCGTGATGTGATTCGTTGCTCATCAGAAGTTCTCAAATGCCACGGCCTCGGAGAGACGCGGGTCGCTCGTCGGCGCGAGGCTCGCTTGCCTGAGGAAGAAGAATGTGCCGCATACCACGAGCCCGAGAGATCCGAGCACGGCGGTGAGATTGAGAATCGAGGGGTTCCAACCAAGCGCCAGCGTGCCAGCTGCTGCTTCGGATTGGAGTTGCTCCCAGCTGGTTGCTTCCGCAAGCGCCACTTCGGGCACCATCGGCATGACCAGCCAATAGACGTCCACGATGAACATCGCGATCATCCAAAGGGCGATAAGCACCAGAATATTTCTGAACCGCTTGGTCCACCGCGTAATCAACAGGACAAACGGCAATGCGAAGTGCCCGAGGATGAGAATCCACGACACCCAGAACCAGGGCCCCAGCTGACGCGGCACGAACCACTCCGTCTCGATCGGAATATTGGCGTACCAGATAAGCATGTACTGGCTGTAACCGATGTATGCCCAGAACACGACGCCAAACGCAAACAGCAACTTGCCAAGATCGTGGAAGTGTTCGGTCGTGAATGACCCCTGGCCGTACCCACAGCCGCGAAGAACTGCCAGCAGAACAATGATGGCTGCAAAGAATCCAGTGCAGCAGACCGTAAACCAGTACACGCCGAACATCGTCGAGAACCATTTCGGCTGAATGGCCATAACCCAGTCGATTGACGCGAAGGTCTGCGTCAGGGCATAGAGGATGATGCCGATGGGCGCCCACCACTGCATGCGAAGGGTGCGGCGGATGTCACCGTCTGCATCCTGGGCGACACTCTGCGAGCGATAGAACCTCGCAAGAAGCGCCCAGACGCCGAGGTAGACGATGGCCCGGATGGACCAGAAGGTCGGATTGAGGTATCCGAGCTTTCCTTCAAGCACGTGATCGCCGTGCATGTAGTCAGCATTGCACCACTCGAAGAGTACGGCACCTTTGCCGGTCCAAACGAGAACGAGTATCGGCACGAAGAGCAGCCACATCCACTGCAGGTTGGCTGCGATCGCCTCGGCTGGTCTCCGAACAGTGACCGACCAGCCGGATTTGGTGACGTGCTGCAGAATGACAAAGAAGAGCGCGCCCTGGCAGATGGCCAGCGCAATCATGTATGCCAGCAAGTAGGACTTCCAGAATCCGGCGGAACCGCCGACCCCATCAAGGCCGATGGTGGCGGCCATCCCACCGAGCCCCACGATGGCGCCGAGTGCCATGGCCGTGGACCCGAGTCCACCGAGCCTGAGATTGTCGGATTGAGCCCCGTGGTTCATCACGAGTCACCTCCATCGAGGTTGCGAGTCTTCGTTGGCAGCGAGCCGGATCCGGGGACGGCGTCCGCTGGTGCGTTGCGGCCAACCTGAAGGGCATACACCCACGCCGTGATCGCCCAGCGATCGGCTGGTGGAATCTGCGAGGCGTAGCCGGCCATGTTGCCGAAGCCAACACTGATCGTGTGATACATCCGTCCCGGGGGGAGATCCTGCATGTCCGGCTGGTGCAGATTTCGCGGCTGCACCCAGACAGTGCCATTGGTGCCATTATTGAGCAGCACCATCGCGCGGTTGTGAACCGGACCATCGCCCAATCCTGTGACGCCATGACACGGAAGGCAGTAAATATCGTACCGCTCGCGACCGCGATCCAGCAGCGCGTCATCAATCGTCACTTGTCGGGGGAAGGTCGCCGCATATTGGCCATCGACAAGGCCAAGCCAGAAGTGCGTGTCATCGATCATGTCACCACGCGCCACGGTTCCCGCAACCTTTGGCCTCATGGCTCGCCCGTCGTTGAAGAGCAAGCTGCCGTGCTGCGCCATGTACTTGGGCTGGTTGTCCATATTCTGGATGATGTGAATGCGAGGCTTATCACTGGGCATGGCCCGAGCCCGGAGAATGAGTACCGGCGGCACCAGCAGGAGGCACAGCAGCAGGATGCCGCTGTAGATGAATCCCCTGGGCAGTTCCCAGAATGTTCCCGCCACGCCCTTGTCACTGTGTGCGTTACTCATGGGTCAGGGCTCCAACTCGACAATGCGTTCGGGATCGAGCGACTCAAGGAATGCTTCGGTGGACGAGCGAGCGAACTTCGGATCCTTCGCTTCAATCACAAGCACGAAGCGGTCATCAGTAATTCGCTTGAGCTTCGGCGACTTGAGTACCGGGTGGTACAGGCACGGGAGCTTGTTGAGGAACAACATGAACGAAACACATGTCAGGGCTGAAAGCAGCACCGTCAATTCAAAAGCAACCGGAACGAATGCAGGAGTACTGATCAGGGGCTTGCCGGAAACCTCAAACTGATATCCGACAACGGACACAATCGCCCAGATGTCGATCTCCACCGAGTTTGTAAACACTTGCAGGAAAGCGGCGAGGCACAGGCCCGTCATGCCGCCGAAGAACACGATGATCGGCAGGATTGTGTACTGCACGCCCATCGCCTTATCAAGGCCGTGGACCGGAAACGGCACATGGCAATCGAACCAGCGATAGCCGGACTCGCGAACCTTCTTGGCCGCCTCGTAAATGCCCGCAGGCGTCGAGAACTGCGCCGCAAGACCCCACACTTCTGCCTTGCATCGCGCATCAACCTTGACGGTGTCCGGCGAAGCAGCTGCCTGGGTTGCGGTTTCGGGCGTTGGGCCACTCATTGGTGCGCCTCCGCATCGTGTCCGTGGTGGGCATGTGGATCCGCCTCCGGCATGACAGCCTTGATTTCGGAGATCGCCAGAATCGGCAGGAAGCGAATAAAGAGGAGGAACAGAGTCATGAACAGACCAAAGCTTCCGACAAAGGTCATGACGTCAACCCACGTCGGCTCGAACCAGCCCCAACTGCTGGGCAGGAAGTCGTTGGCAAGGCTCGTCACCGTGATGACGAATCGCTCGAACCACATACCGAGATTGACAAAGAGGGTGATGATGAAGATCACCCAGACGTTTCGCCTGATCGCCTTGAACCAGAAGAGCTGCGGGCAGATCACGTTGCAGGACACCATGATCCAGTACGCCCAGGCGTATTGGCCGAAGGCGCGATTGATAAAGGCGAACGACTCGTAAATCTCGCCGCTGTACCACGCGATGAAGAACTCCATGCCGTAGGCGTACCCGACCATCGAACCGGTCAGGAGCACGATCTTGCACATGTTCTCCAAGTGCCGCCGTGTGATGAAGTCCTTGAGTCCCCACAGTTCACGCGCAGGAATCGCGAGCGAGAGCACCATCGCAAAGCCACTGAAGATGGCACCCGCGACGAAGTATGGCGGGAAGATCGTGGTATGCCAGCCTGGCAACTGCGCCACGGCAAAGTCGAACGACACGACCGAGTGGACAGAGAGCACCAGCGGGGTAGCGAGAGCCGCCAGCAGCAGATAAGCACGCTCATAGCGGTGCCAGTGCCGCATACTTCCTCGCCATCCGAGTGAGAAGAATCCGTACGCGACGGCCTTCACCTTGCTGGTCGCTCGATCTCGCATCGTCGCGAGATCCGGAATCATGCCGACGTACCAGAAGAGGAGCGACACCGTGAAGTACGTCCCGACTGCGAACACATCCCACAGCAGCGGACTTCGGAACTGCGGCCACATGTCCATCTGGTTTGGAATCGGGAACAGCCAGTACGCGAGCCAGATTCGCCCGACATGAATACCGGGGAACAGGCCAGCACAGATAACCGCGAAAATCGTCATCGCTTCGGCGAAACGGTTGATCGACGTTCTCCACTTCTGCCTGAACAGGAACAGAATTGCGGAGATGAGCGTTCCGGCGTGACCGATGCCAACCCAGAACACGAAGTTCACGATGGGGAAGCCCCACATCGCCGGGTTGTTGTTGCCCCAGACGCCAACGCCCGTCACGATGAGATACCCGACCAGAATGCCGAGCACGCACATCAAGGCGAATGAAATGACAAAGGCGATGTACCACGCCATCGGTGGTTTCTTCGCCTCGTTACACCGCAGAATGTCCGCGGTGACTGATCCGAAGTCGTCGTGATTCAGCACGAGCGGCGCCCGCTGGCGCGGGTCGTCGCTGAGTTCATCGATCGGATGGTCGATCGGCAGCGTGGTCATCCGTCATGCACCTCGTGCTTGGCATCGGCGTCGTGGGCTTCGCCGTGGTCGTGTCCGTGGTCATGGCCATGTCCCTGACCCTCATCGTGTACATGTCCATGGTCACCATCGTTGTGATGACCGCCGTGAGCACCGAAGTCATCCGGGAACCGCTCGCCCGAGGACGGGTTCGTGATCCGGGCCATATACATGTTTCGCGGCTTGATGTTCAATTCGCCCAGGAGGTCGTAGGAGCGATGGTCGCGGTGCATCTTCGCAACCCGCGATGTCTCGTCCATAAGATCACCGAAGGTGATGGCGCCCGTCGGGCAGGTCTGCGCACAGGCCGGCGTAATCATTCCGTCTGGAACGACCACCCGCTTGGCCTTCGCCTTCTCGGCCTCAGGCAGCTTGACCCATGTGTTTCGAGTCTCGATCTTCGCCGCTTCGATTCGCTGCGTGCACCAGGTGCACTTCTCCATGACACCGCGCATCCGCACCGTGACATTTGGATTGAACTGCATGCGACGAAGAGGATTGCCACCGCTCTGACGCTTGATGTAGTAATCCGGCTGTACCTGAAGCATCCCCGTCTCACGGAGCGGATCACGGCGGAAGTAATCGAAGAAATTGAACCGCCGCACCTTGTAGGGACAGTTGTTCGAGCAGTACCGCGTGCCGACACACCGGTTGTAGACCATCGAGTTGAGGCCATCGGTCGTGTGTACCGTGGCTGCGACCGGGCATACCTGCTCACACGGCGCGTTCTCGCAGTGCTGGCAGGTCATCGGCTGCATCGCGACGCTCGCAGGTTGCGAGGTGTCCCACATGCCACCGATCTTCTTGAATCGGTAGTACCGATCGATTCGAAGCCAGTGCATCTCGCGGCCCATTCGGACCTGATCTTTACCGACAATTGGAATGTTGTTCTCCGCCTGGCACGCCGTCACGCATGCCGAGCAGCCTGTGCACTTCGAGAGGTCGGTCGCCATACCCCACCGGTAATCCGCACCTTCAAACTGCGTCTCCTCAAACAGAGAGAGGCTGCTGATGACGTGCGTGCGATCCCGAGCGAAGTTGGGATGCGCGGCATACGACTCAGCCGATGCCTCGCGGAAGAGCAATGGCAGCCGAGCCTGTGTGCCCTTGCCACCAACCGTATCAATGGCGTAGTGGTCCTGAGTCGTAATCAGATCTTCGTCACCGCCAGTTGCAGTCACGGACGCACCGCCAGCGGTCCAGAGGCCATCAGCCGTCCGGACGGGATACGCGTTGAATCCAGATCCACTCGCAACACGGCCCGGCCAGTCGCGGCCATATCCAAGGGTCAGCGTGACAACACCATCGGCCTGACCGGGCTGCACGAGCACAGGCCCTGTCACGCTGCGATTCCCGAGCGTCACTCGAACCTTCTGTCCGCTTGCCACGCCAATCTGACTGGCGGTGGCTTCGCTCACCAGCACGGCGTTGTCCCATGTCAACTTGGTGATCGGATCAGGAAGCTCCTGCATCCAACCGTTGTTCCCCATGCGTCCGCCGAGAAGCGTTCCGACTGCGAACTGCACCTCGAGTCCACTCGCCGGATCCGGCTGGTGCGATTGCAGCGCAGTCAAGACCGCAGCCTTGTTCACGCGAGGCGACTCTGTGGTCTTGGCCGCGCCCACAATGACGCCGTCATGCAGCGCGCGCCTCCAGTCGCCACTGAAGGGAGGCTCTGCCCCCGCAGGCGTGATTGGCGAGCCAGTCAGCTCTTCGAACGTGCGGCGAACGATCTCAAATCCGCTGGTTGTTTCTTCGCCAGCCAGGATCGCCAGAAGCTCGGGCTCGCTGCGGCCATTCCAGAGCGGTCGAATAACCGGCTGGCGGATCGAAGCCGTGCCATCCCAACCGCGACCATCACCCCATGCTTCCAGGCCGTGGGCCCTCAACAGATGCCACCGGCATGCCGCTGATGTTTCATCATCCTGATCGCAGAAGTGAATCGAGTTGGGGACCTTCGAGAGCGCGGTCGCCAGATCCAACTCGGCAGGAGCGTCCCACACCGGATTGCCGCCGATGACCACGACCGTGTCGATACTTCCAGCCATCATGTCGCTGACCAGCGCGTCCAGCGAAGCGGTCGTCATCTCGGGCTGGGGGACCCGAGCGTAGGTCACCGTCTTGCCGACGTTGCCCAACAGTTCATTGACCAGGGCGCAGGCCGCGTGGACCGCCGCTGGTTGTGATGGCCCGGCCATGACAACGCTTCGGCCCTTGCTCGCCTTGAGATCGTTGACGATTGCCTCGATTACCGCGTCGCCACCGCTGCCCTGACCAAGCAATGCGGCTGCAACATTTCTGGCAAGCGCGGCCACATCACTGGCACGCATCGCCAGTCGATCGTCGGCGGATGCGCCTGTGACCGTCAGGGTTGGCTCAGCGATGTAGACCCGATTCATTGGGCCTTCATCGGGGTTCCGGCGCGAGGCCCAGCCGCGGCTCATCGCCAGCGTATCGGGATGCGATCCAAGGAAGTCACAGTCGAAGGACACCACAACGTCGGCCTTCGAGAGGTCCACGACGGGCCGATACGGTCCGCCAAGCGCCGTGTCCAGTCCTTCTCGCTCGGCGGGGTTCCCGATCGCATCCCACGTGACCCACGTCGCCTTGGGGAATCGCTTTCGAATCGCCCGCTGCATGCGCTGCACGCTGGGCGAACCGTTTGACTCAGAGAGGAATCGCAAACCCGCACCATCACCGAGTGATTCAGCGTGCGTCGTCCACCATGCCTCAAAGTCGGCCCACGTCTTCGCCGCGGCTTTGGCCGCGCCAGCGGGCCGCTCGTGTACCTGCCGAGTGCGATCCGGATCGTAGAGATCAAGCACCGTCGCCTGCTGCCAACTGGTCAGCGCGCCGAGGCTTCCTGGATGTCCGGGATTGCCTTCAAGCTTGGTCGGTCGGCCGTCAAAGCATGTGACAAGGACACCGGTTGCAACGCCCGCGTTCTCAACAATGCTCGCGTACTGCTCAGCGACACCCGGGATACGCCCTTCGGGACGATTGGCGTACGGCGCGATGACCTCGCGCGGCCAGCGGCGACACCCGGTCAATCCCACCCCGGCAAGCGCCATCGAAGCGCCCATGACCTTGAGAAACCCGCGACGATCAGGTCCATCGAGAAGCGCCTCAGCGCCGCTCGGAAACTCCTGATACATGAAGTCCCGGAATTCGGGCGTGTCTGCAACCTCGTCGAGACTGCGCCAATAGCGGCGACCGTCAGCGTCACTTCCGTTCAACGATGGCATGTGGTGCAATCCTGTGAGGGATGAAGGTCATTGATGTCACGCCACCGCTCGCCTTCAGCGAGCCGCTCGGCGTCTTCCATGTCCCAACCCCATTCGAGTTGAGTGACAAGGTCGGGATCTCGCAGATGCGGCGCGGGGTCCCGGTGGCACTCGAGGCACCACCCCATGCTGAGTGAGTGCTCCTGCCACACAACTTCCATCGTGTCGACACGCCCGTGGCACTCGACACAACTGACGCCACGCGTGACATGCGCCGAGTGGTTGAAGAAGGCGTAGTCGGGAAGATCGTGTATACGAACCCACTCAACAGGTCGGCCGGTCGAGTAACTCTCCCACAACGGCTCAAGATTCACACTCTCCGGGTGAATCTGCGTGTGGCAGTTCATGCACGTCTGCGTCGGCGGAATTGCAGCCTTCGCCGCGACCTCCACCGTGTTGTGGCAGTACCTGCAATCGATCCCCAACTGACCAGCGTGTACCGCGTGGCTGAAGGGAATGGGTTGTTGTGGTTGGTAGCCCACATCTGTTGTGTTCGGGCTGAAGCCGTAGGCCACAATGAATGCGACGTACAGCGGCGCGCACATACCTGCAACAATGGCTGCCGGCAGCAACAGATTAGACCACCGCGGAAAGACGTAGTGATATCGACCCATGGATGCACTGACCCCGTGCATTTGTGAAAACATTCACGAAACAGAAAGTCTAATGGTCGGGATTCTGGACGCGTCTGTCAAGTTCTGCCAGGCATCCAAACGCGACATCCGGTGCACTTCGTTGCCGGGCGGCCAAGCCTCAGCCCATCCCGAAGATGCGCCGAGCCGTGGCATCGGTCGCCTGCTCAAATGCCTCATCGCTCAGGCCGCGCCGCGCAGCCAGAAAATGCGCCACGTGAACAACATGTGCAGGGCGGTTTGGCCGCGCCCCGCGAAGCGGCTCGGGCGTCAGATATGGGCTGTCCGTTTCAACCATGAGCCGATCGAGCGGCACACGGTCCGACGCAGCCGCCACCTCGGTCGCATTGCGGTAAGTTACTACGCCCGTGAAGGATACGGCAGCTCCGAACGCCAATACCTTCTCGACGCTCGCCGGCCCCTCGGTAAAGCAGTGGAACACAAATCGGCCGCTGTCAATCGTGGTGCCCGCAATCATGTCGAGTACTTCTTCGACGGCCTTGCGGCTGTGCAGGATGACCGGCAGCAACCGCCCGCCTGCGGCATCTGCCACCTCGACCAGCTCCAGCTGTCTGGCAAAGAGCTCCCGCTGCGCAGCCAACGGTGGGTCCGGCCAGTGGCCGTCCAGCCCCATCTCACCCCAGGCGACGCATCTGGGATCATCGACCAGAGGCAACAATTCGTCCACCGCGTGATCCCTCCCCGCTTCGGACGGATGAACGCCTGCCGAGAACCAGACATCCGGGTGCAGCTGAGCAAGGTCCCGCGCCGCGGCAGCGTCAGCAACGTCCACGGCCACAGCCAACATGCCGCTCAACCCCGCCGAGCGGGCTTCCTCCAGAACCGGGTCGATCCCCCCCTTGTACCGATCGCCGGTGAGATGGCAGTGCGTATCAAACATTGGGCGGATGAACTCTCCTGAGCGGGATGGTACGCCATCGCGGCGACGCCTCCTGACCCACGCTGACGTACGCTGCGCACATGCGAATCGCGTCGTGTACGCCCGCCGGCATCGACATCCTCACCGCAATCGGTGGGCTCGAACTGCTCGTGTGGGGAGGGGGAGCCGAGGGTGAATGCCTGCCAGATGACGCCAGCCTGCAGGATCTCGCGCCGGATCTCATCCTGACAGGTGGCGCCGAAGCGGCCACAACTGATGTATGCCCTGATGCCACAACCATTTCGCTACAGCCAACATCGATCGAGGAGGTCCTCGATGACCTCATCAGAGTCGGTGACGCCTGTGGGCTTGGTCCAGCGGCAGCCCGCGTCATGGTCGATCTCAGGGCCCGCTATTGGGACGCCCGGAACCATGTCAATGCCTTTGTCGATGGGCCTCGCGTTGCCGTTCTGGATGGACTCGATCCGCTCCGGCTGGCTGGGCGGTGGACTCCGGGGATGGTGCTCGCGGCGGGTGGCCAGCCAATCGGACCACTTCCGGGAGCACCGTCGCAGCACATCGCGCCAGAGTTCCTCCTCGAGGCTGCGCCGGACCGAGTGATTCTCACAGGGCTGACTCCCACCACCCCGGGGATTCGCGCTGCGCTGCATGCGGTCACATCCTCAGCCTGGTGGGCCAACCTTCCCGCCGAGACCAGACATACGGCGGCCGTGCTCGAGGACGGCCCGAGTTTCAGCCGCCCAGGACCGGCACTGATTCCTGCCTTCGAATGGCTCGTTGAGTGGCTTCAGGCCACCGCTCCTACTCAGGCTTCGGCGGCCCCTCAAGAATCGCCGCAGGCTCCTGACCAGCGGGCACCGGACGCGGATTGATCAGGATCGAGGCAGACTGGCCATCGGGCATGCGAAGGATCACGCTCTGATCGGGCTGCAGACCGCCGTCTTCTGCTCGCAGATGGATCCTGCCACGCCACCCAGCCATTTTGCCGATCGAGGCATCGCCCAATTCAAACTCCTCCCACCCCTTGAAGTCAACCACAAGCCCCGCCGGGGCCTCGATCGCCGGATCTGGAGGAAGCGAGTCTGACTCGATGAGCATGTTGGACTCGCCAGTCCCAAACGGTGGTCGGAGCTGAACAACAGGAGGGCCAACGCGAAACGTGTTCTTTGGTCTGGCCGTTGCCTTGAGTTCAAGATCAACCGATGTGCCATCGGTCAGGTAGACAGTGACAGTTCCTTCCTTGGGCCCTGATCGCATCAGGCGCAGCGTGACTGGAACGCTCAGAACCTCACCGGGATGAGCGACCCGGCCCGCCCCAGAAGCCTGGGTACACCCGCAGGTGCTCTTGAATCGCTCGACCTGAACCGGCTCACTTCCCTCATTGGTGAGTTCGAACACGTGCTTGACCTTGTGTGGGGGGCTGTCAAATGCCACGCGGCCGAAGTCATATTCCCGCTCCCCGCTGAGCGGCGCACGCGGCCAGAACACAACCACAATCGCCACAGCCACGAGAACCACGCCAAATCCGATGATCTGGCCTCGCTTGCGATTCTCAATCCCAGATATGTCTTTGGCCATACGCGCATCCTAATATGCCTGCCGATGTGGCAGGGGTCAGCGGGCGAACCATGCTTCTACGCCGCTTCAGGGGTCAGTGGTTCGGCATGCACCTTGCGTCAGTATTCTCTGGCTGGACTTGCAACCCAAGCCCGGCTAGGGAGACCAATCCATGAATATTGATCGCTTCACCACAATCGCGAGGCAGACTGCCGCAACGGCGCAGTCAATCGCTGTCGAGCTCTCGCATACCGAATTCGGAGCGCTCCATCTGTTGCAGGCCCTTCTCCGCGACGAGGCGGGAATCGCCGGATCAATCCTGGAGCGTGCAGGCCACCGCCCGAAGGCGCTGGAAGACGTTGTCACCGCCGAGTTGAATCGACTACCGAGTGTCTCTGCCTCAAACGCGCGGCCGCCATCACCAACAGGGCCGCTCATGCAGGTCATCGCCCGCGCGGAGCAGCTCGCCACCGACATGGGCGACCAGTTTGTGTCGGTCGAACATCTTCTGGCAGCGCTGGCTGAGACACCGTCGCCTGCACAATCCGCCATGACAACACTCGGGATCGATGGACCCATCGTGCAAGAGGCCATCAAAGAGCTCCGCGCAGCGTCCGGCGTGGAATCAATCGACGATCCAGACGCGGAAGCACACTACGAAGCCCTTCGCAAGTATGCCATCGACCTCACGGCAATGGCCCAGTCAGGGAAGCTCGACCCAGTCATCGGACGTGACGAAGAGATCCGGCGATGCATGCAGGTCCTGAGCCGCCGCACGAAAAACAACCCCGTGCTCATTGGTGAGCCCGGCGTCGGGAAGACGGCCATCGCCGAAGGACTCGCGCAGCGAATCGTCGATCGTGACTGCCCCACAACACTTCGGAGCTCGAAGATCATGGCGCTCGATGTCGGTCAGCTACTGGCCGGAGCCAAGTTCCGAGGTGAGTTCGAAGACCGACTCAAGGCAGTGCTCAGGGAAGTCACGGCAGCAGAGGGTCGAATCGTCCTGTTCATCGACGAACTGCACACCATTGTGGGCGCGGGCCAGGCAGAAGGCGCCGTCAGCGCCGGCAATCTTCTGAAGCCTGCACTCGCGAGGGGTGAACTCCGATGCATCGGAGCGACGACGCTGGACGAATATCGACAACACATCGAGAAGGATGCGGCCTTCGAACGGCGTTTCCAGCCTGTGTTTGTCCAGGAGCCGAGCGTCGAGGACACCGTAGCCATTCTTCGCGGACTCAAGGGCCGGTACGAAGCACATCACGGAATTCGCATCCAGGATGCCGCCCTGCTCGCAGCCGCAACGCTGTCGAATCGCTACATCGCTGACCGCTTCCTTCCTGATAAGGCCATTGACTTACTCGATGAGGCTGCGTCACAACTGCGCATCGAGAATGACTCTATGCCCGTTGAACTCGATGAACTCCGCAGACGCATTCTGCAGGTCGAGATCGAACGAGAGGCGCTTCGCAAGGAAAAAGACGGCGCCGCGCAAGCCAGACTCGAAGCAATCGAGGTGGAACTCGCCGATCTCGAAGAACGCAATCAGTCGTTGACAGCTCGCTGGGAAGTCGAAAAGTCCGAACTCGACGAAATCAGCGCCGTCAAAGAGCGAATCGACGCCGCTCGCGTCGAGCTTGACCAGGCGCAGCGGCGTGGCGACCTTGAGGCGGCTGCTCGCATTCAATACGGTGAGATCCCCGAACTTCACGAACGCCTCGCCGATGCCGAACGGAAGCTCGACTCCAGACAGGACGAGGGGCGAAACCTCGTCCGCGAAGAAGTGGATGCCGAGATGATTGCCGAAATCGTCGGCCGCTGGACGGGTATTCCCGCAGCCCGCCTCGTGGAAAGTGAGCGTGAGCGCCTGCTTCATATGGAACAGGATCTTGAACGACGCGTTGTGGGGCAGGATGAGGCCGTCCGCGCCGTCAGCGATGCCGTTCGCCGAACCCGCGCTGGGCTTGCCGAGGAGTCCCGCCCGATCGGGTCCTTCCTCTTTCTCGGGCCCACCGGCGTCGGGAAGACCGAGCTTTGCAAAGCGCTCGCTGAGTTTCTGTTCGATACCGAAGAAGCCATTGTTCGCATCGACATGAGCGAGTACATGGAGCAGCACGCCGTCGCGCGATTGATTGGCGCGCCTCCCGGGTATGTCGGGTACGAGGAAGGCGGCAGGTTGACCGAAGCGGTGCGTCGCCGGCCCTACTGCGTCGTGTTGTTCGACGAGATGGAGAAGGCGCACCCGGACGTCAGCAATGTGCTCCTGCAAGTGCTCGATGATGGCCGCCTGACCGACGGCCACGGCCGAACTGTTGACTTCACAAACACGATCATCGTGATGACCAGCAACATCGGCTCGCAGCAGATCCTTGAGATGAGCGAACGCGGCGAGACTGAAGATGCCATCGAAAAGGCAATGCGGGAGCGGCTCAAGCAAGCCCTGCGACCCGAGCTGCTCAACAGAATCGATGAAACCATTGTCTTCCATGCCCTGAGTCAAGCGCAGCTCCGCTCAATCGTGGAGGTTCAACTCGGCCATCTTCAAGCCCGAATGCTGGAACGGCATCTCCATCTGGAGGTCTCCGTCGCAGCCCTCGATGCGCTCGCAGAAGCTGGCTGGGATCCACAATTCGGCGCGCGGCCCCTCAAACGCGTCATTCAGCAGCAAGTCGAGAATGAAGTCGCAATGCGAATCCTCTCTGGCGTGATCGCTGACGGCGACACCGTCTCGCTCGACTACCAGTGCGACGCTTTCCACTTTGACGTTTCGCAGCCTCGCTGCGACCCGCACAAAAGATCTTCTGCGCCAGAACCATCGCATTCCTAGTAGGTTACAAGCCTGCCCCATCGGGATGCTCGCTCGCCATCGCACACACCTGCCTGGAAGACGCATAGCTGGGGGTGAGTCTCGGCAGTGTTGCGCCGGGCGGGGGCCCCTGCCCCCTTTTTCGTGTCCCCCCGGCGCCGCCAACCCGGCGCGGCCTGGGTCGTATTGCCTCACGTTGCATCGAGCGGGGCTTCCACGGGCAATCAAAGCAAGCGTGGGGCCGATAGCATTCTCAACCGTGCCGAAACTCACGTGTCATACCGCTGGTGAATCGCACGGCCCCGGAGGCGTTGCCATTGTTTCAGGCCTCCCCGCAGGCATTCCTGTTGACACCGAATTCATCAACGCCGAACTCACGCGGCGTCAAGGCGGATACGGTCGAGGTGGTCGCCAGCGAATCGAAGACGATCATGTCGAGTGGCTCGGAGGTATTCGCCTCGGCTGCACCACCGGCGCGCCAGTAGCGTTGCTGGTTCCAAACCGCGACAGCAGGCTGGACGACGTTGTGCGCACGCCGCCGATCCACCGACCTCGTCCGGGGCATGCCGATCTTGCAGGCGCCGTAAAATATGACACCGATGACTGCCGCAACATTCTTGAGAGGGCCAGTGCCAGACAGACCGCTGCGCGAACTGCTGCCGGAGCCCTGGCCCGCTGCCTGCTCAACGCGGTGGGAATTGATGTCTTTGGGTACGTCGCGGCAATGCGAGATGTGACGGTCGATCTCGACATCTCCTGTGATTCCCTCGCAACAGTCAGAGCCGCCCGCGATGCCTCATCGATGTACTGCCCGGATGCAGCCGCCACGGAAGCCATGGAGTCGTTGGTTCGCGCCGCCAAAGAAGAGAAGGACACACTCGGGGGGCTCTGCCGTGTTCACGTATTGGGATGCCCGATGGGACTCGGATCATGCATGACCCGTGCCGACTGTCTGGACGGCCGGCTCGCTGGTGCTGTCATGAGCATCCAGGCCTTCAAAAGCGTCGAGATCGGGCTCGGCAGGGAAGTGGCGAGCCGAGCGGGCTCTGAGGTTCACGACGCCATCACGTGGGATGATGCCCAGCGAGCCACGCGAACAAGAGGATTTGTCAGAGCAACGAATCGAGCAGGCGGAATCGAAGGCGGCATGACAAACGGTATGCCTGTTGTCGTCACGGGCGCGATGAAGCCAATCAGCACGCTGCTTCGCGGCATGCCGAGTGTGGATCTTCGATCACATGAGGCCGTCCACAGTGACTATGAACGGAGTGATGTCTGCGCGGTATCGGCAGCAAGCGTAGTCATGGAGAACGTCATCGCATTCGAGATTGCTGCTGCGGTCATGGACACCTGTGGCGGTGACACACTGAACGCCGTCAAAGCGAGACTGCAGACCAGTTGATCGAGGGTTCGATCAGCGTCGCGCCTGCCCTGCTGCACTCCAGATATCCTGCTGCGCCGCTGCTTGCGCAAGCCACATGTCAACACCGGTCGCCACCTGGCAGCCCGCCTCGCGTCCAGCCTGCACGAACGCGGTCTCAACAGGCTCATAAACCGTTTCAAGCATCGCTGGCTGTGATGCAAGCATGGCCTCTGCGTCCAGCCCCAGCGCATCAAAGATCTGTTGACCAGCCGCGTCGCCCTTTTCCATTCCGACCGAAGTGGCCTGAACGATGACATCAAATGGACCGTCAGAGTCCTCACCCAGTTGAATCGAACCTGACCCTGAGCACGTCTTGTGCTCAGCCAGATCCGTTACCAGCGTCGTCGCTCGTTCGCGGGAGCGATTGAACACGTGCACAGCCGCCCCCTGCAGTCGCAGCGCCGCCGCTGCCGCGCGGGCAACGCCTCCCGCTCCGAGCACAGCAGCCCGCCCTCCCGAGATCATCGCCCCCATTGCCTCGAGTGGTTCAATCACGCCTCGCGTGTCCGTGTTGTCGGCATGGATCGATCCATCACGTGTGACAGTAATGGTGTTGGCCGCCCCGCACGCCTCTGCAATCGAAGAGATCGTGCCGCCCCGCTCCCGAACGAATCGCAGCGCATTGAGTTTGTGTGGAATCGTCACAGACACACCACGAAACCGGCCAGGCATGCCGTCGATCAGGGTCGCAAGACTTGCCTTCAAGGGTTCCCAGCCCGCAGCCACCGGAAGCGGCAGGTACACCGCGTTGATGCCACCTGCATCGTAGGCCCTGTTGTGCAGCACGAATCCCGGCGAGTGCCCCAGCGGGTCCCCCACCAATCCGGTCAGCACCGTTTCCCGATCAATCGAGTTGAATCTCCATTGCCCCTGAAGCTCGCCGATCGTCGGTTGGCCTGGAGCGGTTGCAGCGTCTGAGTCGGCCGATGCGAATGTCGCCATCGCGCCCCAAGCCCCCGCCATGACCCGGGACATCAGTCCTGCTGATCCCATACACAGCGCGATCATCGGTTGACTGCTGTGCGCCAGCAGATCGCGGCACTCAAGGCAGTCCCTGATTGACCTCGCTCGCCACACAAGCTTGACAGCATCGCACGCCTCCCGCTGCATGGCTTCTGCCTTTGAGATGAGATCCGCCGGTCGCGATTCAAAGTCATGAAAGGAACACAGCACCCGCGTGCCGGAGTCGCGAGCTGCGGCACCGGCCATGCGAACAGCATCTGACCTGGACCACTTGGCGTACTCGATATCGATCCACTGCGGCGGCGAGGGCATTGCCGCCATATCGCTGACCCAAGCCGCATAGGCCTCGTCATCAAGTTCGCAGCCGCCCCCTTCGGCAGCGCCCCGCGCGGTCACAATGCAAGGAATCACCGACGCATCAAGCAACCGCGAAGCCGCGTCGCGACCCGCACTGCTTCCAGCAATCGTGTCAAGTCGCCACTCGATCAGGTCCGCACCATCACGAACGGCGACCGCCGCTCTCGATAGTGCGCCTCCGAGATCACCGGCATCGGCCACGCCAATCGGTACCGCTACAAACGTCACGCCCCCTAAGGTAACAGGCCGCACGCGAACTCCTGTTCGCATGCGGCCTGATTGAAACATGGAAGGCTTTGAATCAGCCGCCTCGCCAACCCATTAAGACAAGGATCAGGTCCCTGATGCCAACGACTCCGTCACCGTCATGATCGGCGTCAGCATTCGACGTGCCCCAATGGTCAAGTACCCACATCAGATCAACAGTCGTGAAGCCATCTTCGCCACCGGGGAACCCGTCAGGTCCCTCGCATGAATCGATGACCCCGTTGCCGTTCAAATCCAGTTCGGGCATATCAATGAGGTCGCACGAGTCAGGGACCGCGTTGTAGTTGCAGTCGTCGACAAACCCCATCGCAACTGCGCAGGTATCGAGTATGCCATCGCCATCACAGTCGCCGCCGCCACTCTCGATCTGGCACACATCCATCTGACCACTCTGATCGCAGTCCAATTGGATCGAGATGTAGGCAGCGCCCGTGTCATCGACCGCACCGTCAACATATGGAGCACCGACGGCTGACAACGCGCCAGCTGCGGCCAGACTCGCACCGAACCGTGCGCCGACGTCCGGATTCAATGAGGCCACAAGGCCGGATTCAATCCAGGCGTCTCCCTGCCTCGTAAACACGTAGAGGCCGCCAGAGTTCGGGATCAACTCTGTCCGCCCATCATGCGACGGGGCAGAAACCAGGAGCAAGTTGCCTTCAATCGAGACCTGCGAACCAAACCCGCTGTCCGCAGAAAGGTCGCTGGCTGATACGCGGTATCGATGAGTCCATCCGCCCGCGGTTCGTTCAAAGATGTCAGCAGCGCCAGCGGCATTGATGCCCGCGACGTCAGCTCCCGGCGCCCCAACGGCAGCCCAGTTCCCATCCACATCCACCGCCGTACCGAACGCGTTGAACTGATCCTGTGACGAATCCACCAATGTTCCGTCATAGCTCCAATTCTCGCCATCAAAGCGGTAGGCGTAGGCGAGGCCGGCGTGCGAGCCGTTGGCATAGGCATGTGGCGCACCGATCAGGATCCTGCTGCCGTCAACCACAGTGGCCGATCCAAAGAAGTCGCCTTCACTCCCACCACCAGCAGTCAATCTGGCCACTTCACTCCAGGCACCATCTTCGCTTGCAAAGACATACACAACACCAGTCTGCCCGCTGACATCTGATGCCTGCGCAAGCGGTGCTCCCGCAACAAGGGTGTTCCCTGAAACACTCAGGGCGCTTCCGAACCTGTCGCCTGACGACGTATCAGTGCCCTGCAGCACAGTCTCCTGGCTCCATCCTGCGTCGCCCTTTCGGAACACGGCAACACTACCCGCATTCGAGCCACCGCTGTCATCGCCCGGCGCACCAGCGGCTACAAACTCATCGCCCATGGCGACCGCCGTACCAAGCTCGTCATACGAACCCCCACCCGCCATGCGAAGGGTCGCTTCAGCGGTCCATGTTTCTGCGTCAAGCCTGCGATACACGCTCGCAGCACCCGAGGATGTCGCATTTCCATTGTCTCCAGGCATGCCAAAGACCGCGTACGCTCCACCCAGCGATACCGAATACGCAAAGTGGGCCTGGTATGGAGGCGAGAGCGGCGCAAGAGGGCCATAGGCTCGAACGAGCGATTCCTCGCACATGTCTGGAACACCGCTTCCGTCGCAGTCCTCCAACGTGCCATTCTCAATCTCGCAGGAGTCCAGCGTTCCATTCTGATTACAGTCCAGATCGCTGTCAGCATTCATCTGACACTGATCCAGAACATCGTTGCCATCGCAATCGGTCGCCAGACCATCAACCACTTCGCAGCCATCGAAGACTCCGTTGCCGTTGCAGTCGATATCCGGGAACTGCAGAAGTTCACACCTGTCGAGCACCCCGCTGCCGTCGCAATCAGTTGCGGTGCCTTGCGCAATCTCACACGCATCAAACAGGCCATTGTCATCGCAGTCATTGTTGATCGGATCGTCCTGAAGATCACACCAGTCAGGAATCAGGTTCCCATCGCAATCCGTGACGGATCCCGACTCGATCTCACAAGCGTCCAATTCACCATTGCCGTTGCAATCAAGGAATTGATCCCCTTCGATATCGCAGTTGTCCGGCAGATTGTTTCCATCACAGTCGACATCGCCATTGGCGACCTCGCAGACATCCAACACATCGTTCCCATCACAGTCTGATACCGGGTTGTCCTCAATGTCACAGGAATCGGGATGGCCGTTGCCATCGCAGTC
>CAZRBV010000026.1:0-21347 GCA_964598425.1 uncultured Isosphaeraceae bacterium | reverse complement strand
CATCGATCAAGCCATCTTCGTCACAGTCCAACGCGGGGCTGTCGGCGATATCACAATCATCGGGATGGCCATTGGCGTCACAGTCCTCGGTCTCGTACCACAACGACTCGATTTCAAATGAGTCAGGAAGGTCGTTGCCGTTGCAGTCGGTGTCCGATCGGATGTGATCAGCCAGAAAGAACTGCAGGTTCGCGCGGCACAGGCTCAGTTGCTCAGAGACAAAGGTCTGGTTGCTGGTGTTGTAGTACGACATGACATTGTGTGTCAGTGGCTGGTACAAGTGGCTCACGAGTGCGTCTTCGCCACAGACAAACGGCGTTTCGCAATCGGGACCGATGTCATCACAATCGACGTCAGCCCACCAGGGATCAGTATCTGTCATTTCCCCCTGACCATCGTTTGCGCCGGGGTCCCAATCGTGCTCGTAGTCCGTCCCGCAACGGTAGCAGTACCCCGCAGGCAAGCCGGTTGGCTCCCTGAAGTTCCCCCACCAACCGGTCCCCGGGTCTGCAGGCGTTTCACAGATCAAGTCACCACTGAATTGGCATCCATCGCCGCTGGCGCACTCGTCGCCAAACGTCTCCCATTCAAAGGGATGGAACAACCCCAGATAATGTCCCACCTCGTGCGCAAAGGCCCCCGTTCCTTCGTTGTGAATCGCCATGCCACCAACCTGGCTGTAGGGCATTGTCGAAACGCCTGCGATGTCTCGCTGTGAGATGAAAAACGGGACGAAGTAGGCGTTCACTGTCCCCGGAACCGGCCCCTGCTGAATAAGCGAGCCAAATTCGCCGCCATCCAGATGGAACCAGTAAAAGTCATCATCATCGAGGAACACAACTGACTCACGGTAGAACTTGTAGCCGAAGTTCCCGACCTCCGGATCGTTGTACTTGGCGTTCGCATCAGCAATCGCGGCATCAACGCTGGCGATGTCGACACCACCAGTACCAACATCAGATCGAACCACATGTACCGTAACCGGCACAAACAACACTTCGCCGTCGCGGTTCAGCATGTCGCGGTTGCTTGGAAGGGGCCAGTTCGTACGGACTTCCCACTCACCAGAGTGCAGCATCTCCGTGACAACGTCGTACCCAGCATCGGTCAAGTCAGCCTCGGCGGTTGCAAAGGAAGTTGTCAGGCCGAGCAGTCCAGCTGCCGCCAGCACACCGTTGAGTTTCATCGCCATACTCCTGAATACTTCCCTATACGCCTGAGGCGGAGATTCTCGTACACCCGGCACTCCGCCCGGCGTCCCCGAAAACGCTCACCCGCTCTGGCAGCGCCGCTCGGACGCCCTCATTGGTCTCAATCACGTCAATAACTATCGATCAGATCTCTCAGCACGATGCGACCGCCTGTGCCCCAGCAGCTGCTGGCGTAGCAAAAACCGCATCTCAAGGATCCTACCACCATTCCGGGGGCGATGTCTTGACTTCCTCCACGCCTGATCGGTGATCCTGGCCATCAGAAGGACGATGGCGAGCCATCCACCACGCCCCCTCAGCCGATAGGCTGCCAGAATGAGCCTGAACGACTGCGGCGGCACGCCCGAACAACTCGCCCACGATGCCAGAATCGCCCTTCGCGCGTGGACGACGGCCGATCTGCGGCATGACACCCTTACGACACCCATCAAATTTGCGCCGGCCCCATGTGGGCGACTCGTTGCCGCCGTCACCGCGGCCATGCTGGAGGCCGTGGACTGCGCCATGGCCATTCCGGATGAACACAGCCCCTCCCTCGATATGGCGGTGTCGCTCTCTGAGTTTGAGGCCATCGGGGGCGCTGAGTCGAACTCGGATCGGTGGAAGATTTACCACGGCACACCGCAGCACCCACGGTGGTCGCTCATTGACATCGACATGGCCCGATTTCAGGGTGCCATCCTTGACGGTTCGAGCCTCCAGCAGCCGAACCCACTCGCCGCCGTCGAACCGAGGGTGTGCGGAGCACTCAATCGGGGGCCGGCCGGCGTCCTGCAGACCGCCATCCAACGGACGCTGGGCGTGCAGGCAGAGGATCCCCGCGCGGTCGGCGTCGATCCGCTCGGCCTTGATGTTCGGACTCGCTTTGCAGTGCTGCGAATTCCGTTTGCCTCGCCGATTACGGATCCAGGTACCGCCGAGGCAGACATCAACGCAGTCATCAGCGAGGGCTGACGCCCGCTCAGCCGCCGCGAACGTGATCAACGATGTCCGTACTTCCAAGCCCGGGCCGGTGCGCCAGCACTTCACATGGAATACCCAATTCACGCAGCCTTGCGTACTCCGCAACCTCCGCAGGGGCATAATCCCCGCCCTTGACGTACACATCCGGCCGCACTGCTTCGATCAGGTCATGGGCCGTCGGCGTATCAAACGAAACCACGTAGTCAACGCAGGCGAGCTCTGACAGAATGGTCATGCGATCTTCAAGCGTGTAGACCGGCCGCCCGGCCCCTTTCATGCGGCTGACCTCGTCATCGCAATTGACGCCGACAACCAGAACATCCCCTTGATCAGCCGCATCTCGCAGATACGTCACATGACCGGCGTGAATCACGTCAAAGCACCCGTTCGTCAAGACGATCCGATGCCCTGCCTCGCGGTGGGCCGCCACTTCCAGCAGAAGGTTGTTGAGGGACCGAACCTTGCCCTCCAGCCCATCCTGCAAACGCATGACTTCCTGAGCAATCCGTGCGAGGGGAATCGGATGCGCGCCGAATGTCTCGACCTCCAGGCCAGCAGCCGCGTTGGCCAGTTCTACAGCCTCGCGCCATCCCAGCCGATGCGAGCGAGCCGCCGTCATTGCAGCGAGCACCATGTCACCAGCGCCGGTGACGTCGTACACATCGCGCTGTCGCGTTGGCACATGCTCCGGATCACCGCCTCGCTCAAGCAGCATCGCGCCGTGACGATCAAGCGTCACCACGACAGCCTCCAGATCACACGCTTCGACGAGGGCTCGCGCCATAGCGGCTGGGTCGCTCGGGGCACCAGGGAGCAGGGCACACGCCCGCGCCGCCTCAGTGCGATTGGGGGTCATCACAGTGGCACCGGCATACTGCTGATAGCAATCTGTATGTGCCGGATCGACCAAGACCGGAATACCCGCCGCGCGGGCGGACGCAATCACCGATCTGCACCGTTCAGGCGTACACACACCCTTGCCATAGTCTTCGATGCATACGGCGTCGACCCCAGGCATCAAAGACTCGACCCGATGCTTCAAGGCATCCTGAGACTGGGCGGATATCGGCGCCGAAGACTCGATATCAACGCGGAACATTTTTTGAGGATGCCGATGCTGCGCGAGGCCGACCAGATTTCGCTTGACGGTGGTCGGACGATCCGGGTCCAGGACCAGGCCATCGACGGCGCAGCCGCTCGATTCCAACGAGCGAATCAGGTGACTGCCGTCGCCGTCACTGCCGATCACGCCGCAGCAATGGACGAGCCCCCCGAGACCGGCAAGGCACGCCGCGACGTTTGATGCCCCACCGCCGCACCGCTCGATGTGATCCACAGTCAGCACGGGCACGGGCGCATCAGGGCTCAATCGTGACGCATCACCATGAACGAGTTCGTCAAGCATGAAGTCGCCGACGACAAGCACTCGAAATGGCCCAAACCCCGCCAAGGCTGTCAGAAGATCGCTCATACAGGCTCCGGTTCCACCGCTGCGAGGATGTGCCGTTTGAATTGCGATTCGCCCGCCACGAACTCAATCTCAAGGCGAGGGATCAATACCGGCACCTGCAGCCGATCCCAGTCTACCAATGGGCTCAGACTGGCCCAATCCTTGCCCGTCACAAGCAACGCGTCAGCGGCAGTCGAAGCCTGCTCCAGACGGCCCATTTCTGCCCGCTTCACCGCAGCATGGTCCCTTGCAGGCACATCCGCCACGATTGTCGCGCCCGCGTCAAGGGCCTGCTCGCGAACTCCAGTGGCAGATCCAACTCCAAACCTCGTCACGACGGCGCATCCGCCGAGTGTGGACACCGGCAACTCGGTCATACCCTCCGAGTCCACTCTCACGATGGATGTCCACACATGCCGGCACCACGCCAGCGGTGGCGAGCCTGCAGCGGACTCAACCTCGGACGCCAACGCGTCATTCACAGCTTCGGCATGCGTCATGACAACAGCGGTCGCCCGCTGCAACGATGTCCACGGCTCGCGGAGCCGACCTGCCGGGAGCAGTCGCTGTTTCGACATTGGTTCCCTGGCATCCACCAGCACAACATCAGCCTGCCGCGTAACGAAGCGGTGCTGAAATCCGTCATCGAGCACAACCACATCGCAGTCAGGATGCGTCTGCACGTGCCGGCGGATCGCCGCACATCGATCGGGCTGAGCGAGAACAGGAACACCCGGCAGCAGCCTCATGTGCTCCGCAGCCTCATCTGACACCTGGCCCCGCGCCGCTCCGTAACCCCGCATCGCAATCGCTGGCACATGCCCGGCCGATTGCAACGTCCGGACAACCCACTGCACGCAAGGCGTCTTGCCAGTTCCGCCAGCTGTCACATTGCCAATCGAAACAACTGGAACGCCCACATCAACCACGCGGCGGCCCCGATCAAATCGACGGTTTCTGGCCGACACCGCGGCCCCGTACAGTCTCGCAATGGGATTGAGAAGGAACATTTACGAATCAGATGCCTCCAGCAACCGCTCCAACAGAGGCAGCGGCATTCCCATGATCGTCGAGGCATGCCCAACATGGCGAATCGGCCACCCTGCGTTGAGCCGATCGGCAAGGTTGTACCCCCCGGCCTTGCCCTTCCACGCCCCGGAGGCCACATACGCTTCGATTGCGTCGTCCGGCAGGTCGCCCATTGTGACCTCGGCGTGGTCCGCTCCCAACCGTCGTCGCCCTCCAGGAGGAATGACGCACAAGCCGGTCCAGACTCGGTGCGACGCGGCCCGAATACCGCGAATCATGGCCGTGGCCTCTTCAGGCGTTGCTGGTTGGCCGAAAATGATGCCCCCACGCTCGCACACGGTGTCGCCCGCGACGATTGGCGCGTTCGGCGGCTGGTCCCCCTCGGACATCACCCGCAGCACGGCGCTTGCCTTGAGCCAGGCCAGCGCCGTCGTCCACGCCGCGGGGCCTGATCCTCCCGGCGACAGGTCGCCATCGTCCACCGGAGCCTCGCGCACGCTGACTGCCCAGCCAGCGTTTTCCAGAAGTTCGCGGCGGCGGGGCGATCTGCTTGCCAGAATGAGTCTCCCTCGTCTCATGCTGACCACTGTTCAAGAAGCTCGGTTGCCCGCGTGGCCACCACTTCAACCGGCAACCTTCGCATCACCGAGTCACCGATACTGCGATCGCGAAACGATGGCGCTTCACCTGGCCGCAAATCCGGGCGCAGCGCCAGGTCGGGTCGCCGCCAGGGTCCAACTTTGGCGGGGTCCGTCGGGCCGAAGAGCCCCAGACATCGCTCGCCAAGTCCCATCGCCATGTGGAGGGCGGCCGAGTCGTTGGACACCGTCAGTGCGGCCCCGTTGATCACTGCCATCATCTGTCCAACATCGGTCTTTCCAGCATAATCCACGGCCGAAATGCCCCGCGCCCGCATGGCGTTGGCTGTCGCAGCGACGCACTGCTGCTCGCCCGCACTTCCGGGCAGCGCAATCCACTCGACGTGACCATGCTGCACCAGACGCGCCGCAAGGTCGACCCACCGCTCGCTCGGCCAGGCCTTGCTCACCCACCTGCTCGTTGTCGCCAGCACTGCATACGGCCCACGCGGTCGCTCCGTCTCAGGGTGGCCCCACCATGACGATGCTGCCGGCGGCACGGCGAGGGTCGCGTCCAGAACCGGCGGCGCGCCGATCGCCTCTACCAGCGCCAACATGCGATCCACCTCGTGGACAGTGTCGGGGACACGAACGCGGCGAGTGCAAGGGATCCAAGCTCCTTCGCGTGCCGCTCGGTCGCCCACCCGCATCTTCGCGCCGCACGCTGCCACCATCAATCCCGTTCGAGCCAGTCCCTGACAATCCAGAGCGATGTCCCACGCGTCCGCCCTGAGCGATCTGAGCCATCTGATCATGCCCCACCAACGGTGCGGCCTGAGCAGCCCACCTCGGAATCGCTCACGCGGAAACTCGATCACGCCAGTCAGCGCAGGATGCGCCTCGATCGCAGATGCAAAGTTCGATTGAACAACCCAATAGATCTCCGCCGCAGGCCATTGGGCGCGGAGGCTCGCCAGCACTGGCACCGTACGGCAGACATCGCCCAAGGCACTTGGCCGCAGAAGAAGGATCCGCCGTACTGGTAAGGTGTCCGCCATGATCCGCCTTATCGCTCTTGTTTCGGGCAAGGTGGCTCGTTTCGACTGGTCAACCGCCTCAGAAGCGATCATACTGCCCAGCTTCGCCAAACTGGAACGACACACGCAGCAATGACCGACGCCTCCCTCCCCATCGAACCTTCAGACGACGATATTCCGGCGTTGGCGGACTCCTCGGCACCACCGCCGAAGTCGAAGCGGACATCTCCGGGCGCCACGGACGGGCCGGGCGTAGAGCGGCCGTCGGGATCGCAGGCTGGCTCCACAACCGGCGGGTTCGACACAGTGCTGGGCAAGCGTGTTCTTGAAGCAGGACTGGTCACCGAAGACGAGCTGGAGCAGTGCCGCGCTCAGGTGGATGAGGAGGACAGCGATCGAACGCTCTCCGATTTGCTCATCGAACATCAGTTCCTGACGGATCGACAACTTGAGAGGCTCCGAACAGAGTTCGATGCCAAGAAGTCGAGCCAGAAAATCCCTGGCTTTCGCATCCTCCGAAAGCTGGGCGCCGGCGCCATGGCAACGGTCTTTCTGGCAGAACAGCTCAGCCTGCACCGCCAGGTTGCCATCAAGGTGCTGCCCCGAAAATTCTCAGAAGACCGCAACTTCATCGATCGGTTCTACAAGGAGGGACGAGCAGCCGCGCGGCTCAACCATCCGAATATTGTTCAGGCCTACGACGTCAATCACGCTGGCGACCACCACTACTTCGTCATGGAGTTTGTGGAGGGAGACACGGTGTACGAGCGGATTCAGCAGGTCAAACGAATCCCTGAGACTGAGGCCATCGACATTCTCATTCAGTCGTGCAGAGCGCTCCACCACGCGCATGAGAAGGGCTTTGTTCACCGTGACATCAAGCCCAAGAATCTCATGCTGACAGCGACCGGGCAGGTCAAGGTCGCCGACCTCGGCCTCGCGCGAAACCTTGAGGACACCGAGGCTGCCGAGCAGGAAAAAGGCCGCGCCTACGGAACTCCTTTCTACATCAGCCCCGAGCAGATTCGAGGCGAGCTCAAGATTGGTCCACCAGCGGATATCTACGGACTGGGCGCGACGGCCTATCACATGGTCACGGGCCACGTTCCGTTTTCCGGCAAGAGTCCGAGCGACGTCATGCGGCAGCACCTCAAGGCCGATCTCAAACCCCCAGATCAGTTCAACCCTGTGTTGTCAGCAGGGTTCTGCCAGGTCATCGAAATGATGCTCGCCAAAGATCAGTCGAATCGCTATCGCCGCGCATCGGATGTGATCGAAGACCTCGAGCGTGTGGCTCGCGGCGAAGAGCCAACCTTCGCGCGGCCCAAACTGGATCTGGCCACGCTGGCCGTGCAAGTCGCGCCGCCAGCCCAGGACATCGAGCTGCGAGCACGGCCCAAATCGGCAGGCGGCGGGACATCCCCAGTGCTCATCACCAGCATCGTGCTCAACCTGCTGCTGTTGATCATGCTCGTCGTATTTGCCCTTGGGTGATACACGTCGACGTCGCGCCGGCACGGATCATCCCCCCTCCGGCGACACCAGCACGGTCATCTCAACTTCAACCGCTGCGCCGAGAGGAAGGGCGATGCAGCCAACCGCCGCTCGCGCGTGCCTGCCAGCATCTCCCAACACATCCGCCAGCAGCTGGCTGGCACCGTCGGCCACCTGAGGCTGCCCTGTAAACCCGGCATCTGAAGCCACGAAGACACCAACCCGCACAACAGTTCGCACGCGATCGAGATTGCCTCCCAGCGCTGCCTTCAAGGCGGCCAAACCATTGATTGTGCAGATGCGGGCCGCTGCGGCAGCATCCTCGGCACTGATGACCGATGGAACAGTGCCTGCGGCTACAAGTGTCCCATTCTGCATCGGAATCTGGCCGCTGACAAAGGCGAGGGAATCCGCCATACGAACAGGCTGATAGGCCGCCACAGGGGCTGGAGCGGGGGGGAGGGTGATTCCAAGTGCCGTCAGGGCGGATTCGATGCGGCTCATTCGTGATGCTCCTGGCTGAAGTCGCCGCCAACACGCCGCTTGACTCAGGGCCGAAACGCTGTAGGCTGGTGGTGTCGGGCTCTCCGACAGACCGGTTCGACGATGTCGTCCCTATATATATCAGGCCCTACCCGTTCTTATTCGCCTTCAGCGACATGCCCGCCTCGATCTGAGGGGGCAAGCAAGGCAACTCATCCGGCGGCCGGTCGACAACCCAACCAGCTCCCTGCGCGTCGATGCGTCCGCTTTTTGGCCGTGTGTGGCTTGATTCCGCTTTGGAAGCAGGCCATATGGGTTGAGAAGACCAAGGAATCGTCTGGAGCGACCTCGGCTGAGGATTTCTCGCCGGAGATCGCCTGATGACTCTGGTTGCGAGGAAAGTTGCTGTTAGCGGTGTGAAACCGCGTGCCAACCCCCTGCGAACGATTGAACGTATCCTCATCCTTCTCTGCGAGGCGTTGGAGGGAGCCACACTTGATTCGGCTCTGCCAATCGTCTCTGTAGAGTTTCTTGTGGGTGCCCCGCTTCTCGGGACCCTCCAACTTGTTCGTACTCTTTTTTCATCCTCATCGCGTAGCGTCACATTCAGGAGAACCAGGTCATGCGTTCACGACCACACACACACCGCGGCTTCACGATCATCGAACTGATGATCGTCGTTGCCATCATCGGCTTGCTTATGGCACTGCTGCTGCCAGCACTTTCGTCGGCACTTCGGAATGCCCGTGCGGCCCACGACAAGGTTGTCATCAAGGGCATTGGCATGGCCACCACGAATTCAGCAGAAGACTTCAAGGACCGGTACATCCGTCCAAGTCTGGTGGCGAGGTGCCACTACACCCGTCGTGGCAAGAACTACTACTACGTGCCAGGCAAGGGACTCGAAGGGGAACCGTGGGACTCGACCGAGAGCCTGTATTCGGTCCTCATCATGAAAAACTACCTGATGCCGGAAGCCGTTGTCAGCCCTGTCGACAACAACCCTCTGCTTCTGGCCATGGGTAGCGATGACACGCTGCCCTACAATTATCAGGCATGGGATCCAGGCAACCAGACCAATCTGGTGCAGAATGCCCCCACCGGATTCTGGGACACCACGTTCAGCTGCCAGCTGGATGATGATGAAATCGATAATGCCTCCTATGCCAACCAGACTCTGGTCGGCCGTCGACTTCACAAGAAGTGGCGTGGCGGCGCTACGACGATCATTCCGTTGTATTCCACTCGCGGCACCACTGATGACCATGATCCAAATGGTTTTGCAGAATCACTGGCAACCCCATTTCAAGATTCGATGGGCGGCGTAGCCGTCAAAGATGAGCCTGGCTACAAGCACTCTCCAGTGCTTGCGCAGCTTGGTCCGACCAACGCATGGAACGGTCACGTGTACACATCAGACGGCAAAGTGCAGGCGGTCAATGACTTCATGCACTACAAGCACTACGCCGGTGGCGAGTCGAGCGGTGGGTATCTCGCACCGCAGCCCGACAACATGTTCGAATGCGAATTCGTGGAGTGGGTTCCGGACGAAGGCTCCACCGGCCCCTTCGGTTACGGCAACCACGACAACTTCCTCACATTCACAAACAACAACAATGCAGAGCAGAACTGGGGGGGAACCGCCAAGTTCTGCTTCGGCAGTGGCGGCACGCCGCCAACGCATTGGAGTTGGCTCGATGAAAGCAACTTCCTCAAGAGCCATCTCACGTACGATTATCAGGACGGCATGGCTCCCTGATGATGCTGATCAATAGCAGCCCCGCCCTGAAAGGGGCGGGGCTGTCTTTCGTTCTCCCTCCCACCCCCGATACACCATCGAGCATCACTCCTATGGGCAGGCACGTACGCGCGTTTACGATTGTCGAGTTACTGGTCGTCATTACCATCATGTCGATTTTGATGGCCATCATCCTTCCCTCACTCGGCGGGGCTCAGTCCGCTGCTCGCGAGGCACTCGAACGTAAGACGATTCAGGATGTCGCGGTTGCATGGCGATCGTGGGCAGGGTCGCACCGGAACTCGTGCCCACTGCCGGGCCTCATTCGACGGCAGATGAAGGATCTCGACGGCGACGGTACCGGCGATGCCTTTGTACCCGGCAGTGGCCGTGAAAACGCCAAGTTCAACGATCACGCATCGATGCTCTCGCTGTGCATCATGGAAAATCTGCTCACGCCCGAGCAACTGGTGTCGCCCAATGAGTACAGCAGTTTCGTATATCCCCTCGACACGTATCGATACAACGTACTTGGCAGCCCCGATGGCGCGGATGGCCAGACTCATCACTGGGATCCAAGTTTCGCCAACGACCTCCTCGGCAACGATGTTGGCTACTGCAACAACTCGTATGCAATCATTCCGCTGGCCGGCGAGCGTCGACGTGACCAGTGGAGCCGCACTGGTGATTCAAACCACGCCCTGATCAGCACACGCGGCCCCCAGGATGGCGACCACACGCTCCTCAACCCGTTTGATGCCAACGGGAATGAGCAGGAACCATCCAACACGACGTATCTCATGGCCAAACCAGGTGCATGGAAAGGCATCATCGTCTTTGCCGACGGACATGCTGTAACTCAAGAGAACTTCTACCCGGAGGGCTCAACCTTCGATATGGAAGGTTCCAACGGGGAGACGATCGTTGTCCCCGACAACGTCTTCAAAGCAGACGCAGCACCAACTACCGCGTACAACAGTTCGACCGCCGAGTTACTCGGGCCAGACATCTTCCTGACGCATACGATGCCATCACTCTGGGAACCAGCTTCGAACGTTCATCCGAACGACGTCGAATTTACGCCCCTGCACGACTGATCGTTGAGTCGGTTTCCGGGAACCGCCACAACCTGATGCCATGGGTCGCGGCGTTGCCTTCGCAGTCTGTAAGGTGACGCTGAGATGATCCCCGTTCTACTCACGATTCTGCTGGTTGCCCCGCCCCCACCGCAACCGCTTCCCGCGGCCCGAAAGGCCTCGACGGCAGCGGTGATTCCCCTTCGTGGACCGATCGACTCAATCACGGTTGAGTCGCTTCGTCAACGGCTTCGTATCGCAGAAGAACACGGTGCCGACGCAGTTGTCATTGAATTGGACACGCCGGGTGGTGCGCTGGCTGCCACCTTGGAGATTACGAATCTGATTCGCACCCGCGCTCCAACCAACACTGTTGCATGGATCAATCCATTTGCCTTCTCGGCCGGGACGATCATCGCCCTGTCGGCGAGGGAAATCGTGACAGCGCCCGATGCTATGTTTGGCGACGCTGCCCCGATCACCTCACTCGGACCGATCCCGGCAACAGAGCGCGCCAAAATTGAATCGCCACTTCTTGCGGAGGTCATCGACGAAGCCCGCCGCCATCACTACGACGAACGGCTCGTGCAGTCCTTTGTCAGCGTCGGCGTGGAATTGTGGCTGCTTCGCGACCCGTCGACAGGCGAAGTCGTCTTTGTTGATCGGGAAGAGTACCGAAGCATCTATGGCGTCGATCCAGATGAATCACTGACGAACATCACGCCCCCTACCGAAGGCATGACGTTTACGCCAAGTCCCCTGCTGGACTTTCTCTCAAGCGTGGCCCCAGAGCAAGGGGCCATTGAGGACGATATTGCGGCGCTCCCGCAACTTCCTCCTGTTCGCAGCATCTTGACGGCAGCCGATGCCGATCGGTTTGATGTACTCGGGCAGGTCGTCTCCAATGATCGACTGCTCACCCTCAAACCATGGCAAGCTGAGGCGTACGGGCTGTCGTCCGGAACGGTGGCGAACGATGAAGACATGCGGGTCTTTCTCGGCGCTGACCGGCTCATTCGAATCGAACCGCTGTGGTCCGAAGGTTTGGTCAATGTGTTGCTCTCGTGGCCGATTCGCGTGTCGTTCATCGCGGTTTTCGTGATCTGCGTCCTGATCGAAATGGCCTTGCCTGGAACCGGTTGGTTCGGGCTCGGCGCCATCGTGGCGCTCGCCGTGCTCCTGGGGGCCCCAATGCTGGTCGGGCTCGCATCCTGGTGGGACGTCGCCGCAGTTGGCGTGGGCCTCACACTCATTGCCGTGGAGATCCTCGTGATTCCAGGCACAATTGTGGCCGGTCTGTGTGGAGCCGTCCTGTTGCTCATCGGTCTCATCGGAAGCGCAGTCAGCGGCGACTTGACATCAACAACAGGCCAAGAGGAGATTGTCCGCGGCGGGCTGATCGTGTTGGTCGGCGGTGGGCTCGGATGGATCGGAGCGTGGCTGGTGCTCAAACAGTTGGGCGAGACTTCACTGGGACACCCGCTGATACTGACCGACGAGGGGCCGCACATGCCTCCACCACCCTGCCGAATCGGCCTCGCTGGTGTTGCGATCACCGATCTTCGTCCCTCGGGCCGGGTCGACGTCGGGGGCGACACGATCGATGCGGTATGCTCGGGGCGTTGGCTCGAGGCTGGCGCGGCTGTGCGAATCACCCGCGACGGGCTCGTCGTCGAAGTGGAGCCTCTGGAGTGAACATCTGGCTGGCACAAGCTGCTGGGGAATCCGGTGACACGTTGTTGTGGGGCTTCGTGCTCATCGGTGCAACGATTTTTCTGATCGCTCTGGAACTGGTCGTTCCGAGCGGAGGGATTCTCGCAATTGCCGCAGCCGCCGCACTCATTGGGGCGGTCACCGCCTTCTTCATGCACGATCCCGTGACCGGCGGCGTCGCCCTCGCAGCGATTGCCATTTTCGGGCCGCTCCTCGCCTGGATTGCCTGGAGGTGGTGGTCAGACACCGACATGGCACGCCGGCTGGTGCTCAGCGACGAATGCGACTCGTCAAACGAGGCCCGATCAGAGTTGCTCGGGCAGCACGGAACGGCGGAAACGGATCTACGGCCCATTGGTGTCGTGCGTATTGCCGACCGCCGGTACGATGCACTTTCTGACCATGGAGTGATCGGCTGTGGAAGCACGGTCACGGTCGTGAAGGTGCTCGACAACCAGCTCAAGGTCCGCTTGACGGACGACACCCACGGGGAGAAACCCTCATGACGCTGCTGCTCTCCATGAACGAAATCGCACTCGGCGCCATCATTGTCGGCGGGATCATCCTGCTGATCATCTTCCTGTTTGCCTTTCAGTACATCGGCCTGTGGATTCAGGCGTGGATCTCCGGCGCGAAAGTACGCTTCATCGATCTGGTCATGATGAGATTCCGAAAGGTCAAACCGAAGCTCATTGTTGAGAACCGCATCACCGCCAAGAAGGCTGGAATCGAACTGACAACGGCCCAACTTGAATCGCACTACCTCGCAGGCGGACACGTCACCGCAGTCACCCGCGCTGTCATCGCTGCAGGCAAAGCCAAGATCGATCTTGACTGGGATGTCGCAACCGCCATCGATCTCGCAGGCCGCGACATTCTTGAGGCTGTCCGCACAAGCGTGAATCCAAAGGTGATTGATTGCCCAAGCGCGGAAAGCACTCGGCCGACGATTGATGCTGTTGCCAGCGACGGCATCAAGCTCTGCGCCCGCGCGCGCGTGACGGTACGCACCAATATCGCCAGACTGGTCGGTGGCGCCACCGAAGAGACAATCGTGGCCCGGGTCGGCGAGGGAATCGTCTCTACGATCGGTTCGGCCAAGAATCACCTGGCGGTCCTTGAGAATCCGGATGACATCTCCCGAACGGTCCTTGAGAAGGGGCTTGACGCAGGAACCGCCTACGAAATCCTCTCGATTGACATAGCTGATATCGATGTCGGCGAAAACATCGGCGCCCGGCTTCAGGCCGATCAGGCTACTGCTGATACCAAGCGATATCAGGCAACTGCCGAGCAGCGGCGTGCCATGGCGGTCGCAATGGAGGCAGAACACAAGGCGGATGTCGAGAAGAACCGGGCGGTCGTCGTCCTCGCCGAAGCCGACGTCCCCAAGGCCATGGCCGATGCTTTCCGAAGCGGCAACCTTGGCATCATGGACTACTATCGCATGAAGAATCTCGTAGCCGATACCGACATGCGGTCATCGATTGCCGATGACGCCGGTCCGGCCGATGGAGCCAAAGGCGGGCCATAGTGCCACGCTGACCCGGTGACCGAACTCTCCAATCCGACTTCATGGACAGCCCTGCACACGGGCTTGGCGATCGCCATGCCATGTCTGCTTGCCGGAAGCGCGTTCTTCAGTGGAGCCGAGACGGCGCTCTTCAGTTTGACCGCCCAGCAGCGACTGCATCTTGGTTCTGGATCGAGCCAGCGAAACGCCGCTGCATCGCTGCTTCGTCATCCCCGGATGCTGCTGATCACGTTGCTGCTGGGCAACATGATCGTGAACGTGCTGTACTTCGTACTTGCATCGGTCGCTGCCTGGGATCAACCGTGGGGAACGGCGGGCGCTGTGATCATCCCAATCATCGCACTGCTCTCGCTCATCCTGCTCGGCGAGATTGCGCCCAAAATGATTGCTTCGGCGCGGGCCCCAGCGGTGTGCAGATCTCTTGGTCCACCCCTGCTTGCCATCCACACCGCCATCCTGCCGCTTCGAACACTCATGGACCGCCTGGTCATTCGCCCGCTCACGCGGCTCGCAACCGCGGATAGCCAGACAGCGATTCTCTCGCTTGATGAATTGGACTCACTCATCGATGCCTCCGGCCGCGGCGGCCACGTCGATTTGCATGAACAGCGCCTCCTCACAGATGTGTTGTCACTCGGAACCACAACACTTGGCGATGTCATGACGCCGCGAACACGTATGGTGTCAATACCGAGCGACGCATCGGGAGACGACATTCAAGCTGTCATTTCCAAGCACCGCCTCATGCGATTGCCTGTTCGAGGTCGAGACCTGGATGACATCCTCGGCTTTCTCCATGTCAAGGATTGGCTTCGCAGCCCCGGAGATCTTTCCACGATGCTGCGGACCCCGCTGTATCTGCCAGAAGCTGCCACCGTCGATCTGGCACTGGAGTCGCTTCGTAACGCCCGACGCCAGACCGCCATTGTTGTCGACGAGTACGGCGGCACATCCGGCGTCGTGTCTCTCCATGATCTCATTGAACCGCTTGTGGGGGACATTGCTGATGATGCCTCCGAGCGACAGCCAGAAGCTCGACCCCTTGGTCCGGGCCGCTGGATCGTTCCCGGAACGTTTCCTGCTGAGAAGATCGTGCTGGCGCTCTTAGGGCGCCACGCAGGCATCAGCACCGCCACCTCGGTCGGTGGGCTGCTGACTCGTCAGCTTGGCCGAAGGGCAGCCACTGGCGACACGGTTCGGATCGCGAACGTCTCGCTCGAAGTTCATCATGCTGACGCCTCAGGAACCGTCGAGACTGTCATCGTGTCCGTCGAGGACACCACGTCATGACCACTGCGACACTCGCACTTTGGATCTGCCTCGCACTCGTAGCCACAGGATTGTCTGCGGTGTTTTCCGGCATGGAGACAGGCCTCTACACCATCAATCGTGTGCGGCTTGAACTTCGCAGCGATCGCGGCGATCGACGGGCCTGGATACTGTCGAACCTGCTTGCGCGGCCCCATCGCATGCTTGCGGTCATTCTCATCGGTACCAACGCATCGAATCAACTCGGTGCCTGGGCGATTGCCTCCACGCTTCATGGCAGCGGGTACGGACCACTCCTGTCGATCGTCATTGATACGGTCATCCTCGTACCGGTCCTCCTGATTTTCGCGGAGATTCTTCCGAAAGACCTCTTTCGCAGACACGGTGATCGCTGGTGTTATGCACTTGCGTCACCACTTCGATGGACTGCATTGGCATTGACCGCCATCGGCCTCGCTGGTCTCGTCGAGTGGTTCGGCCGTCTCACAGCCTCGATCGTCGGGGGCTCCCGCGCGGGGGATCTGTCCGCCCGCCAGCGAATGAGTGATCTCTTCAAGGAAGGTATCGACGCGGGCGTCTTGAGCCACGGGCAAACAGCCCTGCTGGACAGGGCACTCGAGCTTCGAGACCATCGCGTCGACGATGTCATGGTCCCATGGAGCAAGGTGGAGACGATCTCTGAGGTGCAAGACAATTGCCAAGCAGCCATTGACTCCCGATGGTCCCGACTGCCCGTCGTCAGGAGAGACGGCAGGGTCGCCGGCGTTGTCTCGGTCCTTGATCTCGCAGGAAGTGCTCCCCGAAACACCAGCGACTCGCTTGTTCAGGCGATGACGCTCAATCCATCGGATCGAGCCGATGCCGCGCTGCGATCACTTCGAAGTCATCGCGCAGCCATGGCGATCGTCAACGACAGCGAGGGTCTCCCCCTTGGAATCATTACCGTGAAAGACCTCGTCAGGCCTCTGCTCGGATAGCCCCGGCGACCTGCTAGTGCCGAACAAGATCCTTGATGAGAAGATCAACACTCTTCCGATCTTGCCAGGTGTTGATAGTCGGTTCCACGACAACATCAACGCGAGCACCTCGCGGAAGCTGCTCGGCAAGGTGTCCATGACCAAACCATGGCGCCCGCACGGATTCGAACTTCAGTTGGAGATGCGCATTCCCTTTGCCCATCGGCCTGCTCCCCTCGATTCTCAGGTCACGGAGGAGCACTCTGGGAGTCTCGTTGCACCGGCCGGCTGGCTGCATCTGTTGGAGCGACTCAACCGTCGCCGTCGTCATCTCCGCCAAGCGGCCTTCTGTATCAATCGTCAGCGTACGTACCAGATCTTCCATCGAGAGATGCGCAGCCGCATGATTACAGAGCGCCTCTTGCGCCGCAGCGAAGCTGGAGACCTCCAGACTCATCCCAGCTGCCATGGCATGGCCGCCACATGCGGTGAAGTGCTCACGGCATGCCTGCAACGCATCGTGAATGGAGTATCCATCGATACTTCGAGCCGATCCACGAAGCACGCCATCTTCGACGCTTCCGAGCAGAATGGTTGGCCGTGCGTATTTCTCGACAAGCCGCGAGCACACGATTCCGACAACCCCAGGGTGCCACTGCTCATTCGCAAGCATAATCATGCGACTCTCAGGACCAGTCATGCCGGCCGCTTCCGCCGCTTCGCATGCCTGGCTCTCGATCTCGCGCGCAACCGCTTGCCGCTGCGTATTGACCTCTGAGAGGCTGGCGGCAAGTTCACGCGCTCGCTGCTCGTCATCGGTCAGTAGCAGGTCCAGCGCTTCCCGGGCATGCCCAAGTCTTCCTGCTGCGTTGAGGCGGGGGCCGATTCGATACCCGACCGTCTCCGAGTTGATCGTCTCCCCAGGCTTCACACACTCAAGTAGCATTGCTGTGACGCCTGGAAAGTTGCACCGAGGCATCAGGCGGAGTGCCTTCGCCGCCATGCGACGGTTCTCGCCTACGAGTGGAACAACATCTGCGATCACTCCCATGCCTGCCAGGCACAGGGCATCCCGCAGAAGGGGCGTCATTCGTTCGCTCACTGCCTCGTGCCCTTCATGCACAGACACGAGGTGGCGGGCCAACTTGTAGGCCACGGCTGAGCCGCTCAAGATTGGCCATCCATACCTGCTTCCCGGCAGTCCGGGATGCACGATTGCGGCAACTTCGGGCAGGCCATCCGCACTTGGCTGATGATGGTCCGTAATGATGAGATCCATCCCGATTTCACTGCACCGCCGCGCCTCGGCCCGCGCCGAGATCCCGCAATCAACCGTGATGACCAAATCGGTTCCCCGCTCACGAAGCGACTCCAGCGCAGCGACGTTGAGGCCATATCCCTCCTCTAGGCGGTGTGGAATATAGGGCTCGACCTCGATATCGGAATCGATTGCTCGAAGTACACGCGTCAGGATTGCGGTCGACGTCACGCCATCGACGTCATAGTCGCCATACACAGCGATGCGTTCCTTCGCCCGCACAGCGGCCAGAATCCTCTCGACCGCTTGGCCAACCCCCGGCAGTGCCCCCGCTGGATCAAGCACCGCCGAGGCCGGATGAAGGTAGGCAGAACGATGATCTGGATCGATAATGTCGCGTGCGGCCAGCACTCGATCGAGCAGTTCACCCTGACCACCATGTTGATTCCGCATCACCCACCGGCAGTCAATTCCTCGCATCGCCGCACCCTACCACAGGCACTTTGCCCACGTTGCCCGGCCCGATTCCCTATCCTGCACGCCCCATGAGTACCCCCCTCAAGACCGTTCTTCTGTTTGGCCAGCCTGGCGTTGGGAAGGGAACGCAAGGCGAGATCCTGGGCACGATTCCAGGATTCGTGCACTTGGCAACGGGCGACATGTTTCGCGGTCTCGACCGTGAGAGTGAACTCGGGCAGGAGTTTTTGAAGTACTCAACGCAGGGACTCCTCGTCCCCGACGATCTCACCGTGCGACTCTGGCGTCAATACGTCCAGGGACTCATCGACACCAACCAGTATCGCCCCGACACGGACCTGCTGGTACTTGACGGCATCCCCCGCAGCGCTGCGCAGGCGGCAATGATCAACGAGTACATCGATGTCCTTCGCGTCGTGCATCTCGTCTGCACCGACACCGACGCGCTTGTCGAGCGTATGAAGAAGCGTGCAGCGCACTCCAACCGTCCAGACGACGCTGATGAGTCAGTCATCCGGCGCCGCATCGACGTCTATCACGCCGAAACAAGCCCGGTGCTTGACTACTATGACGAATCGCTCATCAGCAACGTCGATGCAGTCGGGCTCCCCGGCGAGATCCTGATGAATGTCCTGAACGCTATCGTGCCTGCGGCGCGAGGTAAAATCGGCAATCCGTTCGGATGACGACGTGCGTCCTCAAGGTTGAGGGGGCAACGCGGCGGTTTGGCGACACCCAGGCACTCGCTGGCGTGTCAATGCTCATCGAAGCTGGCGAGCGCGTCGCACTGTTGGGGCCAAACGGCGCCGGGAAAACGACGCTCATTCGCTGCATTGCGGGCCTGTGCCAACTCGACGCAGGCACGCTTGAAATCAGCGGCGGGCCTGCCGATGTCGCCTCGCGGTCGCGGCTGGGCCTTGTCCCTCAGGAACTCGCCATTCACGATCTGTTGACTGCCGAAGAAAACCTCCGTCTTGTCGGTCGGCTTCATGGCGTCACCGGCACAATACTTCGCGATCGCGTCGCGGAAGCCCTCGAATGGACTGGCCTGACGCCTCGCAAGAGCGATCTCGCCAGGACGTTCTCCGGCGGCATGAAGCGGCGGCTCAATATCGCCTGCGGCGTACTGCACAAGCCCGCACTGCTGTTACTCGACGAGCCGACCGTCGGCGTCGATCCGCAGAGCCGCGAACGCATTCGAGAAATGCTCGCAAGCCTGCACGCGCAAGGCATGGCCATTCTTCTCACCACGCACATGATGGATGACGCCGCCCAGCAGATTGACCGCGTCATCATCATCGACCATGGATCGGTTATCGCCGACGGCACACTCGATTCGCTGATCCGCGAACACTTTGGCGCCAAACGGCGCATGAGGGTTTCGCCCGCTGCGTCGCCCCTCCCGGAGGGCTGGACCGCGCAAGGCGGCAGCATGTGGCGAGATCTTGAGAGTGTGTCAGCCGCCACCGATGAACTGGCAAATCTCAATCAAGCTGGCGCTGAGATTCAGGGCCTCGAAGTCGAAGCACCCACGTTGCAGGACGTCTTCATTCACCTCACGGGGAGGGATCTCCGCGAATGATTGCCGTGCTGGTCAAGACGAAACTCCTTGCACTCGTTCGTGATCCGATCGCGCTCATGCTGACGTGCCTGTTGCCCATCGTGTTCTACGCGATTTTTGCCGGGATCTTCGGTGGCATCGGAGGAGGCAAATCTGGCGGTCTCGGTGGTGGCATCGTGGCGGTACTCGTCGATCACGACGAATCGCCAACATCGAGTTCGCTGATCTCGGCGCTTCAAGGTGCCGGAAGTGGACTCAAGGTCAAGACCACCCAGACGTCAAACGGCATCGCCTCGTCCTGGACCGCAGACGCCGCGCGGCAGGCGGTTATGAAGGGCAAGGCTGCAGCGGCCATCATCATTCCTCACGGATTCGGCGTGTCCTTTGGTCCAAGCGATCATCCACCGGTCACAGTGCTGGTCGATCCGGCCAACCCGATTGCGGGCACCATGATTCCGGGGCTTCTGCAGCAAGCGGCGATGCAGGCCATGCGAAGCACCATGATCCTCGATGGGATTCGCCAGTTCGAAGCCTATGGAGGACCAATGACAGCGCAGCAGAAGGCAGCAGTCGCTGACCTCACCGCGCTCGCCGCGTCTCCATCAAGCGAAACTGCAGGCACTGGCGACGCACCCCAGAGCGGCATGCTTCTTCCAGTCACGGTCGAGGATGTCGCTGCAGCGTCAAGCGATGAACCACCCCGAACGATGGCCACCTACTACGCCGCCGCAATCGGCGTGATGTTCCTGTTGTTCTCGGTGGCGGGCGCATCGGGTTCACTTCTGGAAGACAAAGAAGCGGGCATTCTCGATCGGCTGCTCTTTACGCCACTGGGAATGACGCGACTTCTTTTCGCAAACGGATGTTGGATGACCATCATGGCCATCTGTTCGATGACGATCCTGTTCATCTTTGCAGCACTTGTCTTCGGAGTGGGTCCCTGGTCTGGGGCGCGCCTGATTGCCTGCGCGGTTGTCACGGTGATAACTGCAATCGCCACTTCATCGCTCGGCTTGCTGCTCGCAACGGCCTGTCGAAGCCGCGCCCAACTAGCAGGTATCTCCACGGTGGTCATTCTTGCCATGAGTGCTATCGGCGGCAGCATGATTCCTCGATTCGCAATGCCAGCCGCTGTTCAGGAGATTGGCTGGTACACGACCTTCAACGCCTGGGCGGTCGAGGCGTATCTTGAGGTGTTCTGGTACACGCCGGCGGAGGCGGGGCTCGGCGAGATCTTCGCGGGGCTCGCCCTGCCACTGGGCGTCCTTCTCGGAATGGCTGCGGTCTTCTTTGTCACCGCGAGGCTGCTCGCGCGGCGATGGCAAACGACCTGAATCCGTTCTGGTAACCCGACACTTTCGCAGTCGACTCGGCCTCGTGTTGGAGTACAATGTCGTGATGGCCGATCATGGCCGCTGCTCTTTCTCAAGTCGGTGCATGTGTTCGCGGGCCACAGGCCCGCACGACCACACACATCACCACCCATCGGGGCCGACTGGCATCGACCGGGCGGGGAACGT
>CAZRBV010000025.1:0-45400 GCA_964598425.1 uncultured Isosphaeraceae bacterium | reverse complement strand
GACCCCATCGTCTAGTCAGGTCTAGGACATCAGGTTTTCATCCTGGGAACAGGGGTTCGAATCCCCTTGGGGTCGCTTTGACGCTTGATTCGTCGAGGAGGGCGTGATGCCCGGCATGAGGCTGTTGCTGTTGGCACTGGCCTCGCTGCTGGCAGCCACTGCTGCCGGCCCGGCGGGTGGCGGCGATGGAGAACTCGTCGAGATCGTCGGTGTGGTCGATGAACGCGGTGCACTGGAGTCCGGGAACGGAATCTGGGTGCGGGGTGCCGCCGAGGAGCCGATTCTGGTCATTGGGGAGGCTGTGCCAGCGACAATGGCCAGGGGGCAGCGCGTCCGCATACATGGAGTCAGGGGCGAGGATCTCACCGCGCGGGGGCGAGATGGGATTCTGCGCCGCTATGAGGTCCTTCAGGCGACGACCCTTCACGCAGTTCCATCGACTGAAGGGAACGGATGGGTGTACTGGCCCCTGCTCATGCTTCTGGCAGCGGCGCTGCTGCTGACCATGCGGTTTGGTGGCCGCTCAGCGGCCCGGCCGACGCCGCGGCGGGAATTCGAGCATGCATGGACGTCGCTGGAGCCAACGGACTTGCCGGAAGATCCCGCCGAGGCACTGGCCGTGCTGGCCCAGCGGGCCGATGAAGAACGTACGTGACGCAGCGCATACCCATTTCGTCGAAGCAGGGGGCCTATGAGGTCGTGATCGATCGCGGTGGCCTGAGCCGATCGGTTGAAGAGGTGCAGCGGGCTACAACCGCCACCCGCTTTCTTGTGGTCGTGGATTCTGCCGTGGCGGCAACACACGCTGCGGCGGTCCGCGCATCGCTTGGCCCAGACCGTGTTGCAGGGATGATCGAGCTCACGGCAGATGAGCAGTTGAAGCAGATGTCGGTGGTCGAGGCGATCTGGGAGGCTGCGCTGGCCGCAGGTCTGGACCGGTCAGGCGCGATCATTTCGGTAGGGGGTGGTTTGACCGGGGACATCGCGGGATTCGCGGCCTCAAGCTACATGCGCGGCATCGACTTCGTTCAGATTCCGACCACGCTGCTGGCCATGGTTGACGCATCAATCGGCGGCAAGACCGGCGTGAATGTTCCGATCCCGAATTCAGATCGTCTCGGAAAGAATCTCGCAGGCGCGTTTTGGGCCCCCAAACTGGTGTGTGTCGATCCCGATACGCTGGACACACTGCCGCTTCGCGAGCTCCGAAGCGGACTTGCGGAGTGCGTCAAGCATGGGGTTATCGCCGACCGCGGGCTTCTGGGACGCATTTCGGCTCAGGCCAGGGTGCTGGCCGCCGGTGACACGGAGGCCGTTGAGACGCTGCTTCCGCAGTCGATCATGGTCAAGCGTGAAGTTGTGGAGGCCGACGAGCGGGAGCATGGCCGCCGCATGCTGCTCAATTTCGGACATACGTTCGCCCATGCGATCGAACCGATTCATGAACTCGATCTCACACATGGCGAAGCGGTATCGATCGGGATGTGCGCCGCGGCCTGGTGCGGGTCCAGCCTGAATCTCTGTTCCATGGCAGATGTCGAGAGCCTGACAGCGGTTCTTGAGTCTCTCGGTTTGCCGACATCCATTCCACAGCCGCTCTCGATCGATGCGCTGTGCGAGGCCATGCGGTACGACAAGAAGATGGTTGGAGATCGGATGCGGCTCGTGCTGCCCACGGGTGATGCCGCCATCGTTCGGGATGACGTTCCGCAGCAGGTTGTCCGGGACGCCTGGCGGCGAGTCTTGCCTGATTGCGGCTGACGATTTCATGCGGCTCCGGTTCAAGCGGCGCGGGAGGCGGGGCCGATAAGAGTGGCACCGGCAGCATCTCCGGTCGGATTGAGAGACTCGTGCGGACCATTGCAATAGTCAACCAGAAGGGCGGTTGTGGGAAGACCACGACCGCGATTAATCTCGCCGCACTCAGCGCCAAGCGAGGTTCCCGCACGCTGCTGGTCGATATGGATCCGCAGTCTCACTGCGCGGCCGGGCTCGGCATTCCCGAAGAAGCAATTGAGGGAGGCACGACCAGCGTGATGCGCGGGGAAGCCGATGGCGTTGATCCCTCGGAATTGTGCTGGGAGATTGGACGCCGATTCCACGTGTTGCCAAGTACAGTTCTTCTCTCGGCGGTCGAGACGCTTCGGAGTGAGGACGCTGGTGAGATTCAGACCCGCCTTGGTACGTTTCTCGCCCGCTGTCGAGATCGGTTTGATACGTGCTTTGTGGACTGCCCCCCAGCTCTCGGGATGTTGACGTTTGCCGCCCTGCGGGCAGCAAGCGAGGCGATCATTCCTGTCGAGACCGGATACTTCTCACTTCAGGGGGCCCGCCGGCAGTGGGACACGATTGATGCCATGGTTCGCCGCCTTGGCCGCCCGCTGCCGCGATGGATCGTTCCGACCATTCACGATCCCGCCTCACGGCTTGCCGCCAAGATCCTGGAAACGCTGACCGAGGAATTCGACCCCGCGATGGCGCCGCTGGTGATTCGCGAGCATGAGTCGCTCCGTGAGGCGGCCAGCCTCGGGCAACCGGTCTGCGACTTTGATCCGGGCGGTTCTGCTGAACAGGACTTTGGGGCGATGCTCGATTGGATGGAGCGGCTTCCGCAGCCAGAAGTACCAGTAGCGGCTGCCGCGCCACCGAATTCTCGTGCGGGCGAGATTATGCAACGGCTTCACACGATGCGTACCGACGTACCACCTCCGGCCGACCGCCTTGCACCATTGCACACGCCACACGTTGCCGAGCCCTCGATGGAACCTCCGTCGTCCGAGTACGGGGCGATTATGACAACGCAGGGGGTTCGATTCCGACAACCGGGCAGGCCTGATCAGATTGTCACGGTGTGTGGTGACTTCAACGGTTGGTCGACTTCGGCAACACCACTTCGATGGAGCAGCACAAGCAGCGCATTTGAGGCCATCGTGCCGCTTCCGCCGGGCACCTACCGCTATCAGCTGGTGATCGATGGGCGACCCGGGCCAGATCCATACGGGATGGACAACGGCGATGCGGGGAGCGAGCACGCGGCAACAAGCCGGGTTCAGGTCGAGCCGCTTCTGCAGGATCCATGACCCGCAGCCGCCGGGAGATCGAGGCGCTTGCAGACATCCTTCTGGGTGAAGTGCCCGATGGCGGAGAACACGCGAAGGTAGTGACCGACCGCGTTGTGTTGCTGGTGGAAGCCCATCTGCCGGTTCGGGGTGTCCTGTGGAGACTGGCGGCCGCCACGCTCATTGCGAGCGATGAGCCGTCAACCTTGCTCGAACTCGACGATCGCCAGGTTCATGCCACGCGACTCGACGCCAATGTGGATGAAAGCCCTGCAACGACTCTTGAGCATGTGATCGGCCAGGCTGAGGCAGGCCACACGTGGTTGGTTGCGGCGAGTGGCCCGTCGCCGTGGACTGGTGAGTGCCGATCGGTCGATGAAGTTGTGCTGCTGACCGGCGCTGATCAGGCTGCCGTCGTTGGCGCCTATCGAGCGGCCAAGCAGATCATCTCTGAGGTCGGGAAGCCGGACCTCAAGCTCGGGGTGGTCATCGCGGGCTCGCCGCAGTCAATTGCGGAGGACGTGTGGGGTCGACTCTCGGAGACCATTGAGACGCATCTCGGTGTGCAGCCCACCCTGGTTGGCACGCTGCCTCAGTTGGATGTGGCGGGGCCACACGGCAGAATCACCGTGCCGCTGCAGGGAGCGCGACTTGGGATTCTCATCGATTCGATCCGTGCCCGAGCGTCGTCTGCAGATCAGGGAGGGAAGCGGGCTCCGGCAACACCACCACGGCCCAGTTTGCTCCTGCAATCGCCGCAGCAGGTTTCGGTTGACCCGGCACCGTCGGTGGACCCACCTGAGCCGACCGTTCCCTCGGGTCCAGCAGGTGACGCGGCGCAACTCCAGCCATCTGATGGCGGGAAGACCTCATGTTCGGGTACTCGGCGTGGTTCGGGGCCGCTGCCGAGTGGTCTGAGCCTGTTGATCGTCGATGCACCTACTCCTCCGGGGGTCAGGCTGGCCATCGATTCAGCTGGGGCGTTGCATATTCTTGCGCAGGAATGCGACGCCGCCTCACTGGAATCTGCTCGGAGGTGGGCGAGCAATCATCTTGGATTGCTCGCCGCGGCGTCGCCACCGCTTGATGCATCTCAGGCAATCGTGTGTGACGTGCTTGTCTCGAATATCCATCGGGCCGCTTCGCTGGCAGGCGGCCCGTGGCAGGTCCACTTCGTGCAGGGGGATTTGTGCTTCGCTGTGCCTGATCCTGAGCCGTAGACGCAGGCACGTATTGCCCCGGCCGCGAGCCTCGGGTACGGTTCCCGGATGGCGGATTCATCGGTATACAGGCTCTCTGCGGCGGGTCGAACGCTGGCAGCCGTGGGAGCAGCAGCGGCGGCAACGCCACTCGTCGTGGCATCCGCGATCAGTCCGTCCCCAACGGGCGTCGGCACGCATACCGCGCTGGGGCTGCCTGCGTGTGGGTGGCAGGCGACCATGGGTCTTCCATGCCCGACATGTGGCATGACGACTGCCTTCTCGCACACTGTTCGCGGCGACTTGTTGGCAGCCTTGACCGCTCAACCTGCCGGGCTGGTGGTGTGCGTCCTCACGGCGATGGCTGTGCTTGGTGGAGCCTACGCAGCGTGTACGGGGGCGCCGATTCTGCGGCTCTGGACATCATCGATCGGGATCAGACTGGTGTGGACGATGATTGCCGTGTTGCTCCTTGGGTGGGGTTTCAAGATGGCGCAGGCTGGAGGTCTGGTATGAATAGTCGTGGTGCGAGCCTGCTCTTGCTGCCTGCCATCCTGTTGCAGGCGGGCTGCGCTGGTGGCCTGTTGAGCGCCTTGAGCTCGGCTCTTGGAGCGAGCCAGGCGGGTGTGATAGGCGCGGCAGGTGCTGCGCAGAACTTTGATTATCAGAAACTGAAAGAAGTGCTACCTCGGTATGACGGGCTTGACCATCAGACCGTCGCGGTTGTGGTCGATGCACCACTTGACCTGCAATACCTCAAGCCCGACCTGCAAGATCAGATCGCAGGTGGTCTGATGGCTCGCTTGGCCGAACATGTGCCGGGAATTTCGCTCATGCACCCGATGCGGGTCAGGGATTGGCAATTCACAACGCCTCAGTGGAACGCGCTGGCATTCAGCGAGATTGCCGAAGAGCTCAATGTGGATCGGGTTGTGCTTGTTGATATTCAGGAGTTTCGCTTACACCCACGCGGTAATCGCTGGCTCTGGGAAGGCATTTGCCGGGCGTCGATTGGCGTGATTGAGCGGGATGGCTATGACCCGGATGCGTATGCGGATCTGTGGGAAGTGGCTGCCAAGTTCCCGAGCCTCGAAGGGCTCGATCGGGACTCAGCTTCCGAGTGGGAAGTGCAAACAGGCTTGCTGGCGGAGTTTGTCAAGAAGTCTTCCTGGCTCTTTTATACGCATCTGGAACCCAAGCATCCGGATAAGTACAACCGGAATCTGGATCCGGATCTTGACCTTTGACGCGACGCAGGACTCAGATTGTGAACCACAGAACCCACCGTCTCGCCGCGATCATCATGGTGATTGCAGCATCCATCCCAAGCGGATGCAACATTGCCAGCGCCGTCGATGCGCTGACCCGGCCTGATCCGGTTGTCGAGGCGCAGTACGAGCTCCTACCGGAGCCGACGGTCATTCTGTTCGATGACTACCGCAGCAGCATTGTGACACCGGTTCGGCTCAGGCGAGACATTGCAGAAGAAGCCACTGTGGTGTTGATGGAGAACCTCGACTTTCAAGGCATGATCTCACCGCTCGATGCGATGCGGCTTGCTCAGAAACTGGATACACCAGAGAAGCAGGCCGCTATTCACGAAATCGGGAAAGGGGTAGGGGCCGAGCAGGTCATCTACGTGACCCCTGTTCGATTCAGCATCCCAGCCATCGCTGGCACTGCCGATCCGTCGGCAGCGTTTCGGGTGAAGGTCATCGACGTGAAGACCAAGTCAAGGGTGTGGCCCGATGAGGATGCTGGGGGATCGACTGGCTGGCCGGTGCAGGTGGCGATCAGTCGCGATGAAGCGATGTCGCTCTCATCCGAAGGGCGTGGGGCGACCGAAAGGGCACTGGCAACCAAGAGCGGTGATGAGATTGCGCGGCTGTTTATCGATACCCACTACAGCCAACACGGCAATCGTCTCATTGGGCGATGAGCCCGGCGGTACACATCGTTTCGGGCCGTGCCATGGCCGCGCAGCCAGCCTTGTTCTCCATTGTGCAGGACATCGCTGCTGAGGGTGGTGATCTGATTGTGTCGGTGGGACATCGATGCGCGGGCGCATCCGTCAACATTCCGATGCCTGCAGGCCGACCCGGGTTGGCGGCCAGTGTCATGCGGAAGTGGAGCACGTCACGCCAAGCCAGATGCACGCTGGTTGCATGGGACGCCGACGCGCTGGCTGTTGCGGCTGAGAGTTCGTCAAGGGTCGTCGCGGTGCTCGATGGCTTCCCGTGGGGCGGATCGATCTGTGCGCGGACGCAGCGCATTCTTCAACAGCAGCAGATTCCGCTTCTGGCGACATCGAAGGCTCAGGCTCACCGCGCCCGATGGAGCGGTGGCGTTCTGGTCGCGGCACCGTGTCTTCCAATCAAGAACGACGACTTCGATCGATCCGGGTTCGAGGGCAGGTTTGTCGTGGTCGATTCACCATCGGGATGCGGGACGATGCGCCCAATGCTGAATCTCTGTGGTCGAGTGAGGCTGATGGGCCACAGTGTGGATCTTCTGGTGTCGGGAGATCCCCGTGATGCCAATGAAGTGATCGGGCAACTCGAGCAATTCGATCTTGACCGTGTGACACGGTGCCGCGCATGCGATGTGGATGCACTGATTGGGCGCCGCGCTTGCGTGTATTTCGCCAGCGGGTATCCGGCAGGCACCGCCCCGGTTGCTGCGGTGCTCAAGTACTGGCTTGCGGGCGCCACCGTGCTCTTGCCAGCAGGCCATCCCGCAGGGGAATGGGCGCATGGTTTGGGAGGCATGATTGAAAACGCCGATCGAGACATCGATCAAGCTGTTCGCGGGGCGCTGACGGCTCAGGGCAATCATGTGGATCGAAGCGAAGCTGCGTCGGCGATGGCGACCCACTTCCGAGAACAGTTCCACGCGCTCCTCCATCGCGTGTCACACACGTAACTGCATGAATCCGCTGGCTGCAGTGTGGTAGAGCGCAGTGAGTTGAGGCGTGGAGAGAGCGCGGCCGCGAAGCTGCGGCGCATCTGATGGCGTGTGGCGATGGGGCGACACCATATGCAGATCGGGATCGGCAATCGGTGAGGGGCCATCGTAGTCTGTTTCAAAGAGAGTTCTGAGCGCCCAGTAGCGACTCGCGTACAGATCGTGGGCATCTGCCGGAGACGAAGCTTGAGCGGCGCGGACGCCTTCTTGAGTGTCGCATGTCACATGCGCGTCTTGTACGACAATGTCAGACCCAAACAGAATACGCCCTGTCCAACGATCCAGAAACTCAGAAAACGCGGGCCTGCTGTGCTGTGAGATGGTTCTCACCATCCACTTCGTGGCGCTCGTATCGAGGTGAAGATTCGGGTGGCGGGAGAGCAGCCCGTCGAGCCAGCTGAGATCCTCGGGCCATCCCCCCAGGTGCGCGGCAACCCAGGGAACGGGGTAGGTGTCGAGCATTCTCTCAAGAGGCACGTACTGATCCAGCTTGGTTCCGTAACGATTGGTGTCGGCATAGGTGGTTGCGAACCACGTATCAGGGTCGGCAACGTGCGCCATAATCGCCATGCCCAGATCGCTCGCACGCTGCATTTGCGCGCGTCTTTGCGGGCTGTCAAGATCCATGAGTTTCGGCTGGCCTGCTTCGATGGCGAGATCTCGCGCGCGGGGCGCAGCCCAGAACTTCACGATTCTGGCGCCGCGGGCATAAAAACGCTCGATGTCTCCGAGGAAGCCCTCGCCCATAGCGTGGAGCGGATCCTCGCTTCCGAAGTTCGGTTGGGCAATAAACTCGACGCGGTCACCGAGGACCGCTCTGACAGCGTCCACGTCGTACAGCGGTGTCATGGACCATGATGACGTGATCCCGAATTGCCTAGCGACCTCGGCGTAGATCTGAACAGCAGCGTTGCCGCGAAGGTGAACGTGAGCATCGGTGATACCAACTGGAGGCGGTCCCAGTCGCGCGGCCTCGGCGGTCAGATTCAGCTGCAGTCGATTGAATGGTGGCGGACGATCGTTTGGCTCTCGGCAAGCGGCAGTGGGCGGTGTGCGGGCGTTGTCAGACGGCATGGGGTGAGATCGTATGGGCCCCTGACAGCATCTGCGCCGGCACGAGGCCTGCGCAGCAGGGCGTGGACCTGTGCGTGCGCTGAACGCCGAGAGTCAGTTTGTGGTTAGTACCCGTGACGCTGCACTGCGATCGGTACTCTCGATGTCACCGCAGAGCCCGGAAGCAACGACCTGACCGATGTAGATTCGATGCGAGCAGTCAGGGGCCAGGTGGCCGACCAGTTCGCAGTCGAGCCAGAATCGGCCTCGCTTGAGAATGGGACAGCCCGTGACGCTGGTCATCAGTCGCATGCCCACGAAGGGATCTTCTGATCGTGGGGGCGGGGGACTGAAGCGGCGCGGGATGAGCCGGTCATCGGGATTCAAGGCCGTGAGGGCAAATGTTCGCCCGTCCCGAATCAGCGGCTCAATCTCTGTGCCGCGGGGGACCGCCACCGTGACAAGCACCGGAGAGTCGCTGCACTGTTGTGCCCATGCGGTCACAAGCCCCGTGCGCAGGTCATCAACCCGCGCAGTCAGTAGAAACGGGTGCTGGGGAAGCGAGGCTGTTATGGCTGGGTCAACCGCGTGACCATCCATGGTGACGACTCCGTGAAGAAACATGACCCGGGGCGGTCCCGAGCACGCGGCGTTGTAGGCCGAATACCTCAGTGTGCGCCAGTATTGGCGGCGGGCGAAGGAATTCCAGCCGAACATGGTGGATCGTCACGCAAATACGTTCGGGTGATGTTAGGGTTCGCCTGGGAGGGTTCTTGCGTCTTGGGGGACCATTTGCAGGAAAAATGGCATGAAGTGTTGTAGTGTGGGGCGGAGTGGGGTAGTTTCCCACCCGATAGGGATGAGGCTGCCGATGCCTGAAACAACCAACTTCGAACGCATCGGACAACAGGAACCGAACCGAGGACCATCACGTGCTGTTCACTGGCGAGTACGAGCACACCATCGACGCGAAGTCGCGGCTGGCAATTCCAGCCGAGATACGTGCTGGTCTCGAAGCTGCCAGGCACGGCGGCGCGTTCTACGTAGCGCCTGGCGCTGCGGACACGCTCTGGTTGTGGCCCGAGAAGCTCTTCGAGCAGATGGCTCAAGCTTCCGAGGCATCACTGCTTCCCGACGAGGACCTGCTCGAATTCGAGGAGCTGCTGTACTCGCAGGCCTCCCGGGTGGAACTCGACAAGTCGGGGCGGATCCGACTGCCGGAACGGCTGCTGAAGCAGGCGTCGCTTGGGTCTGCGGTGGTGCTGCTTGGCGTCAAGGATCACCTCGAACTTCGCGATCCCGAGCGTTGGGCTCGGCAGCGAGACGAAAAACTGGCCAAGCAGGCCGAAATCATGATGAGGGCTCGCCGCGCCATGCAGCGCGGTCGGTCCGGTCAGAAGGAGGAACGATGATCCGAGTTCGCCAGCGTCGGGCTGACGGGCGACTTGGACGGTACAGGGGCGAGCGCTGCACGGACGCTTCTCGCCACAGGCCAGGCCACGGATGGCCATCCTGACGGGGTGCGTCCGATCCGCCGACCGGAACCCGGCGGATCGGACGACACCCGGTGTACCAGCGAGCCATGGACGGCTCGTGTAAGGCAGCGGCACGCACCACGCGGCACGGATTGCCGCGTGCCCTGCCTGCCCGCGGGCATCAGCCTGCGGTGGATCTTCTCGGTTCGCTTTACGAGGCGGACCGACTCCTTCCCGGTTCGTGACGCGTCCCACCACGCGTCACGAACTTTTTTTTCGATGTGCAGTGAGGCGGACCGCTAGGCGCCCGGCTGGATTTTGCCCACAACCGTTGGATTCTCTTCCAGAATCTGGTCAGCGACTTCGCGGCGATGTACTTCGACCTCTCGGGGGAAGTCCATTGCGAGCCTGACTCGATCTCCCTTGACCGATGCGATCCGAACGATTCCAACGGGATTGGCGGGATCACCAATCACGACCTCTTCACCTTCCCGGCGTGTAATAACCAACATGCTCCGGCCCTCCTGCCGATTCGTGCCGTCCTGACTTTGTTCGAGGCCCACCAGCCTCGATCCACCATCACGCAGCCTACACCACGCGAGCCATCTGTCCAACCCTGACAGCGAACCGCGATTCAAAGGTGGGCTCTGACGGCCCAATAAGGGGGTCTTAGTCGTTGGGAGGCCTCTCAGGGCTCGTCGCGGACCGCAATGAAATCGATCAAGCGACGGCAGTGACAGCCGTGACTTCCGGAACCCGCTCGACGAGATTCCGCTCGATTCCCAGTCGAAGTGTCAGGTGTGCGGACGGGCACTCGATGCACGCGCCGAGCATTCGGATTCTCACCTCGCCGGCATCGGTGACTTCGACCAGCTCCACATCGCCGCCATCTGCTTGAATAGCAGGCCTGACGGCGTCCAGAACGGCCAGGACGCGAGCTTCAACAGAGTCGAATTCGGGTGAGGGATCTACCATGGTGGTCAGGCTAGTGCACGGAGTCGGGAGTCCGCAAGGACTCCAGGCGCCGTGCCGGCGCCTGCCGCGCGGCCACCGGGAGCGAATTCGTGGCCCGCGATCACAGTTTCGACGTTGAGACACTGGATTCGTACCATGTGATCCATGCCGATGACGAATTGCATGCGTGTTCACGGAGGTGGGGCATTGGGGGCGCTCGCCTGCACGATTGTGAGTATGACGCTGTTTCTGATCGTCCTGGCAAGCTGCCAGACCGCCATCATCGATCCTGCCGCATCATTGGCCAAGTCGAATGTATCTGCCACGACCCATCAACGATCGCTCCACATGATCATGAGTGGCCCGCAGCCGCCATCCTCGGAAGCCCTCGACGCTGTGCAGGGGCTGGCGTATCGCCCTGGATACCGCGAAGACGTTCGCATCGAAGGCCTGCAGTTCCTCCTTCAAGCCGATCGCCAGCAGCTGCTGACGACGCTCCGTCGCAGGTTGCCCCGCGTTACCGACCATGATTGGCTTCGCCGCGTGTGCCGGTTTGTCAGCGACAACAATCTGACTGAGCTTGACGAAGCGCTGGTGAGCAGCTGGGGCCGGCCGTGGAAGGCGGGCCTTTCGGAAGATCAGCGACCCGAGTATCTGGCACTGCGAAACATGCATGGAACGGGCGCTCCGGCACAGATCGTGTGGGAGACGTTCCGCGCAGCGGACCGCCCCTCACAGAAGGGACTTCGATTCCGGTGCTGGGATCTCCTGCACCGGTTGGGGCAGCGGGATCAACTCATCGCAATGGTGTCGGAGGAGCCAGCGGAAGGCAATGTCACGGCGGAGCGGCTTCACGAAGCCGTCACCGCCTTCGGAACAGTTCCATGGAATCGCGAGGAAATGCTCTGGGTTGAGAAGCTCGGTGACCCGAGCAGACGGAGCTGCTGGGATGCCGCTGCCGCTGCGGCTCGTTCGCTCGCGCCTGAGAGACGCCGTAATCTGGAGATACGCGACCTCCCGGTTCTTGCCGCAGCCGCTCGACACCGGCCTGAACTCCTCGAATTGAGTGAGGCGGCCTTGTATGCCGATGTGGAAGCCAGCCTGATTGGGCAGCGTCACTTCCGCGAACTTGAACCGGGTTTTCTCCCCGGGCAAGAGCTGAATCATCGGCTTGCTGCACATCGTGAGTCGTTGACTTGGGGAGATCTCGTGGCGATGCGCATCGCGCAGGAAGCGCTGGCACTGCCGCAGGTTCGAGCCCACCTCTTCAGTTTCGCAGACCGAGACCATGCAGATGAGACGACGGAGTACGGCGGTGTCATAGATCTGGACGAGCAGCGTCGTTTCAACGTCCGGGAGTTTCCTCCGCGAATGCGCCTGCACGATCGCCGCTTCGAGGCGTCGCAGGACATGTTTGATGCGGGATATACATCGCTGTTCCACTTTCACTTCCATGCGCAGAAGCAGCGCAATGGCGGGCACGCTGGCCCAGGCGCCGGCGACATGGCATATGCAGACAACACCCGAGCGAATTGCCTCGTTATGACGTTCATTGATGAGAGCACCATGAACGTCGACTACTACCGGCATGACGGTGTGCTTGTTGATCTGGGAATCATCGTTCGGCCGGCGGCCCGTCGGAATGCCTGAAATGCACGGGGCACTTCCGTTTTCCAAGTGGCATGGCCTTGGGAACGATTACATCGTGTTGCCATCGGACCAGTGCGAGCATTTCTCGCTGGAGGCACTGGCTCGTGCTGTGTGCGATCGGCATCGCGGCATTGGGGCGGACGGTATGCTTCTTGTTGCGGACCCGCAGGATGCTGCTGGTGCCTTTCGGGTATTCAATGCCGATGGATCCGAGGCGGAGTTGTGTGGCAACGGATTGCGATGCGCCGCCGCGATGTGGGCTGATCGACTTGGTACCAGTGATGTGCGAGTGAAGTCAGCAGTCGGTATGCATGTGGCACGCGTGCGAGCCGCTGGCGCACATCTGTGGCAGGTCGAAATGGATCTGGTTCCGGTCGTCAGGGAGCCTTCAATTGAAGCTGTCATGGGGCAGGAGGTGCTTCATGTGCATCGAGCTCGCGTTGGGAATCCACATGCCGTCGTGCTTCTTGGCGAGGAGTCAGAGCCTGGTCGTCTCGCCGCCATCGCCGCCGCGGTGCGATCCAGTGAGCTGATCGACGGTGGGGTGAATGTGCACATCGCCTGCCAAACGGCTTGCGATCAGGTATCGATGTGGTCCGATGAGCGCGGTGTGGGCGTGGTCGAGGCGTGCGCCACGGGGGCAGCAGCGGTTGCGGCCATTCTGAGTGCGACGCAATCCGAAACTGTGGGCGCCTGGAGTATCCGCATGCCAGGTGGCACGCTGCAGATGCAGGTTCCAGCAGGTGGTGGCCCGGTTCACATGACCGGCCCGGCAGCGTGCATTTGTTCTGGTTTCTGGCATCCGCCCGCCAACGCTACCCTGTAGGTCGTGACAGACCTGCTTCAACTCGGCACAGTGAAAGTGGAGGGATCTGTCCAGCAGATGGGCGAAGCAATCGGCGATTCGCTCAAGGTCGAAATCGCTTCGATGATCGACCGACGCTGGACAGCAGCCTCTGCGTATTGCGAACTTCGCGGCAGAGGCAGCGTTTCAGAGATGATGGCCGCTGGCGCAGCATGTCTGGACGTACTTCGAGAGTGGGATCCCGTCGGCTGGGAGGAGCATGTCGCGACGGCCTCGGCTGCCTCGGTTGATGCCGGCGAATTGTATGCCGCCGCGAATTACAGCGATGTACGCGATCTAGTGTGTGGCGCGGCCGGTGAAGAGGGATGCACGTCTCTTGCGATTCCACCCTGCTGCTCACAGGATGGAGCAGTGCTCGTTGGACAGACATGGGATCTCCACCCCCTTGATGTTGACTCGGTCATCGCGGTGCACCGAATTCCGGACTGTGGGCCGGAAACCTGGAGTGTGACCATCGCAGGTGCGCCAACACTGATTGGCATGAACGTGCATGGTGTCTGGACCGGAACGACGAACATCAAGGTGCAGGGCGGCGGCATCGGAATTGGCTACATGAGCCTGCTGCACCGCGCGATTCGATGTGGTGATCGAGAAGAAGCGGCGTCTGTGATTCAGCACGCGCCGCGGGCGGCGGCGCACACCTACCTGCTTGCTGATTCGGGCGGCGCCATTGAGCTTGAGTGCTCGGCGGCAATCACAAGGCGACGGGATGTGATTGAGAAACCGATTGTTCGCACGAATCACTGCCTCGATGCAGCGCATATCGATCAGGAAGCGGAGCCTCCAAGTTCGAGCAGCATCGCCAGGTTTGAGCGAGCCAGTGCCCTGACGAGCACTGGGCGGTTCGGCGTGGACGCGCTGAGGCGTGTGATGGCTGACCGGAGTGATGGAGCTGATTCCATCTGCCGCTGGGAGGACGATGGCGAGCCGACGGCAACAAATGCGTGTGCCATTGCTGTTCCTGCAACCCGGCGTCTGGATGCGTGCCGCGGACCAGCAGACAGGGGCGCGTGGGTAACCCTTCCATTCTCAACGGCGAGCTGAACTACCATGCGGCGCATGAGTGATCCCCACGCCTCGATTGAAAACGCCCGGCAGACCTTGCTCCGGGAACTGACCTCGCTCAACGCGGATATCACCGAGCCGCGGGCAGGCGATCCGGCGGCTGCTTCGCAACTCGCCGAGTGGGCGGAACGGCTTGCCGATGTGCGCGGCCGCCCCGGTTTCTATCCCACCATCGGGAGCGGCCGCGGCCGCGGAGCCCTGGTCGAGCTGGCAGATGGTTCGGTCAAGTGGGACATGATCACGGGGATCGGAGTACACGGATTCGGACATGCAGACCCCGATCTTCTCGGTGTGGCCCTGCAGGCCGCGGAGCAGGACACGGTGATGCAGGGCAACCTGCAATGCAACACGGAGGCCGTGCTGTTCGCTGAGCGGCTCAGAGAGGCTGCACGAGCTGGCGGCGCAGACATGGGGCACTGCTACCCGGCGTGTTCGGGAGCAATGGCCAACGAGAATGCACTCAAGGTCTGCATGCAGGCGCGAGACGGCGCGCCGCGCGTCATCGCCTTTCAGGACAACTTCATCGGTCGCACGGTGACGCTCTCACACATCGGTGACAGTCCCGGCCATCGCGAAGGTGTGCCGCAATCGATCGAGGTCGATCTCCTGCCGTTCTGGGATCCGGCGGATCCAGAAGCATCCTCGGCGGAGGCACTGCGGAAACTCCAGGAGGCACTGGACACGCATCCGGGTCAGCACTCATGCTTTGTCATGGAACTCGTGCAAGGGGAGGGCGGTTTCACACCCGCGCCGCGATCGTTCTTTGTTCCGTTGCTTGAAGCGGCTCAAGATGCCGGCGTTCTGATCTGGTTTGACGAGATTCAGACTTTTGGCCGCACCGATCGTATGTTCCGATTCGAGGGACTTGAACTGGGATCGTATGCCGACATCGTGACCGTTGGCAAAATGACGCAGGGCTGCGCTGCCCTGTGGCGGGCAGCGCACAATCCGAGGCCGGGCCTTCTGAGTGGCACCTTTCTCGGATCCACGGTAGCGATGTCGGTTGGGACACGCGTGCTGGATCGACTGGCAGCGGGCGGATACTACGGCCCAGAGGGTCGCATCGCTCACTTGCACAGCGTGTTCGAGAGCCGATGCAGCGAACTTGCATCGCAGCATCCAGCGTGTTTCCCTGAGGTCATGGGCAGGCGAGGCCCTATCCCAATCTGGGGTGGCACAGGTGGCATGATGCGGCTGACTCCATTCGGAGGAGAGAGGGCTGCCATCGCCTCGCTGGTGAACCGCCTCTTTGAGGCTGGCGTGATCACCTTCTTCTGCGGGCACGATCCCTATCACCTTCGCATGTTGCCGCCGATCGGCGTGCTCGAAGTCGAGCAGTTGGAGTCGGTCATGGACATCGTGAGTCAATGCATCGTGGCCCAGGGCAAGGAGGCCTGAAGCCATGTTCGTGGTCAGGAATGCGGTGCAAGCGGATGCGGAGCAGCTTCTTGAGCTCGCCGGGACCGTCCACTCAAGCAACCTTCCGCCCGATCCTCAGGCGATGGCGGATCGCATCGATCACTCGCTGGCCTGCTTTGAGGGCGATGATGTCGAGGACGCTGCGGTGTACATGTTTGTGCTTGAGGAAACTGAGACAGGACGCGTCGCGGGCACATCCAGTCTCGTGACTGGGAAGGGCACTCCTGACCGGCCACGGTTGTTTCTTCGGGTCCGCAAGCGTGAACACTACAGCCGCGACCTGCAAGCCGGGCAAGTGCAGATGACGTTGCAACTCGGTCAGGACTGCAGCGGGCCGACCGAAATGGGTGGTCTGGTCCTTGCCGAGGAGTGGCGTGGCGGACCGCACCGATTGGGATCGCTCCTGAGCAAGATGCGGTTTGCATTCATTGGCAGACATCCCAATCGATTCTCGGCGCGGTTGATCGGCGAGATCATGGGCAGTCTTACCCAGGACGGCCGCACCATGCTGTGGGACCATCTTGGTCGGCGGTTCATCAACCTGTCATATCTTGAGGCCGACGCGTTCAGTCGCACGAGCAAAGAGTTCATCCTGTCGCTCTTTCCAAAGGACGAGATTTACGTCTCTCTGCTTCCACCCGAGGCGCGCCGACTCATTGGACGAGTGGCGCCCGAGGCGGTACCGGCGATGCGTATGCTCGAGCGGCAAGGATTTCAGCGATGTGATGAAGTGGACCCATTCGACGGTGGCCCCTACATTGAGGCCGATCGAGATCAGATTCCGCTTGTCCGCAACACCAGAATTCGTGAGGTGTGTGCAATTGGAGTCTGCGAGTCCGAGCCGACTGAGTGCCTGCTTGGGAATTCGTGGAGCGGCGGGTTTTGCGGGGTGCGGGCCTTTGTGGAATTGCGAGGCGATGATGGGGTTGCCATGCCTGATGATGCCGCGGCCACGCTGGGCGTTTGCAGGGGAGATCAGGTCAGTGTGACACTCATGGATCGGAGCAGCGGATGATTGATGGGTTCGATGTCATTGATGGGAGTCGTGTCCCGCTCAATGGCTCCGCTATCGAGTCTCGCAATCCGGCGAACCTGGATGAAGTGCTCTGGCACGCGGACCCGATCCAGGCCCATGTTCATGAAGCCGTGGGGTCAGCCACCTCTGCCCAGCGGGACTGGGCAGGCGCGACGCGGGGCGACCGGGAAGGCGTCCTGCGCCGGTTCGCTGAGATCACAACAGAACGCATCGACTCATTGGCGAAACTCATTCGCCTTGAAGTCGGCAAGACGCGATCCGAATCCGCCGCCGAGGCGGGCGCACTTGCCGCGAAGGTCAAGATCACCATCGAAGGGCCAGGAGCGGCCCGTGTACGACCGTATGAATTGGCGGTGACCGAGACTCGAACCGGGCAATGCAGTTTCAAGCCACATGGTGTGATGGCGGTCATCGGTCCATTCAACTTTCCGATGCATCTTCCCAACGGGCAGATTACACCGGCCCTTCTTGCCGGAAACGCCGTGGTGTTCAAACCGAGCGAGCAAGCGCCGGCATGCGGCCAGGCACTCATCGAGTGCCTGTTGGATGCTGGCATTCCTCCAGGCGTGGTGTCACTGGTCCACGGTGAGGCCGCAGTGGCCCGCAGTCTGGTTGAACACGAGGGCATTGACGGCGTGCTGTTTACCGGTTCATGGCCGGTTGGCCGCTCAATTCTCCAAGCGACGCTGGATGATCCCGGCCGGATCATTGCGCTTGAGCTTGGAGGAAACAATCCGGCCATCATCATGCCGGACGCAGATGCGTCTCAAGCCGTCATCGAGTGCGCCCGAGCGGCATTTGCGACTGCAGGGCAGCGGTGTACGTGCACGCGGAGAATCATTGTGCACAGGGACATTGCGGCGCGGTGTATTCCGGCACTGGCGACCTGCGCTTCGACGCTTCTGGTGGGTGATCCTTCACGCAACGAGCCGATCTTCATGGGACCGATGATCAGTGCCGCGGCCAGAGATCGGGTTCTCGATGCCCAATCGAGGTTGGTACGTGATGGCGCCACGGTGATTGTTCCCTGTTCGAAGCTCGACTCCCCTGGGGCGATGCTGACCGCAGGCGTGCTCCAGGTCGACTCCTTTGTTGGCGGATCCGATGAAGAGGTTTTCGGACCACTTGTGCAGGTCTGTGTTGTGGATTCGCTTGACGAGGCGCTTCGAGAGGCTGCGGCGACTCGATACGGATTGGCGGCGGCGGTCTTTTCGCGTGACCGATCAGTTTTCGAGAGAGCATTGCAGGAGTTGAAGATCGGTTGTCTCAATTGGAATACCGGTACCGCAGGGGCCAGCAGTGCGCTGCCGTTTGGTGGCGTCGGTTGCAGCGGGAACCACCGGCCAGCCGCTGCGTTTGCTCCAGACTTCTGCGCCTATCCAGTTGCGAGCCTGCTGGAGCGTGGAAGCGAATCTGCTCTGCCTGAAGGCATGCAATGGGATGATCGGTGGCTTGGCGGTGCCTGAGGGTGCGCCGATGCCGGCAGGATTGGCCAGGGATCCCGTCATTGCCCGAGTGGCATCGGGACTTGCGGACGTGACATCGTCCGCGTCGGATGGGGTGGTTGCGGTCAGCGGAGGCCGCGACTCAATGGCCTTGATGGTCGCCATGTCAGCGATCTTCGCGAGTGATCGGGGCGGACACTGCGTCGTTGCGCATGTCCATCACCACCAGCGGCCGGAGGCCGATGAAGAGTGCGAATTGGTTCGCCGTACGGCAGCCAGGATGGGGTTGGCTTTCGAGGTCACGCATCTGGACCTTCCGCGGGGGGCGTCGCCAGCCGTACTGCGCGACGCGCGGTACGGGGCATTGATCGAAGTAGCGAAGTCGACTGCATCATCCTGGATTGCGACCGCGCATCAGGCGCAGGATCAGTTGGAGACCGTGCTCCTGGCCCTTGTCCGAGGCGCAGGTCCGGCAGGGCTCGTTGGAATGGGGCCGGCGCGGGATCTTGGTGAGGGCATCATGCTCGTCCGCCCAATGCTTGAGATCGATCGAACCGAAGCGGCGTCGCTGTGTGAACGCGCCGCCATCAACTGGTGCGATGATCCGGGAAATGTCGATGTCGGCACACTTCGCGGACGACTTCGCAGGGAAGTGCTTCCGGTCCTCGAGTCGATGCGTCCCGGCGTGGCGCGGCGGCTCTCAGCCACCCGCGAGATTCGAAGTGCTGCCGCTGATGCCCTGGCGGCCGCTATTGTGCCTCCGACCAATGGTGAATGGTCACGGGAGTTGCTGGCAGCACTGCCATCCGGCCTGCTTCGAGCAACAATTCACGGGGCTGCAGCTGCGCTGGTCGGAGGCGTTGACGTGATTGGATCCGAGTCTGTCCGGGCCGCGGCGGAGGCGGTCAAAGACGCTCGCATGCATCGCCGAATCTTCGAGTTGGGAGGAGGCGTCGTGTATGTTCTTGAGGCAGAGCGAGCTCGAATTGACCACGCTCGCGGGGGCGAGCGGTCAGAGTCTTTGAGCGGCCTGCTGTGATGGGATTGACGCTCGCCCGCCCATGTAGGGCTGAAGGACTGTCGGGATCGCAATGCTCCCGTCTGGCTGCTGATGCATCTCAAGCAGAGGAACGAGAATACGCGGGCTGGCGATCACGGTGTTATTGAGTGACCAGCAGAACTTCGTGGCACGATCGGCATCTCGGTAACGCAGGTTCAATCGGCGGCATTGGTAATCATGAAGCCTTGAGGCGCTGTGCGTCTCGCCCCAATCACCGAGCGGTTGACCATCAGGGGCCAGCTCACCGCGCCCCGGCATCCAGCACTCGACGTCGACCATGTCCGCATTCTTTGGCCCGAGATCTCCTGTACAGCACTGCAGCAAGCGGTACGGAAGACCCAGCCTTTGGAGGATGGACTCGACTGTGGCGATCATGGTGGCGTGAAAGGCTCGCTCTTCTTCCGCGTCTGCCTTGCAGATCACCACCTGCTCGACCTTGTCGAATTGATGAATTCGGTAAAGCCCGGCGGTATCGCGTCCTGCCGCGCCCGCTTCGCGCCGGAAGCACGTTGACCGCGTGGCGATCTTGATCGGCAACTGTTCGGCATTGAGGATCTCATCTGCGTGCAGTCCCATGAGGCCCACTTCCCCGGTGCCTGTCAGATAGAGATTCTGGCCTGCGCCGCGGCTCTCTTCGTCTACCTGATATGCCTGAGGGCGTCCTTCCGGGAAGAAGCCCGTGCCGACCATGCACTCCTCCCGGACGATGACGGGGACAGACATTGGCGTGAAGCCTTGTTCCTCGGTGATGACATCAAGGGCAAAGCGAAGAGTGGCTTCGTGCAGGCGGAGCCCATCACCAACAAGGCTGTAATGGCGAGTGCCGCCGACCTTGACCGCCCGCTTGAAGTCGACGAGACCAAGCGATTCGACGAGATCAAGGTGTGTGCTTGGCGCGAATCCCTGCTGTGACTCAAACGAGATTGCAGGATCGAATCCATCAGGAGACCATCGGCGGAGTTCGACATTGTCTTCTGCCGAGGCGCCGCGCGGCACATCGCCATCTGCCGGCAGGGGGGCGTGGAGGAGCAGTTCGCGGAATGGACCATCAATCTCGGAAACTTCCGCCTCGGCCTCTTGCAGGAGGCGTTTGAGTTCGGCGGGTTTCTGCTCAAGCGCAGCGATTTGCGTTTCGATCTCGGCGCGACTCTGATCGTCGGCCTTCTTCAGTTGGCCCTTGAGCTTTCCGATTTGGGGGCCGACTTCTTTGGAGATCCGTTTCTGCTGGGCTCGGGCGGTTTCCTGCCTGGTCAGCGCTTCACGCCTCCTGGCATCAAGCTCGATGAGCCTGCCAATGTCAACATCGATGCCCTTGTCGCGGGCACCACGGATGAATCGTTCGGGGTCTTCCCGCAAAGCCTTGAGGTCGATCATGCGGGGAGTGTACTCACCGGAACACAGGTGGCGCAGCCCATCGCATTCGCTCGAGCAGGATGCGCCAGAACGGCTCGTCCGGTCGGGTTACCATCGGGAAGGTGCGATCGTGCCGCCGAACGGTGATCCGGTCACTCTTGCGGAGATTCGAGTGCTGTTGGCCGTCCAGCACGAGCATTGTGCCCTCGTTGCCTCGGGCAAGTTCGACTTCGACCCCCGTATCCGCGTCCAGCACGATCGGCCTGAAGGCAAGCGATTGGGGGGCCAGCGGAGACACGACAAGCGCGCCGACACCGGGCCCGAGTATCGGTCCGCCCGCCGAGAGGTTGTGGGCGGTCGACCCGGTTGGTGAGGCGATAATCAGCCCATCACCCCGCATATGCGGCCCGGGAACTGTTCCAATGTTCAGCGCCAGTTCGATCATGCTGTATGGCGGTCCGCTGGTGATGACGGCGTCATTGACCGCGACGGTTGTCAAGCTGCCATCGGCGGACTCGTGAGTGACCTGCATGACCATGTGGTGCCGCACGGGCGGCGTACCGCCAAAGACAATGTCTGCAAACTCTCGGAGTGATACCGGGTCGAATGCAGCGAGGAACCCGAGCCGCCCGCAATTCACGCCGACCAGCGGAATGTCTCGCCCGATGAGGCGCCTTGCCTGCGATATCACAGCACCATCGCCTCCGATGACGATCGCGACGTCCGCCTCCAGTTCATCCGGAAGCGGCGTATTGGCAGCCGACGTTTCGTGGTGGACGCTGCGGCCCCAGATGGATAGGTCCGATTCGATGTCGCGGAGGACGGTGAGGACCGACTCTCGGGTGGGGTCTGAGAGGACAAGAAGTCTGGGGCGAGTGTCCTGCGTCATGGTTGCAGTATCCCGGATTGGTCGTCTGGATGCCGAATCGGGACTCACGCCACGATTCCCTTGGTGTGGTGCATGAAAGCGGTTTCAAGATCGACCTGCCCCCGCTGAAACTGCATCAGGCGAAATCCGGCCGTAACGAGCCGAGCTGGAATCTCCGATGGGGAAATGGGCTGGTGCTGGTCCACGGTTACGTGGAGTACATCGGTCCCCCCAGCCTGCACGACTTTGACGCGAGCAATGCCATCTGCCTCGGCGAGTAGTGTCGCGGCTTCAGCGGAACGACTCGCGACGATGACCTCGTATTCGACTCCAGCCTCCGCTGCCTCAAGGGCATCACGCATTGAGCCAGAGAAGCAGAGCTTGCCCTGTTCAAGGATGCCGACTGTGTCGCAGAGCTCACTGAGTTCACTCAAGATGTGTGACGAGATGAGTATCGTCTTCCCGAGACGCTGCAATTCCTTGAGGAGTTCGCGGATCTCGATTCGCGCCCGTGGGTCAAGGCCGGATGCGGGCTCGTCCATCAGGAGCACTTGAGGATCATGCAGCAGGACGCGGGCGATCGAGAGACGCTGGCTCATGCCGCGGCTGAGGCCGTCGACCTGCGCTCCAGCCTTGGTAGTCAGGTCGGTCAGTTCCAGCGCTTCTGCGACCACGGTTCTTCTCGCTGAACCGTGAATGCCATAGCAGGCGGCGAAGAACTCCAGATACTCGGACACCAGCATGTCGTCATAGGTGCCGATGAAGTCCGGTACGTATCCGATGATGGGTCGAATCAGAGAGTTCTGGTATCCGATAGTCAAGCCGCCAATCCGAGCTTCTCCCCACGAAGGCTTGAGGAGGGTTGAGAGAATCCGGATCGTGGTCGTTTTGCCGGCCCCGTTCGGGCCAATGAATCCGAAACATGCGCCTTGCTCAACCGACATATTGAGATTGTCAAGCGCAACCAGGTCGCCATAGGTTCGTGTCAGGTTGATCGTTTCAATGATGGCCATCGTGATACTGTTCTACCGCCTCGGTGGCTGTTATTCAAGGATGGGGGAGACATCCGGCAGGGGGAAGATCCACCTCAAGAACGTGGTGCCTTGTGTGGTGTGTACAGGCTCGCCGTCCAGCAGGAGCGGAACGGGGAGTTTTGAGCCTTGGACGAATCCCGTAACGAGCAACATCGGTGTGCCGAGTCGGGCGCCAAGATCCAGGTGCGTCCCGAATGCCCGCTTCAGTTCAACGTACCTCACACTCATGCCAGCGTTCTCTGGGGCCAGTTGCCAATCCGGGGGGGTTGCATATCTGAAGACACTGAGGAGATCCATGCCCCTCTTGGGCTCGATCTCGAACTGTTGAAACCCGACGCTGGTTTGAACAGACTGGGCATGGTCAGCGAGATACTGCTCGAGCGCGGGTGGGTTGAGATTATTCAGGCTGATAGTGTGGTCAGGTTCGATGGGGGCGGAGAGCTTCCATGCCCAGGCTTTGACCGGCATGTGCCCTGCATCGACAGGGTCCGTCCACTTTCCTGGTGGTGTGTTTCGCGGGTATCGCCGCCCTTGAATCCAAACAATGGAAACGTCTTTCAGCGGAGCCGGACCGGTATAGCGCAGCGTTCCACGCGGTCCATCGGAATTGAACCGAACTGGATCAACAAGGGTGAGCGTCGGAATCAGCGACTCATGGTCTGGAAGACCGATCCACTCAACTTGCACACCGGTCGATGTGGATCGCGATTTGACGGGAAGTACCTCGGGGTGCAGAACGTCAGTAACCAACGTATCTGCATCAGCGAATCCAAGGGTCTGCTGGCGGCTTTCGATCCAGGGAGCGAGTATGGCTTGCGCATCGGTCACTGGAACGCTGAGATCATGTGTTGAAGTTCCGGGGATTCGAACGTCGATCCAGGATCGGACCAGTCGTTCGGGCGTACCAGCGACTTGGTCGACCAGAGAAAAGTGGATCGCTTCAGCGTCTTGCAAATTCATGAACACGCCCGCAGTCCACCCGATCGCCCCACCTGCGGCTCCGAGGAGGGCAAAGAGGGGCCATGCGTACTCGCGGCGACCGAAGCGGCCCAGGCAGATCCACAGGATGGGACCTCCGATGAACCAGCATGCGGTCATCCAGAGCATGACGATCGAGATCCGCCCTCCGACAGTGACGGTGCGCCGAGTCGCATAGGCAACGGGCTCATCATTCAGCGGGACGCCCAAGTGCATGGCAGGCGTTCCCTTTGCGGCATAGATCTCGTTGATTTCACGTGGCGTCGGTGCATCACCTCGCCTCGCGAGTATTGGATTCCAGAACGTCGCTGCTGCGGGGATGGTTCCCTGCGGACCGTCTTCGCACTTGAATTGACGGAGTATTCCGGCTGTCAGATCCAATCCGATGAGCGTCAATCTGCCGTGACCGACCGATCGAGCAATTGCCAGCGGCCTTCCGTCGGGCAGATTCAGAACCGTCTGCCATGTTGGGTCGCCCGTCGTTGTCGAAGGAAAGGTGCGGCACGTCGTCTCGGTCCCCGGAGAAATGCGGAGCGCATCCGGAGAAAGCAGCGGTGCGAGTTGCGATGCGTACAGTGTTTCCTGCTCCGGAATTGGGGGCAGCAAGTCATGTATCGGGCCGTCCACCTGGGCGAAGCGGTCCCCGCGGCCCAACGCGGAGAGCGACACGATGAGGTGCCCGCCAGCCTGCATCCAGTTTCGAAGCACGTTCTCTCGATGAGCGCCAAGAGACTCCTGCGATCCTGGGCAGAGAATCGTCGACGCGCCGGCGAGGCCTTCGGGCCGGTCGGGAACGTCGCTTGGCGACAGTGACCTGACGCTGGTGTCGATAGCACTCCATGGATAGTGGGTGGAGGTGGATGCGATGTCATAGGCTTCGAGGCCGAACCGCTGATTCCCGATGACCAGCAGGAGTTCGGCTCCTTCGGGAAGCCTGTTGACTGTTCGGAGGTTGTCTACGAGCGGAAGGCTGATCAGGGGAGAGGAATCTTCCTGCCGGCGGAGCCGAATCCGACCGGATGATTCAAAACTGGTCGGCGCGACGCCGTAGAGCCACGGGTTCGTTGTCGCTCCAGCCAGCGGGATCGCCCGTTGCCAAAGAAGCACGTCGCCGTCTGGAGTCTCGGTTTCCCACTCCAGGAGATAGGTTCCAGCTTCAAGATCTCCGGGGTCAATCTGAACCTGGATACCTGTTGGACGCCCGGCGGGCAGGATATCCCCCGGGCCAGCTTGCAGAATCGTCATCTCGGGTGCCACGGCGGCCGCAGCATTGTCTGATGCTGCAAGCAGGACTATTGCCACGGCGACCGTTCGCATGCATTTCACCGGGCAGAAGCCTCCGAGAGAGCAAGCACGACTGCGGCATGAGATCGGGCGCCGCCTCTGTAACAGTCGACGTTGAATTTTTCATTTGGCGAGTGTACGCGGTCGTCGTCGAGTCCAAATCCGATGAGCAGCGAATCAGCGCCGAGAATCTCCTGGAACGAACCCACGACGGGGATTGATCCTCCGCATCCGACCAGCACGGCGCGCCGATTCCAGATGCGTTCGAGTCCTTGCTGGGCAGCCTCAAGCCACGGTGATTCGTCGGCAACCTGAATCGCTGGATTGGCGCCGTGCGACTCGATCGTCCAATGGCATCCAGCTGGAGTGTGCCTGTGAAGGTGTGCCCTGAGGGCAGCTTCGATTGCATCGGGATCCTGCCCCGGCACAAGTCGGCAACTGAATTTCGCTGACGCTTCGGATGCGATGACAGTCTTGGCCCCCGCGCCTCCGTAACCACCGGTGATTCCGTTGATGTCAAGTGTCGGGCGGGACCAGATACGCTCGAGTACGCTGCGGCCGCATTCTCCTGTTGAGCAATCAAGGCCAGCTTCGGCGAGAAAGGCCGACTCGTCGAAACCGAGATCTCGCCACTCTTGCTGCTGCGCGTCAGTCGGTTCATAGACGCCGTCATAGAAACCATCGACCGCGACACGGTTGTCAGAGTCGTGCAGGCTGGCAAGTACCGCGGCGAGTTCATTGAGCGGGTTGACGACGGCACCGCCGAACATGCCAGAGTGCAGATCGTGGGACGGTCCGTGCAGCGTGACATCGAGATAGACCATTCCGCGGAGCATGGTGGTAATCGCAGGTGTGTTCGGATCCCACATGCCAGTGTCGGAGACAACGCAGACGTCGCACCGTAGCTCGTCGGCATGGGCAGTGAGGAATGGGTCAAGACTGGGGCTCCCACTCTCTTCCTCGCCTTCCAGCAACACCGTGACGCGAAGCGGAATTCCTCCTCCCACTTCATTCCATGCGCGAAGTGCCTCGACGAACATCATCAGCTGGCCCTTGTCGTCGGCGGCGCCACGGGCCACGATGCGAGGTGGCCCGTCCGTATCAACGATCACCGGCTCGAACGGGGCAGCGTTCCATAGGCTCAGCGGATCTGGCGGCTGGACGTCGTAGTGACCGTAGTACAGCACATGCGGCGCATCGGCCGGACCGTCCGAGTGCGCCACGACCATCGGGTGTCCGTTGGTTGTGTGTACGGTTGCGCTGAGGCCTGAATCTCGGAGCATCGTGGCGCACAGTTCGGCGGCAGCATGGACGTCATCGTTGTGGGCTGGATCGGTGCTGATACTCGGTACACGCAGGAGATCAAACAGGCGTTCCATTTGCGCCTCGTGCGTGGCGTCGAGGTGGGCGAGCACGGCATCGAGTTGATCGGACATGTGGCGGGTTCTTTCTCGTTGGAACGATGTATTGTTTCTAGAAGCCGTGCCAGGGAAGGCACTGGGGATCCACGTAGTCTTCAGCCTCTTGAGCGCAGCGGATGACGCCATCCTCCAGTGAGACAACAACAGGAGGCGTGATGAGCCAGTCGACGCCGATCGGAAGGTCGACTTCGCTGCAATCGAGGCATGGGTTTTCAAGCATGCCTTCCTCGAGGAATCCATCTTTGGTCTCGGGGATCGCAACGAGTGTGGTCGGCGCTGGTGGATCAAACGAGAAGTGTTCGAGCAGGAGTTCGTGACAGTGCTCGCATGTGCGGCTATAGAAAATCAGGTACTGCCGGCCAGAGGTGATGGAATCCGGAAGGTTGGGTATCCACGAGAGCAGATCGATCTGGTCCAGACGCTTGCCCGCCCAATCCGAAGTGTCGATCGAGTAATAGGCGGGGAGTGTGAGGGTGGGGCTGCCGCCATTCTCAGCAGGTGCGGAATCGTGGTCGCTGCGCTCTTGTTGGATCGGTGGCTCGATGACAACGGTGACTTCAGTCGCGCCACCGAGAATCCGAGTGAATGCAACAACTCCAACCACAAGTGAAAGCAGGGTTGCGAGCGCCCAGGCAGCTCGGTCGCTTACGAACTCGATTGGCCTGACTGGGAGCGCTGCAACAAGAACGAGCAGTGCCAGATCGATGGAGAGCATGAGCCAGGGCGGAGGGGAGATACTGCCGAGGCATCCGCAACTCGTCACGTTGCCATTGAGCATTTCGTACAGAAGCACCAGACAGAACGTGAGCAGCATGAAGACGGCCGTGCCACGGGCGAAGCGTGGCAGGAGAACCATGACCGCAACGGCGGCAAACTCGACTGCGATAAAGAATGCAAGCGCGACGTGCAGGTCGACGCCAACCGACTCGAGGATCCCTCTGAGGTGCTCCGGGAGCAACTTGGGCGAACGCTCGATCAGTTTGGTGGCCGCGCCCGCAGTAATCCAGATCGGCACGAGGCAGCGCACGAGGATGAGGCCAAGGATTCCTGCGATCCCATTGGCCGATGCGGTGGCCGGAGGCTGGCCATGGTCAGATGGAGTCATCACGAGGCTATCTCCTGCGCGGCAGTGCTCGTAGCCCACTGTTCCACGGCTTCGCAGATCAGGTGAATAACGACCTGATGCGCATCCTGAGTGAATGCGGAGTCAGTTTCGTCAATGACGATCGCATGATCGCACAGCGACCGGCATGTTCCTCCATTGCTTCCGAGGAGGCCGATGGTAGGGCAGCCGATAGATCGTGCTGCTTCGAGTGCGCGAAGAAGATTGGGACTGTTTCCGGAGGTTGAGAACACCAGGAGCACATCGCGCGATCGTGCCATGGCTCTGAGCGGTCGCTCAAAAACGGCCTCAAACCCATAATCGTTGGCGATGCATGTCAGCGCCGTGGGGTCAGATGCAAGCATGGCAGAAGCGAGGGGCCGGCGGTCATCGCGGTAACGGCCAACGAGCTCTTCGCTGATGTGCAGCGCGTGTGCGGCAGATCCGCCATTGCCTGCAGTCCACACGGTTCCGCCGCCGCCGAGCGTCTCGATAATCAGCTCGGAGATCTTGGCGACCGTGCCGATGTGGTCGGCGAGCGACTGAATCGTGTTCAGGGATCCCTGAAGTCTCTGCTCAAACATGGTGTGTGGATTCCTCATGCTGTGACCGCCAGTCGAGTCGAGTGTGCTGTTTCAAGAGCCAGTCCTTTGATGGCGGCTTCCACATCGTCGTGCGTTGTCATCGGGCCGATGCTCAGTCGAAATGCGCCGCCTGATTCGAGCGTTCCAAACGTACGGTGCGCGGCGGGAGCACAGTGAATGCCTGAGCGGCCGAGGATGCCGTGGTGGGCTTCCATTCTCTCGGCGAGTCGGGTGGGGGAGCACTCGTCGGTCACGATGCTGAACACGCCACACCGCGTGTCGGGATCCTGAGGTCCGAGCACCCTGATGCCGTCAATGTGCAGCAGGCGCTCAAGCATGAAGGCCGTCATGGCCTGGTCTCGCTCATAGAGCTGGACGGGACCCTCGGCGAAGATCCACTGGAGCGCAGCGTCCAGTCCCACGATCCCCGGCATGTTGTGCGATCCGGATTCGTACCGATCGGGCATGGTGGTCGGCTGGACATCGAGCTCGCTTCGTGATCCTGTCCCCCCGAGGCGGACGGGGGCGATGAGCGACTCTGTGCCCGGCCTCATCCAGAGTCCGCCAATGCCGAGTGGACCAAGGAGCCCCTTGTGGCCGGGGAAGGCCAGCAGGTCGATTCCCATGTCATCGACGTTGATGTATCGGTGCCCGATTGTCTGCGCGGCATCAACGAGGAGTGGAATCTCCAGTTCGCGGCACCTCATTCCGATGGTGGCGATGGGCTGTACAGATCCGGAGACATTCGATCCATGGTTGATGGCAATCAGCCGCGTATCCGGTCGAATCGCATCTGTGACGGAGTCCGGGTCAATGAGTCCCGTGCGTGAATCTGCCGGGACGCGGGTGGACCGAACGCCATCCGCTTCGAGGTCACGAAGCGGGCGTAGCACGGAGTTATGGTCCATGTCCGTGGTGATGACATGAACGGGCTGACCCTTGCGGCGAGCGCATCTGCAGATACCCTCGATGGCCAGCGAGAGCGCGTCTGTGCAGTTGAGCGTCAAAATGATTCGGTCCCCGTCCTCCGTGCCGATCAGTCGGCAGAGGCTTTTGCGGCACCGCCGCATCAGGGAAGCCGCGTGCTGGACTTCCAGATAGGCCCCGCGTCCCGGGCTGGCAGAGACACCGTTGAGCCAGCGCTGGGTCGCTGGAGCGACAGAAGGGGCCTTTGGCCAGCTCGTTGCGGCGTTGTCGAAATAGCGTCTTGGGCTCGACTCGCCGTTCATGGAGGGGAGTATAGCCGGGGTGTTCCGGAGCCCCACCGCTGGGTCGGTCCGATGGGTGACCTGCTACACTCGCCTCTCCCGGCACATGGTCGTGATCCCGGTGCCGCGGTGGGGGCGAAATACATGCGACACAGGAGTTCGCTGAATGTTGGTGATGCAGGCAAGTGCAGTGATCCTCGCAGGGGCGGCCGCAGCGGTTGAGCCCTCGAGTGTGACTCCTTCGGTATTGGCAAGCCGGTTGAACGAGCATGCGTCCACGCAGGCCAGCGCAGAGGAAACCGGTTGGCAGGTCCTGGAATCTCCGCTGCAGTCATTGCCTGCTCCGCCAGATTCGACCCGCGGCGTTTCCGTTGTTGACATCTGGCCCGGAATGGCAGAGTGGGACGCGTGGTCCAAATGGGCGGCTGCAGAGTCAGGCCTGAAAGCGGCGATCGAGACAGCTGCTCAGCGGCCGGTTTTCGGCATGCAGTACGGCAGGGAAGTCGCAGGTGAACACAACCTTGAGAAGGGGCTCTTTGTTGACCTTGGCGCCCCCGATGACCGACTCGTCCTGCCAGACTTCACGTACTTGAGTTCCATTGAGCGAATGAATCTGTGGGCCACGACAGAGGCCTATCGAATGTGTGAGGATGGCCAGGGCGGGGATGCGCTGGCTTTGGTACTCGACAACATCATGGTGTTGAGGCGCATCGCTGACCGGGAATTCGTGGAGGAGAAGGAAACAGCGATCCGCATGATGTCCTCCGGGCTTGAGGTCATGCGTGACCTGATGTATCGATATCTGGATGACATTCCTGGCCAGGAGTTAAAGAAACTCGCATTGCACGAGATTCCTGCGCTTCGCCCCGGTCGGGACAGCCTCTTTATGCCCGAACACGATCGCAGATTGGCTGAAGCATTTCTCGAAAACGCCTTCAATGAACGTCTCGGAACCGCCGACCCGGACGAGTTTCAAGCGGTCTTCACCGAAGTGCAGGCAGGCGATAAGCCGCTTCAGCGATTCGGTGCGAGGCGCCGATGGGCCGACTTGCAGGATACGCACGACAGTCTGGAGTACTCGCGGGAGCGACTGGCGCTGATCTTTGACGACTGGTGGCGGCGATGGCGATCCGATGACGTCGATCAACTCGGCCAGATGATTCTCAATCAGCAGTCGCAGTTCGAACTGCTCAACGTCGCGAGATTTGCTGCGCTTGACGCCGTGGTGCACGACATGAGCGGACTGTTTGAAGCACGCGATCGCTTGTTGATGGAAGTCAATGCGACCTCAACATCGGCAGCGGTCGCTGCCTACAAGTCTCTTCGCGGCGTGTATCCGAAGGAACTGCGAATGGCCTTTGGAATCACGGGCGACAAACGTTGGGCTGTCGATTCGCATGCTCAGGTTTCCGAGGGATATCGGCCGTGGTTTGTATACAGGTACGTCGACAAGAAGCCCCGGCAGTTGGACATTGGCACGGTGCGGGTCGAGGTGAAACCGGGAACAGGACTGTTGTACAGTCGTGGTCTCGATGGGCTGGATGATCTGGCCGTGTTGCACGCGGACGAGCGTGGGCGCGGTGATCTCATTATCTGGCCACCACCGCGCGATCTGGTCCGAGAGAAGCAAAGTGGCGGCTCGGCGAAATGAACAGCACAAACTCCGGGGTTGGAGTGTGACACATGAGCGAGCCGCGTGATGTCGAGCAGGTTGTCATTGTCGGAAGTGGTCCGGCGGGCTGGACGGCAGCAATCTATGCCGCTCGCGCGGACTTAGATCCGGTATGCCTGATTGGCGTTCCCCGGACGAATCCGGCGCCAGTACTGCCAGGTGGCCAGCTCATGCTCACCACCGAGGTTGAGAACTACCCCGGCTTTCCAGAAGGCATCAGCGGGCCGGACATGATGCAGGCCTTTCAGAAGCAGGCTGAACGCTTTGATACGCGAGTCCGCGGAGTGGATGTGGTGTCGTGTGACTTCTCATCCCGCCCCTTCAAACTGACGACCAGCGAGGGCGACGTTGTCCACGCCGAATCGGTCATCATTGCGACGGGCGCAACAGCCAATTGGATCGGACTGGAGAATGAGCTCCGTCTGGCGACGTCTGGCGGCGGCGTCAGTGCATGCGCCGTATGCGATGGCGCGCTTCCGATGTTTCGCGACAAGCCACTCGGCGTCGTCGGTGGCGGCGACAGCGCTATGGAGGAGGCCTCCTATCTTGCCAAGTTCGCTTCCAAGGTCTATGTCATCCACCGACGTGACGCGCTTCGCGCTTCGCAGGCCATGCAGGAACGGGTTCTCTCAAACGACAAGATCGAGATGATCTGGAACAGCTCCGTGGTCGACGTGCTTGGCGATACTGCAATCGAGGCGGTTGAGCTTGAGGATACGCAAACTGGGGAGCGTTCTCGTCTTGATCTCACCGGTCTGTTCATAGCCATCGGTCATACGCCAGCGACGCAGTTCCTCAGTGGGAGCGGTATCGCACTTGACGACGCGGGGTACATCCTCGTGGATGGTGCGAGTTGCCGAACGAGCATCGAAGGCGTGTTTGCAGCAGGCGATGTCGCCGACGCGACCTATCGTCAGGCGATCACTGCTGCTGGAATGGGCTGCCGCGCGGCGCTCGATGCCGAACGGTGGCTGGCCGAGCACGAGTAGTCCCTCGCAGCCGATTACGAGTCCGGTGCGATCCGCGTCATGATGCGAGCGCCCACTGCGTCGCCCCAGACATTCACTGTTGTTCGGCACATATCCAGAATGCGGTCGACGCCGAGGATGACGCCAATCGCTGCGATTGGAAGTTCAGCGGCGCCACCGAGGCTGGCATTCACTGCTGCAATGACGATGACCATTGTGACCAGACCAGCCGACGGTATCCCCGCCGCGCCGACTGCGGCGAGCGTAGCGGTGATGACGACAAGTAGCACCTGGCCAATCCCGAGCTCGATGCCGTAGAGTTGAAAGAGAAACAGCACGGCGACAGCTTCGTAGAGCGCGGTTCCGTCCATATTGATTGTCGAGCCGAGCGGCAAGACGAAGTTGCTCGCCTGCTCGGAGCAATCACCTTCGTCGATCGCGGTCTCAATCGTCACAGGAAGCGTCGCGCTGCTGGAGTCAGTTCCGAATGCGGTGAGCAGGGCCGGTTTCATCTTTGCCATGAAGCGATATGGCGACACGCGGCCGAAGAGCCACAGGATCAGCGGCAAGACAAGCAGTCCATGAATGGCGAGCCCAAGGAAAACGGTCGCCATGTAACCGCCGAGCGGCCCTGTGAGGTTTCCAAGTCCGATTCGCCCGACGGTCCACGCGACCAGAAAGAAGACGCCGATAGGGGTGAGCCAGATGACCCACTGCACGAGGATCATGAGCGCCTCGAATCCGGCATCGAAGAAGTCGCGGGCGGCGCGAGTTCGCTCACCGCCTGCGGCGAGGGCGAGTCCAAGTCCGATTGCGAAGACGATTATCCCCAGCGGGCGTCCGGCGCTCATTTCATGGATGATGTTGGAAGGGATGAGCTGGTAGAGGATGTTCGTCCAGGTGCCACCCATCGTCTTGTCACTGACTTTGGATTGCAGGCCTGCGTCGGCTGAGAATGCCGATTCGCCTGTTGCTCGTACGGATTCCTGCACTTCAATCGGCAGATCGCCGGGATTGATCGCCTGCACAAGCGTCGCGCCGATCGCGACGGCGATAAGCATTGTTGCGAAGTAGTACACAATGGTGGCGCTGCCAAGCCGGCCCAGCTTTCCAGGGTCACCGATTCGTGTGATTCCGGCAATGACGCTGAAGAGCACAAGCGGAATCACAAGCAATTTGAGTGGTCGAATCAGAACCAGATCGCCGGCGACTTTGGTCCAGTGATCACCGCCAATCGCGGTGCCATGAAGCGCAAACTCACCAACAAGCGCCCCGAGCACCATGCCAGCCACAATGAAGATCGTCAAGACAGTGGTGGGTTTCATGTGGTGGAGGCTAGTGCACCGAGTCAGAACTTCGCAAGGACTTCTGACGCGGTGCCCAGCGCAGCTGCCCTGCCTCAGCGGGCGTGGCCGCGATCTCGCACGGATGGGCCATGCCGGCAAACCCAATGGTGAGCGGGCAGCCTGCTCAATGCCACTGCTGCAGGCCGCAGCCAGGCAGGCCCCCACAATGAGATGACCCTACTCCGCCGCAACCTGTTCAAGGCAGCGAACCTGGAGCTCTTCGAGCTGAGCGTCATCGACTGGTCCAGGTGCCTCGGTCATGAGGTCTGCCCCGTTCTGGGTTTTCGGGAATGCGATGACGTCGCGGATGTTGTCGGTGCTCGTGAGCAACATCACCAGCCTGTCCAGACCAAAGGCAACGCCGCCGTGCGGCGGAGCGCCCTGTTGGAGCGCATCGAGCAGGAACCCGAACTTCGTTCGCTGTTCCTCTTCGCCAAGACCCAGGATTCTGAACACCTGTTCCTGCACATTTGAATCATGGATACGGATTGATCCGCCTCCGATTTCGGATCCGTTGAGAACCATGTCGTATCCCGCAGATACGACGCTGCCCGGATCAGTCTCGAGCTTGTCAATGTCAGCTTCGACCGGCGCTGTGAAGGGGTGGTGCTCGCTGAGCCACCGCTGCTTGTCCTCGCTCCAGCGGAACATGGGGAAGTCGACGACCCAGAGTGCCTTCCACGCCGTCGTGTCCACCAGATCCAACTCTCGCGCCGCGTGCAACCGAACCTGGCCAAGCGACTCGCACGCGGTCAGCCATGCATCGCATCCCATGAGAATCGTGTCGCCCGCTTCGACTCCGAGCGCTGCGGAGAGCTCGTCCGCAACGCCCTTAAGGAACTTGGCGACGCCTCCCTCAAAACCGCTCTCCGTGACCTTGGTCCAGGGGAGCCCGCCTGCGCCATGCGTCCTGGCGGCTTCCTGAAGCATGTCCAGTTTTTTGCGAGTCAGTGTGTCGGCCGAGTTCGGAATTCGAATGGCCTTCACGACGCCGGTGTCCTTCGCCAGAGCGGATGCGAACACTTTGAAATCAGTCTTCCGAGCAATCTCGGAAATGTCAACGAGATTGAGACCGAACCGCATGTCCGGTCGGTCTGAGCCCCACTCGTCGATGGCTTCCCGCCACGGCATACGGGGAATGTCGCCCAGATCGAGGCCAAGCAGCCGCTTGAAGATCCGACGCACGAATCCGGTCATGATTCGGAGAATCTCGTCGCGGTCGACAAATGACATCTCGAGATCGATCTGCGTGAACTCGGCTTGGCGATCGGCTCGGGGATCTTCGTCACGCAGGCACTTGCAGATTTGCAGATACCGATCGCAACCAGCCACCATGAGGATCTGCTTGAAGATCTGTGGGCTCTGCGGTAGGGCATACCACTTGCCGGGGTAGATTCGAGACGGGACGACGAAGTCACGGGCGCCTTCGGGAGTGCTCTTGATGAGAAGCGGCGTCTCGATCTCAAGGAAGTCGAGCGCGTGGAAGTACTCGCGGGTGAGCATCGAAAGGTTGTGCCGCATCTGCAGCGTTTGCTGCATCGACGGGCGGCGGAGATCGATGTATCGATGCTTGAGCCGGGCTTCTTCAGAGATTTTGCTCGCCTCATGATCGTCGGGAAGAATCGGAGGGTTGTTGGCACGTGAGAATACGCGAACGCCGGTTCCCCGCAGCTCGATTTGGCCAGTATCGAGTTTCTTGTTGATGCCGCCTTCACGGAGGCCGACCGTTCCGGCGACTTGTACGACGTCTTCTCGGCGCAGCGATCTGGCCAGTCTCATGACGTCCTCGTCGCAGTCCTCCTGATCGAACACGGCTTGCGTCAGGCCGGTTCGGTCGCGGATGTCAATGAACACGAGGCCCTTTCCCTGATCGCGGAAAGTGTTGACCCAACCGCACAACGTGGCTTCGGCATCGACGTGTTCGGGACGGAGTTCGCCGCAAGTGTGCGTACGCATGGGCATCGAATCATGCTCCTCAGAATGGCGTCAGTGTGCCCCGGCGGTCAGAATCAGGGGATGGTACCCATACCTGCCACTGCAGGGGGGGCTGGAGCCACGCTATCCTCCAAGCCATGAACCACGAAGCCGGGAATTCAGGGCCGGTCGTTCTCTTTACCGCATTCGAGCCGAGCGGCGACGCGCTGGCAGCACCCGTGATTCGGCAGCTGCGGGAATCACACCCGGAGTGGTCGATCTACGCGTGGGGTGGAGACGCCATGGAGGCTGCCGGTGCCCGCATGGCCGGTCACACGGCAGGCGACGGTGCCATGGGGCTCGGCGCCATCGCCCATGCCCGCCGGGTTGGGAAACAGATCAAGGCCATACGGCGGTGGATCAAGGGGTGTCGGTTGATGGTGCATGTTCCGGTGGATTCCCCGGCGGCTAATTTCCCGATCTGCAAGACCAGCCGGAAGGCAGGCGCGCGGGTTGTACACCTTGCGGCACCGCAGATGTGGGCGTGGGGCTCCTGGCGGATTCGCAAGCTCCGCAAACTGACTCATCACGTGCTGTGCCTGCTGCCATTTGAACCACGATGGTTCGGTGAGCGGGGAATCAAAGGGACGTTCATTGGCCACCCCGCCATCAATCGATCGCTGGATCCGGAGGAACTTCGAGGGCGGTTGCACGGGCTTCCCGGCGGCGCTCCGCGGCTTGCGCTACTTCCCGGATCGCGAACCCAGGAGGTTCGCCGCAATATCAGAATGCTTGCATCGATGTTCGAGCAGCTTCGTGATCTCCACGCATCCATGTCAGGTGTCATTGTGGCTTCATCCGAGAGTGTGGCTCAGGTCGTCCACGACCGACTCGGTGAGTTTCCGATGGGATTGAGCATGGTGACTGGCATGCGAGATGAGGCGATCGCGTGGTCGGACCTGGCGATTGCAGTGTCGGGGACGGTGACGCTGGACATCATGCGTCAATGCCAGCCGATGATTGGTGTGTACAAAGCCAGCTGGCTTTCGTGCCTTGGCGCCAAGGTGTTGCTTCGGACGCCCTATACACTGCTCCCGAACATCATCGCGGATGACGAGATTGTTCCGGAATACGTGCCTTGGTGCCGCGGATCACGAAAGATCATCAGTAAGGCGCAGTGGCTCCTCAATGACTCTCGGCATACTGCAGAGCAGCAGCAGGGACTTCGGAGGGCGCTCGGTGCATACCGCGGGCATGACTTCGCTCGGGAGGCGGCCGATGCCATTGCCGCTACGGTTCGCATGGGCTGATGGCGCAACGCCTGCCTACATGTGGTGTATCGGATACACCCGCAGGACACAGCACGCGTTCCCCAATCGATCTTGAAGAGGCAGGATGCGTTCGAATGGAGCGCCAATAGGGAGGCCGCGGTCGAGGCACCGATCCTGCCAGACACCTAGATCATTGATCGCAATGTCCGCGGTGGCGGTCCACAGCACGATCAACAGCCCGGCATGAAAGATGCGCGGGTCTCGCGCCAGTTTCGAGACGTCCGATTGGACGGTGCCGAGGAGCTCGCCCGACCAAGCTGCGTTGGGGCCTTCTGGCGTGAACTGCGCCACAGTCTTCACTTCAAGCCAGTACGCTCTCTCCAGTGGTACGGCGTCCGGATCGTCGAACAGCGTGGCTGCTGCTTGGGGATCCTGAAGCGGTCGTTGGTCCGGGGTGAGTACGAGATCGCATCGTCGGCCTTCACTTCGTTTTCGCGTGCGTCGATCACTTGGGTACCGCTGCTCGCGGTGCACGCCGAAGCCTGCCTTCTCAATTGACAGGGCGAGCGTCGGATGCAGAGACACTTCATCGAGGGCGTCGATGCCCGAAACTTCCTGGGCAGCCCGATCGAGCGCCACTCGCGCCTCGATCCCTGAGGCGACGGCGTCAGCGAGGTCGTCCCCGTTCCAACGAATGTTGGCGTGATCACTCGCCAGCATCATCGTGTGGCTTGATCTCACCGCGTCGAAGGCGCCTGAAGTATCCGTGCCATGCCGCCATCGCCGTGCCGCCGAAGATCAGCATGATGGGAATATTGACCCACAACATGAGGCCGGTACCGAGATCTGACAGATTGCCGATCTCCTTGGTAGTGGTCACGATGCCGGCGGTCGCTACGAGAATGAGCAGGCAGTACACAACTTTGTACATCCCGACCGCCCACTCGCCAAGCAGGAACACAATGCCCTGTTCGCCGTAGTAGGACCAGGAAATCATCGTGCTGATCGCGAAGAGCCATGATGCGATCAGAATGAGCCAATTGCCGACTCCGGGGAACTGGCGGTTGATGGCGTACGCGGTCAGGGTTGCGCCCTTGTAGTCCTCGTAAATGACTGGCGATGCGAGCGTCGGCAGGCCGCCTTGAATCAGCGATGACCAGTGCGCGACTTCACTCTTGTCACTCTTGATGAGATTCCACCGCACATAGGGGGCGGACGCACCTTCCTCGGGAAGAACGATTGAGCCGCTCATCATGACGCGGTTCGACGCCGTGTGTTCGTTGGTGTCTCCACCGTGGGCAATGACGAACACGGAGTCGCCATGTTTCCAGGGACCACCGAGTTCAATCCCCCGGGCGGAGCGTTCAGGCAGATCAGTCTTCCCGAATACCAGTTTCTCAGAGTCGATCGTAAATGTGGTTGGCGTGCCAAGCGTCCATGAACGGTGCGTTGTTCCATCGCGGTTCTCTTCATGAATCTGCACCATGGGAACCGGATCAAAGACGCCGTCACCGCCCGCTTCGCCCTCGCCGCGGGTCAGGGCCCCGGTTGAGAGGATGACGAGCGCGGTCAGGGTGCACACCACGATGGTGTCGATGAATGGTTCAAGTCCGGCGACCACGCCTTCACTGACGGGCTCGCGTGTTTGTGCTGCAGAGTGCGCTATTGGCGAGGAGCCTTGCCCGGACTCGCTGGAGAAGAGTGCTCGCTTCATGCCCCAGAGCAGGGCCATGGCAGCAGTACCGCCGATGAAGGCGCCGCTTGCTTCGGCTGGATTGAAGGCGCTCCGGAAGATCAGCGCGATGACATCGGGAACCGCTCCGAGGTTGAAGGCGAGTACGACGAGTGCAATGATGACGTAGAGGACACACATGAATGGGACGAGCACGCCGGCGACCGAGCCGATTCGTTTGATTCCTCCGAGAATGACCATGGCGACAAGAACAGCCAGGATCAGGCCGGTCAGGTACTCAGGCACATCCATGACCTCGCGGGTGATGTCACCGACGCTCCACGCCTGAAACATATTGCCGCCGGTGACGGCGGAGATCAGCAGGGTCAGGCAGAACAGAACGCCGATGAACTGCCCAATCGCGCCGAATCCCCATTTCTTGAGGCCCTTGGCGACGACGAACATCGGGCCGCCGTGCGGATTGTCCGGGTCGGATGTATCTCGAAAGAGCATTGACTGCGTGACTTCGGTGCTCTTGAGTGCCATGCCGATGATTCCGACGACCCACATCCAGAAGACCGCGCCAGGGCCACCAATGGCGATCGCAATTGCGACGCCGGCGATGTTGCCGAGGCCGACGGTCGCCGAGAGTGCCGCTGAAAGCGCCTGGAAGTGACTGATGGCGCCCGGGTCCTCGGGGTCGTCGTATTTGCCTGTCGTGACTGCGACGCCGTGTGTCAGGGCGCGATATTGAGACACGCCGCTCCACAACGTGAAGAGGATGCCGACTGCAAGCAGGATGTACAACATCCAGTCGGTCCAGATGTAGCCATTAATGGTTTCGAGTGCTTCGTTGAACTGATCCATGAAGTCCTCCGCCGCCGCGACGTATCGCGGTCAGTGCAGAATGGTGAAGAAGATCTCGTTGACGTCGATCAGTCCTGCTTTGTCAAGAAGCACAACGATGACGAGAATGGGCGCTACGAATCGAACGAGGAACAGCCATGCCCCTGCAATCGGTCCGGACAGATCGGAGAGTTCGGCCTGACGAATGCGCTCAGGCATGACCCAGCCCGCATACAAGGCGACGAATAATCCGCCGAGCGGGAGCATCCAATTGCTCGTGAGCAGATCCATGGTGTCGAAGAATGACTGCCCGTATCCGGGAAGCCACGACACCATCTTGAATCCCTCGGAGTTTGCAAATGCCGTGATGATGCCGAAGGCGAAGATGGCGATGCCCATCGTCCATGCGGCTCTTGTGCGGGTCCAGTCCCGGGCGTCGATCAGATACGAGGCGACAACTTCAAGCAGTGAGATGGCGCTGGTCAAAGCCGCGAAGACGAGCAATCCGAAGAACACGATGCCGAGCATCATTCCGAGTTGTCCCATTTCGGCAAATGCCAGAGGCATGCTCATGAACACCAGCCCTGGTCCTGCGGTGGGATCCTGTCCATAGGAAAAGATGATCGGGAACATCATCAGGCAGGCGAGCAGCGCGATCGCGGTATCAAAGCCCGCGATGGCGATGGACTCGCCAAGCAGACCACCGCTGCGGCTGCGCTGATACGAACCATACGTGAGCATTGCGCCCATGCCGAGCGAGAGCGTGAAGAATGCGTGCCCGAGTGCCTCGAGAACGCCTCGGGGCTCAAGCGCATTTGGATCCGGCGTGAAGACGAAGCTGACCGCGCGACCGAATCCCGGTTGGAACACTCCATAGATCACCAGCACCACGATGCAGAGCATCAACAGTGGCATGAGGATGCTGCACGTTCGTTCGATGCCACTGCCGACGCCGGTCGCAACGACCAGAATGGTCAGGAACATGAAGATGCCTGCCCAGAAGGTGCTGGTCCACCCGTCGCCCAGCAGCCCCGAGAAGACGGTTGAGACTTCACCACTGATGAGGGTGCGGCGTTTCAACGTCGTTGCGGCCTCGCGAACTTCCTCGTCGGACATTGCGGCGACATCATCGGCGGCAGTTTGCCTCGCCGCAGCGATGGCGGCATCGCGGTCTGCGAGTTCCGGCTCCACGGTTGCGACTGCATTGGCTATGACTGGGTCGTCAAGGAGCAGACTGGCGTCGACTCCGGCGAATCCCATTGCGTGCTGGTAGTCGCCCCATGCCTCGGTCGTGGACGGCGAGAACCGTCGCTTCCAACTCTGGATGGCATCAGCAACCGGTTCCTCAGCGATGTTTTCAGTAAGCGTGATTCGCATCTGGTCGACTGGCTCGGTGGCTCGATACACCAGCGAAGTCTCTTCAGCCCGCTCGCCAATCGGATTCGTAAATCCAACAACCGACTTGAGGGTGTAGTCCATCGCCCACCCGGCCACCACGACGTAGAACGACAGAATCAGGAATCCACTGACAACACCGAGCCAGCCGACGGCCGACCACACGGTGGTGCCGCCCTGAAGCCGCTTGAATGCTTCGACGGGTTGTGCCTGAGCCGCCCGTCCGATCATGATTTCAGCGACGAGGATTGGCAGACCGACCAACGCGATGCAGATGAGGTAGATGAGAACGAAAAGCCCGCCACCGTTCTCGCCGGTGATGTACGGGAACTTCCAGATATTGCCGAGTCCGACGGCAGATCCTGATGCGGCGAGAATGAAGCCGATTCGGCTTCCCCAATGTCCGCGTCCAGGTCCGCTGGGAGTCCTCCCGCCCGTGTCGTCGCTCATGTGGCGCTCCATGCAAGTACCAGACCGATGCAGTCCCATCATAAAGGAGGGACTGAATCGTGTCGGGGAGACCGTACCATGCCCGGCATGCACGCACCGTTTCGCCTGCAGAGTGATCTGGCCCGCGTTGTGGAACGTGGTTTCGCCTTCGCGCTTGGAGTCGAGCGTGGAGGACTTCGGCCGCGGCGGATGGGCTGGTCGCGGAGGAGCCTGCCTGCTGATCTGGGGCCGCCGGATGTGCAGAGCTACACCATTGTCGTGTCACATGAGTACGTGAGACCTCTGCTGATAGAGCTGATGCGATCGCTTCCGGGACAGGTTGCTGGAATACTTGAGTTGGGGAGCCGCGATGCGTACCGGGAGGTCGATGTCTTCCTTGGTCCACCAATTCCTGTCGACGTGTTTCGCGCAACGTGGGATCTCTTCGAGCCGATTTTTCTGGAGGACGCATCGCTGGGTGTCGGGGTTCATTGCCCGAATCCCTACCTTGAGATCTTCCTCGATCCAGACAAACGCATCCTCGTGCATGTGGACCAGTCCGCCGCAGACTGGGTTGAGAGCGTCCTGGCGAAGTTCGATATCGAGTACCGCAGGGACGAAGACTTGCAGCCAGTTCGATCAGAGTCGGGCCTTGTTGTTCGCCCGATCCTGCAGTTGGTGCCGGGGTTGATGTCTGACACCGACCATCTGCTGATGGAACTTCGCGCGGCGTGGGACTTGGCGCTCGATGAAGATCCCGACTCGAATCTCGATGCCCGAGGTCGCGACATCGGATACACAATGTGGCGGGGGCTCGTGTTCGTTGATCAGGAGGACCCGGCTGGCAGGCGATATGGCAATGCGCATGTCTGGGGTGTCGCGACGTGCAGGCGAGACATGCAGAAGTTGATTGAACGTCACATCTCGAGTGATCACGAGTGGGAGTATCGGGAACTCCTCAACCTCGATCGCGTGGCGGTGGACGATCGTCCCGCGGAGCTCGATGATGTGGACGTCACGCTCGATAGGCCGCAACTCCTGATGTACAACGTTGAGGTCATCGGAACCGCCCCAGAGCGATGGGGCTTCGTGGATGAGTGAACACGCACCTCGCTGGTACGACGGCGGTCTGCGGTTTGAGTGTTCACGGTGCGGAAACTGCTGCACCGGACCCCCCGGTGCCGTGTGGTTTTCGGCCGATGAAGGTCGAGCAATGGCCGCTGCGATGGGGATTTCTGAAGAGACATTTCACCGCCGCTATGCCCGGCAGATTCATGGCAAGTGGTCGCTCCGTGAGACGAGGACGAGCCGTGGCATGGACTGCGTCTTCCTGACGACCGATGAGCATGGGCTGGCGGGCTGCCGCCTGTATGGGGCTCGGCCCTCCCAGTGCCGAACGTGGCCGTTCTGGCCGGAGAATCTGGAATCCCGTGAGATGTGGGAGGCGGTCGGCAGGCAGACACCGTGTCCGGGAATGGGGCACGGTCAGCTGGTGACGATCGATGAGATACTCGCCCGGCTGGAAGAGACGCCGGAGAATTCAGATCTCTGAACATCAGGCGGGCCGCTCGCGTAGGATGCCCCATCTCCGCTACGAGCGGATGAATCGTGAATCGATCAGGAACCGGGGACTACGAATAGGATCCATGTATGGCACGAATGAAAAGAGTGGTTGGCGTACTGGCAGTCACAATGGCTGCGTCGAGTGTGGTCGCAATGGCCGAGACTGGTGAGCTGGCGACCGCAGCGGACTCGGCCCCTGAAATGCAATACGTTCGGATGGACACGAACAAGGGTGACATGGTCCTGATGCTGGACCCGGTCGCCGCTCCGATCTCAGTGGAGAACTTCACGAACTATGCCACGAGTGGCGGCTATGACGGCACGATCTTCCATCGTGTGATCCCGAATTTCATGGTGCAGGGCGGCGGATTTGAGCCCGGCATGGAGAAGCGTCCGACCAACGCGCCAATCAAGAACGAATGGACGAACGGGCTCAAGAATGAGCGCGGCACGATCGCCATGGCGAGGCTTGGACGGCAGCCCGACTCGGCTACGAATCAGTTCTTCATCAACGTTGCCGACAACAAGGGGCTCGATCTCCCACGTGACGGTGCCGGGTACGCAGTGTTCGGCAAGGTCGTGGCAGGCGAGGGTGTTCTCGACGCGATCAAGGCAGTTGAAACGGGGCATTCCCATGGTGCGGGCGGCGGTCACTTTGACGATGTTCCGGTCGAGGATGTCATCATCGAAAAGGTGGCCTTGTTGACACCCGAAGAAGCCGAGGGCATTTCGGCTGGCTGCACGGGCGGCACGGATGAATGGCGGACCAAGCAGGTTGCTGCAGCAGCGACCATGAAAGAGCAGGCCGAGCAGGAGGCTGCCCGGAAGGAGAAACTGATGATGAGTGTGGACAACGTGTTGGCAAACCCGGCCGAACTTCCCGGCGAAGCCGTTGGTGACAAGACCAGCACCAGCAGCGATACAGGGCTGGCCTGGTTTGATCTTGAGGAGGGCTCCGGCGCCGAGCCGGCATCACCCGAGACAACCGTCCGCGTGCATTACACGGGTTATCTGACCGACGGCACCAAGTTCGACAGCAGCGTTGACCGCGGCCAGCCGATCGACTTTCCGCTCAATCGGGTCATCCCCGGCTGGACCGAAGGCGTTGGCTCGATGAAGGTGGGCGGCAAGCGAAAGCTGGTGATCCCGTCTGCGCTTGGGTACGGACCGCGTGGAACGCCCGGTGGTCCAATTCCGCCGAATGCAACGCTGGTCTTTGACGTGGAGCTCCTGGAGCTTCCCTGAGCGACCCGCGAAGGACTCGTCGATCGCTTTCCCGGCGGCCAGCCACGAAAGTGGTTGGCCGCCGCCATTTTTCGTGGCATGGTTGGGTAACTCCGCACCCCACAGCGGTATATGCGGAGAACCGAGCAAATCATCGGTTGTCTGGGCGGTGTCCGTCCGATATACCTGATGACACAGGAGGACTATGTCGGGCATTGCTCTCAGGAGCGGTGCCCCGACCAGGCATGACGGTACTGACTGGCTTTCTGGACGATCCGGTGCTCGTACTCAACCGCGGATACGCGGCAACCCGTGTCGTGCCTGTGCGTCAAGCCTTCGTCCTCCTCTTCCGGCGCGTCGCAGAAGTCATTTCAATCGTCAATGGGCGATGGGAACAGTTTGATCTCTCCTCCTGGTTGGAGGTGGCCGAGCTGCAGCGCATGTATGAACAAGGCGACTACGAGTGGATTCGCACGGCCTCAAAGTACGTGGCGGTGCCACGCATCATTCGAGTGCATTGCTGCAATCGGAGCCCCGATCATCATGTCCCGCTGAATCGTCGCAATCTTTATGCCCGCGATGGGAACAAATGCCAGTATTGCGGCACTCGCTTTCCGACATCTGAACTCTCAATTGATCACGTGTTGCCTCAGTCTCGGGGTGGCGAGAACAGTTGGCGCAATCTCGTGTGCGCCTGCGTTCGGTGCAACGCCCGCAAGGGAAATCGCACGCCACGCGAGGCGGGGATGGATCTGATCCGGGAACCACACAGGCCGAAGACGAGCCCCGACCGATCGGTTCGGTTGCGTCGTCGGCATTACGAAGCATGGAAGGTCTTCCTGAATGAAGCGTACTGGACCGTCGAACTGCGCGATTGAAATCATCTATTGGTTGATGATGACCGGCTTGTATCGGCCGGAACCTGTCCCGGTCAGTTGGGGGCACTCGCCCCGCGACGTGTATCGAAGCTTTGGCAACACGGCGCCTCTGTCGAGGCGAGCAGGGCGGCAGGGCCGCTCAAGACGTTGAGCGTGTATCAGGGGTGTGATCCGGGGGCGTGATCCGGGGGTGTGATCCGGGCGAGCGCGTCGTCGACTGAGAGCAGGTCGGCCTGCGTGAGGGGATCCGGGACGTCATCCAGTGCGATGGCTTCGTCGAGCGTGAATGGTCCGACGGCGGTGCGGGTGATGCGTCTGCAGCATCCGCCGGTTCCGAGGTGCGCGCCGAGGTCGCGGGCGAGCGAGCGAACGTAGAACCCTTTGCCACAGTTGATTTCAATGGTGGCAACAGGCCAGATGTAGTTGAGTAGTCGAATGTGGTTGACGCGAACGGTGCGCGGGGGAATCTCGGCGGGCTGATCCTTGCGGGCAAGCGCATAGGCACGTCGCCCACCGACTTTGACGGCGCTGAAATCTGGCGGTCGTTGCAGGAATTCGCCAGTGAAGGTAGCCACTGCTGCTTCCACAGCGGCGCGATCGGGTGGTGACTTGACTTCGATGATGCGTGCTTCGCCTTCAAGATCGTCGGTGCTGGTGGTGATGGACAGGTCGATGTCGGTTTCGTATCCCTTGTCGGTGGCAACGATCTGTTCCAGGAGTTTGGTGGCTTTGCCGAGTCCGAGGACGAGCACACCAGTCGCAAGTGGATCGAGTGTGCCGCCGTGTCCGGTCTTGGTGCGTCCCGCGCGGCGACGGACCACTGAAACGGCGGCCATTGAGGATGGTCCTGCGGGCTTGTTCAGCACGAGAAACCCGGTGGGCTTGGCGATGGGGGCGTCAGGGCTGCGAGTCATGCTCGGGAGGGTATCTCCGAGAGATCAAGGGGGCGGTTGTCGCTCGGGGGTCAGCCGCCGTACAATCCCGGGCCCTCTGGGCAGGTGACCGAGCGGCTGAAGGTGCAGCACTGGAAATGCTGTGTACGATTTTTTCGTACCGTGGGTTCGAATCCCACCCTGTCCGTTGTCGGCCCCCCCAACACCGCCCCCACCCACAACGACCGCCCCCCCCACGGCAAGAAGAAGACCC
>CAZRBV010000024.1:25899-45765 GCA_964598425.1 uncultured Isosphaeraceae bacterium | reverse complement strand
GACATGACGGAAATCGTCACGGAGAACGCGCTGCCCGACTCCATGAGCGGCCGCTACGAGTGGGGTGGCAACTTCAACACCCTCACGAATCGGTTCATCGATCTGGGTGATGGCCGAACCCGCTGGGAGGTCCAGTGCGCCTACACCCTGAGGACACTCATGATGCGGATCATGGGGCTCCTGTGTGCCAGCAGGTTCCGAGCCCAGCACCTGATCTTCATGCGGGCATTCAAGGCGTTCTGCGAGTCGGGTGAGGATGTGCGCACTGTCTCCTAAGTGTGGTTCACGTCGAACACACAGTGGATTCTCTGGTTTTGATTCTGCACATGCTGGTGGACTGGGCGATTGACCCCTTCTTCTCCCCAAGTCATGTCCACGCGGTGCTCGTTGGCGGCTGAAGCCTGGCTTCGGCGTCCATGCTGCGTCGTCCCCGGGGGAGTCCGGCCACGCTCGTGTCAACTGCCGCCCTCGGGGGACACATACTTGAGTTGAGTGTCGAGTTGAAAGAGGATGAACACTACGACTACCAGTAGCAGGAGCAGCACATTGACAAGGATGAATCCACAGAGCCAGCGAGTCCTTGGCCCGCTGTCGCCCACCGATGCTGGAGGGCGAAGCGCGATGATCGGGTGGAGTGAGGCGCATCAATACAGGTGTTTTCGGCCATCGAGACGTTTGCACTTGCGACTGTGGGCCCCCTCCGCCGGCTTTCCTGCGGTGAAGCATATGTGCCGCAATGGATGAGGACGGGATATGCCGACCCTGATCTCCGATCCAATGTGCTTGGTACCGTGATCGAGCGCGCCGCTGCGGAGTGGCCCGATCGCTCGCACCCCTTCAGGAGATTGACCATGCGTACGACACGTTGGATGGCAGCGTCAGCAGTGACGGCGGCAGTGGTGGGCTTGCTTGGTGCCACCATGATTGAGGACGGACACGACCATCCGGTCAGCGACGAATTGGCCGGTGCCATGTCGCCTGAGATGATGAAGGCGTGGCAAGCGTATTCAACGCCCGGACCTCAGCAGGCACGATTGGCCGAACGGGTCGGGGATTGGGACGTCACGATCTCGCACTGGATCATGCCAGGTGCGCCGCCTCAGATCTCGCAAGGCCATTCAGAGATGGAGATGATCTTTGACGGGCGGTTTCTCGTCCAGGAATTCGAGAGCGACTCGGACGGGATGCCGTTTGAGGGTCTTGGATACTCAGGCTTCAATAACAAGACTGGTACGTTTCAGTTCACGTGGGTCGACAGCCTGTCGACGGGCATCATGTTTGGTGAAGGTCGTTTCGAGAAGAACGTATTGACCTGGTACGGGACGGCGACTGACCCGATGACAGGCGACATGAAGATTCGCGGTACTGAGACTTTCGATGATCCGAATCGATTTGTGTCTCGGATGTTCATGACCGGCCCGGATGGAAAGGAATTCAAGTCAATGGAATTCCTCTATGTCCGTGCTGCTGGCGATGGCGGTGGCGATCATGACCACGGCCATTCCCATGGCGACCATCCGCATCACGATCATCCGGGACACTGACGGGTTCTGCCTCTGCTGCCCCGTGACCGCATGTCTGGGGTACGTACTCCCACCGTGTACAACCTGATTGAGCCAGGAGGAGGTTGATTCGATGTGCCGGGAGACGGGTCCGCACTCAATCTTCCGCACGGGCTGAGAATGGACGGCCGATTCGATTGTGCAGCGTATGGAGATGCCGAGGCAGCGTCAGACCATGTGGTGAGTATCAGCTGCCGATCGAGGTCAGCAAATCCACGTATCGCTGAGTGATGGCGCCGAGTACGAGCAAGGCGGTATTGAAGAGATTGGTCGTCATGATCAGGAAGAAGACGATGAGCCCCGCCATGCCTGCGTTGGGATGCGAGTACCACCCACGAATTGTCTGTGAGCATGCGGCCAGAATGCGTGAACCATCCAGCGGCGGCACTGGAATGAGGTTGAGCGTACACAGCACCAGGTTGAGCCAGCCACCAAGCCACAAGAAGTGCTTCAGGTGTAGTTGCCAGTCGGCCACACCGGTTCCAGAATGGATGGCAGGATCGAGTCTCATCCAGATGCCAAGCGCCGTCAACGAGGCGAAGGCAATGAAGAGGTTCATCGCAGGACCTGCGAATGCGACAATCGCTTCTCCCCATCTGCGGTGTCGGAAGTTCCAGGGCCGCACCGGCATCATTCCCCAGGCGAAGCCGATGAGCGCGAATACAACTAACGAAAGGCCGCCCATGTGGACGATCGGATTGGCACTCATGTGACCAGTTTCAATCGGCGTACGGTCACCCTCCCAGATCGCCGCCCACCCATGGGCAAGCTCGTGCAGCGTGATTGAGAGCAGAACCCAGAAGATCCAACTGAATAGGTACGGCAGACCCTGAGTCTCGAAAACGTCGTGTACCCACCAAGTCATGTCACGTCATCCCTGCTTCAGGAGGCTGCGCAGGAGGTCTCCTGCTGTTCCTGCTTCGCCCTCTTGAGCGCATCGACATCGAGCCCCAGTTGCACAAGATGTGCCTCGGGCCCGTGTGGCTTTGATTTCTCTTCTTCGAGCGCCTGTGCCGCGGAATCACTTGCGTATCGCGTCCAGAACATGGCTTTCACGGTCCCCCAGAGACCTCGGATCGAGGTGAATGTATGGTCAACAGCGGTCGCCTCGTAGCCGCTGTGCACCATGCAGTTGGCGCACTGCGGGTTGCCGGATTCGAATCCGTACTCGTTCCATGCGGTGTCCTTCATCAGCTCATCGAAGGAATTCACATACCCATCGTTGAGCAAGTAGCACGGCTTCTGCCAGCCGAACAGGCAATACGTCGGGTTGCCCCACGGTGTGCAGTCGTAGGTGCGCTTGCCCATCAGGAACTCAAGAAAGAGCGGCGACTGATTAAACTTCCATCGCTTCTTGCGGTTCGAGAGCAGCATGTCGAACAGTTTGTTGGTGTTGCGGCGACCGAGAAAGTTTGATTGGTCGGCGGCAGCTTCGTAGGCGTAGCCCGGGCTGAGCATCATGCCTTCGACACCGGCGTCCATCATCTCGTCGAAGAAGACGCGAACGGCATTTGGATCGGCCCCCTCAAAGAGCGTTGTGTTCGTTGTGACGCGGAAGCCCATCTCAACAGCCTGGTGTATGCCGGCCATCGCCTTGTCGTACGTTCCTTCGCGGCACACAGCGAAGTCATGGTCATCCCTGGGGCCGTCCATATGAACAGAGAAGGTGAGGTACTTGGTTGGGGTGAACCATCCCGCGTCGAGCTTCTCCTTGAGGAGGATTGCGTTGGTGCAGAGATAGATGTACTTCCGCCGCCGCACGAGCTCATCAACAAGTTCGCGGATGGGGCCGTAGAGGAGTGGTTCCCCGCCTGGAATAGAAACCATCGGTGCGGGGCACTCGTCCACGGCCCTCAGGGCCTCATCGAGCGGCATGTCTTTGCGGAGAATGTGCACCGGGTATTGGATCTTGCCACAACCGGCACAGGCGAGGTTGCACCGATAGAGCGGCTCAAGCATCAGGACGAGCGGATACTTGCGGCGGCCCCTGAGGCGCTGTCCGAGGACATAACTCGCCACGGTCCACATTTGGCTGATTGGAACTCCCATGGCGGGGAATGGTATCAGTGGATGTGGGCCTGCAAGCGGGTCTGCTATTGGGAGATACGGGGCCCAGAATGCCTGCGGGCTGCCGCACGTGAGGGCGGTGGGTCGGTCTGGAGCGGCCCCATGCCGGATCCCTTTGAATCTTCCTCTGTTTTTGCCTGACATGGGTGAACCTGCTGTCAGGGGGCGGGGTAAGGATTCCATGCTTGCACTTGAACTGCAACAGATGCTGTCGCTGCACCCCTCGTGGGAGAGTCCGGCTATGATCGGCCGCGCGATGCTCGAGGAGGCTCGGGCGCTATTCACGAGTCGACCGCGGCCTGCGGTCCCGGAGTGCCAAGCGGCCGTGCAGTCGGTATCAGCTCAGAGTGACGAGGCCCTGCTGGAAGCCCATCTCGCAGGCGATGAGGAGGCGTTTTCGACGCTCGTTGGTCGCTATGTGGCCGAACTGGTGCCGTATCTCGCCCGCGTCACCGGCTCGCGGACAACCGCAGATGACATCTTCCAGGAAGCCTTCCTGCAGGTTCACCAATCGGCCCACACCTTTGACCTCTCACGGCGATTCAAGCCGTGGCTTTACACCATTGCAGTCAACAAAGCCCGTGACTGGCACCGTCGCCAGTCACGCCGCCGCGCTGTGTCCTTGTCCGCGCCAATCGGAAGCGATGGCGATGGAGCGGGCGTTGTCGATCTTCTTGAGGGAGAATCGCTGCCGCCAACCGAGGCCCTGGAGCAGGAGGAGTTGGCTATTCGCGTTCGATCGGCAGTTGATGACATGCCGGAGCACCTTCGGGAGATCATTCTGCTGAGCTATTTTCAGAAAATGAGTTACAACCAGATCGCAGAGACGCTGCAGATTCCACTCGGCACCGTCAAGAGCAGATTACATGCCGCCGTGGCATCGTTCTCCCGCGCGTGGGGCCCGGCCGACGAAGCCGTCGAGGGAGACGAGCAATGAACGATCGACACGATTCCCTTCCCAGGATGTCCGCCGCGGATGCCGAGGTCTTTGATCGTCTGGCTGCAGAAGGGTTTGATGCGTCAAACCTCGCGGATCTGGAAGGCGATCAACTTGCCCGCGGCGAAGCGGCGGTACACCTGCTCGCTCTACTTGATGCGTATCCGACCGACGTGCCAGGCGATGAAGAGCAGCAGACACTTGTCGACGCGACGATGGCGAGGATTCGCCGAGCCGAGGACAACCGCCGCGACCGCATGAAGATGGACAACCATCCGGTCATGCTCGGTCGCGGCCTTCGTTTCAGGATTGCCGAGGCCCTTGCCTTGGCGGCTGTGCTCGCAATGGCGACCGCGACGATCTGGTCGCTCGGAACGATGGCCGATGAGCGATCTCTGTCTGTCCGTACTCGGCAGAATCTGGGAGAGATCCACGCTGGCTTGTCTGCCTTCCAGGATTCCACGGGCTCGATGCCTGTACATGATGCATCCGCCCCGGTTGGCAACCTGTTGCAGAATGGATCCGCCAAGACGCTCAACCTCAAAGACGTGGCGAACGGGACGTTCTGCGAGTCCAAACATCTGCGGAACCCTCGCCGGCCAGGGCTCGGAGGCAATGGCTTCTCCTTTGCCGTCTTCTCTGCCAGCGACACCCGCCACATCGGCCACGCCGACGTGATTCTGGTCGGTGATCGGAATCCCGCGCTTGCCGGGATGCTGGCTGGCAAGTCGTATGGCGAGGCAATGGCCGACTCGGTATGGAATCTTCGGCTCGTGGATCGCCCCAGCGTGCTCTTCAGTGACGGGAGTTGCCGGGATCTGGACTCACACGATCACGCTGGCGACGGGATCTGGCACGTCGACCGGACCAATACGGCTCCAACGGCCGCCCCGATCGAGATCTTCCTGGCTCACTGAGCCGGAATCGGGCTCGCTGGCGTGAGAACGCCACCCTCGATCCTGGCGAGGCCTTCTGCTACACTTCTCGGCTCGCCCAACCGGGTCGAGAAGCCTCAGGAGCCGAATGCCCATGCCGAAGAACAAGCCAAACAAGGGACTCCTCAAGCGGATCCGGATTACGAAGTCCGGTCGCGTGAAGTCTAAGCCTGCCTTCGGTCGGCATCTTCGTAGCCACAAGTCTGGTGACACGATGCGCTCCTATCGCAAGGCGAACTATGCCAGTTCGGCCGACGTCGGCCGCGCAGCCCGGATGCTGCACCGCCGCATTGTTGCTGCCGACTCTTCCAGCAAAGGCGCGGCCGAGAAGACCGGCGACTGATTTGTTGACCATCCATCCGTACTCGGGTGAAGCGGTCGGATTTCCCGGCCCCCCGACTCGGCTCAGGAGTACGACCCATGCCACGCGTTCGAAAAGGTTCGGCCACCGTCAAGGCCCGTAAGCGGATTCTCCGCGCTGCCCGCGGATACTGGGGCACCAAGCATCGTCATAAGCAGCAGGCCAAGGTCGCGCTCATTCGCGCCGGCCAATACGCGTACCGCGATCGGCGCAATCGCCGCAGAGACTTTCGTCGCCTGTGGATCACTCGCGTTTCGGCTGCGTGCCGCATGCGGGGAACGCGATACAGCCGCTTTATGAATGGTCTCTCGAAGGCCGGTATCGGGCTCAACCGCAAGATGCTCAGCCAGATTGCGATCGAGGATCCGGCGACGTTTGACTTGCTTGTCGAGCGTTCGGAAGCATCTACGACAGCTTGCAAGGCTTCTGCCTGATTTCGCTGCGGTGGCACGCTTCTTGATAGAGGCTCTTCGCAGGCGTAAGGAAGTCGGTGCCGTTGCGGCATCGGGTCGTCATCTCGCCAAGGCGATCACCAGAACGGTTGGAGCCAACGGGAAGGCCGATCGCGTTCTCGAGGTCGGTGCAGGCACAGGGGCTTTTACGAATCACATCCTTGACCGGCTCGGTCCGGGGGGGAAGGCGGACATCGTCGAACTGAATCCTCGGTTCTGCGAGAAGCTCCGAAGCAATGTTGTCGAGCCGTGGAGTGATGTCCATGAGGATCGATCGGCCAGGGTGATCGAGTCATGCATTGAAGACGCCGATCTTGAGAAGTCCTACACCACGATCGTGTGTGGCCTTCCGTTCAACTCCTTCTCGCCCGACGTGGCTGACAGGATTCTTCAGCAGTTGGTGGGCCTCCTCGCTCCGGGAGGCACCCTTGCCTTCTTTGAGTATGCGGGTCTGCCATCGCTGCGATGCGCGGTGCCCGGCCCTTGGCAGAGCAGTGCTCGCGAGCACCGAAGGTGCCTCCGCGACCTGTCCTCTTCGATGAGGCAGGAGCGGACATTTATCTTCCGCAATATCCTTCCGGCGTGGGCCGTCTTTCTCCGCGCCCAAGGAGCCTGATTCCACATGAGTGATCCCGCCTTTCTCGAGGAACTGCATGAGCGGCAGCGTGCTTTCGATGCGCTTGAGCCGGAGTGCGAGATGACGATCCGAGATCCTGAACTCGGGGTTGAGGGGCATGTCATTGTGTGGTCGACGCTGGCCGTCAAGGACGGGCCACTCGGCCGCGTGGGCAAAGGCGGCACGCGAATAACGCCGACCGTGACCAAGGATGAGGTCATGCGTCTCGCTCGCACGCAGACGCTCAAGAATGCAGCGGCAGGCTTGGCGACTGGCGGTGCCAAGTCAGGGCTCCGGGCCGATCCCAAAGCTGAGGGGTTCGAGCGGGCCTATCGCCGATTCGTCAAGCTGGCGTGGCCGGCGCACTACGACAATGGTGGGCTCTGGGGGGGACTGGGCTATGACCTCGGTGGCGACCCAAGGCATTGCCAGTGGGCGATCAATGAGCTTGGAACGACGCGATGTTTTACCGGCAAACCGGTGGAACAGGGCGGGACCGACTACGACGTTGAAGGAGTTGCCGGGCTCGGCGTCTCGGTGGCTGCAGCGACATGGTTGGATGCAGCGGCCGGCGGCGCACGTGGCAAGACGGCGGCAGTGCAGGGCATCGGCGCTATGGGGGCTGCGGTGTGCCGGTACTTCACGCAGCTTGGAGGCAGCGTCACAACCATTGCCGACCCCCGTATTGACGGGGCATGGCGGCTCCATGGACCGCTTTCGGGCGCGCTTCTCGATGCAATCGCTGAAATGGATTTTCATACAACACGCGAGCACCTGCTCAACGAGGGACATCAGCAGATGCCGATGGACGACGTGCTGTGGGAAGAGGTTGACGTGCTCATTCCCTGCGCGGTGCAGGATGTGATCGACACGGGCAACCAATCTCGCATTCGAGCCAGAGTGGTTGTTGAGGGCGCGAACAATCCATGCACCATGCCGGCGAGGCACGCGCTTCACGAGCGTGGCGTACCGGTTGTGCCCGACTTCATCGCCAATCCGGGCGGCGCGATAGCCGCGAGCGTCGAGATGACTTCCGACGTGAGCGATGAAGAAAACGCACGGACTCGTGCCAAGGTTGACGAGGCGAAGACCGCGACGCGATCAATGGTCGCAGAAAATGTCAGCGAGGTCCTGGCGATTGCAGATCTTCATGAAGCGCCGCTCGTCGACGCCGCGACACTGCTGGCTCTTCGCCGCATTTTCTCATTTACGGCGTGATGGCTTCGCGCCCCACATTTGATGATGTGCGGCGCGCGCACGACCGCATTCGCTGTGTCATCCATCGAACGCCGGTGATGACCTGCGGGACATTGGATGCCATGTCGGGGCGACGGCTCTTTTTGAAGTGTGAGCAATTCCAACGGGTAGGAGCTTTCAAGTTCCGCGGCGCAAGCAATGTCGTGCTCGGATTGCAGGATGAAGAAGCGCGGCATGGAATCTGCACACACTCAAGTGGGAATCACGCTCAGGCGATTGCTCGGGCTGCGAAGGAGCGGGGGGTTCCAGCATGGATCGTGATGCCGACTACGGCGCCAGCAGTGAAACGGGCGGCGGTCGAGGGCTATGGTGCGACCATTGTCGAGTGCGAGCCGACACTTGAAGCGAGGGAGGAAACGGCCAGAAAGGTGATACGCGATACGGGCGCACGCTTTGTACATCCGTACGATGACGATCGCATCATTGCCGGGCAGGGGACGGCTGCAAAGGAGCTCATTGAGGACATTGGCAAGTTGGACGCCGTGATCGCTCCGGTGGGGGGCGGTGGACTCATGTCGGGGACCTGTATTGCAACGCATGCATTGTTGCCTGAAGCCATGCTCGTTGGTGCCGAGCCGAGCGGGGCCGATGATGCGGCGCGGTCACTCGCTGCCGGCAGGCTCATTCCACAGACATCGCCCGAGACAATCTGCGATGGATTGTTGACGAGCCTGAGCGAGCGGACGTTCTCGATTCTCCGTGATCATCTCGAAACAATTGTCACCGTGAGCGACGAAGAAGTCCTCGCCGCGCAGCGGCTGCTGCTTGAGCGGGCCAAGCTCTGGGTTGAACCCAGCAGCGCGACCGTGCTTGCTGCGGTACTCAACGCCGAATGCCCGATTCCCGGCGGCGCTCAAATCGGCCTCATCCTCTCAGGCGGCAACGCCTGACGGGTCGTTAGCCCTTGGCGGCCCGGCGGCGTTTGAGCTCGGCGTCGATGAAGCCGTCGAGATCGCCGTCGAGGGTGGTCTGCGGGTTGCCGACCTCGTGGCCCGTGCGGTGATCCTTGACGCGGTTGTCGTAGATGACGTACGAGCGAATCTGTGAGCCCCAGCCGCGATCGACCTTGCCGCCTGTGGCAGCGTCCAGCTCGGCCTGCCGGCGTTCTTCCTCGAGTTGATCGAGTTTCGCCTTCAGGATACGCATCGCCTGCTTGCGATTCTGCAACTGCGCCTTGTGCGTCGAACTGACGACCATGATGCCGGTCGGCCTGTGAACGATTCGCACGGCGGAGGCGACCTTATTGACGTTCTGCCCACCCGGCCCGGATGAGCGAGCGTAGGTCGTCAGTTCGATGTCCTTGTCGTCGATCTCCACGTCCTCGTCATCAAACTCGGGTGTGACGTCAACGGTGCAAAAGCTGGTTTGCCTCTTGCCCTGACTGTTGAAGGGGCTGACGCGGGCGAGCCGGTGTGTCCCTCGCTCGCACGACATATACCCGTAGGCCAACGGCCCCTTGACGTGGTAGGTCACGCTGCTGATGCCGACCTCACTGCCGTGTACGAGCGCGAGCTGCTCCACCTTCCATCCCTGCTTCTCCCACCACGAGGTGTACATGCGGTCCAGCATGGTGGCCCAATCATCGGCATCGTTTCCACCGTCGCCGGCTTGAATGGATACGAAGCAGTCGCGATGATCGTGCTTGCCTGAAAGGAGCGACTGCAACTCCACTCGCTCCATGCGGGCGTTGAGTTTGAAGAGCGTCTCGTCCGCTTCCGCAAGCAAGTCATGATCATCGGCTTCCTTGGCCAGCTCATAGCCCACCTGCGCGTCTTCGAACGACTCAATGACTCCCTCAAGCCCTTCAGTCTGGGCTTTGAGAAGCCTGTATTCGCTGATCACTTTCTGGGCGGATTCCTGGTTGTTCCAGAATTCCGCCGCGCTCATCTCATCCTGCAGCGCTGCCCGCCGCTCAATCTTGGTGTCGTAGTCAAAGAGAGTCGCGGATGGTCAAGATCCGCGCCTCAAGATCGTCGATCACGGGTTGATGGGCGTCATAGTGCATTGGACGCGTAGGGTACCACCGCTTCGGCGCCGCAGGATCCCGGCGAAGGTGGCGCGGCACCGCGATTCGACGTATCTTTGGTCGCCTCGATACGCTCCCATTGTGCAGACGCCTTCGAGAAGCAGGACAGCCATGACGACAACGACCGACACAGCAGTTTCCGCCCGAGCCGCCGCGATTCAACCCTCTTCAACGCTGGCGATTACCGCCCGGGTTCGCGCCATGAAGGCAGCGGGCCGGGACATCGTTGGTTTCGGTGCTGGCGAGCCCGACTTCACGACGCCAGATCCGGTTTGTAGTGCAGCTATTGAGGCGATTCGAGCGGGCATGACCCGCTACGTGCCGGTGCCAGGTGTTCCCGAGGCCCGTAAGGCAGTCGCTGAGAAGCTTCAGGCCGAGAATGCGATCGACTGCGAGCCCGACCAGATCATTATTTCGAACGGCGGGAAGTTCAGCCTGTATCTGGCGATTCAGGCGATTGTCGACCCGGGCGACGAGGTCATCATGCCGACTCCGGCGTGGGTGTCCTACAAGCCGATGGTCGAACTGGCAGGCGGCACGATCGTCGAGATTCCCACAACCGCCGAGAGTGGTTTTCTTGCCTCTCCAGAGGACTTTGCCGCCGCGATCACGCCGCGAACCCGAGCGGTCATCCTGAACAGTCCGAGTAATCCGTGCGGGACGATGTACAGCCCCGAAGAAGTCCGGGCGATTTGTGAGGTGCTTTCAAAGCACGAGCGCATCACGCTCATCAGCGATGAGATCTACGAACGGCTCGTGTACGGCGGCCGCGAGCATCTCTCGCCGGCGTCGCTCCCGTCGATGTCTGACAAGACCATCACGATCAACGGCCTGAGCAAAGCATTCGCGGCAACAGGTTGGCGCGTCGGGTACACATGCGCGCCGCTGCCGATCGTCAAGGCGATGTCCAAACTTCAGAGCCAGATGACTTCGTCGGTCACGAGTTTCACCTTGCCCGCGCTTGTGATCGCACTGCAGTCGTGCCACCGTGAAGTGGCCGAGATGCGAGATGCGTTTGAGAAGCGAGCGGGTTTGATGGAACGCCTGGTCTCAGCCTGGCCGGGTGTCACGTGCCCGCCCCCGATGGGGGCCTTCTATGTCTTCCCGGATATCTCGGCCACATTCGGGCGGACCTCCGCAGCAGGCCGGGCGATTACGAACGCCAGCTCGTTTGCCGAGTCGTTGCTCGAGGAAGCAGGTGTGGCTGTGGTTCCCGGAGACGATTTCCTCGGGTGTGGCCCCAGCCATGTCCGGCTCTCCTTCGCGCTTGATGAGGCCTCCATCGTGGATGGATGCCAGCGAACCTGTGACTGGCTGGGCGGTCTGGCCTGAAATCGACGTTTCCGCAGTCTTATCGGCCGTTACGGGGGCAGCAGGTGGCATTGGGGGCGGGGTCCCTGTAGACTGCTCGATTCTCCGAAGGCGAGGTGTCTTCGGACGTTTTGAACAGGACCATCCATGGCCCTTACGCTCAATCAGAAGACAGAGATCATCGGCGAGTATCGCCGCGATGATGCTGACACCGGCTCCCCAGAAGTGCAGGTTGCGCTCCTGACCTCCCGTATTCAGGAGATCAACGAGCACCTGCAGTCGAACAAGAAGGATCATGCCGCACGACTCGGCCTGGTCAAGCTTGTCGGCAAGCGAAACCGGTTGCTTCAGTACTTGTCGCGCACCAGCCCTGCCGCGTATCGCGAGCTCATCAAGCGGCTCGGTCTTCGCAAGTAGGGGAGCAATCCCCGTAGGTCGGGTCCGGTGCCTCCGAGCAGGTGGCAGTGGACAGGCGCCAGTTTTGATTTGAACTGACCCCTGTCTTCTGCCTTCTGGGAACCGGCGGAATCTGGACCCCAAACAAAGTGGTGATGTGCGCCGAAGATGCGCGGTCGCCACGGGAGTATCCAGATATGGCAAATGCCACAGTTCATGTCGTTGAACGAGAAATCGGCGGCCGTACCCTTCGTATGGAGACGGGTCGAATCGCCAAGCTCGCTGACGGCTGCGTCATGGTCAGCCATGGCGACTCGGTCGTCATGTGTACGGCCGTGCGAGCCAACCCGCGTCCAGGCCTCGACTTCTTTCCGATGCAGTGCGACTATCGCGAGCGTCTGAGCGCTGGCGGTAGTTTCCCGGGTGGATTTCGCAAGCGAGAGGGCGCCCCGAACGAGAAAGAAATCCTCACGATGCGGATGATCGACAGACCGATCCGTCCGCTCTTTCCTGATGGTTTCATCGACGAGATTCAGATTCAGTGCTGGACGATGAGCCACGACGGCCAGAATGACACCGATGTGCTTGCGTGCACCGGTGGTTCAGCCGCCCTGATGATGACCGATGCCCCGTTCGAGGGTCCGGTTGCCACAGTGCGTGTCGGCCGCATCATGACCGACGACGGCGAGCAGTTCGTCATCAACCCAACCCACGCCCAGATGGAGTACTCCGATCTGGACATGGTTCTCTCCGGTCACTGCGACGGCATCAACATGATTGAAGTCGGCGCCGCCGAGGTTCCCGAGGATGCCATCCTCGCCGCCATCGAGTTTGGCTACGAGCACGGGTGCAAGCCAATCATCGAGATGCAGAACGAACTTCGTGAGAAGGCTGGCTGCCCCGAGGTTCGCACCGGAACGCTCGCACTTCCCGCCGAGGACATCACGGAGCTTGTGAATAGCGTCGCTGGCGAAGAGATGTTGGGCTGCCGTCGCATTGGTGGCAAGGCCGAGCGACACGCTGCGGTTGATGCGCTCCGGGACAAGGTTCTCGAAGAGCACTTCAAACTGCCCGAAGGCGGAACCTATCAGGAGTATCAGGCTGCGGAGTCACGCCTGCGTCAGGCACGTGAAGCGTTCCGAACGCTTGAGAAGAAGACGACTCGCAAGCTGATTGTTGACGAGAGTACCCGTGCCGATGGGCGGTCGTTTACACAAATCCGAGATCTCGACATTGAGGCTGGCCTGTTCCCCCGAACGCACGGTTCAGCACTCTTCCAGCGTGGAGAGACGCAGGGCTTGCTGACCTGCGTTCTCGGCACCGGCCGCGACGAGCAGATTGTCGATGGTCTCATGCCCGAGTACGCCAAGAAGTTCTACCTTCACTACAACTTCCCGCCGTTCTGCGTCGGTGAAGCCCGCCGCATCATGGGTCCCGGTCGCCGAGAGATTGGTCACGGCGCGCTTGCGGAGCGATCGCTGCTCGCGATCCTTCCGGACGTCGAGGACTTCCCATACACGGTCCGGCTCGTCAGCGACATTACCGAGTCGAATGGCTCTTCTTCGATGGCATCGGTCTGCGGCGGTTGCATGGCGATGATGGATGCGGGCGTGCCGATCAAGGCGACGTGCGCGGGCATCTCGGTCGGCCGCTTCAGCAACGCGGACGGCAAGATCGTTCGTGTGACCGACATCCTCGGCGAAGAAGACTTCTTCGGCGACATGGACTTCAAGGTCTGCGGTACTCGTAACGGCATCACCGGCATTCAGCTCGATCTCAAGGCCCGTGGACTCTGGTTCGACGAGATCAAGGAGACTTTCGAGCAGGCCCGCGTCGGACGTATCGAGATCATCGAGCAGATGGAAGCATGTCTGCCCGAGCCTCGTGCCGAAATGAGCGAGTACGCACCGCGCATCATTCAGGTCATGATCGATCCGGAGAAGATCGGCAAGCTGATCGGACCTGGCGGCAAGATGATTCGTGGTATTCAGGAGCGAACAGGCGCGACGGTCGATGTTGACGACGATGGAACGGTCACGATCGCATCGACCGATGGCAAGGCTGGCGATGCTGCCAAGGCCGAGGTCGAGGCGCTTGGTGCCGAGATCAAGGTCGGCACCATCTATGAAGGAACGGTCGTTTCGACCAAGGACTTCGGCGCCTTCATTGAACTTGTCCCTGGTACCGATGGCATGTGCCACATCTCCGAGCTTGACAACGGGTTCGTCAAGAGCGTGTCCGATGTCGTTTCGATCGGTGACAAGATCAAGGTCAAGGTCATCAACGTCGACAATACCGGCCGCATCAAGCTCTCCCGCAAGGCATTGCTTGAGCCGGCCGACGGCGACTCAGATGACAAGGGTGATGGCGGAGGCCGCCGTCGCCGTGGCAAGAAGAATGAGGACGCCGTGGAAACGGCATCCTGAGCGAGCCTCGTGCAGGACGCTTTCTGGTTTCTGATCGGTGCCGGCGCAACGGTTGTTGCGCTGGCACCGGTCGTTTTTGTATTGCTCCGCAGCGCTGATCGCCGCGCGCGAAATGCTGAGGGTGAAGCGCGGCATAGTCAGCGGTTGGCCGAACTCGGCGCGATGACGGGCGGCTTGGCGCATGAGATCAAGAATCCACTCTCAACAGTCGGCCTCAACGCGCAATTGCTCATTGAAGACCTGCAGCAAGCACCGCTTGACGAGGCGGAGCGTGAGCGGTTGGTTCGCCGTGTGGAGACCCTTCGCCGCGAGGTCGATCGCCTCGCCGGGATCCTGACGGATTTTCTACAGTTCGCCGGACGAGTGAAGCTCGCGCCCGAGCGCCGCGACCTGCGATTGATTCTTGAAGAGCTTGGTGACTTCTATCACCCACAGTGTGAGCAGTCAGATGTGATTCTGAGAATGCAGCTTCCCGACCAGCCACTCGCAGTGTCGGTGGACAAAGGTCTCTTCAAGCAGGCGATGCTCAATCTCATGATAAATGCGGTGCAAACGATGGCGGCAGATCAGCGGGAGGGGCAATCCTCTGAACTTCTCATCGAAGCGGAACGGGTAGGGGATCGTGTCGAGGTCACTGTGACTGACACCGGCCCTGGCATCGATCCCAGCATGCTCGAGGAGATTTTTCATCCCTATGTGTCGCATCGAGCGGGCGGTACGGGACTTGGACTTCCGACGACGCGCCGCATCATCGAAGAACACGGCGGGCGGCTGAGCGCAGAGTCTGAACTCGGGCGTGGAACGTGCTTCAGGATCGCCTTGCCAGCGGCCTAGTCGCCCAGCAAACTCTCGCTTTCTATCACTGACTTCGCAATCTCCACGAGCGGCCGTCGCCCATTACGTGCCTGCTTCTGGAGCATTCTCATGGCCTCGGGTTCTTCGACACCCTTCCGCTTGACGATAATCCACTTGGCCTGCTCGATGACTTTCCGCTGCTCAAGTTTGGCATTGAGTGTTCCGACCTCGTCGGAGAGCTCGGCCTGCTGCCGGAAACGCGCCCAGGAGACTTTCAGGCCGACTCGCAGTTGGTCCCGCGTGACCGGCTTGAGCAGGTACCCGAAGACCCCTATGCGGTTTCCGCTGTTGACGTATTCGGGGTCTGAATAGGCGGAGACCATGACAATCGGAATGCCAAGTTCGTTGTAGATCGTCTCGCCCGCAGCGAGTCCATCAAGACCTGGCATACGAATGTCGAGGATCGCCATGTCGGGGTGCTCGGCGCGACACATTTCGATGGCTTTCTCGCCGTTGCTTGCTGGCCCAATGACCTCGTATCCAAGGTCCTTGAGCCCCGCGATCAGACCGGCGGCGACGAGATGCTCATCGTCGGCGACGAGCACGCGCTGCGGCGATGCGGGAAGTTCCCGCTCGCCGTCGGTGCGGCCGTTACCCATGGGTGTGTCTGGCGTATTCGTCATCAGGGACGAGGTCCTCATGCCCAAACCTGGCAATCATTGCCAAGCCGGATGATTGTACAGGGGCCTCGATAGCGTGGCGAGCAGCCCTCATAACAACCATGTGCATGGCGATTCGCTAATCCAGGAAGTCCTTCGCCTTGAGTCTGGCGGGGACGTATTCCTCGGTGACGTAGGAAATGTCCTTGGTGATGAGCGACTCCACTTCCATCTTGAAACCGTTGGCGAGGAGTGTCTTGATCTCCTTCTGCCAGGGGCGTTTGTCCTTGAACCACGGGTACTCGGCGATCTGACGAGCGCGAGTGATGTCGCGATCGTTGAGCGCGATTCGAACATCGGATGAGAGGTCGCATCGGTCATAGTCCATCGCGCGGATGCCCATGAATTTTGCGTCGGGAATCGCCATGCGCTCACTCTCAAAGGCGAGATTGATCGACCCCTGCTTGATGACGCTGTAGATGTAATGTCCCCACGGGTCGCAGTCGAGCAGGCAATAGATTGGAAGGCCGAGTTCCTTGTTGAGGCGGTGGAGCAGGCGGCGTACACCGCGAGGGGGCTGCCCCGACCCTTCGGTGAGGATGCAGTTGTGTGTTTCCCAGAATCGATCTTCATTGAACCGGCTCCACACCGTGTCCTTCTCGACATGCAACACGAACTTCGCGTCACACCTCTTGAACTGAATGACGCTTGGCTCGCAGATGCTCGGGATGGCATAGCCGCCGGTGCCCATGCGGCGGCAGTCGATTTCATCCCCGTTGTCCTCGACGGTGATGTTGCCGACCATGGTGCCGCGCTTCTTGGCGAAGACGTGAAGCTCTTCACGAAGACCACCAAGCGAGACCTCAAGGTCTTCGAGCACGGTGTCTGATTCGCCCTGATCGTTGAAGGTCTTCTCCTTCGTCCCCTCGATCGTGTGCAGAGACATGTAATACATGCCACGAAGGCTGAGTGTTTTCTCGGCCTTGATGAGCTCGCGGCTTCCCTTGGCGAGCAGGAGCGTCTGCATGAACTTACGAGCTTGACCGACATTGAAGAGGCTTCGCGTCTGTGTTGAATCGCCCATCTCAAGGATGCGCTTCCGCTTGTTCCACTTCATGTTGGTGACTGTGCGAAGCGGGATTTCGACGTTGGGCTCTTTGCCTTTGAGCCCATCGCGAGCCACACCGTCGGCGAGCAACTCAATGGCTCGCTTGGTGACTTTATCGCGTTCTTTGCTCACAGGGGCACCGCGTTTCCGGCTGGCCGTCTTCGGTGCAGCTTTCTTTCTCGCCGTCTTTTTGCTGGCGGCTTTCTTTTTGGGCGATGTTTTCTTCCGCGTTGCCATCAGCGCCTCGTCTTCTTCTTGGTCCGCGTGACCTTCTTCTTTGTCTTCTTTTTCCGGCCCTTGAGCGTCACACCTCCGAAGAGGTCCTCGTCGCCGGGCTCTTCGCCTCCGCCGGTTTGGAGATCTTCGACGATGATGACATCCGAGTCCTTGGCGAGTCGGCCGCCGTCATCGATGACCTTCCCTTCGTCGTCGAGCATCTGGTCCGCCTCGGCAGTCTTCTTTGCGGCCTGTTTCTGAAGCGCCGCGTAGAGCTTCTCCGCGTCAACGCCGGTGATGGAGTTGCAGGCCGATGCGATTTCACCGATGTACCGCTCAAAGATACTGCGGCGCTCGGACTCTTTCTTCATTCGCTGGCGGCGACGAAGGTAGATACCCAGTTTGCGGCCGCACTCCTGCAGGGCGAGCCGCATCTCTTTGCGGATTTCGTCATAGTCCGCGATTGCTTCCTTCGACTCGCTTGTGAACGGCACCCACACACTCGCCATATGAATCATGATGACGATGGGACCGACCGGGAGACCGCCGCGCGGTTGCTGCAGGCTGTAGTTCTTCCATCCGGTCTCGACGACAGCCTTGAAGGAGCTGCAGGCGCTTTGCTGATACAGCAGCGGCACGCGATTGGCGAATCGCAGGATTCTCGCCGACTCTTCGGTCTTGAGCTCGCCACCATAGGCGATAGCAACTTCCATTTGGAAGGGATTGCCTCGGTATACGGCGGGGGGGCGGGTCGCGGCCGCGAAGAACTCTGCCTTGACCTCTTTGAGCAGGCCAGCGAGGAGCGCCTTTGACCCGATTGGCACGAGGCAGTCCGTTGGTGGCGAGGTGATACGTGTGTCCTGAATCGACTTGTAGAGTTTCTCAGCTTCGGCGTGACCGACATTCTTCACCCAGGTCCGCGAGGTCATGCCGGAGCCTTCAGCGAGCTGCTTGGCTTTTTGCTGGCCGACGCGGCAGAAGTCCTTTTGGAGGAAGCCACCAAGTTGGCGCGCCTCGGTTCGCTCGAGCATCTGGATGAGCGTGCCGAGCTCAATCCCCTTGGGGTGCGGCTTGATCTCCTTCGCTTCTTCGGGCAACTCGTCCATTGCCCGAGGGAACTCGATGGTTTCATTGCCGGGCGTGATGTAGGTGATCTGGGCGTGCGGATTTGCGATCGCCGTCTGCTCGAGGTATTCGTCGACGCTCTGGCGTCCCTTTTGATACTTTCCTTCGAGCTCGATCGCAACGATGGTGCCGCGCCCTTCGGGGAAGAGCTTGTCATCTTCCGGGTGTTCGGTGTCGCTGACGACCTCGGCCTTGTTCTTCGACGTGTCGATCTTCAGTACGACTTCGTGTGAGGGCTTCTTGGCCCCCGTCTTGGAGATGATCTTCACCGGCTTGCCGGTCGTCATCAGACCGTACATACCCGCCGCAGAAATGCCGATGCCCTGCTGGCCTCGACTCATCTTCATGCGGTGGAATTTCGATCCGTAGAGCAGTTTGCCGAAGATGTTCTCGATCTGCTTGCGAACGATCCCTGGGCCATTGTCCTGAACCGTGATTTTGAATCGTGTTTCTTCGAGCTGCAGCAGGTGGATCCTGAGGGCCGGGAGGATGCCTGCTTCTTCACACGCGTCGAGCGCGTTATCGACGGCTTCCTTGACCGTCGTGAGCATCGCCTTGCGCGCGTTGTCGAAGCCGAGGAGATGCCGGTTCTTCGCGAAGAATTCGCTGACCGAGATCTCTCGCTGGCTTGCGGCCATCGATTCGGCGGTGGCTTTTTTTCGAGACTTCTTCTTCGTTGCCACGGGCACCTGGGGCTCCATCCCTTGCGTGTCAAGGATCCATCCTTGACGTGCAGCGTATCACGGGCGGCTGAGTTTCGCCCTGGGCGACTGTGTTGATGGCCCGCCTACAGCGACGAGCGAGCCGACGGGAGAATTCTCAATCGTGAGTGGATGACCAGCGGTACATCCGATCGCCGTGCAGGCCAATGAGCTTGACCTTTGGGCTTGCTTTCAGGTTTGGTCCTGAGTAGGGTGACGTGGTCGGGCGGATGCCCGGGGAGAGTGGCCGATGGATTACGTTCGAGTTGCAGTGGTACTGACTTCGGGGTGCGTCACTGTAGCGCAGGGCGCGACGCTTACGGTCGATGATGATCTCGTTGATTTTCCTTCAGCCGAGTACACGGTTATCCAGGACGCCATTGACGCCTCCAGCGACGGCGATGAGATTCTGGTGTATCCAGGAACCTATGTGGGGACTGGGCAATGGGTGTGCAGTACATCCGGCAAGGCCATCGCGGTTCGCGCAGCCGGGCCGCAGGAAGACACCATCATCGATGGCGAAGATCACCGCCGATGTGTGGAGGTGAGCGGTAGCGAAACTGAGGCGACAGTCTTCGAGGGATTGACACTGGCTCGCGGGGGAGTTGTCTGTGTGGGTACTTCGCCGACGATTCGGAATTGCCGGATCGTTGACGGGTACGCTGCCGCGGGTGGCGGCATCGCGTGTTACGCAGCGAGCCCGATTCTTGAAGCGTGTGAGATTTCGGAGAATGGGTCAGGCACGGGTGGTGGGATGTATCTGGCCACAATGAGCAGTCCGGTTGCCATCGGCTGCACAATTGCGAATAACTACGCTGGTATTGGTGGTGGCATCTTTTGTAGTGATCAATGCAGCATCTCGCTTGATGCATGCGAGCTTTTGGAGAATGAAGCAGGTGATGATGGTGGGGGGATC
>CAZRBV010000024.1:0-25799 GCA_964598425.1 uncultured Isosphaeraceae bacterium | reverse complement strand
AATGAAGCAGGTGATGATGGTGGGGGGATCTACTGTCTGGAGGGGGATGTTTCGCTCGCCTCCACGACCATCTGCGCAAACGAGCCAAGCCAGATCTACGGGCACTAGAGCGACGCAGGGGGCGCCTGCCTCGCCTTCTCGTGTCAGGACAGCGATGGAGATGGCGTGACCGATGAGTGCGAGTCGGTCGGTGATGGCCTGCACGAAGTGCCCAGTGAGTACGCCACCATTCAAGCGGCCGTTGAAGCTGCAGGTGCTGGCGACACAGTTCTTGTTTCGGCAGGCACGTATACCGGTGATGGGGACTGGGTGATCAACACAGGCGGAAAGCCAATCACGGTTCGCGGCGAAGGGGATCCCGCGGATGTGGTACTCGATGGCGAAGGCGCTCGCTGTGTTGTCTGGTGTGATAATGGAGAGCGGCTTGGCACGGTCATTGACGGGTTGACGATCACGGGCTCGGGCTACGCTGGTGGGGTTTACTTGCAAAGCAGCAGTCCGACGATCACCGGCTGCACAATCACCGAGAATACCTCTTATGGGGGGATCTACTGCTACAGGAGCAGCCCGATTGTTTCCAACTGCGATCTAATCGGGAATGCTTCGGCTGATGGTGGTGGTATCAGCTCAGTTTGGTCGAGCCCAACAATCACTGGCTGCACATTTGCGGGCAACTCTGCATCTGTTTTTGGCGGAGGCATCCTTGTGTATGAAGGGATGTCAACGATCAACAATTGCACATTCGAAAGTAACAGTGCCCTACGTGGAGGCGCACTCTGCTGCCATGACAATGCCATTGCTCTCATTGATCAGTGCATTATGGTGGGCAATAGTGCGGAGGGCGGGGGTGGAGGCCTGCACCTGGAGTCCGGGGTCGCTATCGCGAGGGTGTCGCACTGCGAGATCGTCGCAAATGTTGCGACCCAGCAGGGGGGCGGTGTGTTCTCAATGGGCGATGCGAACATCTCTGAGTCAATCCTATGTGACAACATCCCAAATGCGATTTATGGAATCTGGGAGGATGAAGGCTGGACGACGGTGTGGGACTATTGCGACGACTGCAATGCCAACGGCGTCGATGATGCGCAGGACATTCTGGACGGGGCAGTCACAGACCTCGATCAAGATGGCATCCCCGATGAGTGCGAGTACGACTGTGATGGCGATGGCGTGACGGATCCGGTGGAGATCTGGAATGGCACGCAGAGCGACATCGACGGAGATGGTCGCCCAGACGATTGCGAAGACTGCGACGGCGATGGCCTGCCAGATGACTTTGCAATCAAACTAGGCTATGCCCTGGACTGCAACGACAACGGTGTTCCTGATTCCTGCGATCTCGATGACGGGGCCGCTGTGGACTGCGACGGCAATTCGATCCCCGACACATGCGATCTTGCCGCAGATCCGTCCCTCGATTGCGATGGCAACGGACTGCTCGACGTCTGCGACATTGCAGCAGATCCTCAGATTGACTGTGATCTGAGCGGTGCCCTTGACGCGTGCGAGATGCAGGCCGATCCCTCAATTGACTGCAATGCGGATGGCAAGATCGACAGTTGCCAGCTTCCGAGCCCAGCGCTGGATTGTGATGGGAATGGCGTGATCGACTCGTGTGAGTTCTTCGACGATCCAGACCTCGACTGTAATGGCGATGGCATGCTCGACCATTGCCAACTTCCGAATGTGATTCTTGACTGCGACCTCAATGGATTGATTGACTCTTGTGAGATTGCGGACGGTACGACGGATGACATCGACGGCAGCGGCGTTCCTGACGTGTGTGAGTGTCTGGCGGATGTGAATGGGGACACCATCGTCGGTGTCGACGACATCCTCCTGATCATCAGTCAGTATGGGTTGGTGGGGGGTTCCGCCGATCTGAATTACGACGGCATCGTCAATGTCGAGGATCTGCTGGAGCTGCTCGCCGCCTGGGGCCCCTGCGAGTAGAGGCTCAGCTGCAAGAGGGGCACAATTGCTCCTGTTCACCGGCTCGCCTCCTTTCATGGTCGAGCCCCGCTGCAGTACAATCCCCCGCTTCTCACAGGAGCAACCAACACATGGAAACCACCCTCATCATCCTCAAGCCGGATGCCGTCCAGCGAGGCCTCATGGGCCGCATCATCAGCCGCTTCGAGGACAAGGGCATTCAGGTCGTCGGGGCCAAGTTCATGCAGATTTCAAGTGAACTGGCAGCCAAGCACTACGCGTCCCATGAGGGCAAGCCCTTCTATGACGGCCTGGTCGGCTTCATGACCAGCTCGCCCGTGCTCGTGCTTGCTCTCCGCGGCGTCGGTGCCATCGCGATCTGCCGGAAGATGATGGGCGCGACCTTCGGCAGCTACGCCGACCCTGGAACGATTCGAGGCGATTTCGGCGTCTCCAACAGTTTCAACCTCATCCACGGCTCGGACAGTTCAGAAGCCGCTCAGCACGAACTTGGCCTGTTCTTCGCAGACGGCGAGGTCCTTGATTGGAATCGCGCGTCCGAAGGATGGGTCTACGACCTGAGCGGCGGCGAGCCCGAGTGAGCTTCTGAGAACCTCAGCCTGTCCCCCTCGTGATCCGGATCCCCGAGGGGTTTCTATACCTGTGCATGAAAACCCATGCAAGCAACCTCCAATGACCACGTTGGAGAGGCTGCATGCCAATGGTCGAGGCATATTCAGGTGCAGGGTTTCTCGGGCGCGGCGGCTTTGACCGGGGCCGCCGAATTCTGGGAATTGCTGAGCGAAACACGCGCCCGACAGGCGAGAAATCGTCTTTCCAATCGGAACGAACCCGTACGCCACGGCCGGCGTACAGGCTTTTTCAGAGCTATTCCTGCGCCGGGACCGCATGGATGGCGCATCTCTAAGATCCCGAGGATCTCTTCATGCAAGAACGCACCGCTCATTCAATTGGTTCGGAGAATCTCCCCGGCGGCCGCACGGACACACCCGCGGCCTCCGAGAAGGCTCTTCTCGATGAAATCCTCGCAACCCCGGTCGAATACGTTGACTCTGATGAGTTTCGTCGTGCTCGGGCCGAGCGGCGGCTCTTCGACGAGGCTCCCGACGTCCGGCGAGCGGATGTAGCGTGGTACAGGCCGCTCATGGACCCAATCGGGACGAGTTCCAGACAGCCCACACAGCCCAAGAAGCGAGACTCGATCGTCTTCACGGCTGCAGAAGAGCGAGTGATTTTCCTCCAGTACAACTACGCGCGATTCCGAGTACGCAGGATGCAGGACCGAGTCAAGGCGAAGCGTCCGGGCCCCCGGCAGCGGGAAGAACTCCTGCTCTGGTATCGGATCGCCCAGCACCTTCGGCATCGAATTGCCGAAGCCAACCTGGCACTCGTGCTTGCCATGTCCAAGCGTATTCGACTCGGGGACATGGGCTTCTCAGATCTCATCAGCGAGGGCAACATGGCGCTCATGCGCAGCATCGACAAGTTCGATGTCGGCCGCGGATTCAAATTCTCGACATATGCCTGCCGCGCCATTCTGAAGGGATTCTCCCGCCACGGCAGCAAGCATCTCCGATACCGCCAACGTTTTGGCGCCTCCTTCGACCCGGAGTTCGAGCGATCGAACTACCCCGAGGAGCGCCGCCGCGAAGAACTGCGTGACAGCGCCAACGAGGTCAAGCAGTTCGTGCTGCGGAATCAGGCCGATCTCACCGAGGTCGAGCGCGAGGTGATCCACCATCGCTTCCGCATCGGCCCCGGTGAGGCGGCTGGTCTGCGGTATGAGCGGCCGCGGACCCTGGCACAGGTTGGCAAGATGATCGGTCTGACCAAGGAACGCGTGCGGCAGATTCAGAACAAAGCGCTTGGCAAACTTCGCTTGGCAGTGGAAGAGTCATCACTGCCGAGTGCCGAGCGGCCTGCGTTTCGGAAGGGATGGCGTGAGTCTGTGGGGTGAGTACAGGTGCGCCGGTGCAGTGAGCTGCGGGGTATTGATCAGCTGAGCAGGTGACGGGAGACCGGATAGGATCCGCAGGGCCGCACCTGCGCTCGGTGGTTTGAGCCACGGGCTCAGACCACTCGGATACCCTGAGGCGATGCCACCGGTCCACAAGAAGTCCGTCGGAGTTGACCTGCGGGTTCTTCCGAAAGGCGAACCAACTGAGATTGGCTGGGGGCGGCGCTGGAGATTGCGACTCTGGACACTGATTGCTGTGCAGGCAGCGATGCTGCTGCACATTCTCGTCTGGTGGATTGGTGTGCCATACGGGTGGGAGACGCTTTCCCCGGTTGAGCCGTCAGAGTCGATTGAAACGGTGTCCGAGGGCATCATCAACGCTGGCGCGATCTTCTTCGCGGTGGCCCTGCTCTCGACAGCGATTCTCGGGCGCTGGTTCTGCGGATGGGGATGCCATGTGGTGCTTCTCCAGGACTGGTGCCTGCGACTCATGAAGTTCAGCGGCATTCGCCCGCGCCCGTTTCGGAGTCGGCTCCTAATGCTGGCCCCGCTGCTCCTCGCCCTCTACATGTTCGTGTGGCCGATCGTCTATCGCCTTGTGATTGCGCCAGTGGTGAGGCCAGATTTGCATTGGCCCGGGTTTCGTCTGGAACTGCTGACTCGTGATCTCTGGGCCTCGATGCCCGGTATGGGTGTTGCCATCGTGTTTCTTTTTGTGTGCGGGTTTGTGACGGTGTACGTGCTCGGGGCCAAGGGATTTTGCACCTATGCGTGCCCCTACGGCGGATTTTTTGCGCCGCTTGACCGGTTGGCGTTTCGGCGAGTGCATGTCAACGAATCGTGCGAGGGCTGCGCAAAATGTACGGCAGCATGCACATCCAATGTTCGAGTGCACGAGCAGGTGGCGTCATACGGACAGGTGATAGACATGGGATGCATGCGGACTACAGACTGCATAGAAGCATGCCCCATGGATGCCCTCTCAATGAAGTGGGGGGCTCCTGCGGTAGGCGTGCCGCTTAGAGAGGGGGCGCAAAGGCCGACTCGCAAGTGGGACCTCACATGGACCGGCGAGATTACGTTGGCATTGATGACGATAGGCTTCTTTCTGGCGTGGCGCGGAGCGTACGGATTGGTTCCAATGCTTCTGTCGTTGGGAGCCGCCTCCGTTATGACCTGGCTCTGCTGGAAAACGTGGCGGCTGTTTCGGGACAAGAACACGTCCTTCCGTCGGCGCATGCTCAAGAAGAGCGGGCGGTTGACTGGCGGCGGTGTGTGGTTGATCGTTGTGACCATCACGACGTTGCTTGCCACGGTGCAGGCTGCGTCGTCGCAACTGATTGGCATGCGAGCGGACCAGCTGGCGACCGGGCTCAGGCAGCGAATCGAGTTTCCAACCCGCCCAGGAACAACGAAACTCTCGCAAGAGGCTCAGGAACGAGCGAGAGAGGCGCTGGAGTGGTATCGCTTGGCGGGCTCGCTGACCAGTGGCGGCATCAGTCTGGCGGATGATCCCAATCATCTGCTTGCGGCTGCACGGGTGCATGTCCAACTTGGTGAACTTGAGAGAGCTCGTGAGCTACTTCAACAGATCGGGCATATCGCCAAGCCCAACCAAGATGTGGCGATTGAGCAGTTTGTTCTTCAAGTTTCACTTGAGTTGCCGTCCCGGGCAGCAGACTGGCTCGATGACACGCTGATGGACAACATGGCTTGGGACCGCCTGCGACAGATGGGCATCCAGTGGGCGGTGGCGAGCGGAAAGCTGTCGGCAGCCAGCCGGTTCTCGATGGGGCCCGATGCCTGGAAGTATGCGGCACTTGCTGCGCTTCGCGAGGGCAAACTTCAGGCTTCGGTGACTCAGCTCAGGAGATATCTTGCGGCTGTGCCGGGCGATGCGCTTGGTTGGATCACCCTGGCACGGGTGCAACTCCGACTTGGAAACATCGACAAGGCTGATGCTGCAGCGGCAGAGGCTGCAATCGCGCAGTCTTCAATGCCAGCTGCTGCTCAAGCGGATCTGGGGGCCGAGTTTGATTCGTTTCGTCGTGCTCGCGCAGAACGCAGTCTTCACGAGGCGCCTTGAAGAACCTCGGCGAGGGTGTCGGCCGACTCTGCAGAGTAGGCGGCTTCCCTGATGAGTCGATCGCTGAGCAACCGGCTGATTCCGCCGAGCACTTGAATGTGTGATGCGGTGTCTTCCGGCGGCGAGAGCACGAGCACAATAAGTCGAACCGGTTTTTGATCGAATGACTGAAAATCGATCGGAGTCGCCGGGCGACCAATAGCGAGCACAAGGTGATCGACGCAGCGGCATCGTCCATGAGGCACCGCGAGACCTTCGCCAATGCCCGTCGTGCGCTCTTGCTCCCGCGCCCAAGTTGTTTCAATGGCAGACTCGACGTCTGAAACCAAGTCCTGCTCTCCAAGCAGTTCGATAAGTTCCCGAATGGCCGAGAGTCTGTCTTCGGCGCGAAGCGGCACCCGAATGACATCCGGAGAAATGAGTGTTTCGATCTGCATACTTGAGGCTCCGCGAGCCGTCTGTCTGGCGTGGGCCGGGACAGGCGAAGCGAGGAATGGTAGCGAGGAACCGACGCGGGAGGGTGTCAGCCGTTCGTCATTCTCGGCTTCCGGAGCAAAGCGTGGAATCCACCGTCACACCACCTCGAAGGGGCCTCCCCCGGGCCTCCCTGCCCAGCTTCTGCATGGGTCCTGGCAACTTCAAGGGCATGCCACTTCGTGAGCCACTCCACCTGCTGCTGATTCTCATCTGGATCGATGCTACAGGTTGTCCACAGGAGCGTGCCGCCAGGGCTGAGGAGTGCCAAGGTGTCTGCTGCAATCTGTCGCTGCACGTCAATGAGTTTCTGGCGGGTCGCAGCACCCTGCCGGTGCCGAGCCTCGACACGCCGGGCAAGGACCCCTGAGTTTGTGCATGGGACGTCCAGGACGAGCAGGTCGGCTGAGCCAGTGAAACGGCCGAGATCCCTCGCCTCAACAGCTTCGATTGAGGGGTGCTGTGACGCGAGCTCGTGGAGATCCCGCATTCTCGCCGGCTGTGTGTCTGAGGCGATGACTCTCGCCTCCGGGTGCATGGATGCGAGTTGGCGAGTCTTGGTGCCGCGGCCTGCACACGAGTCGACGATGAGTTGTGGCGCAAGCGCAGAGGTTGCTGCGCACGAAGATGCAGCAGTCGGATCCTGGATGATGGCCTCGGGGTACGTATCGAGGACGGAGGCGGGTGAGGTACCAGGAACCAGCACTTGGAATCCGTGCCGATCATGTGGAATCAACGCATCGTGAGGGCCAGCGCCGTGCATGATGATCGGTGGCTGTGCTGTAGCGTGAAGCGCGAGGCGGAAGGCTTCCTGCTCGCCAAAGATCTCTATCAGACGTTTGAGCAGAGGCAGACTGCAGCCGGTCTGGGCTGCGCGGCGGGCTGTCTCTTCGGTGCCGAAGACCGGCTCGTTGAGCGTCCATCCGGATCCATCGGAACGAATGAGATGGTTCGGCTGATCTGGGTCGGCTTGATCGATGCGCTCTCCTCGCAATCGAATGATGCGGCGGAGCACTGCATTCACCACGCCAGAGGCACGCCCTGCGGCGGTCGAGCGACACCACTGGACAGACTCACTGACGGCGGCGTGATCTGGTATGCGGTCGAGCAAGAGCAGCTGCGCAGCGCCCGCGAGCAGCGATGCGACAACTGCCGGGTGCTGCGACGCCCATGGCCGATTGAGCATCGGCTCGATGATGGTCTGCAGGGTCAGCCATCTCGTTGTGACTTCCCGATCAAGAGCTGCGGCCAGGCCTGTGTCTCGTGGCCCCAGACCGGTGACGTCAATGGGACTTGGAAAGAGATCGGGAAACCGGCTCGCCTTCGTTTCAAGGTGTGGCAGCGCGACAGCGCGGGCAGGGCTGACGCCTGCGCTGCGGGCCGAAGTCGCTTGTGGCTCAGACACCGGCAGTGTGGGCTGCCACTGCTTTCTGCAGTGCTTCCACCTTGTCCGTTCGCTCCCATGTGAACGTGCCGGGTCCGCCTTCGTCGGGCTGCCGGCCAAAGTGTCCGTGGGCGGCCGTTGGTGCGTAGATTGGCCTGAGAAGATCGAGCGAGGCGATGATCCCTGCCGGTGTCAGCGAGAATGTCTCGGCAATCGCATCGGCAATGACCGCCTCTGGAATCTTCGCTGTGCCCAGGCAGTCGACGTGAATCGATGTGGGCTTGGCGACGCCAATGGCGTAGGAGAGTTGCACTTCACAGGCGTCGGCCAGTCCGGCTGCCACGACGTTTTTGGCGATGTATCGGGCCATGTAGGCGGCGCTCCGATCGACCTTGCTGGGATCTTTGCCAGAGAACGCGCCGCCGCCGTGCCTGCCACGTCCACCATAGGTGTCAACGATGATCTTTCGCCCGGTGAGGCCGCAATCTCCCTGCGGGCCGCCGACCTCAAACCTTCCTGTGGGGTTGACGAGGACGTTGATGTCATCGTGCCACCACGAGCCGAGGACTGGCTTGATGATGTGCTCGCTTACCTCTGCGGCGAGACCGTCGTGGTCGCTGCTCCACTCCGGCCCATGCTGGGTGCTGAGCACGACCGTATCAACTCGCTCCGGAGTCAGACCGTTGTACTGCACGACGACTTGAGACTTTGCATCCGGGCGGAGGTGCGGAATGCTGCCTCCTTGGCGAACTTGTGCATGTCGAGCGACCAGTTGGTGGCTCAGGTCAATAGCAAGCGGCATGAGAGATTCGGTTTCATTGCATGCGAATCCGAACATGAGGCCCTGGTCGCCGGCGCCTTGCTCTTCGTGAAGGCCAGCTCCGGTGTCCACACCCTGCGCAATGTCGGGCGACTGCTTATCGAGCGTCACCATGACGGCGCACGAGTCGGCGTCGAAGCCCATGCGGGCGTCGGTGTATCCGATGCGGCGGGCAGTGTCGCGAACGATGTTAGGAATATCGACGTAACCGTTACATGTCACTTCGCCAGCAATGATGGCAAGCCCGGTCGTGACCATGGTCTCACATGCCACGCGGGAATTCGGATCCACTTTCAGCATGGCATCGAGGATGGCGTCTGAAATCTGGTCTGCCATCTTGTCGGGGTGCCCCATCGAGACAGACTCGGAGGTGAACATATAGGTGCGCTTGCTCATGCGAACTCCTAGCGGCAAATGTGTGTCGAGACCCCATTCCTGATGGTTTCGGGGATCTCAGATGAAGTCGGGCATTGTACTCCAGGCCGCCAATCCAAACACGGACCGGCCTGCGGACAGCTGCCGGAAGGCGTAGTATCCACGCACGGAGGGTCAGGTGTATGGATGTTCAGATGGCGCTGTCCCGGATTCTGATCGGCGAGATGAGCGATGCTCAGCTCATCGAGCTCTCAGAAATCGATGGCGATCGCCGGTTTCCGATTGTCATCGGCATTTCGGAGGCTTTTGCGATCGAGCGGCGGATCAAGGGTGTTCCGCTGCCGCGGCCACTCACCCATGAATTGTTGTCCGCTGTCATCGTTTCTCTGGGGGCACGGCTCAGCCGTGTGCTGATTCATGACCTGAGCGAGGGGACCTTCTACGCCATGCTGTGCCTTGACCGGGGGGATGAGGAGTTTCAGGTGGACGCACGGCCTTCCGATGCCATTGCGCTTGCTGTCGGCGCCGACGTACCGATTTTCGTCAGTGAGTCCGTTCTGGAAGCGATTGAACAGGACGGGACATTGCCAGATCTTGATGTGCCGCATGAAGATGACGGTGACGAAGAAGAGTTCCCATTCGGTGGGGGGCCGGAGTGGTCTTGACTGGCATCATTGAGCCATCCATTCGCGAGCGGCCCGAAGACTTTCTGGTTGAGGAATTGACGCGGTTTGAGCCATCTGGCGAAGGGGGCCACATTGCGCTGTGGATTCAAAAACGGGGTCTTGATCATCGGAGCATGGTCCGGCGTGTGGCTCGGGCGTTCGGTGTGCCACAGTCAGCAGTCGGCTGGGCCGGAATGAAGGATCGTCAGGCAGTGACCTTGCAGTGGATCACTGTCAAGACCAGAGATCACCGATCGGTATCGCTTGACTCAGAGGATCTTCGTGTCCTGCACGCAGCACCCCATGCGAGGGGATTGCGTCTTGGCCAACTGACCGGGAACAGATTCGTTATTCGAATTCGCAACCTCGATCCTACTGAGGCGCCGCGGATTTTTCGGACACTCAAGTCGCTCGCGGTCGGTGGTCTGCCAAACCGTTTTATGTCACAGCGATTTGGATATCGCGGCGCCAATCACGTGATTGGAGGCCACTTTCTCCGAAAGGACTGGAGTGGCCTGTTGCGGTGCTGGCTTGGGACGGATGGGCCGCCGTGGCCCGACATAGAGGAAGATCGTCGGCTTCACTTTGACAGAGGTGAACTGGGCGAGGCTGCTGCAGCGTGGCCCAAGTCCTGGCAAGCGGAGCGGCATGCTCTTGAGCAGCTTGCTCGAGGTGGCGTGGCCGAAGAGGTCGTTCTGGATGTGCCACGGCCGGTGAGGCGGATCTGGACCGATGCCTGGCAGTCCGGCATCTTCAATGAGGTGCTTGATCGTCGCGTTGCAGACAGGACACTCGCAACGATCGTCGATGGTGACATCTCATGGAGCCACGAGCGGTTTCTCAGTGAAGTCGATGGGGCAGGCCCCGTCGATGTGCCCACCGGACCGCTGTGGGGTCGCCGCATGCGACGAGCGTCTGGGAATGTGGATCGAACTGAGGTCGATGCGATGCAGCGAACAGGGCTGTCTGCCGGCCTCCTTGAAGAGCGCGGTATGCCTCAGGGGAACCGCCGTCCATTGCTGGTTCCGGTCGCCTCACCCCGGTGCGAGTCCGGGTTCGATGATCACGGCGCGTTTGTCGAAGTCAGCTTTGAACTGGCGAAGGGGAGTTATGCGACGGCTGTGATCGACGAGCTCATGAACCCCGCCGCGTCTTGAAGAACTGTCGCAGTAGATCGGCGCATTCCTCGGCAAGCACACCGCCCACTCCTTCGAGCCGGTGATTGAGTCTTGGGTCGGAATGGATCTCATAGAGCGATCGGCAGGCACCTGCCTTGGCATCATCGGCGCCCCAGACAACACGGTTCAGCCGTGCATTCACCATGGCACCAGCGCACATGGGGCAGGGCTCAAGTGTGACGGCCATCACGCACCCGTTCAGCCGCCACGATCCAAGGCGCCCGCCGGCGGCTCGCATGGCGACAACTTCGGCATGCGCTGTCGGGTCGTTGTCGATTTCGCGCCGGTTCGCGCCTTCACCAAGAATCTCACCATCCCGATAGATGACAGCGCCAACGGGGATGTCTCCTACCTCGGCAGCTTCTGCGGCGAGTTCAATCGCTCGTCGCATCATCCTGACGTCGAGCCCGGAGGCATCCGTCATGCCGATTCATTCCCGTCACTCTGCTTTCCGACGATCCGATCAACCGGCAGCGTTGCAACCAGGACGATTCCAAACTCATACAGTGCGTAGAGCGGAACGAGCATGAGCAGCATGGAAAAGGCATCGGCTGGCGTGGTGATTGCCGAGACCGCCGCGCAGACAAGGAGTGCCCACTTCCGCTTGCTGCGGAGCATCGGAGCGTTCAGCAGTCCGAGCCAACCGCCGAGCAGAAGGACGAGCGGAAGCTGGAATGCCAATGACACGCCAAGCAGCAGCGCCAGTACAAAGTTCACATATGACGAGAGCTGGAACACCTGCGTAACGGCACTTCGGCCTTGCAGTGGAGTTTGCAGAATCTGCACGTAGTCAGGCTCGTCCGATTGCACAGCGATGCGAAGAGTCGTTCCATCTGCGCTCACCCAGAACTGACCGGGAGCCGCCGCCTTGGGAGGCTCTTCGAGCATTGGTACAACCATGGCCGAGTCCGCCGGTGTCGCGATGGGAAGCAGCTGCGCGGGTACGTCAACCCCCCGGGTGATGAGCATGAGCACCTGCAGCATCAGTGGGAGCATGACGAAGTACATCACCGCGATGCCAACGAATGTCAAGACACCGCTTCCTGGCAGGAGCAGGTAGACGAACCGGCGTTCTCGCGGATAGAGCCCCGGCCCGATGAAGAGCCACGCCTGCCAGAGAAGCCACGGGAGCGACAACACCAGTGCCAGGACAACACTCAGTTTCAGTTCGAGCAGCAGGAACTCAGGTGGGCTCAGGACCTGTACTTCTGGTGGGAATCCCCATGCGAGTTGAACTTTCTGAAGCGGGAGGAGGAGCCACTCGACGAGAATGTGCGCAATGAAGAAAATCAGGATTGACAGCGGAAGTGGCACGATGACCGCAGCTATAACGCGGCGTCGAAGTTCCTCAAGGTGATCACCCAGGCTCATCGTGTAGTCTGAGGGATCCTCTGGAAGTCGTGCCTGTCGTTCGTTGGTCATCAGGAATCGGTTCTGGCAGGCGCGGTTTCGACCCCCGGGGCGTTCGTCCTGGGGTCAGGAAGCGATGACTGGATCGATTCGAGGTTCGCTCGGACTACGTCTGAAACGTCGCTGGGCGCCACGATTTGAACCACTGCGTAAAGATCGCCAGGATCGCCGCCTTGCTTCGTGATGCCCTGACCGCGAACTCGTAATCGCGTTCCTGAGGAACTGCCGGGAGGAATCCGCACGGTGACCGATCCTTTCATAAGCGACACATTCACCCTCGTTCCAAGTGCAGCTTCGGCGATGGTAATCGGGACATCGACCAGAAGATCAGCGCCTTGTCGGGTGAAATACGGGTGCCCGCCGACATGGACGGTGAGGATCAGGTCACCACGGTCGCCACCGGCAGATCCGGAACCACCGCGACCTCGAAGTCGTAGCTTCGCGCCATCTTCAATGCCTGCGGGAATCTGCACATCGAATTTCGTCCCGTCATCCAGATCAATGTGTTCGGTTCCGCCCAGCGCGGCAGTCTTGAACGTGACCGTGATGGTCTTGGTTTGATCGACGCCCCTCCTGGGGGCGGGTCGGCTTGCCGCTCTGCCTTGTCGGCCGAAGCCACCCGGGCCTGCGCCTCCTCCGAACATCTGCTCAAAGATGTCACTGAATTCGGAGGGATCGACCTGCTGGCCTCCCCATTGTCCACCGGCCCCGCTTGGTCCACCCGGTCCGCCAACTCGGCCGAATCGATCGTATGCGGCTCGCTTCTCGGCATCTGAGAGGACTTCGTATGCCTCCTGCACCTCGGCAAACTTCTTGTCGGCATCCGCCTCGGTGCTGACGTCCGGATGGTGCGTCCGCGCCAGTTTTCGGTAGGCCGTTCGGATTTCGTCCTCCGTGGCCGTCCGGGTAACGCCGAGTACTTCGTATGGATCTCGCTCAAGGGACATGAGACTGGCAGGATATCTCAGCGAGGGAGCGGCGTCGGTTCAGGTAATCTTTCCGAGATGAAGTCCACGCCAGCAGTCGTTCTCGTCTCAGGGGGGTTGGATTCCGCCACGGTGCTGGCTCTGGCGGCCCGCGATCACCCCTCTCTCATTGCCCTCACGTTTGCCTACGGTCAGCGGCACTCCCATGAAATCTCATGTGCGGAAGCGATCTGCCGTGCTCAGGGCGTGAGTGATCATCGCGTGATTCCGCTTGAGGCATCGCTCCTCGCCGGATCGGCGCTTACCGGGGGCGGCGAGGTCCCCCGACCGGAGTCGACCGGGGCGATCGGTTCGAGCATTCCGGACACATATGTGCCCGCGAGAAATACAGTCTTCCTCTCGATGGCGCTGGCCGTGGCAGAGAGCGCTGGTGCTGCTGACATCTACATCGGGGCGAACGCAATCGATTTCAGTGGATACCCCGACTGCCGGCCCGAGTTCATCTCGGCATTTCAACACATGGCGAGACTAGCGACGAAGTGCGGTGTTGAGGGCGTACCGATACGCATTGAGGCGCCTTTGATCACAATGACCAAGCCCGAGATCATTCGTTGTGGAATAGATCTGGGCGTCGATTACGCGCTCACGAGTAGCTGCTATGACCCAGACGAGTCTGGACGACCGTGTGGTGGCTGTGAATCGTGCCTACTCAGAGCCGAGGGGTTTGCGGGCGCCAAAGTATCGGATCCTCTCGTAGGAGCGCGTGCGTGAAGCGTCTGATCGTGATCATCTTCTTGTGTGTTGCGGCGTGTGGTCGAAGCAACATGCCTGATACACGCGAGGGGATCATTCGCTGGGCTCGCAATTGTGGAAACCAGCTGATTGTGGACGCGCGGGAGTGGTACAACGGACTCCCCGGCGGCCTCTCAGCCGATCGGCTTGCTGTTGAGGTGCAGGCCATGTTTGTGGACGCGGGTCGATTCAAGACGACACAGGTTGTACTGGATCGCGGCGGCGTCCCTGTAGGTGTGACGTGGGATCAACAGTTTTGGGACGCGGCGGGCCGCGTGATGCCCGAGCCCGAGGTGCGTGTGTGGAAGATGTGGTCTGCCTCGGTACTTAACGCGGCCATGGTCTCGGCGGGACTCTACGCTCCGAAGGATTGGCGTGATGCGTCAGCAAGGCCCGTTGTTGAGGCCATCTCAAAGTCGAGTGGTATGGGGGCTGATGCGGCGATTGCAGCACTCAATCGCGTTGTGCCGCTTCCGTGGGAGGGTGCGTGTGTCGAGCAGTTGAAAGCATTGATGCCAGTATTCCCCGAGAGACAATCATTCCCCGCCACACCAAATGAAACACGTGAAGGTGGCTGAGGCGACCTGCTAGACGTCGAGGTTGCGGACTTCCAGGGCATGGTCCTCGATGTACGTGCGACGCTGCTGCACATCTTCGCCCATCAGCACACTGAACAGGCGGTCGGCTTCACTCGCAGCACCGAGCGTGACCTTCAGCATGGTCCGCTGATCCGGATCCATTGTGGTGTCCCAGAGCTCTTCGGGGTTCATTTCACCAAGGCCCTTGAAGCGTTTGACTTCGATGTTGCTTCGGCCGATGGCTCGAAGTGACTCCAGAATGCCCGGCAGGTTGGCCACCTCGACCGTGCGGGCCTTCTCTGTTCCGGAATCAACAACCCAAGCGTATCGTGTCGCGAGCATATCGCCCGTCACGGTCTCTTCCTGAAGCGTGTCCCAGTCTTCCAGTCGCAGGTCGAATTGTGAGATCTCTGATGCAATCCGCTCAATCTCAGCGTTCTCGTGCAGTTCGCGGAGTGATGCGATTGTGCTTCGATCGATGCCATTGGTGCCTACGACATCGTCCAGGACGAGCGACTCAGATTCCACGAATGCCCTGGCCTCCGCTTCGTCCCAGCACAAGCGGTCGCCCGCAGTCCACGTGATTCGGAAGCGGGGGAATCGTCCTTCTCCCGTCGGGTCTTCTGAGCGTGCGCGGAGCAACTCTTCAAACGTAATACCTCGCCGTGTCGAGATTCCGACCAGTTCGACGAGGCGGCTCATGCGGCTGATCAGACGAGCCAGGTCATCGCCTGCAATGCGGTGCAACTCAGTCTTGGTGTCATCTGCCCGGACGACGAACTCGCTGTGAGCAAGGGCCATATTCACGAGGTGCGACGTCATCTCTGATTCGTCGAGGACATAGACCACTTTCTTGCCACGGCTGACTTGATACAGCGGTGGCTGCGCGATGTAAATCTTGCCTTGGCGGACGAGTTCCGGCATCTGCCTGAAGAAGAATGTCAGCAGCAGCGTGCGGATGTGCGATCCGTCGACGTCGGCATCGGTCATGATGATGATGCGACCGTAGCGGAGCTTTGAGATATCAAAGTCTTCGCCTATGCCACACTGCAGGGCTTGAATGAGGATGCGGATCTCCTCGAATCCAAGCACCTTGTCGAGCCTGGCCTTTTCAACATTGAGGATCTTGCCCTTGAGTGGCAGGATGGCTTGCGTGTCGTGGTCCCGTCCGCCCTTGGCCGAACCGCCTGCGGAGTCGCCTTCGACGATAAAGAGTTCGGACCGGTCGACGTCGTTCGTGACGCAGTCGGCGAGCTTCGAAGGCATCCCTCCGGACTCGAGCGCGCCCTTGCGCTTGATGAGTTCACGGGCCTTTCTGGCAGCCTCGCGCGCTTCCGCGGCGAGGATGGCCCGGTTGCACATCTTCTTGGCGTCGGCGGGGTGTTCTTCAAGCCATCGGCCAAGGGCGTCATGGATGGCCCTGCCCACGAAGGGTTCGACCTCGGGGTTGAGGAGTTTTTCCTTCGTCTGATTGTTGAACTGGGGGTCTGGAATCTTGACCGAAATGACCGATGTCAGCCCTTCGCGAAGGTCATCACCTGTCGGGGTGAGATTCTTGATGAGGTTGTTCTTCTTGGCATATCCGTTGATCGTTCGCGTGAGCGACGTGCGGAAGCCTGAGACATGGGTGCCGCCATCCGGATTGACGATGTTGTTGCCGAATGCAAGCAGCGTCTCGGTTGTCGAGTCTGTGTATTGAATCGCCATGTCGAGCGAGAGGCCCGTCTCTTCATCCTGGCGGACAATCCGAATGATTGGGCTGGCGGCTGAGCGCGACTCGTTGATGTAGGCGACGTATCCGGCGATCCCGTCCTCGAAGTGGAAGACCTCTTCGCGGAGCCGGCCCGAACTATCGACCCGTTCGTCGACGAGGCGAATGGTGACGCCAGTGTTGAGATAAGCGAGTTCCCGAAGGCGGTGCTCAAGCGTGTCCCAGCGGAAGACGGTGTCGGTGAAGATGTCAGGGTCAGGCCTGAAGGAAACAGTGGTCCCCGAAGATCGCCCATCTACGGCACTCGCCGGACCAACTTCATGGAGCGGCTTGGCGACTTCGCCACGTTTGAAGGAAATCGAGTGAACGACGCCGTCCTTGACGATTTCAACTTCGGTCCACTCTGAAAGGGCGTTGACGCATTTGACACCAACGCCGTGCAGGCCACCTGACACCTTGTAGGCATTCCCGTCGAACTTACCGCCAGCGTGCAGTTCGGTCATGATGACTTCAACCGCCGGGCGGCCATCGATCGTCGGATTGTCACTTTTCATGGGATCGATTGGCATACCGCGGCCGTCATCACTCACGGTGCAGGATCCATCGACACCAATGCGCACCGTCACGATGCTTGCATGACCGACCATGACTTCATCGATAGAGTTGTCGACAGCTTCATAGACAAGATGATGGAGCGCGCTCAGGCCGGTTCCGCCCACATACATGCCGGGGCGTTTACGAACGGCTTCAAGTCCTTCAAGGACCTGAATCGACTCCGAGGTGTACTCGGTCACGGCCTCGGCCGCACCTTGCTGCTGATTGCTGACTTCTGTCATGATGGTGAACGCGCATTATACGTTCACAGGGGCTCTCTCAGGTCCCAAGACAGTGGGGTTTCGGGCCTATGCCAGAGGGCCTCGGCGGGCCATCTCCATGAAGCGTTGGAGGCTCTTTCCAGGGCATGCCGTGGGGGCCAGTTCCTGGTGCGTGGCGACCTTTGAGCCTGCGATTCGATAGGTCTGCATCTGCTGTTCAAGGAACCGAAGTATGGCCCGTTTCTGGGCGTCATTGACGCCTTGGAGATCGTAGTTTCCGAGCACGACAATTCCCAGATTGCCTTGATTCTGCGCCCGCACGTGAGCACCCTGCCAACTGGTGGGGCGCCCTCCCCAGACGCGTCCTGCTGGATCGATGGCAAAGTGGTATCCGATGTCCCCAAACGGCTGTGGGCGGCGTCTGAGGTGCGCCCGTCGGATCGACTCAAGCCGGTTGCCAGCGGCGGCGAGGGAGGTGTCCGTAAATGGCGACATGCCGTCGTGGTGGATGGTGACTCGGTGAATCGGAGTCATCCGGTCCATGCGGGTCGGAATTGGCTTGCCCTTGGCCCAGTTTCGACGGGGCAGGATTCCGGATCCGGCGGTGCTGGGCAGGGGAGTGGGTGTGGGTGCTGCCGGCGTGGCGGGCGCTTCCCAGATCGGTCCAGGCACACGTGCGAGGCGTGTGTTCGATCCAGTTGCGCAGCCACCGAGCACCAGAAGGGTGCCACCAAGAAACGTCCGTCGAGTGGATGAATCAACCATGTGTCATCAAGAGGCGAGCGTCGCCAACCGAGTCATCGGCAACCGAGGTCCGCCCGCTGGAGTATACGATTGATTCCAGCCGGAATTGGCGGCCAATCTCGGTCGCGGGGTCTGATCCCGCGATCAATCCTCAGGGGCGTCGTGGTGGACCCGCCGCCGGAATTCTTCGTTGAGGCGTGTGGTCTCGGGGCCAACCTGCCCGGATCCGATTACGGTCTCGCCGACGCGACTCACGCCGATGATCTCAGCGGCTGTTCCGGTCAGAAACATCTCATCTGCCGCGAGCACTTCATCAAGTTCGATGCGCCGCTCCTCGACCTCGTATCCGAGGGCCGGTGCAACTTCGTCGATCACGAATTGTCTGGTGATTCCATGCAGGATTCCCGCTGCGGTGTTCGGCGTCGCAATGCGACCATCTTTGATGATGAAGATGTTATCGCCTGTGCACTCAGAGACTTCGCCGCCGCAGTTGATCATCATCGCCTCGAGAACGCCTTCGCCGATGGCCTCGACCATTGCCAGAATGTTGTTGAGGTAGTTGAGGCTCTTGATTCGTGGATCGAGGCACGCAATCGGGACACGAGGCCGGCTCGCAACGATGATCGGCATGCCCTCGACGTACATAGACTCCGGATACAGACTGATCGTTGCCGCGATGATGAAGGCTTGCGGAGTGTTGCATGTGAAGGGATTGAGTCCGAGCGTGCCGATTCCTCGGGTGTAGACAAGGCGGATGTATCCACACGTGATGTCATTCGCCGCGACAGTTTCGCGGATCGCCTGCTCGATCTCGTCCAGGGAGTAGGGCGGCTCCAGATGCAGCAGCTCAGCTGATTGGTGCATTCGCTCGAGATGAGTGCGGAGCTTGAAGATGCGGCCGTCATAGACCCGAATGCCCTCGAAGCACCCGTCGCCATACAGCAGGCCGTGGTCAAGGATGCTGACCGAGGCTTCCTCGATCGGCATGAGTTCGCCATTGAGCCACACCTGCCCGGTGATGGGAAGTGATTCGCGTGTGAGAGGGCCAGCGCCTGAGAGCATCGACTGATCGGACATGAACCTGTGTACTCCTCCTGAGTGAAACCACAGGGTAGCACGCACTGCGGTGCTGCGGCGAAACTCATAAAACCCTTCTATTTTGAGGACTCTGATGCATTCGAGCGGCATGGCGATGTCCCCTATCATGAGCGGCCCATGACTCTGGAAATTCGCCCCGATGTCGACCCATGTGATCCGGCCGTACTGGCCGATGTGGCCTCTGGCGGTCTGCGTTTGACTGCGGCGCAGTGTCTTCGGCTGTACGAAGAAATGCCCCTCGCAGAACTCGGCCGATGGGCCGATGCGCGGTGCCGGGCGCTGCATGGCGACCACATTCGAACATATGTCATCGACAGAAACATCAACTACACCAACGTCTGTACGGCGAAGTGCACCTTCTGCGCGTTCAGGCGGGACCTCGGCGCAGAGGACGCGTACACGCTTCAAAACGACGAGATCTGCTCAAAGATCAAGGAACTCGAGGGAATCGGTGGCACGCAGATTCTCATGCAGGGCGGAATGAACCCCGAACTCCCGCTCTCGTGGTACGAAGCGTTGCTCGGGGAGATCAAGTCTTCACACCCGCATGTGCACGTGCATGCATTCAGTCCGCCCGAGGTCGTCGAATTCGTGAATTTCTTCGACCCTCCCGGAAGCTCTTTCCGAGAGCAGGTCAAGTGGGTGCTGTCACGGCTACAGGCAGCGGGTCTGGAGTCGATTCCGGGAGGGGGCGGGGAGATCTTCGCTCCGGCCGTCCGGCAGAAGATCGGAATGGGCAAGTGTGATGCGGAAGTGTGGCTCTCGGTCATGCACGTGGCGCATGAGCTCGGCATGAACACGTCCGCCACGATGATGTTCGGCCACATCGAGGGCATTGCAGATCGCATCCACCACATGAATCTTGTCAGGCAGTGGCAGGACGGTTCCCTGGCAGACTTCGGAGAGCACGGTGGGGGTCGGTACATGGCGTTCATTTCGTGGCCATTCCAGCGGGAGAGCACGCCACTTGGACGCGTCCAGGAATGGAATCGAGATGTCGACGGGGCATTCCCCGGTGATGTTGTCGCGGCGCTCGACGGCAGCGGCACGAAGGCGGATCACGCGGAGTTTGGCCGCCGCGTGCGACTTGCTGGTGCAAGCGAGTACCTGCGAACCCAGGCAATCAGCCGCCTGATGCTCGACAACATCTATTCAATCGGCGCTTCGTGGGTCACGATGGGCCCACATGTCGGCCAACTCGCGCTCTCCTTTGGCGCAAACGACATGGGCTCGGTCATGATGGAAGAAAACGTCGTGAGCGCCGCAGGAACGACCTATTGTCTCAGTGAATCAGTGCTGTGCCACCTCATTCGCGATGCTGGCTTTACACCCGCGCAGCGTGACAATGGATATGACCTGTTGGCGGTGCATGACACCGATGCGTCCCCTGACCTGCAGGTCGATGACTGGTCGGCACTGCGACGGAACAAGCTGCACATTCAATCGACAGACGCGGGTGACACGGTCAGTCTCAACGTCAACGCCTAGCAGGCCGCCATGCTCAGTTGTCGCACGCAGATTCGATTTCGACTGCGCGAAGTCGGCAGAACTCAACGTCATCGGCTGCTTCGCCAGCGAGTCTCGCGCGTTCGGATTCATCATCGAGGCTCGGCAGGTTGATTCGAACATTCCACGCGGCAGAGGCGCACGCGGCATGTAAGAGGATTCCAGCGACCGCGAGGTCACTGGCCAGCATCGGATTCGTTCGCGCTGGCAACGCAGCGAGCAGTTCGCAGGCCGATCGGCACATGCGGCAGGTCGCGAGCGGAGGCGCAATTGCAGCGAGCACAGCTCCGTGCCACTCTGCAATGCGATGCGGATCATCTTCGGGCAGTTTCCATAAGGCAGCGAGTACTTGAAATGCCTCCGCATCCGATTCGGCGAGCGCGACAGCTTCGTCACGCCACGCTTCCAGCTCGGCCAAGGCGGCGTTGTTCGACTCCTCGAACTCGGCAAGACTCTTGCGACCTACGGAATACGCGAGCACCATTCTTGCGGTGGCAAGTCCGATGGCTGCAGTCATTCCGGCGGCAGCGCCGCCCCCTGGGACAGGACACCGATCACCCAACTGATTCAAGAGCGTCTCGACCGTGAGTGCGTGCATCGCCCTCATCAGGATCGAATCTCAGCGCCAACACGCGATTGCAGTGACTCCATGAGACCGGCGATCGGCGCTTCGACTTCGTCGCGGGTCATCGTGCGATCTGCCGCGCGAAAGCGAAGGCGCATGGTGACCGACTTGTGTCCGGGATCGATCCCCTTGCCCCGGTATGTTGTGACGTACTCGGTGGATTCATGCAGAGGCATGGACGTGTCGCGGACGATCGTCATGAGATCCGCCCACGACACCGAATCGGCCACGATGACGGAGAGGTCGCGTTCAATCTCGGGGTGGTCCGGGAGCCTCGAAATCTGTCTTACTGCCGGCTCCTGACTCATCAAGTCTTCGGGCTGCAGGACGGCGGCCATGCACGGCTGGTCAACGCCGAATGACTTGGCAATGGATGCCCTGATCATCCCGAGATACCCGGTGGCGCGGCCTCCGAACAAGATGCGTCCGGCCGGGGCGAGCCAGGGAAGATCATCGCATGACTCAACCGATACGTCGGTTGCTTCCAGTGATTCAGCCAGATGGTCAATGACACCTCTCAACGGCCGAATGCCGGCCGCGTCGTCGGTGACATCGATGAGAAGCCCGAGTTCCAGTGCTTCGTGGTGTTCGCCGGTCGCGTCAGCGTGGAACACGCTGCCAAGTTCAAAGAGCCGAAGCGGACCTACGCCGTGGGCGGCATTGCGCGCTCGGACCCGCAGCAGGCTTGGAACAACCGAGGGCCGCAGCATTGGTTCGCCCGCGGCTCGTGCTTCGATGACGCGGCGGGCGGCGCAATCTTCAGGAACAAATGCGTCTGCATCCGACTCTGCAATGAGCGAGTGGGTGACAGACTCAACGAAGCCGTCTTCGACGAGCGCTTCAGTCATAGCTTCGCGGGCACGGTGGTCGGCTGGATCGCGAGCAGGTTCGATCGCAAGGCATCGCTCGACAGGCACGGTTTCAAACCCGTGCATCCGCATGATTTCTTCAACCAGATCGATTTCGCGGTGTATGTCTCCGCGGTGCCACGGGACCGTTGCGGTAATGACCCCGTCGCTGAGAACAGGATCGAACCCAAGCCCTTGGAGCATTGCCACCTGTGTCGCATCATCGATGGGTAGCCCCAGGACCTCACGGCACCGATCGGTTCGCATCGATGTGACGATGCGGTCGGGCTTTGGAGCGCCACTTGTGAGTACGCCGGTTGCAAGTGTCCCGCCGGCGGTGTCAAGAATGAGGCTGCACAGACGTTCTGCGGCCGCATCGACTTGCCCAGCAGACACGCCCCGTTCGAAGCGAAATGATGAGTCGCTTGAGATGTTGTGCAGGCGGCTGGTGCGCCGAACCACGACGGGGTCAAACGTTGCTGCTTCAACCAGAATGTTCTTCGTTGCGTCGGTGACGGCCGTGAGTGCGCCTCCCTTGACGCCAGCCAGGGCGACAGGCTTCTCGGCATCAGCGATGACGAGTTCGGAGCCATCGAGTTCGATCTCTGTGGCCCCATCTCCGATAGGCAGGAACTTCTCGCCCTTGCGAGCCATGCGAATAATGATCTTGCGACCGGCGAGCGTGTCGAGGTCGAACACATGGGTCGGTTGCCCAAGTTCGAAGAGCACGAAATTCGTTGCGTCGACAACGTTGGACCGGGGAATGTCGCCGCGTGCTGTGAGCCGTGAGGCGATGTGGTCATTCGAAGGCGCGACCGAGATCCCGGTGATGATCCGCCCCGTGTAATGCGGACAGGACTCGGGTGCCTCATTGACGATCATTGCGAATGTGTCGGCCGATGGTGTGGCTGAGTTCAGATTGACTTCGGGCATGACAAGCGATCTGTCGGTGAGGGCGGCGATCTCTCGGGCAAGCCCGACGTGGCACGTGCAATCACCTCTGTTGGAGGTCATTTCGAAGTCCTGGCGGACATCGCCGGCAAGATCCTCCCGTCCCTCGAGGGGAAACCCCGCGTGGGTGAGGAGTTCCGCCTGCTCGTCGGCGGTGGCGGGGCGATCCAGATAGTCGTTGATCCAAGCGACCGAGGTGTCCATGATCGGTAGCGTATCCGCAGAGGCCATCGGAGAGGAGCCACATCGTCCGGCGGGGAGCCCGTACACTTGCTGCCATGCGCTGTCGGCACGTATCGATTCTTCTGCTGGCCTTGCTTACGGCCTGCACTTCGGCACCCCGGCGGATGGACCCCCTTGGGGTTGTCCCCGATGACTTCTCGGTGGATCTCACCATTCTCTCTCGCCCCGAGGGAGATCGAGCTGATCGCCGCACAAGCCGGCTGATGCTCGAGCCTGACGGAACGCTGCGGTACGCAGCTGGGCGAGGAATGGGACCAAACACCGTTCCTCCGATGGTCCGACGGCTCGACCGCGAGCAGATGGCGCGGGTTTGGGATCTGGCAGCCCGCCTGGGCTTGACGGACCCGAGCCGCGCGGACACGCCAGGGGATGTTCGTCGTGTCAAACCGCCCACGGCGCGAGGGTGCATTTGGCTTCTTGGCATGACTGGTGACCATGACCACTGGAGTTTTATGCGGCGTGCCGATGGCGACAGCCAGCCTGATGCTGCCATTGTGTCGTTTGGTCGAGAGCTCGGTTCTCTTGCATGGGCTCCAGACCGAGGGCAACTCGTAGCGTCGTCTGAACCGATTCGCTGGAACTTTGGCAGCGACCCGTACGCTGCGTACCGAGGCGAAGCATCAACACCACTCCTGGTGGCATCAGCGAAGCCTGCGCCTGAACCGGTGAAGCCGCCGCCTCCAGTGCCAGAGCCTGCGCCTGAGCCGGTGAAGCCACCGCCACCAGCGCCAGTGCCTGCGCCTGAACCGGTGAAGCCACCGCCACCAGCGCCGGAGCCTGCGCCTGAACCGGTGAAGCCGCCGCCTCCTGCGCCTGAACCGGTGAAGCCACCGCCGCCAGCGCCTGCGGCCGAGCCGGTACCGCAACCTTCAGCCCCGACCGCGCCACCGCCGGCTGCAAAGCCCAGCACGTGGGCGCCCACGTGGCCGCTTGACATTCGTCGAATTCACGTGGTGTGGGGCCGTGTGCACATCGATCTTCCATCGCTATCGTCGTGTGAACGGACCAAGTTGTCTCTGCGCCGAGTCGGCAACACGCTGAGTCCGATTCTGGACAACAAAGTGGGGTCCCTCACCATTGACGACATCAATGCCAAGGGCGGTGGATCGATCGATCGCGAAGCATTAGCCCGCATTGAGGATGCTGTGATCAATTGCACGGAGGCCGGAGGTCTTCTGGCCGCTCGGGTCAGCAGTTGGCTCGAGCCACCATCGCGACCGAAGGGCGCGGCAGATCTCTGGCTTCTGGTCGAGGTTCCACTTCCCGACGCGGTGTCCGCGGCCGGCCTTCCCAAGGATCTGCAGCAGGTTCCTGCTGAAGAGCGATCACAGTGAGGTGGTCAGGGAGTGCATTGTGGTGTGTAGCTGCCACGACTGTGGGCTGCAACACGCCATCGGCTTCTGGGCCTGCGATGGCGCCAGCCGTAGAGATGTTCCACGCTTCTCAGGATGGACGCCTTGTTCGGTACGAAGTCACGCCACAAGGTGTATTGCGGTTTGCAGGTGGCATGGACGCCAGGGACGGCGATTGGTCATGGGAAGGGCATCTTGACGCAGCCGAAGGCGCGGAGTTGCAAACGATCATTGACCGGGCTGGATGGGTTTCGTCTGCGCCTCGATCCACACATCAAGATGGCGATACCTGGGAGGTCAGCATCCGGACCGATGGCGGGTCACGCTCATTCGAACTTCGTGGAGATTCTGAGAGCGTCCTGAAGGCATGGGCCGTGCTGGACAAGGCAGGCCGCCGCCGCCTTGACGCAGACCTGGACCGGTTGCCCAGACCAGACATCGACCGCCTCGTTGATCGCAAGCGAGCAGAGGCCGAGGCAACGGACCAATGAGGCGTGGGTTCACCATCGTGGGCCTCCTCGTGGTCATCGTCATCATTCTGGTGCTGTACTCATTGACCTTTGAATCACTCAAGGGAATTCAGACTGGAACCGCGGAAGACGGATCTGCGGTGCCAGCATCAAAGGGTCGCTTGACCGACATGTTTCAATTGCAGCAGTTGGGGCAGTCGCTCACCATGATTGGATTGTCGAGTGGCGATGCGTTTCCACGACCAAGCGATCTGACAGGAAACGTTGGAGACGATGTGACTGCGAGCGTGTATAGCTTGCTCCTTGCGCAGCGCGCTGTGTCTGCCGAGTCGCTTGTCTCGCCGCTTGATGAAGCGAATGTGGAGGTCTACCGCAACTATCAATGGGGCAGATGGGATCCGAACGACGGACCGCAGTGGGATGAAGGATTCTCGGCGGATCTCGACGACCTGACCAATGTTTCATATGCCCACCTCGTGTTGTACGGAGATCGCGCCGCTCATTGGTCCAGCCGAAAGCTTGACTCATCGATGCCGATCTTCGGCAATCGGGGGCCGCGTGACGGTGAGGCTTCGGATATGTCGTTGACATGCGATCCCGAAACAGGGCGATGGGCCGGGTACGTGGTCTTTGGTGACGGACATGTGTCGCTGCTGCAGGACATCACCGAGGCAACCCGGCGGCTACGTTCTGGCGGCGTCGACGGTTTCTTCTCGATCGATGACGAGGCTCGCAACGCCGACGCCATCATCGGATTCACATCCGACATGGACGAAGACGGCCCGACTCTGCAGTGGGATTAGTGCCGAGCGAAGCTCGGAAGCTCGGAGGCCCGCTT
>CAZRBV010000023.1:0-46730 GCA_964598425.1 uncultured Isosphaeraceae bacterium | reverse complement strand
GCTGCTCGCCGGATTGCTGTTGATCCTGTTGCTGATCCTGCTGCTCGCCGGACTGCTGTTGATCCTGTTGCTGATCCTGCTGCTGCTGCTGCTCGCGAACTGTCTCCAGGCGTTGCCATGCAAGCTCGGCATTTGAGAGTGCCTCTCGAAGTGTTGGGTCCAGCGCGATCGCTTCGCGGTATGACGTGATGGCCTCCTCAAGGCGCGCTGCTTGCTCCGCCAGATCAGGCTGCTGCCCCGGTTGGGCAGCGGATCCAGCGTTGGCGGCCATTGACATCGCCGTGTTGCCCAGGTTGTACGCGGCCGATGCTGCCAGAGGCCGGTCGGTCGTATTGCGGGCGCGATCAAATGCTGCGTGGGCCTGCTCCAGGTCGCCCGCTCGATAGGCCGCGACGGCCTGATCGTAGGCAAGGAGCGGGTTCGACTTCGTACGGTTCGCCTGCGCCCGCGCAAGCGCCGCGGCAGCTTCAGCCCAGGCCTCGCGTGAGGCTGCGTCTGTTGCGATGGCAATCTCCTGTCGTGGCGATTGCGGCGCAGGCGTCGAGGCGGCGGCGAGGCTCAGATTGAGTAGCAGGAGCGCGCCAAGCGTTGCGACAGGTCTCATGCTGTGGCTCCCCTCGGAACGCCCGCGACTTGTGGTGCGTACGCTTTGTTTCGGTGGTTCTGGCGGGCGCGGCGGAGGCCAAGTACACCTTCGCCAGCCAGACATATCAGCGCGATTCCGACAAACCAGCGATACCTGGGAATGCCTCGTTCGACGCGGGCCGACTCGACCCGGCGTCCGGCAGCTGGCGCGATGATCTGGTTGTAGATGTCCGGCAGGTCCAGGTTCGCTGTTCCTGCGGGGATGAAGCGTCCATGCGCTGCGTCAGCGATTTCGGACATGAGCGTGGAGTCCATTCTGGTCCAGACTTCCTGTCCCTCATGTGTCAGGAAGATCCGCTCGCCATCGACGTCAATAGGAATGCGACCACCGTCGCCGGAGTCGCCGAGCCCGATGGTCCAGATCGAAATGCCAGCTTCGGAAGCAGCCGCAGCGGCCTCGGAGGGATACGACCCCATGTCCTCGCCGTCGCTGAGAATGATGATTGCCTTGTGCCCGCTTTCGCCGGTGGCGAGTGCTTCTTCAGAGAGCCGAATGGCGTCGCCAATCAGTGAGCCGCCTCTGCGACCCGTCCGCGGCTGGATCTCTTCAAGCGAGATCTTGACTGAGTGTGTATCGCGCGTCAACGGAACCTTGAGCGTTGGCGTTCCACCGAACACGACAAGCCCGAACCGATCTCCAACGGCGCTGTCAACGACGTCGTCGATGTACTGTTTGGCCCGCTCAAGCCGATTCGGCCGCAGGTCTTCTGCCAGCATGCTTCTTGAAGCGTCCAGCGCGAAGATGACATCGATGTTGCGCTGCGCGACCTGCTCGTATCGAACGCCGAGACGTGGATCAAGCAGCGCCAGCACGATGGCGACCATCGAGCAGATCAGCAGAATCCCTCTCCAGCCTCGCCTGGTCGGTCCGATGGCACGCGCAAAACGCGGCTGGAGATTCGAGGTGGCCAGTCTTTCCATCGCTCGCCTCCGCCGCGCGGCGGCGAAGATCAGCAAGGCAGCTGCTGCAATCGCCGTCCACAGCCAGAAGAGGGAGTCGGGTTGGTTGAAGCGAAGGTCCAAGTATTCAGACTCCGTCAGGGAAGAGATCGGTATCGAGTAGCCGCCAGAAGTATCTCTCCAAGCAGCACGAGTAGAGGAAAGATCAGCAGAGGGGGCAGTTCAAACCCACCCAGCACGGTCGGCGTGACCGAGAGATCGGTGTAGTGGTAATAGTGTTCCTCGGCTACCTCGGTCTTCTCCAGGGCATCGATTTCGGCGTAAATGTCCGAGAGCGCTTCTGTGTTGCGGGCCCGATAGAACCTGCCACCCGTGACGTCAGCAATTTTCTGAAGCGTGCGTTCGTCGATCGAGACCCGCTGTTGCACGATCCGAGTTCTTCCGCGGGCATCCTGCACCGGAATCGGCGCGACACCTTCGCTCCCAACGCCGATCGTATAGACCTTGATCCCCAATGCCTGGGCCATGTCAGCGGCGGCGATCGGATCGATCTCGCTTGCGGTGTCTTCGCCATCGGTGAGCAGAATGACGACTCGGCTTCTGATGTCATCTGTCGAGAGATCTGCATGGTCCTTCAGATCAGTCAGTCTGCTGACGGCCAGGGCCAACGCGTCGCCGATGGCAGTATTGGCGCCTTCGGCTTCGGTGGCCGGTCGGACCTGCGAGAGCGCATTGGCCAAGGTCGTGTAGTCGAGTGTCATCGGGCAGATGCTCTCGGCCCAGGTGCCGAAGGTGATCAGTCCGATGAGATCATGTTCGCGGCCGGGAAGGTCCTCTTCGCCGAGTATGAAGTCCGCGGCAACAGACTTCACAGCGTCCAAACGATCGCTCTGGCGGCCATCTACCCGGAGGTCCAGTGCTCGCATTGATCCGCTTCGATCGATAACCAGCTCGATGGCGATGCCCTCAACCGTCTTATTGGTCTGCTCATCGCCTTTGATCGGTCCGACCATCGCAATCACCAGCATCAGAATGGCCGCAGTTCGAAGCGCGGGCAGAATCCATCGGGTGCGAGCGGCCCATCCGTGGGGTACCGCGCGGGCGGGGGCGGTTGTTGACCAGGGCACGGCGGGCCTGTTGTGCCGGCGGACGAATCGCCACCACACAAGCGGGACGAGTGGAAGAAGCAGCAGCAACCACCACAGAGAGCCGGATGCAAATGTCAGCATGGTGCCACCTCCACCTTCTCGGATTCGGAGTCCGCTGCGAAGGAGGCTTCGGCGCCATCGATAAACCCGCTGGCCTCTTCGAGTGCCAGGGCCCCTTGCTCAGAGGGTGGGGTATGCCCGGCGAACTTGACAAGGTCGGCAACGCGAAGGAATGCGCGCAGGTGTTCACGCTGCGGCTCGCTCAGACGCGTATCACGCTCAGCATCACCGAGAAACTCTGCAGTGGTCTTCCGAGGGGCACTCAATGCGAATCGTCCCTCGATGTACTGTCGAATGATGTCGCTCAGTGAAGTGTAGAAAGCGTTGACATCGCCTCGCTCCAGATCCCCTCGCCTCGTGAGTCGGTCGAGCGCAGCTCGGGCGATCTCAGCAGGACTGGGCGGTGGCCCGGCTGGCCTGGTCCGCGAGGCTGCCCAGATGCCGACGGCCCCGACGCCCGCGACGGCGGCACCAATGGCGAGTATCCAAGGCCACCAGGGACCGCCCGGTATGTCGATCCACCCGCGAATGTCGTGCATCTGCGCGTTTTCATCCGGCAGGGAAGATCGAACGGTTATTGAAATCGGATCGAGTTCAATTCGCCCAGTGAGCGGTGTTGTGGCGCGATCATCTTCGAAGGTGATTGGCGGAAACGCGAGATCGTGCGATCCGGCGGCGAGGCAATCCACAACCAGATGTTGGCTCCACAATCGCGAGCCGTCTTCCTGTGGGATGTCTTTCGTCTGGGAGCGTTCAAGAACGTCAAAGGTGCCAATACGACCGTCCGATGGTTCGGGAAACATCGGTGTCTGGATCCGGGATCCCGGTTCGGTGATCGCTTCGATGCGCACGGTGATTCGCTCGCCCGCAGCAGCCTCATCTGGCGTTGCGGTGATGCTTACCTGCACTGGGCCGCGGTGCGCGCTTACGGTCGCCGTCGTTGCCTCAGTGTCAAGATCGGAGTGGCCGCATCCTGCTGAGGCAATGAGCACACTCGCAATGAATACACGGCGGAGCATCAGTGTTCCATCCTCGCTTCGCGCCGCCGGAAGAAAGCGCTGAGAGTTTCCACGAAGGACTCGCCGGTCAGCAGGGACAGCCTGTCGATTCGGTGCCTCCGCATCCAGCCGGTGCGTCTGTCCTCGTCTTCGATTGCTTGCGCAGCCCAGGCGGCGCGAACGCCGCGTGAAGACGTATCGAGCAGGGTCAGCTCACCGGACTCCGCATCGCGGAGCTCCAGAAGCCCGACGTTGGGCAAGTCACTTTCCCGTTGATCGCCAACATCAATGGCGACAAGGTCGTGTTTCCTTCGAACGACGCGAATGGCCTGCTCCCATCCATCGTCCTGAAAGTCGCTGACGAGAAACGCCGTGCACCGCCGCCGCTGCACATGCCTGAAGTACTCCAGCGCCATCGCGATGTCTGTTCCGTGTCCCTGCGGCTCGTGCGCCAGCAGTTCGCGGATAACTCGAAGCACATGGCGTGAGCCCTTGCGAGGTGGGACGAACTTCTCGATGCGATCGGTAAAGGCGAGCAGGCCAACTTTGTCGTTGTTGCGAATGGCAGAGAACGCCAGCGTGGCGCACAGTTCGGTCAGGAGTTCTCGTTTGGTCTGCTCATTGGTGCCGAATCCCTGCGAGGCACTCATGTCGACAATCAGCATCACGGTGAGCTCTCGCTCTTCGCGGAACACTTTGACGTGCGCATCGCCTGCGCGGGCCGTGACGTTCCAGTCGATGGACCGCACGTCGTCGCCAGGCTGATACAGCCGCACCTCTTCGAACTCGATGCCACGGCCCTTGAACGCCGAGTGGTATTGGCCTGCGAGCAGTTCGCTGGCCAGCCTTGAAGTGGCGATCTCGATGCGTCTGATTTTTCGGAGCAGTTCGGTCGGGATCATGTCGTGCTATCCGTGGAGACTGTGATCAGGGAACCGGGACGTGATCGAGTACTGCTCGGATGACGTCCTCCGATGTCTTCTCTTCGGCTTCGGCTTCATAGGTCGTAGCGATTCTGTGACGGAGCACATCCATGGCCAGGTTTTTGACGTCCTGCGGCACGACGTAGCCGCGGCCGTCGAGGAAGGCTTCGGCCTTCGCTGCGAGTGACAAGGCGAGTGTAGCGCGGGGCGAGGCGCCGAACTCGACAAGTGCATCAAGTTCGGGAGAGATCCTGCCCGGCTCGCGGGTCGCAAAGACGATGTCCACGATGTATCTGGCGACCTTCTCGTCAAGGTAGATGTCATCAACAACCTTGCGTGCTGCGAGAATATCTGCCGGCTTCATCACCGCCGAGATTGACGGCGCGCTTCCGGTCGTGGCCATACGGCGAAGAATCTCGACCTCTTCGTCGCGTGTGGGGTACGTCACAACGACTTTGAGCAGAAACCGGACGACCTGCGCCTCCGGTAGCGGCTAGGTGCCTTCCTGTTCGACAGGGTTCTGGGTGGCCAGAACGAGGAAGGGGTCGGGAAGCTGGTGCGTTTCCTTGCCGATCGTGACCTGCCGCTCCTGCATGGCTTCGAGCAAGGCACTCTGCACCTTTGCCGGCGCACGGTTGATTTCATCGGCGAGCACGATGTTCGAGAAGATCGGCCCCTTGTTGACGACGAAGTCGCCTTCCTGCGGTCTGTAAATGAGCGTTCCCATGACGTCAGCGGGGAGCATGTCCGGTGTGAACTGAATCCGTTGAAAGTCGGTGTCGACGCCCTGCGCGAGGCTCGAGACGGCAAGCGTCTTTGCGAGACCTGGCACGCCTTCGATGAGAAGGTGTCCGTTGGTCAGCAGCGAGACCAGCATGCGGTTCAGGAGCATGTCCTGCCCAACAACGACCTCGTGCATTTCACGAATGAGCCGCCTGAAAGGCTCGCTTGATTCTCGGACCTGCTGGGAGACGAGATCGACGCTCGTCTGGGTGCTGTTCATGGCGTTCTCCAGGGCTGTTGAACCCGGTGCGATCGACATCAAGGACCTCCCATGGCCTGCAAAGGGGGGCGGCGGCACGCAACCGTGCGTGGCTCCGCTCCCTCGGGTGTTGGGAGGGCTACGAAGGAACCCGGTGGCGGGTTCGGGAGGATTCTATAGAGAATGGGCATGAGACCCCGCCTGGAAGGCCCCACTCATCAAATGACTCGGGCGACCTGCTAGCCGGGCCAATGCCGCGCGGCGGGATCCTGCCCCCAGAATCTGGCAAAGTGATCGTAGACCTCGGGGTGGGCAGCCTTGAGCGGTTGCGGGGCGTCGAAGAAGCACTCGGTTGTCACAGCGAAAAACTCCGCCACATTGGTCAGGCCATAGGGGCGAATGACATCTTTGCCGCCGCCTGAATAGGTTTGACGCAGGCTGGCGAATGTCTCCGACATGTCGCGGTGCCAGTCTGCATAGTGAGCGCGGTCACGTAGCATCGGTGTCCCATTGGTCGTGCCGGTCATCATGTCGACGGCGTGCGCCAACTCGTGAAAAACGACGTTGAGCCCACGCCCCGGATGCCGCGATGCTTCGAGGGTGTCACGCCACGACAGGACGACCGGACCGTTGTACCACGCCTCGCCGAGATTGGCTGACCCCGAGTGAACGAGACCGTCTGATCCAACCCTTTCCTGCGTTTGCACATACGCGGTGGGGTACAGCAGAAAGGTCCGCACGTTGTGAAGGTAGTCCGTTGTATCAAGATGCAGCAGCATGATGGCGGCATGCGCCGCGACGACGACCCGCATCGTGTCGTCGACTTCGAGGCCGTTGCAGCCCTCCCAATACTTCTCATCCACCAGAATCTGGACCGTGTCTCTGAGCTGCTGGTTCTCTTCATCACTGAGGAGCATGAGATATGGCACAGTGCTTCGGAGGACGTCCTCCCAGTGCTCCGGGAAAGGCTGTTCCAGCAGCTTCTTCCGGTGATGCTTTCGCAGAATCGACATCGACTTCAGCTTCGCTCCACAAGTCGGTCGATGAGGTGCGATGACTCTCGCATGGCGGTATCTGCAAATGGGCCGAAGAACTCAGTTACTTCGTCAAACGCCTCGCGGAAACCAGATACGTTCCCGGATCGCATCAGGCCGTCGAACTCGCTGGCAGCGCTGCGGAAAGCGTCCATGACTTCCGGTGTGTTCGGGTTGGACATTTGAATGGCGCTGTAGAGATTCGGAGACTGAGCAAAATGGCGCGCCGTCATGAGCAATTCCAGATGGTAGATCGGACTTGTGAAACGAAGCGTCTCTTCGATCGACACATCGAGTTGACGCATGGTTCGGCCGACGACTTCGGTTGAGTAGTGCGTGAGTACCTGCACGACTGCCATGACGCGGTCGTGATCTTCGGCCGTCGTTTCAAGGAGGATCAGCCCGGCTGCCTGTAGCGTTGCCGCGAGCCAGTGCATCCAGTCGGTGCCTTCGACGCATCGCGCCGGCGTGATCGCGATCCGCTGGCCCTGCATGGTGTGCACACCGGGGCCGAACAAGGGGTGCGTTCCGATGACGCTCGCCTCACTCGCTTCGAGCATGGCGGCGACTGGCTCGCGTTTGATGCTGGTGACATCGGTGAGCAATCCGTCGGCCCGCACGCGAGGCCCTGCTCTTTGAATGACTTCGGCCGTTTCTCGGATATCCACCGACACCAGGGTGACGTCCGCTGTGGCAGCGGCGTCCTCAACCGTGAGTTTCGTGTCACGGTCGACCGCGAGGATCTCATGACCGAGATCTCCCAGGAACGAACTCATGAGCCCACCCATGCCACCGGCTGCGCCGATGATGGCAATTCGCCGGGGTGGCATGTCCAGCGGCACCGCGGCGTGCAGTTGAGCCTGCCGGTTCCTGCTGGCCCACAGCACCATCCTGAACAAGCTCTCGATGACGTCCGGGCTCAGGCCGCTTTGGCCTGCCCGCGTCCGCCTGTCAGCCAGGAGCTCCGCTTCCCGGGTGTCGTCGCGGATGGGGACGTCGCACTCCCGCTTGATCGAAGCGACCTCACCAACGACTCGGTGCCGCTCTGCCAGGAGGGTCAGAAACTGGTGGTCGATCTCGTCAATCCGGTTTCGAAGCGCCGTCAGGGCGGCGGGAATTTCGGTGGAGCGGGAATCGTCTGGCGACGTCATGTTGGAGCAGGATACGTGGTTGTGCCCTGTCTGGCACGGGTCATTCGCCGAGGCTTCGTAGTCGAAGCTGCTCACCCGCTCGTCTCCGATGTATGATCCGTATTCCCCGTGCGGGGCTGCGATGGAGCCGCCCCCACAGGCATGACAAGGATGATGAACCACCATGGATACATCGGTTGCGACACCGGGTACGGGCAGTACGTTCATGCAGGATCACCTCGACGCGCTGGAGCGGCGTGATCCCAATCAGCCGGAGTTTCTGCAGGCCGTGCAGGAAGTCATCGTCTCGCTCGAGCCGGTCATTGAGCGGCATCCTCACTACGGACAGCAGCGTGTTCTCGAACGCCTGCTCGAGCCGGAACGGGTGATCCAATTCCGTGTGCCGTGGCAAGCCGATGATGGCGCCGTCCATGTCAATAGAGGGTTTCGAGTCGGATTCAACTCCGCCATTGGGCCCTACAAAGGTGGTCTTCGATTCCACCCCAGTGTCAACCTGAGCATTCTGAAGTTCCTCGCCTTCGAGCAGATCTTCAAGAACAGCTTGACCGGCCAGCCGATCGGCGGAGGGAAGGGCGGTTCGGACTTTGACCCGCGCGGACGCAGCAATAGCGAAGTAATGCGATTCTGCCAGTCGTTCATGACCGAGCTGTTCCGTCATGTCGGTCACAACACCGATGTGCCGGCCGGCGATATCGGCGTCGGTGGTCGCGAGATTGGCTACTTGTTCGGGCAGTACAAGCGCATCACCAATACGTTCACTGGCGTCCTGACTGGGCGGGCTCCGGGCTGGGGTGGGAGTTTGCTCCGACCAGAGGCGACCGGCTACGGCGCGGTGTACTTCGCTGCCGAAATGGCCGAGACGCAGGGCCAAACTCTGGAAGGCAAGAAGTGCCTGGTATCTGGATCGGGCAATGTGGCGCAGTATGCATGTCGAAAGCTCATCGAACTCGGCGCGACGCCTATCACACTGAGCGATTCGAGTGGCTGGATCCACGATCCGGAAGGAATCACCGAAGAGAAACTGCAGTTCGTGATGGGGCTCAAGAACGAGCGGCGAGGCCGGATTGCCGAGTACGTTGAACGATTCACGTCAGCAACGTGGGCGCCGGTCGATTCCGAAGCGGACCACCATCCACTGTGGCGGGTTCCGGCGGATGCCGCGTTCCCCTCGGCAACTCAGAATGAGATCAACGGATCCGACGCGGCCCACTTGATCGAGGGCGGAGTCCAACTCGTGAGTGAGGGCGCGAACATGCCCACGACGCCTGAAGCGCAGGACACGCTTGTGGACGCAGGTGTCCTTCTCGGCCCGGGAAAGGCTGCGAACGCGGGCGGCGTCGCGGTTTCGGCACTTGAGATGGCCCAGGCAAGCCAGCGATTGCGGTGGACGACCGAGGAGGTTGACCGGCATCTCAAACGAATCATGCACGACATTCACGCGGTCTGCCTCGATGCCGCCGGGTCATACGGCTTTGGTTCGGATTACCGGCACGGCGCCAATATTGCGGGGTTCCGCAAGGTTGCCGATGCCATGATCGACCAAGGGCTGGTTTGACATCATGGCGTGTATTGACAGAGACGGGATACCGCGAGTTTGGGGCGTGTGTGCCAGCAGGGTGCACCTCGCGTGAGCGGCGCCGCTCCATCTTCCGAGGCTGGCTGGGCGTTTGGTGATCGCGTTCGCGTGCCGTCGAAACCCGAGTGGGGGGTCGGTACGGTGACCAAAGCGTCAACGACGCATGTGCGGGGCAAGCCGTGCTGGACACTCACCATCCGATTTCCGAACGCCGGAATCAAATCGATCAACACGGCCGCGGGAACCCTTGAACGGGTCGAGGACACAACGGAGGAGGGCGGCGGTGAGGCCGCCGTGGCCATCGCCGAGGCGGAGGCGGTCATCGGCGATGACCTGCTTGGCCCGCAAGCGCAGCGCCGGGTCGAGTCGTTGATGATCGGGCTGCCCGAGTCATGCACAGATCCATTTCGCTCGTTCCAGGCTCGGATTGAGGCGACGCTGGATCTGTACCGATTTGACGGATCGGGGCGATCGCTGGTCGATTGGGCGGTCGCGCAGACGGGACTCGACGATCCACTCTCTCGCTTCAATCGTCAGGAGTTGGAGACTCATTTCCGGCGGTGGGAGCAGGTCCGCGACAGCCACTTGGCCAAGATTGCCTATGAGGCCCGCCAGAAGGGGCAGTCTGTTGAAAAACTGCTGGCAGCAGCCCCCGAGGTTGCTCGAAACGCAGCCGCGCACGCGAGATTCCGGCGCTAGCGAGGGGGAGAAACGTCCCCAAACGGTACAAACCGACGATTCAAGGGCCTCTCATGCATCTTTGCCGGGCTCAAGTCTGGTTCGCGCGGGCAATGGTGGCATGCTTCTGGAGATCCCGCCTTTGGCGGCGTGCCTCAAGAGAAGAAGAGACGGAGAAGAGCCATGAACGAGCGAACTTTCCAGCATCAGTTTTCGACGCTGCTGGATCGCATCAACGAACTCCCCACCCGGGAACGAGCCATGCTGGTCGGGCTCGCGGAAGCTGCGGCGGGGCAGGAGAGCGAGGTCACCCATTGCCTCCAGGCCTTGGAGCAGTCCATTGATTCGATGCGGCTCTGCGTGAAGTACCTCGTGTTTGATCTGGAAGCGACTCGGCGGGAAAACGACTGCCTGCGGCGCTTGCTCTCGGAAGCCGAGGACCATTCGCCTGAGCAGGGCGAGGTCGAAGACGACCGAGAGTCATTCTGGGATGACGGGGCCGACTGACTCACCCCTCGGGATCACATGCGCGGCGGACGGATTCGCCCGTATGCCCCTCGGGTAGATGCTGTGGATCGTTGCCTCGGGCTCGGGGCGGGGGTACCGTGCCCGCCATGTGCGGCAGATTCCTCTTGAGCAGTCCGATGGACCTTGTGGCGTCCCTGCTTCGGATCGAGCGATTCTGCGCCGCTGCGGAGTGTTCGCCTCGATGGAACATCGCGCCGACACAGGATGTCCTGATCGCGCGGGACGATGCACAGGGAGTGCGCGAGTTGGCTGCCGTTCGGTGGGGCTTGATTCCACCGTGGGCCAAGGACACGAAGATGAGTGCCCGGATGATCAATGCCCGCAGCGAAACGGCTTCAGAGAAGCCGTCGTTTCGAGACGCGTGGCGTCGTCGGCGATGCATCATTCCAGCGGACGGTTTCTACGAATGGCTTCGTGAAGGTGAGCGAAAGCGACCGTTCTGCTTTCGCCGCGCCGATGGTGATCCGATGGCGATGGCGGGGCTGTGGGAATCATGGCGCAGCCCACAGGGCGACACGATCGAAAGCTGTTCAATCCTGACGACTGCTGCCAATACTGTGGTGGGGACCATTCATGATCGAATGCCGGTCATCCTTGGGGCAGTGGACTTTGATGCGTGGCTCGATGTTGATGGAAGTGATGGGCGAGCTGTGTCGGCACTCACTGGACCGTGTTCCGACGATGTTCTTGTTGCGTACGAGGTAAGCACGCTTGTGAACAGTGCCCGGAATGACCAGGCGGCCTGCTGCGAGCCGCTACCTACTCAACGCGACTGAGTGTTGCATGTGCCGCAGGTATCGTGGCGGCGATGTCCGCGAGCCACTTCTGGCCGCCGGGGTGCACGTCGCTCTGCGCGATCGCGGTGGCCAGTGCTTCCGCAGCCTCGATGTCCTGGCCCTGCAAATCGAGCGCGCGGGCGAGGGCGAGCTGAGACCGGGTGACATACCACGCCGGTCGTCGCGCGGCTTTGGCGGTCGCAGCGACATCGCGCAGGATGGCGACGCCGGACTCAAGCTCACCAATCTCAAGAAGGCGAATGCCGATAGAGAGTACGCTTGAGAGCCGCGCGCATCCCGCAGCGGGATTCTTCTGGAGCGGCGCTGCGACCAATCGGTCGCCCGCGTCGAGAAGCCTCTGTTTCTGAGCAGGCTCCTCCCCGATTCGATCCTGCCACCGAGAACAGGCCTCCTGGTCGTTCAGCAGAGTGCTGCATTGCCTTCCGAGGCTGCGAATCGACATGGCCGGGAGCGAATCGGAGTCATGCACAAGCGACCAGAGTTCTTCGGCGCTCCGCAGCGCACCGGGAACATCGCCGTTCCATGCCGTGAGCTTGAGTCTGCCCGCTCGAGCGAGCAGCAGCGCCGGATGGTCGGCTGGCAGATGGGGTTCGATCCGCTCGATTGCGGCATCGGCGACGCGCATGCCTGCTGCGACGCGACCGCCTCGGCCAAGCACCATGCTGTGGTGCATGCACTCTCGAAGCAGGCTGATGCTTTCGGGAGGTGTGAGACGAATCAGATCGGTGAGAAGTTCGTCATAGATGGCCGATGCTTCATCGAACCGATTGCGGTCGCGCAGGCTCAGCGCCTGAAGCGTTGTCGCTTCGATGCGAACGGGATCTGTCGCTTCCAGATGAATGCTTGCGAGGTCTGCGGCTTTTCGATACCAGACATCGGCCTGATCCAGCGTACCCTTGCGGTGGAGCGTGAATCCCTTGGTCATCAAGGCAGAGACGAGCCGTCGTGAATCAACCGATGGCTGCGACTCAAGCCATGGAATCAATCGGTCGTAGAGCAGGCCGGACTCCTTGCCGTGCCCGAGGTTGCGGGCCGCGATGGCCAGGCATTCGATTGCATCCATCGTTCTCGGGTCATTGGGTCCGTAAAGCTGCTCTCGCGTGTCAAGCACCTCACGGGCATAGCCCGCCGCCCTGGGCAAATCGTAGATGCCGTTGTCGAGATCCGCGTGCAGATTGGCGAGGTCGAGCAGGCATGCCTGCCAGTCCGGATTTGCCGGAGAAGCAGCCGATCGATACAGCGATTCCGCCGCAGCAAGTTGCGCGGCCGCATCATCCAAGTGGCCGGCTTGGCGGAACGATTTGGCAACCATGCGACGAATGGCAGCTTCGGCAAGTGGCTGTGAGACGGTACCGAGGTCTGCCTGCCGCGCCATTTCCCGAAGAAGCGAGGTGAGCGGTGCTTCGCCCGTTTCCGGGTGATTGACCGCGTCGAGACTCGAGCCGACTGTCGCGATGATTTGTTTGAGGCCCAACTGCTCACGCTCGACTTGCGAGCGATGCTGGGACTCTCGGGCGAGCGATCCGCTGACGAGGATCAGTGCGGTGGTCAGCGTTGCAATCAGGATGGATGCAAATGCGACTGGGGCGCGGTGCCGCCGAACGAATCGGCCGGTGAGATAGAGCATGCTTGGCGGACGTGCCTTGATCGGCTCGTGGTGAAGCCACCGTCGGAGATCGGATGCCATGGCGGCGGCTGAGGGGTACCGCCGGCTCGGCTCCTTTGCCATCGCGGTGGAGCACACGGTCTCGAGATCACCTCGAAGCGTGCGGTCTGCCGACGAGAGCGGCCGGGGTGGCGCCTCACGAATGACGCGTGCCGCTTCGGGCAGCGGGAGATCATCGAGATCGAACGGGGGTTGTCCGGAGAGCAGCTCGTAGAGCACGGCTCCGATGCCGTAGACGTCGGTTCGTTCGTCTGGTTGGCTCTTGCTCGAATCAACCTGCTCAGGGCTCATGTACCTGAGCGTTCCGATCATTTGGCCGCCACGCGTGAGCCGTGTTGTGTCGACGGCATCGTCGTTGCACGTGGCAGCCACTCCAAAGTCGATGATCCTCGGATTACCCGCTTCATCGACCAGAATGTTGCCGGGTTTGAGATCGCGGTGGACCACACCGCGTTCGTGCGCATGGCTGAGCGCATCGCAGATTCGTGCTGTCAGCAGGGCGCGTTCACGCTGGTCGAGGCGATGTCGATCCGCGTAGTCTGTCAGCGGAAGCGCTCGGTCAATGTACTCCATGATGAAGTACGGAGTGGTGCCTTGCCCCGCGTCGAAGGTACCCGAGCCGTAGATTCGCGCGATCCCGGGGTGGCACAAGCGTCCCAACAGATCGGCTTCACGTTCAATGCGTGCGAGCATGCTCCGGCCGATGGCATTCGGACGGAGGATCTTGATGGCGACCCGGCGGTGCGGATGCGACTGCGTGGCTTCATACACGATGCCCATTCCGCCGGCCCCGATGCGACGATCAACGTGGCAGTCGCCGATTCTGCTTCCGATGACCGGATCACTCCGGGGCAATGGCGGTGGTATGGCTGGCCCGGTCTGCGTGTCGTGGTATTGCAGCAGCGAGCGAAGCTCCTCGAGCAGTTGTGGATCGTCTGCCAGCTCGCGCCGAAGGAATTCGTCACGTTTCGCCGGTGGCAATTCGACGGCGGCGCCGAAGATGGTGCGGCGGCGGCTCTCGCGGGGGTCATTCGAAGGATGTGGATCGTGCGTTGTCATGGATCATCCAAGCTGATCCAATGAACGACGAAGCCATGCGCGGGCGAACGCCCAGTCCTTTTTCGTCGTGCGTTCCGACATGCCTGTGATTTCCGCGACCTGCCTGATGCTGAGACCAAGGATGTACCGAAGCTTTGCGACCTCGCCTGCACGGGGCGATTCTTCATCGAGTTCGCCGAGTGCTGCGATCAGGCCAGGAATATCCTGCGAAGTGGCGGAGTCCCAGGAGGCTAACTCGCCAGCGACGACTGTCAGTGAAAGTTTGGCGCGGCCACCGCCGCGTCGCTTTGCGGCGCGGTGCCGCGCATGGTCGACCAGATACTGCTGCATGGAGCGGGCCACGGCGCCGAAGAAGTGTCGCCGGTTGTCCCATTGATCGGGGTGATGTCGGTCGAGCCGAAGGAAGACTTCATGTACCAACAGGGTGGGCTGCAGCTGTGTTGTTGGTCCCTCGCCTGAGAGGGCGCGGCATGCCATGCGGCGGACGTCGTCGTAGACAAACGACCAGACATCTTCCGCGGCGGCGTGGTCACCGGCGGCGGCGGCATTGAGTACCTTCGTCAACCCCTCGGATTTCACCCCAGTCGATACTCCCGTCGTATCCGTCACCATGCCCGGCCTCACAATCTCTTCATCCGCCCGGGTCCCGCGCCCGGTCGGTGTCCCACCACCATACACCACCATACTGGTTCAGGCCCTCAATTGGGAGGATCGCATGCCGGATTGCCGTTTGAGGTGACTCTGAGAAGGCGTGAGGGTGCTGGAGGAGCTGGGTCCCGTACTATCCGTGCTGTGCCGATGAGTAAAGCAAGACGAGCCGCAGCAACGGCCTTGAGCCTTGGTTTCCTTCTGGGGGGGTGCCGCTCATATGACCCGAGCGTCTTTGATCAGCGGCTTCGCTCGGCGACATTTGAAACCTATCACGAAGCGCTCACCGCGTGTGCGCCGGATCTGGAAGTTGTCGGTCTCAGCGGCGACGCCCTTCGCGAGCAGTGGGAGGCCAAAGTTGTCGAAGCCGGCACGGTGACCGAGTTCTATCACGCGCTGATGGGCATGGTGACTTCGGTGCGTGACCCACACGTCAGTTTCAGTCCCAACTACGAATTGTGGGAAGCAGAAGATGGGCCACTTGGTGCAACTGACCTCAGCCTCATGATTGTGGACGGCGAGGTTGTGCTGGAGTGCATGGTCGATGCACATGCTGTTCTTGGCGTTCTCGAGAGTGACGCTGTGACGAAGACCGTTGGTTGGCCGGTCGAGCGATTCAATGGGGTTGAGCTCAACGACTGGACTACGGTGCGTAACCCGCTCAACATCGGACCGGAGAAGTCGGTCTTGGCGGTGGATCTCCAGGATCCGGATGCCAGGGACACCGTGACGTTGTGGAGGCGGCGAGGGATGAGCGTGACAGTCAAGGGGCCCAATGAGATTGCGGTTTCTGGTGAGGGTGGCCGGCTTCTGCCCAGTGCCCGGAGTGCCACGACCAAAGCCCTGTCCGCGCGTATGGAACAGTGTGAGGCGCCGAAGGCCTTTGAGGGCAAGAGTGTTGCGGCCTGGAATCTGGACGGGGTCGGTGTGCTCGTGTGGCGGGCAGGGCGTTCTCTGCCCGGCAAGCATGACGCGGTGCTGACGCTCGAGCGAGAACTCGATGCCGCTGCTGACGTGCTGCAGGGTGCGACTTCGACGCTGGTCGACCTTCGGTTTGCGCCTGGGGGAAGCGGCCCTGGTTTTCAGGTGGTGATGGAGCGTCTGCTCTCGTGTGGTGCGCTGCTCGAAACGCCTCCACAGCCAGAGTTGTTCGGATTGATTGAAGTTACTGGCGTGTTCAGAATCAATGCATCGCCGTCGATCATCTCCGATCCCATCGTCGTGCTTGTCAACGAGTACACGGCGAGTTACAGCGAGTGGACCTCAGCGATGTTGCGGGCACTTCGCGGCGCCACCATTGTCGGAGCGCCAACGGCGGGTTGCGAATACTGCGTCTCGAGAGTCGCTGGACCGGATGGATCGATGCTGACATTCGGAGCCTCTCCCTTTGTGCCGCCCGATGGAGTCGTGCCGTTTCAGCGGATCGGCGTGCAGCCCGATGTGCGTGTGGTTGGGGACACCGGGCCGATGCGAGGCGGTTCGGTCTGCGAGGCCCTGCTCGAAGCGCATGACCGCCAGTTGGAGACTGCTTTCGGGGTTCTTGAGAGGCGTGCGGCGGGGGAGGCGGGGCCTGGCTGAACCGGCCTCGTGAGGCGCAGCGCCCCCGAGTTCGGTTTTTCTGGCCTTTCTCAAGGCACTTGACCGATACCGAACAAAGCCCTAACATACAGCCATGAAGATGGCACGATGTATGACGACGGGTTGGCGGGGGGTTGATGCCGCGCTTGGAGGTGGAGGGTGGGCTCATTCGGCCTGTGGCTGCGGTTCTTCGGTCTTCTTGGGCTCGATCGAGTTGCCTGATGGGGTGCGATGCGGTGCGGAAGGGATGGAGGGAGCGGTGTGGCTGGCAAGCGATGATCATGCCCGCATCGTGGCGAATGCGGCCGCCCATGAGATCGAATCGACCCCGGGTACCGCGCGCGACGCTCATGGTCTGGTTGTTGCGGGGGTGCATGAGTTTCTCGGTGAAGCTGGCCCGCCGCTCGGGCTGCTTGCGAGGCTTGCGGGCAGGATTGTGGCGATGGCTCGCCGCGAAGGCCGCGGTGATGATGACACCGTGACGTGGATCGGACGCCGCGCATGGCCCGATCTTCCGGCGCTTACGCGGCTGGGAGTCGCCAGTGGGGTTGATCTGCCCGATGTATCGCTCTTTGTCGATCCCGCCAGTGCCGCCAGCCGCTGGTGGGCGGCAGAGCGTGCGGTGCGAAGCGGCGCTGCATGCTGCGTCGTGCTCGATGCTGCGGGCGGCACGCTGACAATGACGCGGCGGCTTCATTTGGCCGCGCTGGATGCGGGTGTCACTGTGCTGCTGGCGCGCGACCTGGCGGAATCCAACCGCCCATCGGCCGCGATGACTCGATGGGGAGTGCGGCGGCTTCCACCTGGTGCCCTGGAACATTCAACGTCGCCACATCGCCATGCGCGGTGGCAACTCGATCTGCTTCGGTGCAAGGGACGGCAGGTATTTGATCCATCCGGTGACCCCGAAGCCGTCCGTCGGGCACAGGCGGGCACGCTCGCATCCTGGACGCTGGAGTGGGACCATGTACACGGACCTGTCGATCTTTCTCCCAACCTGGCCCACGGATCTCGTCACGCGCAGGCTTCGCCGCCAGAGCCCAGCGAACGCTCTGCCCGAAGGGAAGCCCTCGCCTCCGGGAATCCCCGCATCCACGCCACCGATTCTGATCGAACGCCGCGTCGGGCAACGGAGGATTGTCGCCGCCGCATGCGCGCAGTGCCGCCGCGCCGGTGCGCGGCCCGGCATGGCACTGGCTGAGGCAGAAGGCCTCATCACTCCATCGCACGTGCATACGGTGTTGGCTGATCCGGCCGGCGATGCCGCTGCGCTTCACGCTCTGACGATCTGGATGCGGCGGTTCAGCCCGCTTGTCGAACCCGACCCGCCGGACGGTCTGCGGCTCGACATTCGTGGATGCGGGCACCTCTTTGGCGGGGATGCGTTGCTCATCGAAAAACTCCGTGATGGCCTGCGGATGCTTCGCATCGCGGCGGTGATCGTTGCCGCGCCGACGTTTGCAAAGGCGTGGGGCATCGCTCGCTTCGGCGGTTCGGGTTTCGACATGACGCAAAGCGATGCGCTGCCGGTTGCGGCGCTGGGCATTGATGATGATGCTGCAGAAGCCTGCGATGAAGTTGGCATTGAAACTGTGGGGCAGTTGAAGGCTATCCCGAGAGTCGAACTTGTCGCGAGACTCGGGCCCGCTGTGTTGGATCGACTCGATGCGTGGAGTGGCGCCGAGCCCGAGTTGCCGATCGACGGGGGAGTGCCCGAAGAGAGGATCCACGCCGAGCAGGTGTTCGACGGGCCCGTTCGAGATCTGGAGACGGTACAACTCGTAGTCTGGCAACTGGCTGGGGAAGTAGCGGAAGCGCTTGATGCGCGGCAACGAGGAGCTGAGCAACTCGACGTGCATCTTGTGCGCATTGATCGACCCGACTGGAAGTGGTCATTTCGAACGACGCAAGCCTCGCGTGATGTGGCGCACTTTCGGACTGTGCTTCGGGATCGCGTCGATCGTGTCGATGTCGATTCGGGAGTGGAAATCGTGTCGATATGCGTAACGCGAGATGCCGTTCTGCGGCCGCAGCAGCGAACCGCGTGGATCGAAAGCGTGTCGAAGCGTGGTGGCCAGGATCGCGGCATTTTGGAGGACCTGCTTCGAGCGCGGTGTGGACAAGACCGCGTGGTGATTCGATGTCCGGTGGATACGCATGTCCCGGAGTGTGCCGATGGCGCGTGGAAGAAGGGATCTGCTGCGTTGTCTTCTGGTGATGCGATTCTCCCCGCCGGATGTGGTGGCGGGGACCGTCCCACTCGAATTGTCTCGCCGCGGCCTGTCGAAGTTCGGCTGCCACGAACAGACGCGGCGGGGTGGATTCGCGGGAACAGGATTGGCTGGCAGGTGCTTGAAGCGATTGGGCCGGAGCGGCTGGAAACACCGTGGTGGATTCCGGGAACCACGCCGCAGACTCGGGACTATTGGCGACTGCTTCGTGAGGACGGCCAATGGCTGTGGGTCTATCGGTGTGGCGAGTGCTGGTTTTTGCAGGGGGCGTGGTTGTGAGTGAATACTGCGAGCTTGAAGTGACGACCAATTTCACGTTTCTCCAGGGGGCGAGCCATCCAGAGGAGTACGTGCGAACCGCGGCTGACCTCGGATACGAATCGGTGGCCATCACGGACTCGAACAGCGTGGGGGGTCTGGTTCGAGCGCACGTGGTGGCGTGCGAACTCGGCATTCGGTTGGTGTGCGGCGCGCGGTTGCACCTTCGTTCGGAGGAAGGCGGGATCGAAGTGCTGGTGTACCCGACCGATCTCGCATCGTGGGGCGGGTTGTGCAGACTGCTGACACTCGGCCGGCGGCGGGCCGGCAAGGGGGCGTGCGAGCTGTTTCTGGATGATCTCCTTCGCGACCACGAAGGCCTTTTGGCCGTGGTTGCTGCATGGGGAATGGTGGATGTTGAAGTTCTGATGCCACTTGAGCGGATGCGGATGGCCTTTGATGATGACCGCCTTTCATTGGCGGTGCATCGGCACCTTGGCGGAGAGGATGATGTTCAGAGCGCAAGTCGCGTTGCGATGGCTGAGCGAGTGGGGATCCCGCCTGTTGTCACCAATGACGTGCAGTTTCATGTTCCACAGCGACGGCGTCTGCACGATGTGCTGGCGTGTGTTCGTATGCATAGCACACTGGATGAGGCGGGCACACGTTTGTCGCCGAACAGCGAGCGGCACCTCAAGTCTATGGCCGACATATCGGCACTCTTCGCGGATCTGCCGGATGCGGTTGCTCGAAGCATGGAGATTGCCGAGCGAGCGGCGAGCGGATTTTCACTTGCTCAGATTCAGTATGCGCCGCCACGTGACAACTGTCCGGAAGATGCCGACGAGGACGTCTACCTTCGCGTGCTGACCGAGCGCGGGCTTCGACATCGATATCCATATGGCACTCCCGAAAGCGTGGTGGAACAGGTGGAGAAGGAGTTGTCGTTGATTGCCGAGCTCGGTTACGCGTCATACTTTCTGACGGTGCACGACATCGTCCGCTTTGCGCGGAGCCGGCGGATTCTCTGTCAGGGGCGCGGATCCGCGGCCAATTCGGCTGTGTGCTGGGCGCTGGAGATCACGGCGGTTGACCCGCAGCGAGGAAACCTGCTCTTTGAGCGATTTCTCAGCCGCGAGCGAGGCGAACCGCCCGACATTGATATCGATTTCGAACACGAACGCCGGGAAGAGGTCATTCAGTACATCTATCGGAAGTATGGGCGTGACCGCGCGGCCCTGTGCGCGACCACAATCACATATCGGTGGCGGAGCGCGATTCGGGATGTGGGCCGGGTGTTCGGGCTGTCGACGGATGTTGTTGAGCGGCTGGCGAAGAACCGTGAGCATTCGGCATCAGGTGGGCAGGGGGTCGTCGATCTTGCTGTGGAGGTGGCGGGATGGCTGCGTGGATTTCCTCGCCACCGCTCTCAACATGTCGGTGGTTTTGTAATCACGGAGTCGGAACTTGAGTCACTGGTGCCTATCGAGAATGCCGCGATGGATGACCGCACAGTGATCGAATGGGACAAGGACGATATCGAAGCACTTGGCATTTTGAAGATTGACGTGCTCGCACTCGGCATGCTTACGTGCATTCGCAGGTGCCTGGACGAAATTCCAACGGATCCACCGCTGACGATCGCGACGATCCCGCCAGAAGATGCCGCGGTGTACGACATGTGCTGCCGGGCCGATACGGTTGGCGTATTCCAAATCGAGTCGCGGGCGCAGATGGCGATGCTGCCACGGATGCGGCCTCGGTGCTTTTATGACCTTGTTATCGAAATCGCGTTGGTGCGACCAGGGCCAATTCAGGGTGGCATGGTGCACCCGTATTTGCGGCGGCGGGAGGGGACCGAGGCAATCTCGTATCCGAATGATGCGGTGCGGGAGGTGTTGGAACGAACGCTCGGTGTGCCGATCTTTCAGGAGCAGGCCATGCGACTGGCGATGGTGGCGGGAGGATTCTCGGCGGACAAAGCCGAACGGCTCCGCCGCGCGATGGGGGCTTGGAAGCGGCGTCCAGATACGATGCAGCAAATCGGGACCGAGCTTGTCGAGGGAATGCGAATGCGGGGGTACCCGCAAGGGTTCATCGATCGTTGCTGGAAACAGATTCACGGATTCAGTGAGTATGGCTTTCCGGAGTCGCACTCGGCAAGTTTCGCGCTCCTTGTCTACGCTTCGGCGTGGCTCAAGTGTCATCACCCGGCGGCGTTTGCGTGCAGCTTGCTCAACAGTCAGCCGATGGGATTTTACGCGCCTGCGCAGATTGTTCGATGCGCAAAGGAGCACGGTGTTGAGGTGCGGCCAATCGATGTGAATCACAGCGTCGTCGGTTGCACGCTCGAACCATCGGGCGGATCGCATCCGGCACTTCGACTCGGCCTTCGTATGGTGCGAGGGCTTTCTCGTGATGACGCCTCGATTGTGTGCGCGGCCGTGGCGGATCTGGGTGAGGTCCAGGATGTGTGGTCGTTGCGAGAGCGAGGGGTTGGAGCGGGGGCGCTTCGAGCGCTGGCGAGGGCGGATGCTTTTGGATCATTGTCACTCGACAGGCAGGCGGCACTGTGGGAAATCAAGCTGATCGAGCGGGGCACGTTGCCACTGTTTCCGATGGAGCGAGTTGAGAAGGTGCGTGAGGGAAACCGCTTGCCCGAGATGACGCCTCAGTATCAAGTCGTTCAGGATTACTACGCGACCGGATTGTCGCTGAAGGCCCATCCCATTTCGTTCATGCGAACGTGGCTCGAGGCGCGCGGCGCGGTGACGGCGTCGCAGCTCAATGCAATGGAATCACCGCCGAGAGGACAGCCGCCGCGGCGGGCGGCAGCCGGAGGAGTGGTGCTGGTGCGTCAGCAGCCGCACTCGGCCAAAGGCATGGTGTTCATGACCATCGAAGATGAGACCGGAGTTGTGAACATCGTGATGGGCCCGGATGTCTATGCCCGCTGCCGCGCAGCCGTGCGGTTGTGCCCGGCGGTCATCGTCTACGGGGTGCTGCAGCGGCGGGGTGAGGTCGTTCATCTCAAGGCTGAAGTTGTTGCAGAAGCGGATCCGTCGGCGAACGAATCACTGCAGCATGTGGGACGTGCCCACTCGTGGCGGTAGCGTTGCTCGCTTCAGTAAGGGCATCACAGGACGAAGACAGCGAAGAAGACCACAAGCACCGCAATGGTGATGAGGAGCATCATCTTCTTGTGAAACTCGGTGGCGGCGGGGGGGCGCCGCAGCACGCGTCCGCCGATCTGTGCGCCGCACTCCGGGCAGAATTCCGCCTCGTCCCAGACTTCGGCGCCGCAATCGGGGCACCACCCCGTCTGATCGGCATCATCGCCGAAGCGGTCGAGGTCCTCTGAGCTCGGTTGTTCGTCCAGCATGCCTTCGTCGTCACGGCGCCGAGGTTCGAGTCAGGGTGACACACGAGGGGACCGGCCGTTGCGGATTGAGCGTAAACCGGCCCTTCGATGTGACAATGGAATCGTGCTCGATTGGAACCGGGAAAGCAGCATTGGGGAGAAACCGCGTCCATCCCCAGACCGCCCAGCTGTCGAAAGAATCGCTTCCATCACCAGGCGCAAAGGACCAGGCGATCGGTATGGCTCGATTCAGGCGCGGCATGGTGCCGAAGTACTCCCAAGGACGCCTTGCGTCGAGTGTGGCGATCGATTGCTCAGAGAGCATTCGTGGATCGAACGGCGTCCAACCGCACCCCGGCAGGAAGACCTCGCCCCAGACTCCGAACTCATCGGCACCGCCCCACGCCAGGGAGCCAATGCCGATGACCGGTCGGGCTGGCAAGTCTGCGGCCCGGAGCATGGCAACACAGAGGCAGACGAGATCGGCGGGAGATCCTTCTCCGCTGGTTGCAGCCTGCTTCGCCCCGCGGACGTCTATGCCGCGAAGCTGTCCCTGTTGACCACGCGAGACTCGCGTCTGCCCAACTTTGAAGTGCGTGCACGCGTACTGAATGATGAGCTTGGCTGCTTGAATCGGAGGGACGCTCCGGACTTGCCCCTCCGTGAGTGACTGCACGGCGTCTCGAATGATCGGAGCATCCGATTCGATGAGTACGCCTGGTTTGCGGACGGCAGCGAGTGCCGCGGGCCACGTGCTCGGCCAATCAAGTTGCATGGCAGCATCGTCATCGAGCCTGCTGGACCACGACGTTGTGACTCCTGTTATGGAAACCGTGAGCGGCCAGTTCGTGATTGGCGGCACCGGGAGAGCGACCACGGTCTCACCGAGTGGGCCTGGCGCATCGACAGCCTTCGCTGTCGCTGCCTGCTGCGTCTCGCGCCCCGCAGTGAGCGACGCGCCGAATGCAGTGGCGTCTGCCTTGCTCCACGGCCCGTTGATGATGAGTGGAAGTTGCCACGGATTGGCACGGCCAGCTGCGGGCTCGTAGTTGATCGTCGTGGCGAAGGTGAATCTGTGGCGGAGGGGCTCAACCCTCGTCAGCGGCCCCGTCGGCTCAACCAGAATTGCCGCGGCCGCAGCGTCGCCTGCCGCGGCCGGGGGCAGTGGCGAGGGCTGACCAAGGCTCACGATGGCGATGATGACGGGGGTAATCATGAGAGGGGACTCTTGAATCCGATGTCGAGCACGATGCGTCCGAATGAGCGAAGGAATTCAGCCAGTGCGAGATTGATGACGATGATTGCCAGAAAGGAGGATACGAAGGACTCGGTCGTTGCGCGGCCGACGCCAGCGGCGCCGGGCTTGCATGTGAAGCCCTTGTAACACGCGATGAGCCCAATACACAGGCCGAAGAAGATCGCCTTGATCAAGCCTGTGGCCGGTTCCCACCACGTCAGAAACCACGCTGTATTGTCCCAGTACTCCCGCGCGGAGACGCCGTGCCATACGACCGTGAAGAGCCAACCGCCGGCCACCCCGAGCAAATCCGAGAAAACAGTGAGGATTGGCGTCATCACCATGCAGGTGAGGACTCGGGGTACGACCAGCACGGCGACGGGATCGGCACCCATCGACCTCACGGCATCGAGCTGCTCGGTGACCCGCATGGTGCCAAGCTCAGCGGTCATGGCGCCGCCGACCCTTCCAGCGACCATGACGGCAGCGAGGACCGGGCCGATCTGCTTGACCACAGAGACGTTGATGATCATGCCGAGCCTGTTTTCCAGGCCGTAGGCCTGGAACTGCACGAAGCTCTCGAGCGCCAGAATCATCCCGATGAAGCCACCGGTAATGGCAACGACTGGGATGCTCATCACGCCGATTTCGACGATGAGCGGAGCGAGCACCCGCCACCGCAGCCAACGGCCCGGCTGCGTAAGCGTTGCCCAAGCCATGTGGCCGGAGAACTGCGTCAACTTTCCGGCCGCTTCAAATGGCCGTTGAAGGCGGCGGGCCGCTGTTGTCGGAATACCAAATGAAGTCATCGCTCAGGTGCGAACGGCCGGGTGCCTCACTTCATGGGCTCGTCATAGGCATCGCTTCCGGCAGTGTCGACTTCGACAATCGTCTCCGTCTGCGTTGCGGGAACCAGGAAGATCTCGACGCGTCGATTCTCCGCTGTGCCACCGGCTGTGTTGGTGATCAGGGGATGGAACTCGCCGTCGCCAGCCACGCGAACGTGTGTCGCATTCACGCCAGATTTCACCAGCGCATTGCGGACCGCAATGGCTCGGTGAACCGACAAATGAAGGTTGGTCGGGTGGGCCTGGCGTGAGTGAGTCACCGGAACATCGTCGGTGTGACCAACCACGAGCACCTCAAGTGGGACAGCTGTGGGCGAGGCGATGATCTGAGCGATGGCGTCCAGTGGTGCATCGCTGCCGGGGCGAAGCTGGTCCGAGCCGCTGGCAAAGGTCAGATCGCTGGAGAATCGAAGCATGCCGCTCTCCGGATCGAACGAGATGTGATCCGGGTTGCTTGAGGCAATTGCTGCCAGGGCACTCTCCATGTCTTCGGGAAGTTGGCCGATTTCCATCGCGGTCAGATGGCGGGCCAGCGTGTCGTTTCGCTCGGCCAGCACATCCCAGCGATTGCTCAGATCGTCATATTCGCCTTGGAGGCGGTCGATTTCCTTTCGGGCCTGATCCAGTTCCTGATTGCGGCGAACGAGCGTCTGTTCGATTTCAGCGCGTCCCCGCTCAGCATCGCTGAGCTGCTGGGCGAATGAGCGATTGACATTCTGCAGGGCTTCGTACTTTCGGCTGTTCTTCTCGCCGCATCCGACGGTGGTGAGCATCGTGGCGGTGAGTAGGCCGAGCGTCAGGCGATGGAACATGGACAACCCTCCAAAGGCGTGATCGTGATAGGCTCTCTCGGGCACTCGGGCGAACGCCTGAGTGACTTCCCGACAGTGCGAGAGTCAGTGTATCGACCGTCTCGGCAGCAGGTTGGAGTAACCGATCGACATGACGGCAACCTGTGGAGAACCTGTCCACAAGCTCCGACTGATCCGTGCAGGCGGTCTTCTTGATGCTGCTGGCACAGCGGCTTCGCCGGGGGTTGTGCTGATTGAGTCCGGTCGCGTCATTGCTGCGGGTTCCCCGGAATCTGTGGGCGATGTTGCGGGCGCAGAACCCGTCGACCATACGCGGGACCTGCTGATTCCCGGCCTGGTCAATGCCCACTGCCATCTCGACCTCAGCGGACCCGGCCCGTGGCCTCCTGCAGGGGATCGCTATCGAGAATGGGTTGGCCGGGTCAGGTCGCTCCGGGCTGCGGCCTCCGCCGAGGAGACCAGAACCGCCGTTCGCCGCGGCATTGAACTCGCGCTGGCTGGCGGGACGAGCTGTATCGGCGACATCGCGGGTCAGCCTCCCGCAGCCTCGATTGAGGAGCTTCGGATGAGCCCGCTGCAGGGAACGGCATTCATCGAGTATTTCGGTATTGGCAGCGGTCAGCAGCGAGCCGTTGACACCATGCGAACCCAGCTTGCATCGTGGCCTGCCGATGCGGACGGTGTTCGCGTTGGCGTGTCCCCGCACGCGCCGTATTCATGCGGGCCTGATGTGTACGCCGCAGCGGCAGCGACGGGTCGCCAACTGACCACACACCTCGCTGAGACCCGGCGCGAGGCTGAGTTTCTGCAGCGTGGAACCGGCCCGCTCAGAGAGATGCTCGAGCAGGACATCGGCGTGTGGAGTGGGGATGTCCGCATCCCCTGGAGTGCGAACTCAGGCAATCAGCATGTCCGGGAATCTCGCACGCCCATTTCGTCTGTCCTGAATGCCGTGTCTGGCGGTGCTGTGTTGTGCGCGCACATGAATTACGCGAATCTCGCTGACATCGATCCGGACATCATGGCGAACCTGCGGGTGGTGTATTGCCCTCGGGCCAGCGCGTCGTTTGGTCATGCGCCACCTCAGGTCGATCCGCACCCGTGGTATGCCCTCCGTGAGGCAGGCGCGATGGTGTGTCTGGGGACCGACTCACTGCTGTGCCTCGACACACCGGACCGAATCAGTGTGCTCGATGAAATGCGGCTCCTGCATCGCCGCGACGGAGTGGACCCCATGGTCCTGCTGGAGATGGCGACATGTGCTGGAGCCAGCGCACTGGAGATCCCTCACGGCCTGGTCACAATTGGGCCTCAGGCAGCCGGCATCGTTGCGATCAGGGCCACTGGAGCCTCGTCCGAGCGGATGCTGGCAGATGCGCTGACGCAGGACCACCCCCCCATGTGGGCTGTACCGCCGGGCGTGGCAGACCCGGCTGCCCCCGATCTGGCTGGCTGAAACGCCAGATTCCCATTCTGGCTCCGACGGTGAATGCGGTGCAGGCCCCTTGAATGGCGGTTCGAAGGCATTCTGCTGAGGAGGCAAAATGGGAAACTTGTCACGGTGATTCTCGGGAAGGCCCGATATCATCGTGACCTCAGTCAGGCATCATTGATTGGTTGACCTGACCCGTAGGAACCCTGCTGCCCATGAGCGATGCATTTACCCACGAGCACGTTTGCCACTTTCTCGACGCCGGACCGTATCCGGTCGAGGCCTACGAGTTCGTCCGAGAGGGACTCAGCTACACCTCACATCAGATCCACGCTGAAGGCGGAGATCTGTACGCCCTCGACCGGCACGTTTCCGGACAGGAACTCTGTATGGGCCTTCGAGACTTTGCGATTCAGCGGTACGGCTTGATGGCCCGGACGGTGCTTGAGTGCTGGCGGGTGCATCGCACCGAGGACTTCGGCAGGATCGTCTACTCGATGATTCAGGCTGGCTTTTTCTCGGAGCAACCTGGTGACACGATCGATGACTTCAGCAACGTGTTTGACTTCCGAGAGGCGTTCAATGTGAGAGACATTGAGTCGCGTATCGGAACGCCTCAACCCGGCTGACTTGTCCATGTGACAGAGGAGATGTCGCATGAGCCAAGGAAGGCCGCCGCGACCAGCACGAGACTTACACCTTTGGGAGATCCGGGGATTCCGTGACGTGCTCGCGGCCTTTGTTGTCGCGTTCCTGTTCTGGCTGGGCTACGCAATGCGGGATGTGACGGTGCCACTTCTGGTAGCCCTCCTCCTGGCTTACCTGTTCGAACCGCTCATCGCCTGGATGGCCCGAGTTCGATGGATTCCGTTTGGACGTCTTGGCGGTGTGTCGTGGCTGCTGACGGCCATCACGCTGGTCCTCGTCATTGGACTTGGCTTGCTCGTTCCTCGCGTTGTGTCCCAAGCAGCGGGAGTCGTGCATGATGTCCAGAGCGGGTTGATACGGGCGCGATTGACGCGTTTGGTAGGGGAGTACGTCCCGCACGAGTATCAGCAGAGCGTGATGGAAGTCGTCATGTTCCTGCCGGAGTCGGCCGACTCCGAGGATGCTGCCGAGCCCGCTGCGGCGGTGCCCAAGCCCGGCGATGAAGGTGCCAAGGGCTCGAGCAGCACCGAAGCGGCGGCTCCGCCAGCAGCTTCATCTGTCCTCGCAGACGCCGCCGATGCCGCCAAGAACGCGCCCATCGACATTCTCGGGATTGCAGGAACAACCGGGCGCGTGGCGTGGGCGGTTGTCGGCAAGGCGATTGCGATCGGCATGCTTGCCTTTCTGATTCCGTTCTACTTCTTCTTCTTCAGTTTGCATTGGCCGAGAGTGGTCGAATTCTGCGACAGCATGCTTCCCGAGGCCCACCGCCCGACAATCATCCCGCTTCTGCATCGGATGGATGCCGCGGTGGCTGGGTTTGTTCGGGGTCGAATTGTGATCGCCTTGATCATGGCGGTTCTCTATGCAGTTGGCTGGGCATTCATCGGAGTGCCATATGCCATCCTGCTCTCCATCATTGTCGGGGCCTTCAGTCTCGTGCCATTCCTCGGTCTTGTTGGCATTCCTGTTGCCATTCTGCTGCTTGCTGTAGCCGAGCTGGATCTTCCCGAGGCGCAGCGGATGGCATGGTGGGGCGTGCTTCTCTGGCCGACCGTGGTGTTCGCCATCGTGAATGCGCTTGATGGCTGGGTCCTGACCCCGCTGATTGCTGGCAAGGCCACAAACCTTGACCCGGTGACGATCTTCGTGGCCGTACTCGCCGGTGGCTCGGTCATGGGCGCCTACGGCATGCTGCTGGCGATTCCGATCGCAGCGTGCTGCAAGATATTGCTGTCCGATTTGGTCATACCAAAACTGAGAGAGCTGACGCTACGCCCAAAGGCCGACGCTTCCGGTTCGCGGTGATGTGATCGCGACGCTATTTGCGTTTGCGACGTTTGAAGCCGGACTTGGCCGACTTTGTCTTGGTTGAGCCGCGGCCCATGCCAGCCAGGTCCGGCATGGCGCCTGCTGACATTGCTTTGGCGGCCTGCATGCGGCCGCCCATGCCCGCCATCTGCTGCGACATCTTGCGGACCATGTCGAATTGTTTGAGCAGTTTGTTGACTTCGGGGCCGCTCGTTCCAGAGCCGCGAGATACGCGCCGTACACGCGACTTGTTCATGATCGAGACGTCGGCTCGTTCGTCAGAAGTCATGGATCCGGCCATCGCTTCGATGCGATCGAACTGTCCGTCGTCGAGGTCCACGCCCTTGAGCATGCGGCCCACGCCCGGCAGCATCCCGAGCAGTTGCTTCATGTTGCCCATGCGTCTGAGCGAGCGAAGTTGCTTGAGAAAGTCATCCATCGTGAACTGGCCCTTGGCCATCTTCTCGGCGAGTGCCTCTGCTTCGGCTTCGTCGACTTCCTCTCTGGCACGCTCGGCCAGAGACACGACATCGCCCATCCCGAGGATCCGACCTGCCATGCGTTCAGGGTGGAAGGGTTCGAGGTCTTCGAACCGCTCCCCGGTGCCGACAAACCGGATCGGCACTCCCGTGACATGTTTGACCGACAACGCGCCGCCACCACGGGTGTCGCTGTCAAGCTTCGTGAGGATGACGCCGTCAATCGGAAGTTGTTCGTTGAAGGCCGCAGCAGAGCGGACGGCGTCCTGCCCCGCCATTGCATCGACAACGAGCAGCATGTGATGCGGCTGTGTTGCGAACTGCACGCCGCGGAGCTCTTTCATGAGCGGCTCATCAATATGGAGCCGACCCGCGGTATCTACCAGCAGCACGTCATACCGTTCGGCCCTGGCATGCTTGACGGCTCGCTGGCAGACTTCGACGGCTACACCGACAGCTTCGCCGTAGGCCGCGCACTTGTCAGGTTCGCCATAGAACCCGACACGGGCCTGCCCCTTGCCCGACTCAGCGACCTTCTCGATACCGATGCGTAGCTGCTCGACGGCGGCTGGCCGCTGCAAGTCGGCGGCGCAGGCCAGCACACTTCGACCGTTCCGACGGAGCCACGAAGCCAGCTTCGCGCAGGTCGTGGTCTTGCCTGTTCCCTGTAGCCCGCACACCATGATGACCGTGGGGCCCGGATCGGCGGCGACGAGGTGCTCGTCGACCGGCCCCATCAACTCGACGAGCCGGCGATGAACAATCTCCACCATCTGCTCGCCAGGCCGGAGGCTGCGAAGGACCTCTTCGCCGAGTGCCTCCTGTCGCACGTCATCGCAGAAGGTGTCGACAACTTCCAGGTTGACGTCCGCATCCAGCAGCGCGGTCCGGACTTCGTCCATGGTCTCGCGAATATTGGATTCGGTAATGCGTCCCTGCCCCGAGAGGCGGCGGACGGCACCGGTCAGGCGGTCGGTGAGCGTATCGAACATAAGGGTGGAAGGGTATCTCAACGGCGGCTGAGGGTCGAGCCGGAGTCTACCGGGCCAGCCATGCCAGCAGCCTCTCAAGCGGCCATGCGTTGAGGCATGACTCGGAAGTCAAGGCACCTCGCCGCCCTGTGAGTACGCCATACCGAATGAAGTCGAAGTGCGCTGCTTGATGAGCGTCGGTATTGACGGAGATCAGCCCACCAGCTTCAAGGGCGATGCGGACATGGCGATCCCGTAGATCCAGACGCTTCGGATGAGCGTTGATTTCCAGTGCCGTGTCGTGCTCGGCGGCTGCTTCGCAGACTACGCGCATATCCGGTTCGAGGCCCGGGCGCCGCCCGATCATTCGGCCAGTCGGGTGACCGATGATGTGTACCAGTGGATGGGATGCCGCCCGCACGAGCCGTCTCGTCGCATCACTGGGCGACTGTCGAAGGGCGACGTGTGGGGAAGCCACGACGATGTCCAGCATCGCGAGTGCCTCATCGTCGTAGTCGAGCGTGCCATCCGTATGAATGTCGACCTCGGATCCAGCGAGCAGCGTAATCTCCGGCAGCGATGCATTCACGTCATGTATGGCCTGAACATGCGATCTCAGACGATCGATAGAGAGACCATTGGCCTGAACGCTTGATCTGGAGTGGTCGGTGATGGCCAGTGCGTCGTACCCGCGGCGGATCGCTTCTTCGGCCATCTCTCGGATTGACAGATGTCCGTCGCTCGCCGTCGTGTGCGTATGAAGGTCGCGGCGGATGCAGTCAATCGTGATAAGCCGTGGGGGCTCGCCGGAGATCTCGTCTCGCGCCTCACGCAACTCCGGTGGTCGCCAGGGCAATTCCAGGGCGGCGTAGATATCGGCTTCGGTTTCCGATGCGATTGGGCTCACGCCGCGATCTTGAGGCGGCGATGCATCGCCGTCATCTTCAAAGAGCCCGTACTCATTGAGTCGCTGAGATCGCTGCTGCGCTCGATGCCGGAGTTCAACGTTGTGCTCCTTCGATCCCGTGAAGTACAACCAGGCGGCGCCGAAGTTGTGCTCGGGAACAATGCGCAGGTCGATCTGGATTCGATCGTCCAGGCGTACGGATGCCTTCGTGTCACCGGCTGCGAGCACCTTGGTCACACCCGGCCGCTCGGTGAACGCCTGGACGAGTCCTGCCGGGTCGGCGGTGATTGCCAGCAGGTCGATGTCTCCGATCGTCTCGCACCCACGCCGAAGCGACCCCGCCCACACGATCCGCTCGGTGCCACGCACCTCGGCCAACTCAGCGCACAGACGCTCAGCCAGCGGCAACGCGGTGCCAAGCGAAGTTCGCTCGGCTGCTTTCTCGGCAAAGTCAAGTGAGTCAGCGATGTTGGCAATCGTCTTGGCACCCATGCGAGGAAGGGCAGCCAGCCGGCCATCACTGATTGCGGCCCGTAGGGTCGCTTTGTCGGTGACAGCGGCTTCACGCCAGAGGCGTCCGACGGTCTTGGGACCAAGGCCGGAAATGTCGAGCAGGCCGATGAGCCCATCCGGGACGTTGGCTGCGATGCGGTCCATTTCACTGAGACGCCCTGTCCTGCACCACTCGCGAATGCGTTCGGCGCTTCCCTTTCCGATGCCGTCCAGTGCTTCAAGCGCGCCTGGTGTTTCGGCGACTTCGCAGAGGTTGCCCTCGAACTCCTGCAGCACGCGTGAGACACGCTTCACCGCAGTCACTCGAAATGCGTTGGCGCCTGTGATCTCCATGAGTGCCGCGAGCCGATCGAACTCGGCGGCGAGAGCGCGCTGATCGCTCATCCGACGTCTCCCAAGCCAAGCCAGCGGCCATGCGCTTTGAGGAGCCGCCGTCTGAGCAGGGCATGCTCGGGAAGGGTCAGAAGCGGATCCCGCTCGACCCAGGCGATGGCATCGCGCCGCGCAAGGGCGAGGAGTTCGAGATCACGTGGGAGCGACGCGATTCGGAAGGGCGGTAAGCCTGACTGCCTGGCTCCAAAGAGCTCGCCGGGGCCGCGAATCTCCAGATCACGTTCAGCGATCCTGAATCCATCGGTCGTCTCAACCATGGCCGCAATCCGCTTTGTGCCTTCATCGGTCGTTGGCTCCGCGATCAGTACGCATCGGCCTGGTTGCTCGCCTCGGCCGACGCGACCACGCAATTGATGGAGCTGGGCGAGTCCGAATCGATCGGCATCCTCAATGATGATGATCGTCGCCTCGGGAACGTCGACGCCGACCTCGATGACGGTTGTCGCGACAAGGACATCGATCTCGCCCATTCGAAACTGTTCCATGATGGCATCGCGAGTTGCGACGTCCAGTCGACCGTGCATGGCCGCAAGTCGGCAGTGTTTGAGCGGACCGGTGGACAGAGAGTCGAGGTGCGATTCAAGATCCGTCAGTCCTGCCGCAGACTCTTCGATGACCGGTACCACGACATAGCCGCGCTCACCGCGTCGCACTGCCGTAGCGACGCCGTCATAGGCGTCAAGGGCACCGCCGCGGTCGATGGCGGTCGTGATAATCGGGGCACGTCCCGGCGGCATCTCGTCGATGATTGAGACATCGAGGTCGCCGAAAACCGTCAGCGAAAGCGTTCTGGGGATCGGCGTCGCTGTCATCACGAGTTGGTGCGGGCACTGCGTCTCATCGGCCGCTTTGTTTCGGAGCGAAGCACGCTGATGAACACCGAAGCGATGTTGCTCGTCCGTGACGGCAACAGCAAGTTCCTGGAAGATGACATCCTGAGTGAGCACGGCATGCGTGCCGACGACGAGATCGACATCGCCGGTAGAGATGGCTTCGAGAAGATCCCGTCGGGCAGCGCCAGTGATGGATCCCGTCAGGAGTTCAAGGCGAACCGTCGCATCCGTGAGGAGCGACCGAAGTGTTCTCGCATGCTGCTCGGCCAGCAATTCCGTCGGCGCAATGAGCGCAGCCTGTTTGCCGTGGGCGACGGCTTGCAGCATCGCAGCGAGCGCCACGACTGTCTTGCCGCTCCCGACATCACCCTGCAGAAGACGGTTCATTGGGATGTCCTTGGCGAGGTCTGCGCCGATTTCGCCGATGACGCGATCCTGAGCCGCTGTGGGGGAAAACGGAATACGCGCCGAGATGCGAGCTCTGACCTCGTCGGTGAGCGGAAGCGGTGCGGCTCGCAGGTGTATTCGGCGATGGAACCGTTTCATCATGACGCCCAACTGCAGGAGCAGGAGTTCATCAAATGCCAGGCGTCGTCGAGCAGAGGCAATCTGTTCATCGAGTTCAGGGCGATGCAGATGTTTGTACGCCGTTGCAAGGTCCGGCAGACCGTGGCTTGCGCGAAATGACTCCGACAGGTGATCTTCGAGCAGGGCAACAGCCTCGTCAAGAACACCTGTAATCACCGCGGCAATTCGATCGGACGAGACTTCTTCGGACGCCGGGTAGACCGGGCAGATGGAGGCGTGATCATCATCGCTTTGAGGCGCGGAGAGCGAGGCTTCATCTTCAAGCCGTCGCCACTCGGGATTCGCGATCTGAACGCGGCCGCGATACTCACGCGGCTTTCCAGTGGCGACAATGCGCATGCCGGGGTGCAACTTGCGCTGCATCCACGGTTGATTGAAGAACACAAGATCGATGTCACCGCTGTCATCTTCGAGGACCACTTCGATCTTTGGTGCGCGGCCGAATCCACGTTGAATGGACGCCACTTCGCCGCGAACCTCCATGTCATCCATGGTGCCGGCAGAAGCTTCCTTTGCCACCTGAGAGAGCGATTGCCAGGGTCGTGTGCGGCGATACCGGTTCGGCGCGTGGAGCAGCAGATCAGCAACGCACCGCAATCCCAACCGGTACATGGCTCTCGCCAGCGGCTCGCCGGCGTCAGGCAAGTCGCGGATGGGTGTCGTCAGAGTGAGGGCTGCTGCGGTCATCGCTGAGAAGAAGTATCACCGATCTGGGCTCGATCAGCCTGCGATTCGTGGTACACATGCCCGAATGAGCCAACTGCCCTTCGATTGGAAGCCGACTCCGGGGCCGCATGAGCGGCCAGCGATCAGCGTGACCGATCTGGCGAAGCAGATATCGGCTGCTCTGGAGAACGGAATCGCTGATCCGATTCGCGTCGAAGGCGAGGTGGCCGCGTTCAGTGAGCGGCGCGGGCACTGGTATTTCGCGCTCCGGGACAACGAAGCGAGCATTCAGTGTGTCATGTGGGCCTCGGACGTCCGCCTGGGCGCATCACCGATTGCCATCGGTGATGCCGTCCAGGTCGACGGCTCGCTCGTTCACTGGGCACCGCAGGGCCGAACCCAGCTCCGGGTTCGAGCCGTCGCGCCGGTGGGAGCGGGGGCGCGTCAGGCGGCGTTTCGCCGGCTTTGCGCCGAGCTTCGCGGTCTGGGTTGGTTCGAAGAGGCTGCGAAGAAGCCTCTTCCAGCGGTGCCGACCCGCATCGCGGTGCTGACGAGCAGCGCGGGCGCGGCCCTTCATGATGTGCGGGCCACTGCGGCACGCCGGTGGCCTGCCTGCCGAATCGAACTGGTCGATGTCCCCGTGCAAGGGGCAACCGCAGCGGCGAGAATTGCCGAGTCACTCGCGGATCTGGATGCCCACGCGGCCGAGCGGGGCGTGGATGCCATCGTGTTGACCCGAGGGGGTGGTTCCGCTGAGGATCTGCAGGCCTTCAACGAGCGAGTCGTGGCCGAGGCTGTTCACCTCGCGCGAACTCCGATCGTCGCTGCTGTCGGGCATGAATCTGACACCACGATTGCCGAACTTGTGGCGGACCGCCGGGCGTCAACCCCGACGCAGGCGATCATGGTGCTGTTGCCGGATCGTGAAGAGGAATCGCAGCGTCTGGACCTTCTTCGAGACGCGCTCGCCCGCCGCCTGAGAGCGCTGGTCTCTACTGCAGCGAAGCGGAGCGAGAGGGGCAGCGAGGCCCTGGTGGCAGCCATCCGCCTTCGGCTCGCGGCAGCGAGCCAACGGCTCACCGAAGTCGAGCGGGCGATGCTTGCGCGGCGTCCACATGCCGTGCTGTCTGCTCGCCGGGAACTCGTGGGCGAGCAGGCCGGGAGGCTCGATCAGGCCCTGATCAGGCGAGTGACGGCGGCGAGCACTGCGTTGACGGCACTCCCTCTCGATCGGGCCATTCGCCAGCGAGTCGAGCGGGCAGAGGCCAGATTGCGACAGCGACTGCGGGTTCTTGAAGCTGTGGGGCCCGAGTCGGTGCTCGCCCGCGGGTTCAGCCTGACAACGACGGCGACAGGCGAGGTGATCCGAAGGTCAACGGATGTCCAGATCGGTGAGGAGATCGAAACCCGTGTGGCATCGGGCACCATCCGGTCGACCGTGGCTGGCGAGTGAACGCGAGGCGATCTACCCTCTGCGCATGAGCGAACCTGCTGTCGACCCTGCGGACCTACGATTCGAAGCTGCAATCCAGGAGCTGGAATCCATTATCGAACGAATCGATGCTGGCGAGATCGGGCTGGAAGAGGCCATGGTCGCCCACCGCCGAGGCAAGGCACTTGTGGCGAGGTGCCGACAGGTGCTCGATGCGGTCGCTGAGGAACTCGAGTCGGTTGCAGACGAATCTCCGGCGGACCCCACCTGACCCCGCATGCTTGGATTTGTCTCACTCACCGAAAGTGCCTTGCGTCATGGTCCGTGGCTGGTCTTTGTCTTTCTGTTCGGAGCCTGTGTCGGCAGCTTTCTCAATGTCGTGAATTGGCGGCTTCCTCGAGGAATGTCGCTGTCGCATCCTCCAAGTCGATGCCCGACCTGCGGTGGGCGACTTCGTTTCATCCGTGAGAATCTCCCGATACTCGGTTGGATCCTGTTGCGTGGCCAGTGTCGATTCTGCAAGGCACCAATCTCGCCGGTGTATCCGATTGTCGAGTTGTGTATGGCGTTGGTCTTCGCCGGACTGTACGTATGTCTCTTCATGGTCGATCCCGCCGACACACTGTGGTGGGAGGGAGGCGGATCGTGGTGGCTGGAGCAGCAGTTCACGCGGGCGTGGCCGGCGTACGTAGCTGTTGCATTCATGATCGCCGGGCTTTTCTCGATGACGGTGATCGATGCGAGAACGTACCTCATCCCACTTGCGATTCCGGTGTTCGTGACCTGCGCGGCCATCGTTCTCTGGCTCATTGAGTCCATGGTGGCGACTGGAACGGGGCCGCGAGCATTGCACTGGCCGATTCCAGGAACCGGTTGGGTTGCGAGCGGGTCGGCCGTAGGGGGCATGCTTGGCGTCGGTGTGTCAATGACGCTGCTGATGACCGGACGCATTCGCCCGAGCTTCGCCGACTACGAGGACTACGTCCCCGAGGGCGACACCCTGGCGGAGTACCCGCATGCCCGCCGAGAGATGGCCCTGGAGCTGCTTTTTCTCGCACCGATTGTGGCCGGAATCGTGCTTGGAGGGTGGGCACTCGCTGGGCTGGACGGTGTGCCGCCACGGTGGCTTCAGGCGTTGGGGGGATCTCTGGCTGGATGGCTCGTCGGCGGTGGGCTGGTCTGGGCTGTTCGGATCCTGGGGACGCTGGCGTTCGGCCGCGAGGCGATGGGACTCGGGGATGTGCACCTCCTGGCAGCTGTCGGGGCGGTTCTCGGCTGGTTCCTTCCCATCCTGATCTTCTTCCTGGCACCCTTCATCGGGCTGGCGTGGACGCTTGTGGTCGTGCTGCTGAGCCGGTTTGGAGGTAAAGCGAAACGGGAGCTTCCCTATGGTCCCCACCTTGCCGTGGCGACGGTCCTGCTGCTGTGCAGCGGTCCGCTGGTCAAGCGGGGCTGGCGCATTCTGATGCCGACGGTCGAGATGCCAAAGGCGGGCCTCGTCGAACCGGTGGACAACTCACGTGATTGGACAAGAAGCCGCGGAGCGGTTTCAATGCAGACCGGCGCGGAGGCCGTGCCGACAACCGATGGAACGACAGACCGTTGCGGAAAGGAAACCCGACCATGCGCTTGACTTTGCCGATGCTACTGGCCTTTGCGGCCGCGACCCTCGCTTCAACAGGCTGCTCCTCGCAGGAGGACAAGGATCACATGGCGCTGTTGGAGCAGGAGAACACTGAACTGCGTTCCCAACTCGACGAGCGCGACAAGGCGCTGGAAGCCGCCAACGGTGAGCTTCGGCAGGCCAACACGACGCTCCGCACGCAGCGGGAAGACTTTGAGCAGCAATCTGCCGAGTGGCAGACCAAACTCGATTCCTCCAGCGCACGCGGATTCGATGGGATTCAAGGCGTGACCGCAACATATGGACCGAACGATGTCACCGTGGCCGTTGAAGGTGACGTGTTGTTCGACTCCGGCCGCACAACGCTCAAGCCTGCCGCCAAGAAGGCGCTCCAGCGCGTCGCCGAAGTTCTCCGAAGTCAGTACCCCGGCAAGGAGATCATTGTTGCCGGCCATACTGACACCGATCCCATCAAGAAGAGCGGCCACAAGACGAACCACCACCTCGGATTTGAGCGAGGCTGGGCCGTTCGGAACTACCTGACGAATCAAGGCATCAGCTCGGGCGAAATCGCCGTGATGAGTTATGGCCCTGATCGACCAATGGGCTCGGCAAAGCAAAGTCGCCGCGTTGAGATCGTCGTCGCTCAGTAGGTTCGCGCTGGACGTGTAGTACCCGAGGATTCTCCTGTCTTCTTTGGCGGAGCTGTCATCGCGCGGATGGTTGATCTGCCTGGCGATGGTGTTGATGCGCGAGTGTGTACGTGCGTTCGAACAGGAGACAGGTGACAGGAGAGCGGGCGAGAACCAGCCGGCCCATGCGGGCCGGCTGGTGGTCGCCTGTGGTAGGGTCCACGCATGGGTGGGCCTGCACCACAGAAGCCGACGCATCATCAACGCAAGGGGCTGCCGCTTCTCGCGCTCGCTGCGATTGGCGTCGTGTTTGGCGACATCGGAACAAGTCCGCTCTATGCGCTCCGGGCGACGCTGGTTCTCGGCGGTGCTGATGCAACGTCTCCGCCCCACGTCATGGGCGCGATTTCACTCATGTTGTGGGCCTTGTTCTTTGTCATCGGATTCAAATATGTATCGCTGTTGATGCGGGCCGACAACGGGGGAGAGGGCGGTCTGCTAGCCCTTCTCAGCCTCGCACGGTCCAGGGAAGACGAGGCAGGCGCGCCAGCCGGGCGATGGCTCCTGTGGATCGCGCTTGCCGGCGCCGCACTCTTGTACGGTGACGGCATCATCACGCCAGCGATCAGCGTGCTCAGTGCCATGGGGGGGCTGGAGTCAACTCAGGAAGCGAGACATGCGCACTGGGTTGTTGTGGCATCGGCATTCATTGTGATTGGCGTGTTTCTCACGCAGCGATTCGGAAGTGGCCGGATCGGATGGCTTGTCGGTCCGCTGATGCTTGCCTGGTTCGTGTTGATTGCTGTGCTGGGTGTTCGTGGCATCCTCGCCTCGCCGGAAATCCTCCAGTCGTTCTCTCCGACATGGGGCATCGCGCTCATCGGAGAGGCACCGGGCGTGGCCTTTCTCATGCTTGGCGGCGTGGTCCTGTGCCTGACCGGCGGGGAGGCACTCTACGCCGACATGGGACACTTTGGTCGCCGCGCTATTACGCTCGCGTGGTGGATCGTCGTTTGCCCAAGTCTGGTGGCGTCCTATCTCGGGCAGGGGGCGGCTGTGCTGGCTGATCCCGCTTCGGCGGCGAACCCGTTCTTCGCCCTGGTGCCGGACGGCATGCGAATCGGCATGGTGGTCGTCGCAACGGTCGCAGCGATTATTGCATCGCAGGCGATCATCAGCGGTGTGTTTTCGACGACGAGACAGCTGGCGCAGCACGGCCTGATTCCACCGCTGAGTGTCGTGCACACGTCCGATGTTGAAGGGCAGATCTACATTCCTGCGGTCAACATCATCATGGCCATCGCCTGCGTCCTGGTCGTACTGCTCTTTGGTTCCGCCGCAGCACTTGCTGGCGCCTACGGCCTTGCCGTGACCGGGGTCATGGCGATTTCAACGATCCTGTTCGCTGTGGTTGCCAGGCGTCGTTGGCGCTGGTCATGGTGGCTGCTTGGGCCGGTCGTGGTCACTGTGCTGTGCGTGGATCTACTGTTTCTCGCATCGAACGCATCCAAGATCCTGGATGGTGGGTGGATGCCGCTGCTGGTGGCTGTACTCGTTCTGATTCTCATCGCCACGTGGCGCAAGGGCATCCGGCTGGTGAATCGCGGGCGTCTCGAGGACGGTTTGCCGATCGAACGATTTGTGGAATCGCTCCATGAGAGCGCAACCGAGCGGTGGCCGGGTACCGGGGTCTTTTTTGCCAGAAGCCGGCAGATCACACCTGTGACGATCAGAAAGTTGCAGCGACATCTTCCAAACCTTCCCGAAACGATCGCGATCGTCCATTTGCAGGCGCTAGGCGTTCCGCGTGTGCCATACCAGCAGCGATTGAGGCTTGAGGAACGTGGCAACGGGGTCTGGATGGCATCTATCCGATTCGGGTATCTGCAGCGGCCCGATGTCCCATCCATGCTTCGCGATGCTGTCGAGCGGGGCCTGCCAGCCGACCCCAATTCGCTCACGTACTGGGTGCGTCGCGATCAGATCGCAGTTGTGGGTGAGCACCACGGCATGGCCAGATGGCGGGTTGCCGTCTTTGCCTACCTGCTTCGAAACGCCACCGTGATGCCGGACATGCTCGACCTGCCACCTCGTCGAACCGTTGAAGTCGGTATGCGAGCGCCCCTGTAGGCACTGTGATCAGGTGGGCACTGTGATCAGGTAGGCACTGTGATCAGGTAGGCACTGTGATCAGGTAGGCACTGTGATCAGGGGACCAGCAGTGGCCCAACGCCTTCTTCGCGTACCTGTTCGACGAGCAGCCGCATTGACTCTGAGAGCCTATCGAGTTGTGTGGCTGTTTCGGCGAACCTGTTGTACAGGTCCGGGTTGGTAAGGAGCTGCCCTGCGGTTCCTTCTCCCTCGCGCAGTCCCGTCATGATTCCGCTGGCCTGATGGAGCGCCTCGGCCAAGGCCCGGCCCGCACCTGCTATCTCGGTTGTCACGGTCTCGGAGCGAACATCGACATGCGCGATGAGTTCGTCGAGTGACTCCAACGCCGTCACCGCTCGATCGACGCTTGCCAGCGCCAGGTGCATGATTTCATTGGCTTCGCGTCGGAGTTCCGGGTCATCCAACCATGACTGCGCTGAGGCAAGCACCGCGTCTGCCCGTGCAATGACGCCTGGGATGCCCTCACCCCCCTCGCCCTCACCGTTTCCGAGCAGGGCGGCCAGACCGTCACCGACGGGTGCCCAGGCTTGGCCCAGCTCGTTGATCGTTCCGAGTGTGGGACCAATGCGATCGTCAAGTGCATCGACAATGTCCCGCATCGCCGCTGACGCGATCGGGCCATTGAGCTCGGCAGACCCATCCGTTGGCATCATCTGGCCACTTCGATCCTTGGGAGACTCGAGATAGAGATTGGCCGAGCCCGTGAGGAGCGAGACAGAAGTCAGTGTTTGCACCCCAACGGGAATCTCGATCCCTTCGTCAATGGCTGCGGTGATGCGAACTGGCCACGGGCCAGTGGGGACGACCTCCACGCGTTCGATTGATCCGACTGGTACGCCGTCGAGTGTCACTCTGCTGCTGTCGGAAATCCCGGAGGTGGACGGTGCCTGCAGCGTGAGCCGCCACGTGACATCCGTATCGATCTCACCGAACAGCTGCAGGAGCAGGATCATCGAAACAACGGCTGCCACGGCAGCGATACCAATGAGCGTGTCACGAGATCGCTGGCTCATACCGCAGCCTCCGTATCGGTGGGTTCGAGATCATCTTCGGTCGCGTGTCCGTCAAGAAAGGAGCGAATCACCGGATCTTCACTCGATGAGAATGCTTCCGGTGGCCCTTCCATATGTATCCGGCCATGTCGCAGCAGCACCATGTGGTCCGCAACCTTGAATGCAAGCGGGATATCGTGTGTGACCACCACGCTGGTCGGATGTAGTTCGCTGCGAAGCATCTGAATGAGTTTGGAGACGACGTCGCTGCGGATTGGATCGAGCCCCGTCGTGGGCTCATCATAGAGCATGCATTCAGGGCGAAGGACCACCGCGCGGGCCAGCGCAATTCGCTTGCGTTGCCCGCCCGAAAGTTCTGCAGGAAGTCTGGCCATCAGCTCGGCGACCCCGAGCAGTTGCAGTGTTTCCCGGACGCGTTTTCGGCGGGCTGCGGCGTCAAGATTCGTGTGCTCCTGAAGGGGAAACGACACGTTCTCCAGCACGGTCATGGAATCAAACAAGGCACCTTGCTGAAACAGGAATCCGGTTCGCCTTCTGATGTCACCGAGATGGCGTTCGGCCAGTCGGTCGATCCGGGTGCCGCCGAACCAGATCTCGCCCGCTTCGGGCTGCAGCAGGCCGATCATGAGTTTGAGCATGACGCTCTTGCCTGCACCGCTTGGACCCAGGATGACGGTTGTCCGGCCCGTTACGACATCGAGATCCATACCATCAAGGACGGGTGGGCCGTCAAATCGCTTGTGCACATCTCTGAAGGAGATCAGAGGTTGTGGCTCGGTATGAGGATCTCGCCGCGGCATGCGCCCGCACCGTATCATCCCCTTGCCGTGACGACCCGAACCATCGCCAGGGAACCACTTTTGGAAGGCCGTATCTTCACGGTCGAGCGATGCTCGTGGCATGACGGCGATGGCTGTGAGCGAATTCGGGAGGTCGTTCGCCATCCGGGGGCGGTCACGATTGTTCCCGTTCTGGATGACGGGCGGCTCGTGCTCGTTCGAAACTGGCGAATCGCGGTAGGGGGACCGCTGTGGGAACTGCCTGCTGGGAAGCGTGAGCCCGGCGAGCCGCCAATTGAGACTGCCGCCCGAGAATTGGCTGAGGAGACGGGCTACTCCGCTGGAACCCTCACGGCGATTGGTACCTACTACACCTCGCCGGGGTTTGCCGATGAACTGATGCACGCATACGTGGCGACCGACATGATCGCAGGGTCTCCGTGTCCTGAGCCGGGCGAGGAGGTCGTGGCCGAGGCCTTCACGATGGAGCAGGTTGACTCCATGATTGCCGATGGAACATTCATCGACGGGAAGTCTCTGGCAGCGATTCTCTTGTGGCGGCGAGCGGAGGGTGATTCCTGATGGGTCTGGCCGATCGTGATTACCTGAGAGAGTCACCGAGATCGCCCCGCATGTCTTCAGGAGGTATGGGCGGGGAGCGATCATGGCTGCGGACGGTCAATGCCTGGCTGATCATCCTCTGCGTCGCAGTCTTTGTTCTCGACGGCTTCCTGACCCAATTCGCCGGGCCGATCGAATCCGGGCGATACTGGGTTGAGCAGCCCGACCAGACGTGGGTCGAAGTGAACGGTACGCCGTTCTTTGGGACGCAGGACCGACCTGCAGACACCTATCTCGGCACGCAGCGGGCCCAGATGCGGGTGACGATCAAGGACAAGAAGGGTGGAGACCATCAGGAAGTCATCGCCGGTCTGCCGGTGTACGACCAGTCCGGCACGCTTTTGGCAATCGCTGAAGGAAGCTATGCATCCCCGCTGCAGAGATTCATGCACTTTTCGACCAAGAAGGTGGTCGGCGGTGCCGAACTCTGGAGGCTGATTGGCTTCCAGTTTCTGCATGCTGATCTCTTCCACCTCATGTTCAACATGATCGCGCTGTACTTCTTTGGACCGCTGATTGAGCGCGTGCTCGGTGGCAAACGCTATCTCGCGTTCTACCTGCTCTGCGGAGTTGCGGGAGGACTGCTCTACCTGCTGCTCAACCTGGCGGGCTATGTGTGGGTTGACAGTCTTGGCCTTCCAGCAATCCCTGGCCTCCTGTTCAATGCGACCGGCACACCGCTGATTGGCGCCTCCGCTGGCGTATTTGGCGTGCTTGTCGGAGGGGCTTTCCTGGCGCCCAATGTGATGGTGCTGCTGTTCTTTATTCTTCCGATGAAGCTTGCGACCGTGGCGTGGGTGCTGATCGTCATTTCGATTGTGTCAATCTTCTTCGGGACAGACAACGCGGGAGGCGAGGCGGCGCATCTCGGCGGCGCGATCGCCGGATTCGGGTTCATCCGATACCCGCAGCGTCTCCACCGCTTCTTCGACTGGCTTGGGCGATTTGATCCGACATCACGGCACTTCCGATCTGGCGGGCAGCGGACGGCGCGGGTTCCACGGCACGATGAGATTGATCGCATCCTTGCCAAGATTTCGCGGGAAGGACTGCAGAGCCTGACGGCGAGGGAGAAGCGGCTCCTGCAGGAAGCCTCGCAGCGGGACGACTCATCGTGAGTGGTCCGCTTCGTTTCGAGATTGACTCGACTTCGACATCGACGCCGGCCCGTGTTGGTAGGGTTCATACACCGCACGGGTCATTTGCGACGCCTGCGTTCATGCCGGTCGGGACACGCGCGAGCGTCAAGGGAATCCTGCCGGAGCAAGTCCGCGCGACCGGGGCCGAGATCATTCTCAATAATGCGTTTCACCTGATGCTGCGGCCTGGCGATGACCTGATTGGATCGCTCGGGGGCGTCCATCAGTTCATGCGATGGGATGGACCAATCCTCACGGACTCCGGTGGGTTCCAAGCGTGGTCACTCGCTGATACGAATACGTTGAACGACGACGGGATCACATTCAAGTCGATGATTGATGGATCGAAGATTCATTTGACACCCGAACGCGCCATCGAGGTGCAGAACAATCTGGGGGCTGACATCATCATGGCGTTCGATGACTGCCCGCCATCGGTCGACTCATCCGAGCGGTTGCGTGAGCGGCGGCCGGAGCTCGCCGAGGCGCATGACCGGCAGGTCGGCGAGGATCATCATCGCAGGCTGACTGCCGCGGTTGACCGAACTGCCCAGTGGCTGGAGCGGTGCGTGGCCGCACACGGTCGCCAGAACGAGCAGGCACTCTTCGGCATCGTTCAAGGTGGGCCGAGCGAGGCACTCCGAAGACGGTCCGCCGAGCAGGTCACCGCGTTTGACCTGCCTGGGTATGCCATCGGGGGTGTCGCGGTTGGAGAAACCTCGGACGCCATCGCCACGACCGTGGCCATGACCGCGCCGCTTCTGCCGGCAGATCGCCCCCGGTATCTCATGGGAGTCGGCTATGAGCGAGATCTCATGGCGGCGGTCCGATCCGGCATTGACATGTTTGACTGCGTGCTTCCGACCCGAAACGGACGAAATGGAGGCGTCTTCACGCCTCACGGGCGGCTCCAGATCCGCAACGCCCGCTTCCGAGAGGACTTGTCGCCGCTTGTGGAGGGTTGCGACTGCGAGGCCTGTGGCGGCGGGTTCAGCCGGGCCTACCTCAGACACCTCTTCATCGCGGGTGAAATGCTGGGGCCGATCCTCTTGAGCCTTCACAACATCCGGCACTTCGAACGCCTCATGGTGGACATCAGGCGGGCTATCAGGGATGATGCGTGGTCTTCGCTGGCCCGGGCCTGGCCGGTGCTGGATGTCCCCGCTGTGGCGGCGCCCGGCTCCACTGGTGGCCCTGCCTGAGGTCTCAGCGGATCGGAGCACAGATCGATGATCACGGACGGAATCATCATGAGCGGGGACAGTGTGTTGTGGCTTGCTACCGGACAGCAGGGGACGACCGATGCGTCCGCTCCACCGCCGCCAATGGCGAGCGGACCAGGCGATGCGGCTCATACCGCGACCGTTGGAGCCGACGGTTTGCCCGTCGAAGGTGCTGCAGAAGCACCAGGGAATCCGTTTGGCGACAACTTTTTCATGATCCTTATCTTTGTGATGGTCGCCGTGGTCGGGTTTTCGATGCTCAGCCAACGCAAAGAGAAGAAGCGGCGTGCGTCAATGCTCTCCGCGATCAGCAAGAACGATACCGTACAGACCATCGGCGGCATCATCGGCCGTGTGATCGAACTCAAGCCGGACACGGCCGTTCTTGAAACCCACTCAAACTCTAATTCACGGATCACGGTGTCGCGTCAGGCACTTCAGCAGGTCCTCGAGTCGAAGCCCTCGACCGAATCAACCGACACCGAGCAAGTTGCAGGCTGATCGCCTCGCAACAGTGAGAACCCTCGACCCATGCAGAACGCATTCTGGAAGCTGATCGTCATCCTTGGTGTCCTTGGGGGATGCCTTTGGGCAGTCAATCCGCCCGAGGACCGCATTCGACTTGGCCGCGACCTGAGCGGTGGTGTGAGCCTGGTCTACTCGGTGCGTATGCCCGAGGGAACCGACCGCGCTGCGCTGCTCGACCAGACAATTCGCGTGCTCTCCGAGCGCGTCAATCCGCAGGGCGTTCTTGATATCTCGATGACACCGCTTGGCAGCGACCGGATCGAGGTCGTCATGCCGCTTCCAAACGAGGAAGTGAAGAGACTTGGTGACGCCTACCGGGACCGCCTCGACTCCTTTATTCAGGCGACCGAGATCAAGCGTTCAGCACTTGAACGAGCACTGATTGACGGAACTGCAGTGGATCGCTTCGGCGGTGGCGGAGACCGCGGCGCATTGGTCGCCGATTTGCAGGCTGCCTACGACACCGCGCGGGCATTGCAATCCCAACTTGCCGCTGCCGAGGAGTCGGGCGATGCCGCAGCCGTCAACGCTGCCAAGCAGGCCATTGCTGATGCCGAGGTCGAGGCCGAGACGCTGCAGGAAGAACTGCTCTCGATGAGCCTCGATCGGAGCCGGGTTGTTCGTGTGCTTGAACTCCCCAATTCACGTGAAGTAGTCCGGGACGAGGCTGGCGATATTGTGGTTGGCGATGACGGCCGAGCTGTGCTCAAGCCATCGCCCCGCGAAGTGGCGCTGGAGCAGTTGGGGATTGAGTTTCCTGCCGCGTCCGATGGACTCGATGACATCGTCGAAGCCTGGGCCGAGTACCAGGCTCGTCGTACCGGGTTGGATGACCCGAAGGATCTCATGCGGCTCCTGCAGGGGGCCGGTGTTCTGGACTTCCATATCGGTGCCCGCCCAGGGTCCGTTGAAGGCGTGGACGTCGAGCGGATGCGTTCACAATTGGCCGACGTCGGTCCTGACAACACAGATTCCATTCTGGCGAAGTGGTTCCCGATTCACGATTTGCAGCAGTGGGTCGATTCGCCAGCCGGTCTTGCGGCACTCGAAGCGGATCCGGTTGCGTACTTCGCATCGAAATACCGGCTTGTGGCTGCCGAGCGTGACGGGCAACACTACATCCTGCTCTACACCCAGCCCGGAAAAGCGATGACCCACCGTGCCGACTCAACATGGTCGGTCGAAGGAACTGGGCGAACAGTCGACCAGCTTGGCCGTCCGGCGATCAGCTTCCGCCTCGATCCCAACGGCGGCGGGCTGATGAGCCGGCTGAGCCAGCCGCACGTCGGCGAGCCGATGGCCATTGTGCTCGATGGCAAGGTGTATTCGGCACCAAACCTCAATGAGACGATTTCGGGCAGCGGCGTCATCAGTGGCTCCTTCTCGCCCGAAGAGCTTGGCTACTTGATGCGGGTACTCGCCGCGGGATCGCTTGAGGCGAGACTTTCCCCGGAGCCGATCGCCGTGAGCGTACTCGGCCCCTCGATCGGCGCGGACAATCTGACGCGAGGCCTTGAAGCGTTCCTCTGGGCGGTTCTGGTCGTCGGCGTCTTCATGTTTGTCTGGTACCTCGGCGCTGGTCTGGTGGCCGATGCAGCGCTGGTGTTCAACGGCATCATCATCTTCGGCGTCATGGCGATGATGCAGGGCACCTTTACGTTGCCTGGGCTTGCTGGTGTCGTACTCACGATGGGTATGGCGGTGGACG